>CAZNAT010000070.1:0-3576 GCA_964571245.1 uncultured Methylobacterium sp.
CGCCGCCAGCGCATAGAGAATCGCCCCGGAACGGACGTCGAACGCCACATCCGACCGGTTGATATCCGGAGGCTCAACCTTGATTCCGAGCCGCTGCGCCTCGCGCCGGAACTCGCCGAGCTTGTCGGTGTTGGACAGCTCAAGGCTCATTGACGCCGCCAGAAACTCGACCGGGTGGTTCGCCTTGAGATAGGCGGTCTGGTAGGCGATGATGGCATAGGCGGCGGCATGGCTCTTGTTGAACCCGTAGTCCGCAAAGCGTGCGAGAAGATCAAAAATCGAATCGGCATCCGCCTCCGCGACGCCATTGCGGATCGCGCCCTCGACAAAGCGCGCGCGCTGCGCATCCATCTCCGCCTTGATTTTTTTGCCCATCGCGCGGCGCAACATATCCGCCTCGCCGAGCGAGTAGCCCGACATTTCCTTGGCGATCTGCATGACCTGTTCCTGGTAGACGATAACGCCGCAGGTCTCCTCGAGGATCGGCTCGAGCAGCGGATGGGCGTAGTCGGCCTCGCGCCGGCCGTGTTTGACATCGCAATAGACCGGAATATTCGCCATCGGCCCCGGCCGGTAGAGCGCGACAAGCGCGATGATATCCTCGATCCGGTCCGGCTTCATGTCGACGAGCGCCCGCCGCATGCCCCCCGATTCCACCTGGAACACCCCCACCGTCTCGCCGCGCGAGAGCATGGCGTAGCTCGACACATCGTCGAGCGGGATCTTGAGAAGATCGATTTCAATGCCCTGCCGCGCCAGCAGGCTCACCGCCCCCTGCAGCACCGTGAGGGTCTTGAGGCCGAGAAAGTCGAATTTCACCAGCCCGGCCGGCTCGACCCATTTCATGTTGAACTGCGTCACCGGCATATCCGACTTCGGATCCCGATAGAGCGGCACCAGTTCCTCGAGCGGCCGATCGCCAATGACGATACCGGCCGCATGGGTCGAGGCATGCCGATAAAGCCCCTCGAGCTTCTGCGCGATGGTCAGCATGCGCGCCACCGCCTCGTTTTCCTCGGCTGCCGCCCGCAATTGCGGTTCTTCCTCGATGGCTTTGGCGAGGGTGACCGGATTGGCCGGATTCTGTGGCACCAGTTTGGTCAGGCGGTCAACCTCGCCATAGCGCAAACCCAGAACACGACCGACATCGCGCATCACCCCGCGCGCCAGCAAGGTGCCGAAGGTAATGATCTGGGCGACACGCCCGGCGCCGTAGCGCTGGACGACGTAGCGGATCACCTCGTCACGGCGATCCTGACAGAAATCGATATCGAAATCCGGCATCGAAACGCGCTCGGGGTTGAGAAAGCGCTCGAAAAACAAGCCGTAGCGCAAAGGATCGAGATCGGTGATCGTCAGGGAATAGGCGACAAGCGAGCCCGCGCCGGAACCTCGCCCGGGTCCCACGGGGATGCCCTGGCCCTTTGCCCACTGGATGAAGTCCGCGACGATCAGAAAATACCCCGGATAGTTCATCCGATCGATGACGCCGAGTTCAAAGGCGAGCCGGTCGTGGTAGTCCGAGGCAGCCAGCCCCGGCGCCGGACCATGTGCCGCGAGCCGCATCGCCAGCCCCGCCTCGGCTTGCCGCCGGAGTTCGGCGGCCTCCGCGCCATCCTCCGAGCCCGAGGTGAATTGCGGCAGGATCGGCTTGCGGGTCCGCGGCCGATAATGGCAGCGCTGCGCGATCTCCACCGTCGCCGACAGCGCGGCCGGCATATCCGCGAACAGGGTCATCATCTCGGCGCGGCTCTTGAAGCGATGCTCCGGCGTCATCCGGCGCCGGTCATCCTCGTCCACCGACCGCCCGCCGGCGATGCACAACAGCGCATCATGCGCCTCGTAGTCGTCCGCCTTGCCGAAATAGACATTGTTGGCGGCAGCAACGGGGAGCCGCGCGTCCTGCGCAAGATCGAGGAGCGCCGCCTCGACAGCGCGCGATTCCTGTTGGCCAAAGCGCTCGATCTCGATGTAGAGCGCGGCAGGAAACAACCGCCGGAGCCGCTCGAGACGCGCGTGCGCCAGGTCAATGCCACCCAGGCCAAACGCCCGGTCGATCGGACCAATGCCGCCCCCGGTCATGGCGATCAGCCCGGAACAGCGCCCCTCCAGCTCGGCCAACGGCAGGTGAATGGCCTCCGAAGCCGGCGTATTCATGAACGCGCGGCTCGAAGCGCCATCAAATTGGAATATCCGGCCGCATCGGCGGCCAGCAGCACCAGCGAGCCCCGCGATTCGAGCGCCGAACTCGGTCGATTCCGGGCGATCGGGCGATCGGCGAAATCGACCGCCAACTCGATGCCGATGATCGGCTGCACGCCAGCCCCGGCCATCTTTTCAGAAAATTCCAGCGCGCCGAACAGGTTGTTGGTGTCGGTCAGCGCCAGCGCAGGCATCTGGTCGTAGGCCGCGAGCTTGGCGAGGTGGCCGATCTGCAGCGCGCCCTCCAGGAGCGAGAAGGAGGAATGGACGTGAAGATGAACAAAACCCGGCCCGGCCATCGTCACCACCCTCCCCCACGTCCCTCCGGCTATACCATCACAGCCGCGCCATCACACCAGCGGCCAATTGGCCACCACCCCTGTCCATACAGCCATCACGATAAAAAAAGCACCGATCGAAGCCAGCTCAATGACGTCTTCCACAGCCCGCATGACACCCTCCTCCGGAACACCGCGACACAGACGGCGCAAAACCGAATGTTCTTGTTTTGTTCTAGCGTGATTTGAGACGTGAGTCAAATCGGCGTTTCCCATTCGGGTGTCGGTAGTCTGGTCGAGGGGGGTGCTAGAATAATCGCTTCTGACAGCGGCCTCACGTCTTGGCCGATAGGTTCGGCACGCGCCACCGCGCCCGGACCGATGCGCGGGAACCGCTCCGGACGCGTAGAATGCCGATCAGCCCCAACAACAACGGCGGCAAGCCGCTACGGCAGAGGGACGATGCGCCCTTCCTTGAGCGTGATCCGGCGATCCATCCGCTGGGCGAGTTCGAGGTTATGCGTCGCCACCAGCGCGGCAAGACCGGATTGCTTCACCAGCGCCGACAGCGTCGCAAAAACATGCGCGCCGGTCACCGGATCGAGGTTGCCGGTCGGCTCATCGGCGAGCAGCAGGCGCGGCGTATTGGCCACGGCGCGGGCGATCGCGACGCGTTGCTGCTCCCCGCCGGACAATTCGCCCGGGCGATGGTCGACCCGGTGCGACAGCCCGAGAAACCCGAGAATCTCGACGGCCCGGGCATCGGCCTCCGCCATGCCAAGCCCGGCGATCCGCTGCGGCAACACCACGTTCTCGCGCGCCGAAAACTCCGGCAGCAGGTGGTGGAATTGGTAGACAAAGCCGATATCGCTGCGCCGGATCCGCGTCCGGGCGATATCATCAAGGCCGGTGGTCGCGCTCTCGCCGATGAAGACCTCGCCCGCATCCGGGTGCTCGAGCAACCCGGCGATATGCAGGAGCGTCGATTTTCCGGCCCCCGACGCCGCGACGAGTGCCACCATTTCCCCCGCGGCGCTTTCGCGATCGACGCCGGACAGTACGGTGGCCAGGAAGTCGGAGGTCGCGCGGGCGCGGG
>CAZNAT010000070.1:3586-4480 GCA_964571245.1 uncultured Methylobacterium sp.
GGCAGATATTCGCCAGTTGCAATGCAGGTGCACTCATGGCTCACTCCCCGCGCAAGGCTTCGACGGGGTCGAGCTGCGCCGCCCGCCAGGCCGGATACAGCGTCGCCAGCAGCGAGAGCACCAGCGCCATCACCACGATCGCCACCACTTCGGACGGACGGACATCCGACGGTAGCTTCGAGAGAAAATACAGCTCCGGCGGGAAAATCTGCGCGCCGGAGAAATACGAAACCACCTGCCGCAGGCTCTCGACATTCCAGGCGATCGTCAGCCCGAGCAGAAACCCGAAAAACGTCCCGCCGACCCCGATCGCCGCGCCGGTGATGACGAAGATCGACAGGATCGAGCCGCGCGTCGCGCCCATGGTGCGCAAAATCGCGATGCCGCGCGCCTTGTCCTTCACCAGCATGGTGAGGCCGGAAATGATGTTGAGCGCCGCCACCAGCACGATCATCGTCAGGATGAGGAACATCACGTTGCGCTCCACCTCGAGCGCGCCGAAGAAGGTGCGGTTGCGGAAGCGCCAGTCGGTCAGCCCGTGCGGCTTGCCGACGGCCTCGCGGATGCGCGGGGAATATTCGTCCATCTTGTCGGCGTTCTCGACGAAGACCTCGATCATCGCGACCTGGCCTTCGCTGTCGAAATAGAGCTGCGCCTCGGCGAGCGGCATGAAGATGAAGCTGGCGTCGAACTCGCTCATCCCGACCTCGAACAACGCCGCGATCTCATAGGATTTCTGGCGCGGCGTCGAACCGAACGGCGTTGATGGACCTTTGGGCGAGAGCAGCTTGATCTTGTCGCCGACGCCGGCACCAAGATAACCGGCCAGCCGGCGACCGATGGCGATCTTCTCCGAGCCATCGAAGCCATCGAGCGTGCCATCGACGATGTTCC
>CAZNAT010000070.1:4490-17876 GCA_964571245.1 uncultured Methylobacterium sp.
AGCGCTTCAGATCGCCCTCGCGCACCCCCCGGACCAGCGCGCCGCTGGTTGCCCCGGACGAGGCGGCGAGCACCTGGCCTTCGACAATCGGGGCGGCGAGCGTGACGCCCTTGACGCGGCTGACGCGCTCGGCGATCGATTCATAGTCGCCCAGGCCCTCGCCATAGGGCTGGATGAAGGCATGGCCGTTGACACCGAGGATCTTGTTCATCAGCTCCTGGCGGAACCCGTTCATCACCGCCATCACGACGATCAAGGTGGCCACGCCGAGCATGATGCCGAGGAAAGAGAACCCGGCGATCACCGAAATGAAGCCGTCCCGCCGCCGCGCGCGCAGATAGCGCCAGGCGACCTGCCATTCGAAGGAGCTGAAAAGGCCGGAGATTGTCATGTGCTGCTCACCCGGCGATCCGCTCCACCGCATCGGCGGGGGTCATGGTCATGCGTTCGCCGGTTGCCCGGCGCTTGAGTTCGACCTTGCCCTCGGCGAGGCCCTTCGGACCGACGATGATCTGCCAGGGCAGGCCGATGAGATCGGCATTGGCGAATTTCCCGCCCGGCCGCTCTTCGGTATCGTCGACCAGGGCTTCGAGCCCGCGCGTTGCCAGCGCGGCTTCCAGCTCGCCCGAGACCCGGTCGGTCGCGCTGTCACCCGGCTTGAGATTGAGGATCGCGACATCGAACGGCGCGATCGCATCCGGCCAGATGATGCCGGCCTCGTCGTGGCTCGCCTCGATCACCGCCGGCACGAGCCGTGACGGGCCGATACCGTAGGATCCCATATGCACCGGCACTTCCTTGCCATCCGGCCCGGCGACCACCGCCCGCATCGGCTCGGAATACTTGGTGCCGAAATAGAAGATATGCCCGACCTCGATCCCGCGCGCCGAAACCCGCGAGGCCTCCGGCACCGCCGCGAAGGCGTTCTCGTCGTGCATGTCCTCGGTCGCGGCGTAGAGCGAGGTCCATTTCGAGACGATGGCATCGAGATCCGCCACGGAATCGAAATCGGTATCCGCGCCCGGCACCGGGAATTCGAGATAATCCTTGTGGCAGAACACGCCGCTCTCGCCGGTGGACGCCAGGATGATGAACTCGTGCGACAAGTCGCCGCCGATCGGCCCGGTATCGGCGCGCATCGGGATCGACTTCAGCCCCATCCGCTCGAAGGTGCGCAAATACGCCACGAACATGCGGTTGTAGGCATGGCGCGCCCGTGTCTGGTCGATATCGAAGGAATAGGCGTCCTTCATCAGGAACTCGCGGGAGCGCATGGTGCCGAAACGCGGACGCACCTCATCGCGGAACTTCCATTGCAGGTGATAGAGGTTGAGCGGCAGGCTCTTGTAGGAGCGCACGTAGCCGCGAAAAATCTCGGTGATCATTTCCTCGTTGGTCGGCCCGAACAGCATCTCGCGCTGGTGGCGATCGGTGATGCGCAGCATCTCCTTGCCATAGGCGTCGTAGCGCCCGGATTCGCGCCACAGATCCGCCGACTGGATCGTCGGCATCAACAGTTCGATCGCGCCGGAACGGTTCTGCTCCTCGCGGACGATCGCGCAGATCTTGTTGAGAACGCGCAGGCCCAGCGGTAGCCAGGCGTAAATCCCCGCCGATTCCTGCCGGACCAGCCCGGCCCGCAGCGCAAGGCGGTGCGAGACGATCTCGGCCTCTTTCGGCGTTTCGCGCAAGGTGGGGAGGAAATATCGGGAAAGACGCATGATGGCTCCAAAGAGGGCGGTATTCGTGTGAGCGAGGCTCGTCCTACAGTCTCGTTCCGCTTCTGTCACACTTCGCCCGGCTTGCAAATGCCGGGATGAGCGGACGCCTGCCCGATATGAACGGGTCCGCGCCTTGGCGATTATGGCATTGTCCCGGCGGGGACCAGCAGGAGAACCGCCCCGGGATAATACATTCCAATTCATGAATGCTGCACTGCATGAAGACTCGCCCGAAATCCTTGTCTAGAGGTTGCCGGGTCAGGCGGGGTTCCGGGTCGAACAAGCGTTCGGCAGGAGAAGCAAAAACAATATTCCCCAGAGGGTGGCGTCGTTACAGACGCAAATTCGGCCGTCCAAAAAATAATAAGCAAAGTTCCAAAGCAGAGCCGAGGCTCTGCTTTTTCTTTTTGTATCGCTCATGAATTGCGCGCTTCTCTTGGCTCGCCTAGGGTCTGGACCTATTTATTTCGAGGAAGGCGGTTGGATCAAAATGCACGAGATTGAGGAGCAAGCCTGTAGGAAACCGCCTGGTTTTCAAAGGTTTGCGACATGAAGATCGTGCATTTTCATCCAATCCGAAGGACATGATTTTGATGGCGAACTGGTGTGTCGAAACGCTCAACCGGGCAGCAAGCCCGCTTTTCGCGGTTCTCCTGCCATTCCATCCATCAAAATCATGCCGGTTCATCGAAATGAATAGGTCCAGACCCTAGGCTTGGGTAGAACTGCACCACCCAGCAATACCGCCCGAGGAACAAGATGATTTCCAGATCCATCGATATCGCGCGCGCGCGCGCCGAAACGCCGGGGACGCAAAAGGTTCTGCATTTCAACAATGCCGGCGCCGCACTGCCGCCGCAGATCGTGATGGATGTCGTGATGGCCCATCTTGCGCGCGAGGCGGAAATCGGTGGCTACGAGGCCTGCGACGAGGCGGAGGCGCGGCTTGAAGCCATGTATCGCTCGATCGCCCGGCTGATCAATTGCGCGCCCGACGAAGTGGCCTTTATCGAGAACGCCACCCGCGCCTGGGACATGGCGTTCTACTCCCTGCCGCTCCAGCCCGGCGATCGCATCCTGACCGCGCGCGCCGAATACGCCAGCAACGTGATCGCCTACCTTCAGGCGGCAAAAAACCGCGGCATCCTTCTCGATGTCGTGCCCAACGACGCGCATGGCCAGGTCTGTGTCGAAACGCTGGAGAAGATGATCGACCCGCGCGTCAAGCTGATCGCGATCACGCATGTGCCGAGCCAGGGCGGGTTGATCAATCCCGCCGCCGCCATCGGGGCGATCGCGCGCAAAAACGGCATCGCCTATCTGCTCGATGCCTGTCAGTCGATCGGGCAATTGCCGATCGATGTCGAGGCGATCGGCTGCGACATGCTCTCGGCCACCGGGCGGAAATTCCTGCGCGGCCCGCGCGGCACCGGCTTTCTCTATGTTCGCCGTGAGTGGATCGCCCGGCTCGAACCGGTTTTCCTCGATCTTCACGCCGCCACCCTCACCGGCGAGCGCAGTTTCTCGATCGTGCCGGATGCCAAGCGGTTCGAGAACTGGGAAAGCTACGTGGCGGGCCGGCTTGGGCTTGGCGCCGCGGTCGACTACGCCCTCGCCTGGGGGCTCGACGCCATCGCGGCGCGGGCGCTGGGCCTCGCCAGGCTGCTGCGCGAAACGCTCGCGGAGATCCCCGGGGTTTCGATCCACGATCTCGGGGTCGAGAAAAGCGCGATCGTCACCTTCACGCTCAAGACCCATGACGCGCAGGCGATCAAGACCAGTCTCAGGGCGCAGGGGATCAATGTCACCACCTCCTCCGCCAACTCGTCCCGCTTCGATCTCGCCGCGCGCGGACTGACGACGGTGGTGCGCGCCTCACCGCACTATTACAATTCCGAGGAGGAAGTGGCGCGCTTCTGCGCCGCGATCCGCGCGCTGCACTGAAGACATCGCCTTGCGGCAGCGGCAGGCTTACAGCAGCGGCAGCACAGCATAGCGGAAGATCAGGAAAAAAACCGCCGCCACGGCCGAATTGACCAGAACGATCGTGAGAATACGCGTGACCGCCGGCGCACCGGGATCCGAGCCCGGCGAAACCTCCCCCGCCTCCAGCTGCGAGCGGATCCCGAACGGCAGCACGACAAAAAGCGTCGTCCACCAGATCACGAAGTAGATGGCGACCGAACTGCCGATGCTCATGGGATGATCCTTGTTGGCCTGGAGCGTTTTTACGATTCTGTGGTCGCCGGCTGATCGAGGAAAACGCGTGAAGTTATAAGAAGCTAGAGCGAGGTACTGGATTCACGTCGGTCGAGCTTCGATCTGCCCCTCACACGTCTCCCCGGCATCGCCCGCCCCCGCGCCTCCGGTGCGCGGGCAGGTTTTGACGCCTCTCGTTCCGCAAGGCTTTTGGCCTCACGGCACCTCTTCCAGCTCGGTCAGGACGCCCAGGAAATCCTTGGGGTGCAGAAACAGCACCGGGTTGCCATGCGCCCCGGTTTTCGGCTCACCATCGCCGAGAACGCGTGCGCCAGCCGCCACCAGCCGGTCCCGCGCCGCGCGAATATCGCTGACCTCATAGCACAGGTGATGCATGCCGCCGTCGGGGTTTTTCTCCAAAAACTTCGCGATCGGCGAGGCCGCGCCCAAGGGTTCGAGAAACTCGATCTTGGTATTCGGCAATTCGACGAAGACGACGCGGACACCATGCTCGGGCAGGTCCTGCACCGGGGAAATCCTGGCGCCCAGCGTCCCGCGATAGACTGCGGCGGCGGCAGCCACATCCTTCACCGCAACCGCCACGTGATTGAGCCTGCCGATCATCTCACACCTCCAGCACCATCACCTTGGTGATCGGCTTCTTGCCCCAGATATCGGCAAGACCCGACCGGACGCCGCGCTCGACCGCGACCCGCAGCGTATGGGCATCGCGCCGCTTGGCCTTGGGCAGCGAGGAATAGACCTCGTCGACGATATCCCGGATGTGTTCGACCATCGGCTCGCCCTCATCATCGGTCTGCGGCAGGCCGGTGATCTCGACCTCGATATCGGCGGCGATCACGCCCTTGTCGTCCATCGCGATCGCGATCATCACGATGCCAGCGAACCCGAGCTTGCGACGTTCGATGATCGCCTGATCCTCGTCGGAAACGATCAGCGCGCCATCCTTGACCAGCCGTCCCTTCGCCACCTGATCGGTGATCGCCGGTTCGCCCGGCGCGAGGGCGACGACATCGCCATTGAACGCGCGGATGACGTGCTTGATTCCGAGTGTCCTGGCAAAATCGCGGTGCAGGCTGAGATGCATCGCCTCGCCATGCGCCGGAATCGCGATTTTCGGCCGGGTCCATTCGTACATGCGGCGCAACTCGTCCTTGCGCGGATGGCCGGAGACATGCACCAGCGCGTCCCGGTCGGTGAGGATCTCGACGCCCATCTTTGCGAGAGCGTTGACGATCTTGCCGACGGCCTTTTCGTTGCCGGGAATCGTGCGGGACGAGAAAATCACCGTATCGCCGGCGGCCAGCGCGACTTCCGGGTGCTCGCCCTCGGCCACGCGCGCCAGCGCCGCGCGGTTTTCGCCCTGACTGCCGGTCAGCAGCAGGACGCATTTGTCGCGCGGGAGCGTCTTGTAGCGGTCCGCCGAGCGGAAGCTCGCGACGCCGTCGAGCATGCCGAGCTCCCCGGCGACATCGGCCACGCGGTCCATCGCCCGGCCGACCAGAATGACCTCGCGCCCGGCTTCCGCCGCCGCTTCCGCCACTGCCCGGATGCGGGCGACGTTGGAGGCAAAGGTGGTCACCGCCACCCTGCCCTTCGCCGCGAGGATGATCTGGCGCAGGCTCTCGCGCACCTCGGTCTCGGAGGGGGAAATCCCCTCGCGGGTGATATTGGTACTGTCACAGACCAGCGCCAGCACGCCCTCGTCGCCGATTTCCCGGAGCCGGTTGCCATCGGTCGGCAGGCCGACGATCGGCGTCTCGTCGATCTTCCAGTCGCCGGTATGCAGCACGGTTCCGGCAGGCGTCCGGATCGCCAGTGCCATCGATTCGGGGATCGAATGCGCGACCGGGATCGCTTCGATATCGAAGGGCCCGAGTGTGAAGCGGCTCGACTGGGTGATGCCGCGCACCGGGATTTTCGGGGCGCCGGGCTCGGAAAGCCGGCGCGCTTCCAGGAGGTTTGCCGAAAACGGCGTCATGTAGACCGGCGCCCCGAGGCGCGGCCACAAATCCGCCAGCGCACCGAAATGGTCCTCATGCGCATGGGTGATGATGATGCCGAGCAGGTTCTTCCGCTCCGCGACGATGAAGCCGGGGTCGGGGAAAATCACGTCCACGCCGGGCAGATCGTCCCCCGCAAAAGCAATGCCGCAATCGACCATGATCCATTGCCGCTTCCGGCCGGAGCCGTAACCATACAACGCCATGTTCATGCCGATTTCGCCAAGCCCGCCCAGGGGTACGAAAACGAGTTCGTCCGGCTTCATCCAACAATCCTCATCGCGGCCTCGGGCGAGAGCAGGTCATCACCCGGAAAAACATCCCCGACCATGATTGTCTCAACCGGACCGCCGGTTTCCAGCAGGAGATGTCCCGCCGGATCGATGCCGGCAAAGCGTCCGTGACGCTCGCCGGCAGGTAGTTTCACGCGCAGCGGCGTGCCGTTCGGCAGGGCATGCGCGAGCCAGCCGGCACGGATCGCCGCAAAGCCGGCACCGCGATCGAACAGCGCGAGATTGCCGGCCATGCGTTCCGAGAGCGCGTCAAACAGCAGCGCGGGATCGATGTTCCGGATATGCGCAGCAAGCGCGGTCGCCTTCTGGTCGAGCCCCTCGGGGAAATGCGCGACATTGACGCCGATGCCGATGGCAACGCCGGTCGCGCCGCCGCCAAGCGTCGTGCCCTCCAGCAGAATCCCCGCCAGCTTCGCACCATCGATCTGCGCGTCATTCGGCCATTTGAGGTGGAGCACCGGCTTCAGCCCCGGCGCGATCGCGAGGATGGCCTCCGCCAGGCTCAGCCCGGCGACAAAGCCGAGCAGCGGCGAGAACGCCGCCGGGCATGGGTCGTGAAGGCCGAGGCTTGCATAGAGGTTGCCCGGCGGCGAGGCCCAGCTGCGACCATGCCGTCCGCGCCCCATCGTCTGCTCGTCGGCAACGACCCAGAACAGGTCGACCCCCGCCTGCACCGCCTTGAGCGCGGCTTCGTTGGTCGATTCGGCGCGCGTGACATGCAGCAGCTGAAACCCGTCGGCGATGGCCCGCGGCGAAAGCTCGATGGTCATCAAAACAGCGATTTCGCCGCTGCCGCAGCCATGGTCCGGATCGGGTTGGCGATCACCACGAACAGCACCACGAACGCCGCCGAGGCCCACATCACCCCGCGAATTTCCGCCCCCGCCACCGAGAAGGCCGGTGCCGGCGCGTCGAAATACATCACCTTGATGATGCGCAGGTAATAGAAGGCCGAGACCACGCTGGCGACGATACCGATCACCGCGAGCACGAACAGCTTGGCCTCAACCGCCGCCGCGAAGACGTAGAACTTGCCGAAGAACCCGGCGAGCGGCGGAATGCCGATCAGCGAGAACAACAGCGCCGCCATCACAAACGCCAGCCCCGGATTGGTGCGCGAGGCCCCGGCGAGATCCGACACCGATTCAAACCGCTTGCCGCCCGTCTGCATCGCGAGAATGACCGCGAACACCCCGAGCGTCATCGCGAGGTAGATCGTCATGAAGATCACGACGCCCTCAACGCCCTGCACCGTACCGGCGGCGAGGCCGACCAGCGCGTAGCCCATGTTGCCGATCGAGGAATAGGCCATCAGCCGCTTGATGTTGTTCTGGCCGATCGCGGCAAAGGCGCCGAGGATCATCGAGGCAATCGCCGCAAACGCGATGATCGGCTGCCAGTCCTTGACGATGGGCAGGAAGGCATCGATCAGGATGCGCGTCGTCATCGCGACCGCCGCCATCTTCGGCGCGGTGGCGAAGAAGGCCGCGACCGGCGTCGGCGATCCCTCATAAACGTCCGGCGTCCACATGTGGAACGGCACGACGCTCATCTTGAAGGCAAGGCCGGCGATGATGAAGACCAGGCCGATCATCACCCCCGAACCATGGCCGCCGGTCACCGCCTTGGCGATGGTCGGGAAGGTCACCGAGCCGGTGAAGCCATAGACGAGGCTCATGCCGTAGAGCAGCATGCCGGAGGAAAGCGCGCCGAGCACGAAGTACTTCAGCCCTGCTTCCGAGGATTTCACATTGTCGCGGTGGAAGGCGGCGACGACATAAAGCGCGAGGCTCTGCAATTCGACGCCGAGGTAGAGCGAGATCAGCTCGTTCGCCGAGCACATCATCATCATGCCGATGGTCGAAAGCAGGATGAGGATCGTGTATTCGAAGCGCGCGATCTTCTCGTCGACAAGAAACCGCGACGACAGGACGATCGCCGCGATCGAGCCGACAAGCGTCAGCCCCTTCATGAAGCGGGCGAAACTATCGACCACAAAGGCGTCGTTGAAGGTGGAAACCCGTCCCGGCCCCTGATCGAACAGGAAAAACCCGGCGAGCACCAGCGCGGCGACCGCGATGGCATCGATGAGTTTCTTCGCGCCGTCGCCCCGGAAGGCGCCGAGCAGGACGAGGCCAAGCGCGGCGATCGCCAGAATGATCTCCGGCAGGGCCGGGCCGAAGGCGGGAATGGGGGAAATGACCTGGTTCATGATGTTCCCCTTACTGCCCGAGCATGACGAGCTTGCCGCCAAGTCCGGCCTTCATGGCACCGAGCAGCGCATCGACGCTGGCCTGGCTCATCGACAGGATGGCGTTCGGCTGCACGCCGAAATAGATCACCAGCAGCGCTAAGGGCACCAGAAGCGCCAGTTCGCGCCGGTCGAGGTCCGGGATCGCCTCCAGCTCGTGCTTTTCGAGCTTGCCGTAGACAACCCGCGCGAACAGCCAGAGCGCGTAGGCCGCCGACAGGATAACCCCGGTGGTCGCGAAGAAGGCGACCCAGGTGTTGGCCTTGTAGGCCCCGAGCAGCGTCAGGAATTCGCCGACGAAGCCGGAGGTGCCCGGCAGCCCGACGTTGGCCATCGTGAACAACAGGAACACCAGCGCATAGAGTGGCATCCGGTTCACGAGGCCGCCATAGGCCGCGATCATCCGCGTATGCATGCGGTCATAGACGATGCCGACGCAGAGGAAGAGCGCGCCGGAGACGAGGCCGTGGCTCACCATCTGGAACACCGCGCCCTGCACGCCCTGGCTGTTGAGCGTAAAGAGGCCCATCGTCACGAAGCCCATATGCGCCACGGAGGAATAGGCGATCAGCTTCTTGATATCCTCCTGCATCATCGCGACGAGGGAGGTGTAGATGATCGCAATCGCCGAAAGCGCGAACACCATGTTGGCGAAATAGACGCTGGCTTCGGGGAACATCGGCAGCGAGAAGCGGATGAAGCCGTAGCCGCCCATTTTCAGCAGCACCGCCGCCAGCACCACCGAGGCCGCGGTCGGCGCTTCCACGTGGGCATCCGGCAGCCAGGTGTGCACCGGCCACATCGGCATCTTCACCGCGAACGAGGCGAAGAACGCCAGCCAGAGCCAATACTGCATCGAGGACGGGAACTTGAACGCCAGCAGCTTGACGATATCCGTCGTGCCCGCCGCCCAGTACATCGCCATGATCGCGATCAGCATCAGCACCGAGCCGAGCAGCGTGTAGAGGAAGAACTTGAAGCTGGCGTAGATGCGCCGCGCGCCGCCCCAGATGCCGATGATCAGGAACATCGGGATCAGCCCGGCCTCGAAGAACACGTAGAACAGCACGAGATCGAGGCTGACGAAGACGCCGATCATCAAGGTTTCGAGCAGCAGGAACAGCGCGTAATATTCTTTCGCCCGGTCGCGGATCGAATAGAACGACGCCGCGATGCAGAACGGCAGCAGGAAGGTCGTCAGGATGACGAAGGGCATCGCGATGCCGTCGACACCAAGCTGGTAGACGATGGTGTCGCCAAGCCAGGGCATCCGCTCGACGAGCTGGAAGCCGGCTTTGGCGCCATCGAACCGCGCCAGCGCCACAAGGCTCAACAGAAAGGTGACGACCGTGGCCCAGAATGCGCCCCAGCGCGCATTCCTGAGGCCTGCCTCGTCGTTTTTTTGCAGGAGAACGAACCCCGCGCCGACGAGCGGCAGGAGCAGGAGCCCGGTGAGAATGCCGAAGCCGAACATCAGTGCGCTCCCCCCGAGAACAGATACCAGGTGACGAAGCCCGCGACGCCGAGCAGCATGGCGAAGGCGTAGTGATAGACAAAGCCGGTCTGGAGTTTGACGACGCGGCCCGTCACGCGCAGCACGACAGCCGAGACGCCATCCGGGCCCAGGCCGTCGATCACCGCGCCGTCGCCCTTCTTCCACAGGAAGTGGCCGAGGCAGCGCGCGGGCCTGACGAAAATCCGGTCATAGAGCTCGTCGAAATACCATTTATTGAGCAGGAACCGGTAGAGTGCCGGGTGGCGCTCCGCGAGACCCTTCGGCAACTCCGGCCATTTGAGATAGAAGGCATAGGCGAGCACAAAGCCGGCCACCATCATCACGAACGGCGTCCATGGCACCCAGGCCGGCAATTTCGCGGCATCGTGCATGTCATGCAGCGTGTGGTTGGCCGCGCCGGTGAAGATCGCGCCTTTCCAGAACGCGCCGCCGGCATCCGAGAGGAAGGCATGCACGAAGGGGAAACCGGCAAAAATCGCCCCCGCCGCCAGGACACCCAGCGGGATCAGCATGACGAGCGGGCTCTCATGCGCGTGGTCGTAGGTGTGCGGGTCGGCGCGCGTCGTCCCCATGAAGGTGAGGAAATAGAGCCGCCAGGAATAGAACGAGGTCATAAAGGCCGCGGCAACCACGCAGAGGAAGGCATAGACATGCCCGGGCTGATGCGCGACATACGCCGCCTCGATGATCGCATCCTTCGAATAGAACCCCGCCGTGAACGGAAAGCCGGTCAGCGCGATGGTGCCGATCGCCATCATCGCCGCCGTGAACGGGATCTTCCTCGCCAGCCCGCCCATCTTGCGGATGTCCTGTTCGTGGTGCATCGCGTGGATGACAGAGCCGGCCCCGAGGAACAGCAGCGCCTTGAAGAAGGCATGCGTGAAGAGGTGGTAGATGCCTGCGCCGTACACCCCGGCGCCGAGCGCGACGAACATGTAACCAAGCTGCGAGCAGGTCGAATAGGCGATCACGCGCTTGATGTCGTTCTGCACGAGACCAACGGTGGCGGCAAAAAACGCCGTCGTCGCGCCGACGACCAGCACCACGGATTGCGCGAACGGGGCATACTCGAAGATCGGCGAGAGCCGCGCGACCATGAACACGCCCGCGGTCACCATGGTCGCGGCGTGGATCAGCGCCGAGACCGGCGTCGGGCCTTCCATCGCGTCCGGCAGCCAGGTGTGCAGCAGGAACTGCGCCGATTTGCCCATCGCCCCCATGAACAGCAGGCAGGCCGCCAGCTCGATCATCGGCACCTGATACCCGAGGAAACTCACGGTATCCTTGGCCTTGCCGGCAACGCCAGCAAAGATCTGGTCGTAGCTGACCGAACCAAAGACCCAGAAAACCAGGAAAATGCCGAGCGCGAAGCCGAAGTCGCCAACGCGGTTGACGATGAAGGCCTTCATCGCCGCGTCATTGGCGGACTTCTTCTTGTACCAGAAGCCGATCAGCAAATACGAGGCGAGACCGACGCCCTCCCAGCCGAAGAACATCTGGACGAGGTTGTCCGAGGTCACCAGCATCAGCATCGCGAAGGTGAACAGCGAGAGATAGGCCATGAAGCGCGGCCGCGACGGGTCCTCGTGCATGTAGCCGATCGAATAGAGATGCACGAGCATCGACACGGTGGTGACCACCACCAGCATTACCGCGGTCAGCGCGTCGATGCGCAGCGCCCAATCGGCCACGAAGGCACCGACGTGGATCCAATCGGCCACGACCACGCGCAAGGGCGCTGCGGAACCCAGCGCGTATTGAAAGAACATCGCCCAGGACAGCACGCAGGAAACCGCGAGGAGGCCGGTCGTGATCACCTCGGAAAAGCGCGAAACCGCTTCCGAATGCGGCGAAACCTCCGGTGCGTGATCATCATGGTGGTCCTGCGCATGCGCGGTTCCGGCGTGCGCTGGCGCGGCATGGCCCGAATGGTCGGCGTTGCCGAACGCCAGCACTTCCCGCGCCGACGCCGCCCGATGCGCGATCAGGCTGGCGATGCCGGCGAGGATGAAGCCGAGAAGCGGGAGGAATACGATTGCCTGGGCCATGTCTCAGAGACCTTTTAACTTGCGCATGATCTGGTCCGAACCGGAGGTCCGCGTCAGCGAATACCGGACTCCACTTTTCGGGATCATGCGTTCAGCCCTTCATCACGTTGATGTCTTCAACCGCGATCGAGCCGCGGTTTCTGAAATAGACGACGAGGATCGCCAGCCCGATCGCCGCTTCAGCCGCCGCGACCGTCAGCACCAGCAGCGCGAAAACCTGCCCGGTGAGATCGCCGAGGTGGGTCGAGAACGCGACGAGGTTGATGTTCACCGCGAGCAGGATCAGCTCGATCGACATCAGGATGACGATGACGTTCTTGCGGTTCACGAAGATGCCGAAGGCCCCGAGGGTGAACAGCATCGACGCCACGACGAGATAATGGGAAAGCCCGATGGTCATGTTAGCCCCCGATCTTCGTAGTAACCTGAGCGGACGCGGAGGTCTCGATCACGGTATCCTTGCCCGCCGCATCGGCGCGCATCACCCCGGTCGTCGTCACCCCCTGCCCCGGCGCCACCGACACCACGGCCATGGCGGATGCCTTGCCGCGCGCGTTCTGGCGCATCACGTCCTGACGCTTGACCCCGACCCGCTCGCGCAAGGTCAGCACGATGGCGCCGATCATCGCCACCAGCAGGATCAGCCCCGCCGCCTGGAAGAAGTAGACATACTCGGTGTAAAGCACGCGGCCGAGCGCGCGGGCGTTCATCGCATCGACGGGGGCGGCTGCCGCCGCCTTATGCATCGAAATCGCTTCCGGCGCGAGCTGCCAGGTGCCGACGACCAGCGCGATCTCCAGGAAGAAAATCGCGGAAATCACCGCCCCGACCGGCAGGTACTGCAAAAATCCCTGCCGAAGCTCCGAAAAATCGACGTCGAGCATCATGACGACGAAAAGGAACAGCACCGCCACCGCACCGACGTAGACGACGATCAGGATCATCGCCAGGAACTCGGCGCCCATCAGCAGGAACAGCCCGGAGGCGTTGACGAAGGCGAGGATCAGGAACAGCACCGCGTGCACGGGGTTGCGCGAGGAAACCACCATCACCGCCGAAGCGATGAGGATGCCCGAGAACAGATAGAAAAAGAGGGTAATCACATTCATGGCGTTTCCCTCAGCGATACGGCGCGTCCATCGCGATATTGCGCGCGATTTCACGTTCCCAGCGTGCGCCGTTCGCGAGTAGCTTGTCCTTGTTGTAGAACAGCTCCTCGCGGGTTTCGGTCGCGAATTCGAAATTCGGCCCCTCAACGATCGCATCGACCGGGCAGGCTTCCTGGCAGAAGCCGCAGTAGATGCACTTGGTCATGTCGATGTCATAGCGCGTGG
>CAZNAT010000071.1:0-10934 GCA_964571245.1 uncultured Methylobacterium sp.
ATCCGATTATTCGCTCAGGACCGATTGGCACTCCATACTTAACACCGATTTTCGCGGAGGGGAAACCGACACTGCCACGTAAGGCAGTGAACGCATCCTCCCCGTAGATTCCTCTGTGATATCGATCTTGTTCGGCGCTCAGGGGACGATGTGTCCGCTCCATCTTGTATATGGAGTGTCGCTTACAAACAACTGTAGCGCCCAGTTAGTGCACCCGGCCAGCCGCAGCCTCCCTTCGCAGCCGCAGACGGTAATTATGCACAAAATGCCTGAACAAGGCATTTCCTATCATCCTGGCGCCCGGTGGCCTCCAGTGCTGCTGGGCAGCAAGATGTGTTTTAAGATTGTTTTTCTTGACTCTATAAGCGACATACAGTATACATTCGACATGCTCAACTCTTCCTTCTTCACCCACCCCGTGCATGACTGGCAGCGCCGCTACGAGGCCCTTCGAGCTTCCTTCGTGGACAGGCTTCCTGCGAAGGTGGTCGGCGATCGATTCGGCTACTCGGCCACCTATGTGAACCTGCTGCGCCACCTGTTCAAGGCGGGCAAGAAGCTCAGGCAGCACGCCATCGTTTTCCAGCCCGGCCTCAACGAGGATCTCGCCGCCACCGCGTGCTGGGGCACGCAGCAGGCCGAGATGCGCGGCGAGGGCAAATATCAGGGCGTGTTCTCGCTCTGGTACGGCAAGGGGCCGGGCGTCGATCGCACCGGCGATGTGTTCCGCCACGCGAATATGGCGGGCTCCTCGAAATTCGGCGGCGTCGTCTGCCTCTCCGGCGACGATCACACCGCGGAGAGTTCGACCAACGCGCATCAGACCGAGTTCAATTTCGTCGATACGATGATCCCGATCCTCAACCCCGCCGGGGTGCAGGAGATCCTCGATTTCGGCCTGCATGCCTTCGCGCTCAGCCGCTATGCCGGTGTCTGGGTGGCACTCAAGGGCGTCAAGGACAACGTCGAATCCACCGCCTCCGTCGATGGCCGGCTCGACCGCGTCTCCATCCAGATCCCCAATGATTTCGAAATGCCGCCGGGTGGGCTCAACATCCGCCCGAACGACAATTTCCTGGAGCAGGAAGCCCGGTTGCACGAATTCAAGCGCGCGGCGGTTCTGGCCTATTTCCGCGCCAACACGCTCGACAAGATGGTCTATTCCGGTGGCAAGACGCCGCGTCTCGGCATCATCACCGTCGGCAAGAATTATCTTGATGTGATGCAGGCGCTCGATCTGCTCGGCATCGGCCCGGCCGAGGCGGACAGGTTCGGGCTGAAGCTGCTCAAGCTCGCCTCGCCCTGGCCGGTGGACCCGGAGCGGCTGAAGGATTTTGTCCAGGATCTCGATCTGTGCATGGTCGTCGAGGAGAAGCGCAGCCTGATCGAGGTGCAGGTGCGCGAGGAGCTGTACGGCTCCGCCCACCAGCCGGTTGTCGTCGGCAAGAAGGACGAGAACGGCGAATGGCTGTTCCCGGTCAAGGGCGCGCTCGATCCCAACGATATCGCCATCGCCATCGGCACCCGGCTGCTCGCCCGGGGCGCGGATGCCGGCCTTGCCGCGAGGCTGGAGACCGTGCGCCAGGCGCAGGTCGTTCTGGGGGAGGTCAGCGATCTCGCGACCCGCATCCCGTATTTCTGTTCGGGTTGCCCGCATAACTCCTCGACCAAGATCCCGGAGGGCACGCGCGCCTACGCCGGAATCGGCTGTCACTACATGGTGCAGTGGATGGACCGCGGGACCGAGGGTTTCACCCAGATGGGCGGCGAGGGCACCAACTGGATCGGCGAGGCGCCGTTCTCAACCCGCCATCACGTGTTCCAGAACCTCGGGGATGGCACCTACAACCATTCCGGCATTCTTGCCCTGCGCTGGGCGATCGCGGCGAAAACCAACATCACCTACAAGATCCTGTTCAACGACGCCGTCGCCATGACCGGCGGGCAACCGCACGAGGGCAACCTCACGCCGGACATGATCGCGCGGCAGGTGCGCGCCGAAGGCGTTTCCCGCATCGCGGTGGTTTCGGACGAGCCGGAGAAATACGATTCAAACTACACCTGGCCGTCGGGCGTCAGCTTCCACCACCGCTCGGAACTGATGCCGGTGCAGCAGGAGCTCGCGGCCATCGAAGGCGTGACGGTGATGATCTACGATCAGACCTGCGCCGCCGAAAAGCGCCGGCGCCGCAAGCGCGGCACCTATCCCGATCCCGACAAGCGCGTCCTGATCAACGAAGCCGTCTGCGAAGGCTGCGGCGATTGCGGCAAGGCCTCGAACTGCGTCTCGGTGCAGGCGGTGGAGACCGAATTCGGGCGCAAGCGCAAGATCGATCAATCGAGCTGCAACAAGGATTTCTCGTGTCTCGACGGGTTCTGCCCGTCGTTCGTGACGGTATCCGGCGCAAAACCGCGCAAGATCGCGGGTTCGAGCAAGGGGCTGGCCCTGCCCCGCCTGCCCGATCCGGCGCTTCCCAATCTCGATGACGCCGCCTGGGCAGCCATCATCACCGGCATCGGCGGCACCGGGGTCGTCACGATCGGGGCGATCCTGGGCATGGCTGCGCACCTCGAAGGGCGCGGCTGCGGCATGATCGACATGGCCGGCCTCGCGCAGAAGGGCGGCGCGGTCTATTCGCACATCCGCCTCGCCAAGCACCCGGAGGATATCCATGCCATCCGGGTTTCGGCCGGCATGGCCGATCTCGTGCTGGGCTGCGATCTCGTCGTTTCCGGCTCCAAGAAGGTGCTGGCCTCCGTCAAGCCCGGGATAGCGAAATCGAGCGAAGCGGACGCCGGTTCGCGTGAAGATGTCGCATCAAGAAAGGGAACCCGAACCACCTTCGTCGTCAACACGGCCGAGGTTTTGCCGGGAGATTTTACCCGCAACCCCGATTATTCGCTGCCCGCCGAACGGCTCAAACGCGGAATCGCCAGCGCTGCGGGCAAGGAGAACGCGTATTTTCTCGATGCGACGAAAATCGCCACCGCGCTCTTCGGCCAGTCGATCGCGGCCAATATGTTCCTGCTTGGCTACGCCTATCAGAAGGGCGCGGTGCCGCTCCATTCCGATGCGCTTGAACGCGCGATCGAGATGAACGGCGAAGCCGTGACGATGAACCGCGAGGCCTTCCGTTGGGGCCGCGCCGTGGCCCATGACCCGGCGCTCGGTCTTCAGGTTGCCGGCGGGGCGGACCATGTTTCGACGCATGTGCTCTCGGCGACGCCGGAGGATGTCATCGCCCGGCGGGCTGCTTTCCTCATCGAGTATCAGGACCGTGCCTATTCGGAGAGCTACCGGCACTTCGTCGACAAAGTGCGCGCGGCGGAAGCGAAAGTCGCGCCCGGCTCGACCGCGCTGACCGAGGCGGTGGCAAAAAATCTCTTCAAGCTGATGGCCTACAAGGACGAATACGAGGTCGCGCGGCTGTTTGCCGGGCAGGCCTTCAAAAAGCAGCTCGCCGATGCCTTCGAAGGCGAGAATATGCGGCTCACGTTCCACCTGGCGCCGCCGCTGCTGGCGAAGATCGACCCTTCCTCCGGCAAGCCGAAGAAAATGACCTTTGGGCCGTGGATGATGAAGGCCTTCGGAGTGCTCCAGCGCTTCAGGGGCTTGCGGGGTACGGGTTTCGATCCCTTCGGCTATACCGCCGAACGCCGGGATGAGCGGGCGCGGATCGGGCAGTACCGGGCGCGTATCGAAGCGCTGCTGGCCGAACTCGATGCCGGCCGGCTCGCCGTCGCGGTCGAGATCGCCAGCCTGCCGGAACGCATCCGGGGCTATGGCCATGTCCGGGCGAAAAACGCCGCCGAGGCGGATCGCCAGGAGGTCGAACTGCTGGCGCGCTTCTGGGCGCCCGGGGGCGGATCCAGGGCGGCGGCCGAATAGGCTTCCCGAGTCATTCGGCTTGCAAGCCCCGGGTTGCGGCGCAATATAGCATTTGGCCATGTTTCTTGGCCGATGCGTCGGGAAATGCCGTGATTTCACTCGAAACCCTCAGGCAGGTCGCGGTCTGGTCGCAGGAGCTCTCGCCGGAAGAGGCGGAGCGGGCGCGCCGCGGCATGGCGGAAAAGGTCTATCCGAAGGGTAGCTATATCTGCCATCAGGGCGACCGGTTCGATTCCTGGGCGGGCGTTGTCTCGGGGCTGGTGAAGCTGTCGACGGTTTCGGATGCGGGCAAGCAGGTCTCGCTGGCTGGTCTGGCTTCGGGGGCCTGGTTTGGCGAAGGCTCGATCCTGAAGAGCGAGCCGCGCCGCTATGACCTGGTGGCCTTGCGCGAAACCCGCCTCGCGCTCGTGGATCTGGCGACCTTCAACTGGCTTTTCGGGCACAGCGTCGGCTTCAACCGGTTTCTGGTGCGGCAGTTCAACGAGCGGCTGGGCCAGTTCATCGGTCAGGTCGAGAACGACCGGATGCTTGATGCCGCTGGCCGGGTGGCGCGGGCGCTGGCTTGCCTGTTCAACCCGCGGCTCAACCCCGGTGTCGGCACCCATCTCGCCATTACCCAGGAGGAGATCGGCTTTCTCTCCGGGCTGTCGCGGCAGGTCACCAATCAATCGCTCAAAACGCTCGAGAGCGCGGGGGTGCTTCGCTCGGAACGGGGCGGGGTCGCGATCCGCGATTGGCAGGATCTGATCCGATACGGCACGCTCACCGGCGGCTGATGCCTTAGCATTTCGTCGTAGATGCCGGATTGATCCGGGGTTTTGACCCCGGTGGACGTGGATGGATGGGGCTTGGGGCCTTGAGGGTCCTGGTCCGATGCATCTGCCGGCTCGCGCCGATTTCCCGGTTTTCGGCCCGAAAATCCCAAAGTTTGCCGCAAACGAGGCGCAAATCGCGCGAAATCCATACCCAAAAACACAAAAACCTGCGCAAGAAAACGCAGGTCTGGCAGGTTAAAAGCAAATCTGCCCCGTGTCTGTCAAGGCCAGTCTTGCGCAATTGGCTGTGTCCTGCGAACGTGGGGCCAATGATAAGCGGTCCCGGGACAAATCGGGGCCCGATGGTGGAAACTGGTTCCCAGGGGAGAGCGCGCGTGACGGCAAACGCCACGGCCAATCTTGATACGTTTCCGAAGTGGCTTGCGCATAACGCTACGGTTCGTCCGTCGCGACCGGCGATGCGCCACAAGGATCTCGGCATCTGGCGGGAATGGTCCTGGGTGGAGATGCAGCGCATCGTCCGCGCCTATGCCCTCGGTCTGATGGCGCATGGGCTGCAGCGTGGCGACAAGGTCGCGATCATCGGCACCAACCGGCCGAAGCTATACTGGTCGATGATGGCGGCGCAATCGGTCGGTGCCATTCCCGTGCCGGTTTACGCGGATTCGGTGGCGGAGGAGATGGCCTATGTGCTTGATCACGCCGAGATCCGGTTTGCCTGCGTGCAGGATCAGGAGCAGGTTGATAAAATCCTCTCCGTTGCCGACCGGCTCTCGACGATCCAGATGGTGTTCTACGACGAGCCGCGCGGACTTCGCGACTACGACCATTCCCGCCTCCAGGCGATCGGCGATGTCATCAGCCAGGGTGAGGGCATCCTGCTCTCGGACCCGGCGGCGGTCCAGCGTCTCGAGGAGGCGATCGCCACCGGCCAGGGCTCGGATATCTCGGTGATGCTCTATACCTCCGGCACGACCGGGCGCTCGAAGGGGGTGATGCTCTCGGCGGGGGGCTGCGTGAATGCCGCCAGGGACACGGTGGCGTTCGACAAGCTGACCGACGAGGATCAGGTGATTGCCTATCTGCCGCTGGCCTGGGTCGGCGATCACTACCTCAACTACGCGCAGGCGCTGGTCGCCGGCTTCACGATCAACTGCCCGGAAAGCCCGGAAACGGCCGTCAATGACCGGCTCGAAATCGGCACCACCTTCGCCTTTGCGCCGCCGCGCGTGTTCGAGAACATGCTGACCGGCATTATGATCCGCATGGAAGACGCCAGTTGGCTGAAGCAGAAGCTGTTCCACTATTACCTCGGCGTTGCCAGGAAATGGGGGGCGAAGATCCTCAACCGCGAACCGGTTCCGGCGCTGGCGCGGCTGAATTACGCGCTGGGAGAACTGCTGATTTACGGGCCGCTCAAGAATGTGCTCGGGCTTTCGACCATCCGCGTCGGCTATACCGCCGGGGAGGCGATCGGGCCGGAGCTGTTCTCGTTCTATCGCTCGATCGGGCTGAACCTGAAGCAGCTCTACGGCCAGACCGAGGCCTTCCTCTACGTCACCGTGCAGGCGGACAATCAGGTACGCTCCGATTGCGTCGGTCCGGCAACGCCGAATGTCACGATCCGGATCGATGAGAGCGGCGAGGTGCTGTACAGATCGCCCGGCCAGTTCGTCGGCTATTTCAAGGAACCAGAAAAGACGCTGGAGGCGATGACACCGGATGGGTTCGTCCGGACCGGCGACGCCGGCTTTTTCGAAAAGGATGGCCAGCTCCGGATCATCGATCGCGCCAAGGATGTCGGCAAGCTCAACAACGGCGCGCTCTATGCGCCGAAATACATCGAGAACAAGCTGAAATTCTTCCCCAATATCCGCGAGGTCGTGGCCTTCGGGCAAGGCGAGGACAGCGTCACCTGTTTCATCAACATCGATCTGGTCGCGGTCGGCAACTGGGCCGAGCGAAACAATATCTCCTACGGCTCGTATCAGGAACTGGCGGGGCATCCGCAGGTCTACGACATCATCGCCGGCCATATCGCCGAGGTGAACCGGCAACTTTCCGAAGAGCCGATGATGGCGCGGAGCCAGATCAGCAGGTTTCTGATCCTGCACAAGGAGCTTGATGCGGATGACGGCGAATTGACCCGCACGCAGAAGGTCCGCCGCAGTTTCATCGCTGAGCGCTACGGCGCGCTGGTCAAAGCGCTCTACGACGGCTCGACCATGGCGGACATCTCGACCGAGGTCACCTTCGAGGACGGGCGCAAGGGCGTGATCGCGGCACGGGTCAAGGTGATGGACGCCAAAACCTGGCCCGTTCCGGCGACCCCGTCGCAGGCGGCGTGAGCGGCGGGAGGCGGGCAGAACCATGAAAATCGTGCAACAGATCGATCCGGGTCAGCAGCTTCTGAGCGTCGAAAACGTTTCGCTGCGCTTTGGCGGGGTCAAGGCCATTACCGATGTCTCCTTCGACATCATCAAGGGCGAGGTTCGCGCCATCATCGGCCCGAACGGCGCCGGCAAGACCTCGATGCTCAATGTGATCAACGGGTTCTATCACCCGCAGGAAGGCCAGATCACCTACCGGGGCGAGACCCGCACCAAAATGCGCCCGCACGTGGCGGCGACGCAAGGCATCGCCCGCACGTTCCAGAACGTCGCCCTGTTCAAGGGCATGACCACGCTCGACAACATCATGGTTGGCCGCACGCTGAAGATGAAGCGGAATTTCTTCTGGCACCTGCTGCGGCACGGCCCGGCGATGCGCGAGGAAATCGAACACCGGAAGTTCGTCGAGGAAATCATCGATTTTCTGGAGATCGAGCATATCCGCAAGGTACCGGTCGGCAAGCTGCCCTATGGGTTGCAGAAGCGCGTGGAGCTCGGGCGCGCGCTCGCCATGCAGCCCGAACTGCTGCTGCTGGACGAACCGATGGCCGGCATGAACCTCGAGGAAAAAGAGGATATGTGCCGCTTCATCCTCGACACCAAGGAGCAATACGGCACCACGATCGCGTTGATCGAGCACGATATGGGTGTCGTGATGGACCTGTCGGACCGCGTGGTGGTGCTCGAATACGGACAAAAGATCGCCGATGGAACGCCCGAGGAAGTCAAGGCGAACCAGAAGGTGATCGACGCCTATCTCGGCGTGGCGCACTAGGAGCATTGCGCATGTTCTTATCACAAGACCGGCAACCACTTTTGCGGAACATGCGCGGGGAGATGGGCTGATGGACATTCTCTTCAACGTTCTCGTCGAACCGTTCCTTCAAATGCGGGGCGCGCCGGATCTGCTGGTGCAGACGCTGTGGGAAGGGCTGGTGTCGGGCGTGCTTTACGCGCTGATCGCGCTCGGGTTCGTGCTGATCTTCAAGGCCTCCGGCGTGTTCAACTTCGCGCAGGGCATCATGGTGGTGTTCTCGGCGCTGACGCTGGTGGGGTTCCACGAAAAAGGCGTTCCGGCCTGGCTGGCGGTGATCCTGACGCTGGGTGTCATGGCCATCCTGGCGATGGTGGTGGAGCGGGTCGTGCTGCGCCCGCTCGTCAACCAGCCGGATATCATCCTGTTCATGGCGACCTTCGGCCTCACCTATGTGCTGATCGGGCTTGGCGAGTTCATCTTCGGCGGCGAGCCCAAGCAGATGATCGCCGAGCAGCTCTATATTCCACGCGGCGCGATCGATGTTTCGATGCTCGGAGGCCGGGTAACCTTCCAGAAAATCGATATCGCGGCGGCGGTGATCGCCTCGGTGATGATCGCGGCCCTGGCGCTGTTCTTTCAATACACCCGCATCGGCCGCGCCTTGCGGGCGGTGGCGGACAGCCACAAGGCGGCGCTTTCGGTCGGGATCTCGCTCAACCAGATCTGGGCGATCGTCTGGTTTGCCGCCGGCATCGTCGCGCTGATTACCGGCATCATGTGGGGTGCGCGCTCGGATGTGTCGTTTGCGCTGCAAACCATCGCGCTCAAGGCGCTTCCCGTGCTGATCCTCGGCGGCTTCACCTCCATTCCCGGTGCGATCGTCGGCGGGTTGATCATCGGTCTGGGCGAGAAGGTCGCCGAATTCTACTGGGGTCCGCTGGTGGGCGGCGGCATCGAGAACTGGATCGCCTATGTGATCGCGCTCGGTTTTCTGATGGTGCGGCCGCAGGGCCTCTTCGGCGACAAGATCATCGAGCGGATTTAACGGGAAGAGTACAGGCAGATGTTCTACCGCGAGGCCGGCCAGTTCAAGAAGACCTATTCCGCGGATATGGCGGTGTTCCCGATCCTGCAGGACCGGATCGGCATCGGCATCATCCTGTTCGTCGCCGCGGTGGTGGTGCCGTTGACGGGCTCGAACTTCTTCATCTCGACGGTGATGATCCCGTTCCTGGTGTTCTCCCTCGCGGCGATGGGGCTCAATATCGTCACCGGCTACACCGGGCTGATCTCGCTCGGCACCGGCGCCTTCATGGGGGTGGGGGCGTTTGCCTGCTACAAGCTGACGACGATTTTTCCGAACGTGAACATCATCATCTGGATCTTCGCCTCCGGTATTTTCTCGGCGGCGATCGGCGCGGTGTTCGGGCTGCCCTCCCTGCGGATCAAGGGGTTTTACCTGGCGGTGGCGACCCTGGCGGCGCAGTTCTTCCTCGAATGGTGCTTCGTGCGCGTGCCCTGGCTGTTCAACTACAACGCCTCCGGGGCGATCGAGGTGCCGCAGCGGACGCTGTTCGGCGTCGCGATTACCGGGGCCAATGCGCTGCCGACGACGCGCTACCTTGTGCTGCTGGGCATCGTGGTGGTGCTCACCTGGATCGCATCCAACATCCTGCACGGCCGGGTCGGGCGTACCTTCATGGCGGTGCGGGACATGGATATCGCGGCCGAGCTGATGGGCATCCGGCTGTTGCCGGCCAAGCTTCTCGCCTTCGCGCTCTCGTCGTTTTATTGCGGGGTCGCCGGCGCGGTGATGATGTTCCTGTGGTATGGCGGCGGCGAAGCCTCGGATGCCTTCAACATCAACCAGAGCTTCAACATCCTGTTCATGGTCATCATCGGCGGGCTCGGCAGCCTGATCGGCTGCTTCTTCGGCGCGGCGCTGCTGAACATCGTGCCGATCATCCTGAAATTCGGGTTGCCGGCGATCGGCATTCCCCTCGCCGGCGCCACGGCGGAACACATCAACCACCTTCTTGTCGGCTCGCTGATCATCCTGTTTCTGATCGTCGAACCGCATGGTCTGGCCCGTCTGTGGCAGATCACGAAGCAGAAACTGAGAACCTGGCCGTTCCCGTATTAGTGCCTTGAGTTGACGCATTTTCGGTTGGCGAAGTGCAGAGCTTCGTTTGAAAATGCACCGGGAAAGGCTTTGTGACGACCCTTGCCGCCCTCAAACGGCGCGCAAGATGAACTGAATGGCCCGAAAAGGGCCTGAGCCAAGGAGGAAGTGCTCATGAAACGTCAGATTATACTTTCCGCGCTTGCGGCGGCGACCTTCGCCTCGTTTGCCGGGCCGGCCGTTGCACAGGACACGATCTATGTGCCGCTGCTGACCTACCGCACCGGCGCCTTTGCCGGTTCGGGCGTGCATATTGCCAACGGCATGCGCGACTATCTCGAAATGCTCAACCAGCGCGATGGCGGCATCGGCGGGGCCAAGATCATCATCGAGGAATGCGAGACCGGCTACGACACCAAGAAGGGCGTCGAATGCTACGAATCGACCAAGGGCAAGAACCCGGTCGTCTATAACCCCTACTCGACCGGCATCACGCTCCAGCTCATCCCCAAGGCAGCGGTCGACAAGGTGCCGATGCTCTCGATGGCCTATGGGCTTTCGGCCTCGGCGGATGGCACCAACTTCCCGTGGATCTTCAACCCGCCGGCCACCTACTGGGATGGCGCGTCGGTGTTCGTGAAGCACGTGATTCAAGCCGAGGGCGGCAACCTCAAGGGCAAGGTGATCGGCCTTGTTCATCTGGATGCGCCGTTCGGCAAGGAGCCGATCCCGGTTCTCGAAGCGCTGGCCAAGGAATATGGCTTCACGCTCAAGCTCTACCCGGTTCCGGCCGCGCAGATGCAGAACCAGGGCTCGGTCTGGCTCTCGATCCGCCGCGACAAGGTCGACTGGATCTACAACCAGGGCTGGGGCGCGATGAACCCGACCGCCGTGAAGGAAGCGATCAAGAACGGCTTCCCGATCGACAAGCTCGTCGGTGTCTGGTGGGCCGGCGGCGATGACGATGCCCGCGCCGGTGAAGCCGCGGCCAAGGGCTACA
>CAZNAT010000071.1:10944-17322 GCA_964571245.1 uncultured Methylobacterium sp.
ATTTCCACAATACCGGGGCGAATTTCCCGGTCATGCAGGATATTCTCAAGCACGTCCTCGACAAGAACCTCAGCCAGGCCAAGCGCGAGCAGGTCGGCGAGAACCTCTACAACCGCGGCGTCTACAACTCGATGCTGATTGCCGAGGCGGTCCGTACCGCCCAGAAGCTCACCGGCAAGAAGGCCGTCAACGGCGAGGATGTGCGGCGCGGTTTCGAGGCGCTCAACATCACCGAGGCGCGGTTGAAGGAAATGGGCATGGAAGGCTTCGCCAATCCGGTGAAGATCACCTGCGAGGACCACAACGGCCACAACAAGGTGTTCGTCTCGCAGTGGGACGGCACCAAATACGTCAAGGCCTCGGACTGGATGGAGCCGATCAAGAACATCGTGCGTCCGCTGATCGAGGAAGCCGCGAAGGAATACGTCACCAAGGATGCCGGCTGGCCCAAGCGCACGATTGCCTGCGAAAAAGCCGCCTGAACCGGACAGACCTGAAAACAGGATGGGCCTTCGGGCCCATCCACCCCGCCGCAGCGGCGGAAAACTGCACCCCTCCGGAGCGCTCCCATGCAGACCCAGCCCGCGATCGAGACCGCCGAACCGATCCTTTCCGTCAACAACATCGAGGTGATCTACGATCACGTCATCCTGGTGTTGAAGGGCGTGTCGCTGACGGTCCCGCGCGGCGGCATCGTGGCGCTGCTCGGTGCGAATGGCGCCGGCAAGACGACGACGCTCAAGGCCGTGTCGAACCTCCTGAAAGCGGAACGCGGCGATGTGACCAAGGGGTCGATCATTTTCGAGAACGAGCGCGTCGATACGATGAGCCCGGCGGATCTCGTCAAGCGCGGTTGCATTCAGGTGATGGAAGGCCGGCATTGCTTCGGCCATCTCACCATCGAGGAAAACCTGCTCACCGGGGCTTTCACGCGCCGCGACGGCGGCGCGGCCATCAAGCGCGACATGGAAATGGTCTACAACTATTTCCCGCGCCTCCGGCAGCGGCTGAAATCCATGGCCGGCTATACCTCGGGCGGTGAGCAGCAGATGTGCGCCATCGGCCGCGCGCTGATGAGCCGGCCGAAAATGATCCTGCTCGACGAGCCCTCAATGGGCCTCGCGCCGCAGATCGTCGAGGAAATTTTCGAGATCGTGAAGGATCTCAACGCCAAGGAAGGCGTCTCGTTCCTGCTCGCCGAGCAGAACACCAACATGGCGCTGCGCTATGCGACCTATGGCTACATCATGGAAACCGGCCGCATCGTCATGGATGGCGATGCCAAGTCGCTGCGCGAGAACGAGGACGTCAAGGAATTTTACCTCGGTGTCTCCGAGGGCGACAAGAAATCGTTCCGCGAGGTCAAGAGCTACAAGCGCAGGAAACGCTGGCTGGCATAGAATTACCGCAACCCCATCGTCACCCAGGCGGCCAGAAACGGGAACGGCAACGAGACGATGACGCGGACCGCCACCAGCCGCGGCGGCATCAGCGGGAATTCCCAGGAGATCATGCGGTTGATCGTCAGCAGCGACCAGGCCGTGACATAGGCGACGACCTGCGCATAGTCCGCGCCCGCCTTCAGCGCCGCCGCGCCGAGCGCGTAACCAACGACCGGCCCGCCCGGCGTCAGCGCGCCGGCCAGCGTCGCGAGCGCGGTGCCCGTCAGGCCGGAATTGGGACCGAACCAGGCGAGAACGGCGTCGCGCGGCATCAGATGCGCGAGAAATCCGGAGCCGAGAATGCCGATGATGAGACGCGGCAGGAGGTGCACGAACTGCGCCTTCGCGTCGGTGAGCGCGTGGAAGAAGGTCGAAGGGCCGCGCCGCCAGGCCATCGTTCCGAGGATCGCGGCGACGCCGGCGAGGAGCAGCGTGAAGGCAAGAATGATCATGCGCCCGCCCCGGTCATGGGTCCGCCTTGTCGCCTGGCGGCGGCATGATCCGGTCGAAGAAGGCGAGGCGGGCCGCGAGCCCGAGCAGGATCGGCATCGGCGCTGAGATCAGGAAGCGGAACAGCACGAAATCGGGTCCGAAGAACGGCATCTCCCAGATGATCGCGCGGTTGATCCCCACCAGCAGCCAGCCGGAGACGAAGGCGATCGCCGCGCCGCGATCCGCGCCGCTCGCCATCAGCACGACCGCCAGTGGAAAGATGGTGAAGGGGCCGGCCGGAAACAGCATGCCGATGAAGCCGGCGAGCGCGAGGCCAAGCACGCCGGAACCCTCGCCGATATGTCTCTCGATCGTCGCGCGCGAGATCAGCACGCGGATCAGCGCGCCGATGAGGCAGCCCAGCGCCACCTTCGGCAATATGCCGGCGAAAAGCAGGAAATCATCGGTAAGTATCGTCGACGATACAGCCCAGCCTTCGGTGGCGAGCACATAGGCGGCGGAGCCGAAGGAGAGGCTCGTCACGATGGCGAGCCCCCAATCGATCCGCTTGAGGGCGACAAGAATCCGGCGCCCGGGCGAGCCGTCAGTCGTCAAAGCTGGGTGTTCCTAACTGGAGTTGCGCCACGTTCACCGATTCGCGGCGCAAGCTCCATCGTTTTCGCGCTCGGCGGCGCGCAAGATCCGCCCTTCTCGAAGATCAGACCTTGGCTGAGGCTGCGGCGGTGTCGATATGGGCGATCAGGCCCGGTTCCAGCTTCAGGGTCTGCGCCAGCGCGGCCAGGAAATCCTGCTCTTCGCGGGTGTCCGGGTCGATGGCGAGCCGCGCCGCTGCATAAATCTGGGCGGCTTCATCCGGCGTGGCGATCCCTTCGGCCAGCGTCGAGAGATCGGCAGGATTGGCAAATTCGGTGTCGATGAAGCGCGCGGCTTCGGCATCGAGCCCCGCAGCCTTGAGATTGCCGGCAATGGCGGCACGTTCGGTTTCATCAATAATACCATCTGCCGAGGCGGCGGCGATCATCGCCCGGACGAGGCGCAACGCATGGCCCTGCTCGTCATTCGGCGCGGGCAGCGCCGGCTGGGCGGAGATGTCGCGGGCGGCAGAGTTGAGATCGAGCAGTGGCTTGCCGGCCTGGTAGTTCTGCAGCGCCTTGTAGGCAAGGCCGCCGATCAGCGCCATGCCGCCCATGCGCGCAGCGGTGCCGGTAATCTTCCGCCCCGCGCCCGTGCCGAGCAGCACCGCTGCGAGTCCGCCGACAATGGCGCCGGTGGCCAGCTGGTTCTTCGAGGCGAGGTCTTTTGCCTGGCTGAGAAAATCCGTTGGCGATTTGCCGGTCGCCTGCGAAACCATCTCGCCTGCCTTGGTGGAAGCGCCGGTGCGGGCATCGATTTCGCCCGCCGCCTGCTTGACCCCGGAGGTCGCCTGGCCGAGCACGGAACCGACGATGGAGCCGACCTGCCCCAGCATGGAGTTCTGTCCGCCACCGGCGGGATTGCTGCCGGATTGGACAAGCATATCAAGCAATTTCTTGGCGTCGAACATCGAATGGGCTCCTGCCATGGCATGAAGGGAAACTGGGCGCGGCGCTGCATTCGCGCGTCCTTGTGGCAACAGCATGACAAGGAGATGGAATTTTACGTCGCGGCGGGATTAGTCGCGCAGGAGTTCGTTGATGGCGGTTTTCGAGCGTGTCTGAGCGTCCACGGTTTTGACGATCACCGCGCAATAGGTGGAGGGGCCCCAGTTCTCGCCCGGCAGCGCCTTGCCCGGCAGGTTGCCGGAAACCACCACCGAATAGGGCGGGACATAGCCGATATGGATCTTGCCGGTCTGGCGGTCGACGATCTTGGTCGAGGCCGAGATGAAAACCCCCATCGCGATCACCGAGCCTTCACCGACGATCACGCCCTCGACGACTTCCGAGCGCGCACCGACGAAGCAATTGTCCTCGATGATCGTCGGGTTGGCCTGGAGCGGTTCGAGCACGCCGCCGATGCCGACGCCGCCGGAGAGATGCACGTTCTTGCCGATCTGCGCGCAGGAGCCGACGGTGGCCCAGGTATCGACCATCGTGCCTTCATCGACGTAAGCGCCGACATTGACGAACGACGGCATCAGGACGACGTTCCTGCCGATGAAGGCCGAACGGCGGACGATGCAGTTCGGCACGGCGCGGAAGCCGGCGGCGGAAAAATCGGCCGCGCCCATCCCGAGAAATTTTGAATTGACCTTATCCCACCAGGTGGCGCCGCCCGGCCCGCCGGAGATCGGCGCCATGTCATTCAGCCGGAACGAGAGCAGCACGGCCTTCTTCAGCCATTGATGCACGATCCAGGCTTCCGGCCCGGATTTTCCGGGGGTGCGTTCGGCAACCCGGAGCTTGCCCGAATCAAGACCATTGAGCGCTTCCTCCACGCCATCGCGGACCTCGCCCTTGGTGGCGGCGTTGATGCTGGCGCGATTTTCCCAGGCGGCATCGATGATGGTGGCGAGCGACATGCAGGGTTCCTGTTCAGAGCATGGATAAGGGTGATTGGCACGGATGAGGGTAATTGCTTGGTCAAATCGCTTGGCGCTTGTCAAGCGCCCGTCGCCGGCTTGAGCCGCAGGCAAAGTCCTTCGAGAAACATCGGCAGATCGGCGGTCACCGCGTCGAAACGCACGCCGTCGGCGCCGGGGCCTTCTTCAATGAGACGTTCCCAGTCGTCCTTGTGGTCGCCGCGATCGTCGGGCACCACGAGCACGGTGCGCATGCCAAGCTCGGCGGGGACCTCGAGGTTGCGCGGGATATCCTCGAACATCGCCGAGGTCACCGGCGAGATCGAATGCGCCGCGAGAAAACGCTCGTAGGGCCGGCGGGCGGGTTTTGGGATGAACTCGCTGGCGACGATATCGAACACATCCTCGAACAGGTGATCGATGCCAAGTTGGCGCATCGTATCGGTCGCGTGGCGGCGCGAGCCGTTGGTGAAGACGAACTTGCGCCCCGGCAACTCCCCAATCGCGCCGGCGAGCCGCGCATCGGGGGGCAAATTCGACCGGTCGATATCATGGACGAAATCTAGGAAGGCATGCGGATCAATGCCGTGCTCCTGCATCAGCCCGTTCAGCGTGGTGCCATGGGTCTGGTAGTAGTATTTCTGGATCGCCCGCGCCGTCAGCCCGTCCACACCGAGAAACTGGGAGATATAGGCGGTGATTTTCTGGTCGACCTTGGGCCAGAGATCGGCGTGTGGTGGATAGAGCGTGTTGTCGAGATCGAAGATCCAGGTATCGACCCCGATGAAGCGGTGGGCGTTCTTTAACGGCATGTCACGCGCGCTTTCCTGGGTTCGTGTTCACGGATGAGGGCGTCGGCGAGGCGCATCGCCGATCCGTTCCCGCCAGCGGGCCTCACAGGGTTGTCCGGCTCAGAAGCGCCGCGGAGAGGGTGCCTTCGTCGAGGTAGTCGAGTTCCCCGCCCACCGGCACGCCATGCGCGAGCCGGGAGACCTTCACGCCGGCCTCGGCGAGCAAATCGGTGATGTAATGCGCCGTTGTCTGGCCCTCGACGGTGGCATTGAGCGCGAGGATGACTTCCCGCACCTCCGGCGCGGTGGCACGGTCGACGAGTTTGGGCAGGGCGAGGTCTTCGGGGCCGATGCCGTCGAAGGGCGAAAGCGTCGCGCCCAGCACATGATAGCTCGCCCGCAGCGCGCCCGCCCGTTCCAGCGCCCAGAGATCGCCGACGCTTTCCACGACGACGATAATCGAATTGTCGCGGCGCGGATCACGGCAGAGCGTGCAGGGATCGGCGGTATCGAGATTGCCGCAGCTGGTGCAGGTGACAATGCGGTCCGCTGCGACGCGCATGGCATCCGCGAGCGGGCCGAGCAATTCCTCGCGCTTGCGCATCAGATGCAGCACCGCGCGCCGCGCTGAACGGGGCCCGAGCCCCGGCAGCCGCGCCAGCAGCTGGATCAGGCGTTCGATTTCGGGACCGGCGAGGGATTGCGCCATGATCTGGCTTCGGTTCCTGAGTTAGAATGGCAGCTTGAAGCCGGGCGGCAGCGGCAAGCCGCCCATCAGGCCCTGCGTCTTCTCGGCCACGACGGTTTCGATCCTGCTGCGCGCATCGGCATGGGCAGCGACGATGAGATCCTCGAGAATTTCCTTCTCGTCGGGGTTCAGCAGCGAGGGATCAATGGCGAGGGATTTCAGCGCGCCCTTGGCGTTGAGCATGATCGTCACCATGCCGCCGCCGGAGCGACCTTCGACCAGGGTCGTTTCCAGCTCGGCCTGCATCGTTTCCATCTTGGCCTTGAGACCGGCCATTTCCTTCATCATGCCCATCATGTCGCGCATGGAATGCTCCTATGGTGAAAGCGGGCCGGCGTCTGGTCGTATTGGCCCGCGCGGGTCCAGGTAAACGGTGCCGTCAAGGCCCAAGGATTCTTGGCCCCAGGATTCTTGGCCCCAGGATTCTTGGCCCCAGGATTCTTG
>CAZNAT010000072.1:0-16953 GCA_964571245.1 uncultured Methylobacterium sp.
GAACTCGGACCAACCGCCGGCGCTGCCGTGCCCGACCAGAACCGCATCGCCATAAAACCCCACCGCAGCAACCTGGTCGCCGCTGGAGACGCCGTCCACGTGCACGACCGTGTTCTGGAAATCCGCACCATCGCCAGCCAATCCGCCGGTGATGGTGACCGCCGCCCCGACCACGGACCGCACCCCGGCAACCAATTGGCCGCCGTTGACCTGCACCCCGTCCGAGAGAATGAAAATCGCCTGGAGCCGCTGCCGGCTCAGTTGTTCGCCAAGCTGGCGGCCGACGGCGAAGGAATCGCGTTTTTCAAGAATCGGCGCGCTGACGGTAGCAAGATCGGTCCGGTCAAACCGCATGGCAATCGCCGCGCCGGTCTCGTCGACAGCTTCATCGCCAACCATCTCACCGCCGGTCGAGCAGCCCACGAGATGGGCATAGGGATAGCGCAGCCGCAAGTCGCCGGTATAGCCGGCATCGCCGAAAGACGCGCGATCCCCGAAGAACAGCACGAGATCGGCATCCGATAGCTGCCCCGCCGTCCGTGACCATCCCGCTTTTGCGTTCCAGGACAGGTTTTCGCTTTTCATCGGCTACGCTCCCAACAACGGTCGTCTTTCGCGGGTTGGGGAATTTCCCACCCTGATTTTGTTTTGCACCGAAAGGATGGGCGCTTTTCAGAACCCCAAAAACACAACTATCAAGTGCATTGACTGTTAATATACGTATCAAAAGCTGTATTTTTGTTACGGCGATCCCTTCAATTTGCACATAATCATACGTTTGACCGGAAAGCGCTGGGGAGCCTGAGCGCACCGCGAAGGCTTCGGGCCGCGGGAACACCCGGCGCACCGGGAAGCGGGCCCGGACCTCCCCTTTGCCCTGCCTGACCTCCCCCTGCTGCCGTAACCGCCGCCGTCCGCCTGCCCCATGTCTGAGCGGTTACGGGTACGGATTATTTTGACTTGGTAGGAAAATTCGGGTCAAGCAGGGCGTGAAATTCGACTGAACTCTCCAGGAGAAGCCTATGCGTATCGTGATGGTCGGTTCCGGCTATGTCGGCCTGGTTTCCGGGGCCTGCCTCGCCGATTTTGGCCATAGCGTCGTCTGCGTCGACAAGGACGCGGCCAAGATCGCCAAGCTTCGCGACGGACAAATCCCGATTTTCGAACCCGGACTGGGCGAACTGGTGGCGAAGGGCATCCGCGACGGGCGGCTGACCTTCACCACCGAGCTCGCCCCGGCGATCGACAAGGCCGAGGCCGTCTTCATCGCGGTCGGAACCCCGTCGCGGCGCGGCGACGGCCATGCTGACCTGAGCTATGTCTTCGATGCCGCCCGCGAGATCGCCGCCGCGATGACCGGCTATTGCGTCGTCATCACCAAATCGACGGTTCCGGTCGGCACGGGTGATGACATCGAGCGCATCATGCGCGAGGCCCGGCCCGACATCGAGGTTTCCGTGGTCTCGAACCCGGAATTCCTGCGCGAAGGCGCGGCGATCGAGGATTTCAAACGGCCGGACCGCATCGTCGTCGGCTGCTCCGATCAACGCGCGCGGGAGGTGATGGCGCTGGTCTACCGCCCGCTCTATCTCAATCAGGCCCCGATCCTGTTCACCGACCGGCGGACCTCCGAACTGATCAAATACGCCGCCAACGCCTTTCTCGCCACCAAGATCACCTTCATCAACGAGATCGCGGATCTGTGCGAAGCCACCGGGGCCAATGTTCAGGAAGTCGCGCGCGGCATCGGTCTCGACAACCGCATCGGCTCGAAGTTCCTGCACGCCGGCCCGGGCTATGGCGGTTCGTGCTTTCCCAAGGACACCCTGGCGCTGATCCGCACCGCCAATGACTTCGAAACCCCGCTCAGCATCGTCGAGGCCGTGGTCAATGCCAACGACAAGCGCAAGCGCGCCATGGCCCGCCGGGTGATCGCGGCCTGCGACGGCACGGTTCGCGGCAAGACGATCGCCATCCTCGGGCTCACCTTCAAGCCGAACACCGATGACATGCGCGATGCGCCGGCGATCTCCATCGTCCAGGCGCTGCAGGACGCCGGTGCCCATGTCCGGGCCTATGACCCCGAGGGCACCGAGCACGCGCGCCTCATCCTCAAGGACGTCGAATACGCCTCCAGCCCCTACGCCTGCATCGAAGGCGCCGATGCGATGTGCCTTGTCACCGAATGGGACATGTTCCGCGCGCTGGATTTCGACCGGGTGAAGGCCTTGCTGCGCCAGCCGGTCATTATCGATCTGCGCAACGTCTACCCGCCGGATGAACTGCGCAAACGCGGGTTCACCTACCGGAGCGTCGGCCGCCCCTGAGCCCGCCCGTCAGTTCGCGGGCGTTTTTCGGGCCGCCTCCGGCCGATCGGGCTTTGGCCTCGGCGGCGCCCGGAGTGCTGGTTGGGAACCGGAAATTTCCGGCACATTGCCCTGCCCGCCCGAGGCGGACGGCAGCGGAAGGTCGCGCACAATCCGCCACCCGCCATCCCACAGCCCACGCCGTTGTTCTTCCGCCACCGCCATCGCGCCCTGCATCGCCAGATCCGCCTGACCGCTCGGGCGGGCCCAACCGGCGGAAACCAGCCAGAGCGCGAGATCCTCGTCGCCAAGTCTGCACTGCCAGACCGGCTCCTCGGACGTCATGGGGGGCAACGGACCATTGCCGGTCGCCAGGCTGCACTCGAGGCTCTTGCCCCGGATGTGGAGATGCAGCGCGGCGCGGGCCTCGATCCCGCAGACCCGGAGCTGCTGATCGCCGCCAAGACAAACCGCCCGGAGGCCGGGAACGGTGATCCCGTGCAATACGATTGTGCGCCCGCCGGCGGCGAAAGCCTGCGCGCTGAAGAGTTCATAGGGGCCGTTGAGCCGGATCGTCGGCCGGAAGCGCCCGGCCTCCCCGAATAGATGCGGCGTGAACGGCGACGACCCCGCCAAAATCAGTACGGGTTCGGAAGGCAGCGCGGGGCGCGCGGCAGCTGCCGGCTCGGCATTCCCCAGTCGGGCGCTGTTGCCCATCTTCAAGGCGGGCTCGCTCCCGCCGCGAAAAACCAGCGGCCTGATCTGCGGCCAGATCAGGAACGCCCCGGCGAAAACGCCAAAACTGGCGGCAAAAAGCAGCAGAAACCAGCCAAGGCGCCGGTGCCCACCCGCCTGTTGTCGCAAGCGCGCGTCAGCCTCCGGTGTCCCGCGGGCTGAAATCATGGGGTTCACGCGATTACTCCCACGCGATTACTCCAACCTGCCGAAAGGGAAGCCCGCCGCTGCGGTTGCGCGTTTTGCCGGATCCCGCGAACCTTCCCTGAGGGCGCAACCCATACCAGAAATTCCTGCGGTTCCGGCGGCAATCTGTCATCCCGCATCCTGCCGCAGTCCGCCCGCCGGCACAAAACGAATCACGCTTTGTGAAATCGCGATCCCGTGCTTTATTTCCTATCATTTGAGATCTGGTTTTCGAGAATTCGGGATCAGGGTATTGCCATGGTGTTTTATTGTGCCGCCTTATCTCCACTGGAGCTTTTCGGTGAGCCGGATCCCGAAACCGCGCCGCGTGCCCGCCTTGACGACACCGCTGTTCTGAGCATTCTCACCGAACTCGGCCCTTGGGCCAAGGTCAAACGCCATGACCAGCCGGAGCCGGCCCAGACCGGCTGGGTTCTCAAAGACAAGCTCATCGCGATCGAGGATACCGGCTTGCAGCCGCTCGTGCTCCATGCCGAGCCTTTCGGGGAAAACCCGCTCACCCTCGACGGGCGCATCCTGCGCAAGCTGATCGAAATCGCCCCATGGCGCAAGGTGCTGGTGCAGCGCGCGGACGGCAGCACGGTTTCCGGCTGGATCGAAGTCAAAACCCCCGGTGCGATACCAAGCGCCTCAGGGCAGGACGGGCTGGAGCTCGGGGTCAACGAGGTCTTCCGCGACGCCCTGCTCAAGGCCCGCGCCGCGACCGGGATCGACGCCGCCGCGTTGGCCGCGATGATCGATGCCGAGGCCAGCACGATCAGGATCGGGCCGCAGAAGGGGCAATGGGACCCAAAAGCCTTCAACGGATCGAGCGGCGCGGCCGGGTTGACGCAGTTTCTGGCGTCGACCTGGCAAGGTCACGCCAAACTCGCCGGAACCGAGCTGCGCCGTTTTGCGACCCGCGAAGGCCTGGTCGATGCGGCGGGCGTGGTGGTGCCGGGCCGCGAGCAGGATCTTCTCGACCTGCGGTTCAACCCGACGCTCTCGATCCTCTCGGCGGCGGAATACGGTGCCGCCAACCTCAAGGGACTGATCAGCCGGGGGCTGGTCGGCGCCGCGGAGCCCGATGACCGGAAGGCGTGGTTCATGTACCTCGCCCATCACGAGGGGTTGGGCGGAGCCTCCGGCTTCCTCGATGGCACAAGGGTCTACTCGCTCGCCAATCTCGAGGGACAGCTCGGCGGGGCCCGGGCAAAGGCGCTGCTCGATGAACACGGCGGCGACGCCAATCAGGCCTATCGCCAATGGCTGAAGGGCTACATCGATCTGAAAATCAGGCCCTCGAAATTCAGAAAGCCCGGCACGGCCCCCGCCGGCACCGGAACCTCGCCGGCAATCCCGCAACCGGGCATGCCTTCACCGGGAATGCCTTCACCGGGAATGCCGGCATCCGCCGCCTTTCCCGAAGAGCTGCGCGCCTACGCCGGGCTGAGCACGGGTGCCAGCGCTATCCTGCGAAATTTTGTCGGCCCCGCCCTCTCCCTGCCGGCCATTGGCGGCGATCTCGCGCTGGCAAAGGCCGTTCAGGAAGCGCTATCCTGCCATGGCTATCTCGATCCGCCGGCGGATGGGGAGTTCGGACCGGTGTCGCTCTGGGCGCTCGGACAGTTCATCCAGCGGGCCGGGAGCGCGATCGAGAACGGCTTCACCCCTGAGCTTGCAGCCCTGCTGGCGGATCCGGCGCGCGCGCTCGCCGAGATCCGGCCGACCGGCGGCTGGTTCGACAAAGTCGTCCGCTTCATGCGGCAAAACGACTACTTCATCTGCCGCCACCCGGCGTGCTGCAACATCGTCTACATCGAGGGCATGGATATCCACGGCGTCCCCAATGCCGATCGTCCCAACGAATTCAACGATCTCCGGCTGGTGTTTCGGCTTTCGGAAGCCGGCTTGCCGGAAATTCAGGCCTGGGAAGCCACCACCGAGCCCGGCAATTTCTGGACGCAAAGCCCGATGAATCCCGCCGGCGCGGCGCGGATCGCCTTCCGGCAGTTCAAGTCCTGGGCTGTCGGCAAGCACCTGGCGAACAAGGCTTCGGGCCATGAGGCGTTGGTTCAGGTCAAGCCCGTCACCGTTCACCGGGACTTCAACAAGGATCACACACGCCGCGGCGACACGCTGGACCGGGGCATTTTCGGCATCAACCAGCACTGGGGATACGACGCCCCGGTCAACGACGTCCAGGATACCAGTGCCGGCTGCCTCGTCGGCCGGACAAAGGAAGGTCACCGTGCGTTCATGGCGCTGGTCAAGACCGACGCGCGCTATCAGGCGAGCAAGGCCTATCGCTTCGTCACCGCAATCATTCCAGCAGATCAACTCGGCCCGTAGTTCAAGCACAGCACGGCCCGAGGCTTGGAACGCCCGAAACACGAATGGGGAGAAAACGATGACTTCCACATCTGCACACGGCGCGGCCCGGCGCATGGTTCTGATCGCTCTGGCCGCAGCGTTTATGGTCTCGCCGGCTATTGCCCAGGAATTGAAGGCCCAGGGTTTTGCCCGGGCGGACAAGCTGCTGACCGAGCTCCTGGCGCTGTTTGTCGTCGTCACGATCCTTGAAAGCGCGATGACGACGATCTTCCAGTGGCGGGTGTACCGGATGCTGTTCAACGCCCGCGCGGTCAAGAGCGTGGTCATGGTTCTCGTCGGCTGGGGCGTGGTTTCGCTGTTCGATTACGACGTCTTTTCGCGCATTCTGGCACTGGCCGGCGTTGGCGCGGCGGAGGTAGGCGCCGAAACCCTCAAGACGCGCCCAAGCGGTTTTTCCACCGCGATGTCGGCGCTGGTGCTGGCCGGGGGCAGCGCCGGGGTCAACACCCTCCTGCGCCAGTTCGGGTTCCGCGCCCTGTCGTCGGAGGAAGGCACCGCCCCGCCGCTGAAGGAGGACGAGGCCTGGGTTTCGATCACCATTCGCCGCAACCGCGCGATCGGGGCGGTCCGGGTCCATCTCGACGAGATCGCCACGGCGGCGGATGAGGCCCCGGCGCTGCTGGGGGTGGTCGATGATCGCTGGGCGATCACGAAGGTCTTCGAGATGATGCTGGCGACACCGGGCCGGGTGCCGAGTTACGGCGGGCGCAAGGTCAAGGTCGGCCAGAGCTATCGCATCACCGCCACCGGCCTGAAAAAACCCGACAACGGCGCCGCCGGCGAGCCGGAACCGTTCCGGGAAGAGATCTACGCCGGGCGTTTCGCCAGCCGGGCGATCATCGATCTCGTGGCAAAAATCTAGAGCGTCGAGACAAAGCCAAACGGGATCACCCAAAAACATGGAGGAACGGGCCCATGCCTAAACAGGAAACAGCGGATCGCGCCGGCATGGCGCTGGCGCTTTCGGGCGGCGGCTTCCGGGCGAGCCTTTATCATTGCGGCACGATCATCCGCCTCAACCAGCTCGGGCTTCTGACCCGGCTTGAACGGATTTCGAGCGTCTCGGGCGGCTCGATCCTGGCGGGTATGCTCGCCGCCGCCTGGCCACGGCTGAAAACCAAGGACGGGGTGATCACCAATCTCGAGGCCGAGGTCATCAAGCCGATCCAGACCTTCTGTACGCGCAACATCGACAAATACGCCTTCGGTTTCGGGGCGATCCTGCCCGGTGTTTCGGTCGGCGATGTTCTCGCCAACCTCTATGACGAGATGTACGGCGGGATTACCTTGCAGGCCCTGCCCGACAAACCCCAGTTTCTCTTCAACGCGACCAACCTGCAAACCGGCCGCCTTGTCCGGATGCACAAGGTGCGGCTGGCCGACTACACCATCGGCGAGGTGCCAAAACCGAAGATCCGGCTGGCGGTGGCGGTCGCGGCCTCCAGCGCGTTTCCGCCCGTGCTGTCGCCGGTTGTCATCAAGCTCGACCCGAAAAGCTGGAAAAACCGCGAAGGCACCCGCCATTTCGGCGATCCGGCCTTCATGGCGGAGCTCTCGCTGACCGATGGCGGCGCTTACGATAATCTCGGCCTCGAAACCGTCGATGATTTCGCCAAAGTCATCGTTTCCGACGCCGGAGCGCCGTTTTCGATCGATGAAAACGCCGGGACCTCGATGCCCAAGCAGTTGATGCGCGCGCTCGATATCGCAACCGACCAGTCGCGCGGCTTGCGCAAGCGGCTGCTGCACGCCAGCCGCGCCGGCACGACCAAAACCTACGCCTATGCCGGGATCGATGGCGATGTCACCCGCTATCCTGCGCCCAGAAAGCTGAGCGTGGACCCCGCGCGCGTCGCCGGTCTGGCGAGGATCCGCACCCGGCTGGATCCGTTCTCCGCGCAGGAACAGGGCGAATTGATCAACTGGGGCTGGTTCATGACCGATGTCGCGCTGCGCAGCCATATCGACCCCGCCATCCCCGCGCCGACCAAATGGCTCGACCCCAAATGGCCGCTGTAACGACGGCCATTCCGGCCCCCCTTTTGAAGCGGCGCGGCGGCGAACGGGACGCGTGAAAACGGCAGGAGCGAGCGGCAATGACGGATATTTCTGAGCTGAACGAAGCGAACCGGCGGTTTCTGGACGAGCTCAAGCGCCGTCGCCCGGAGGATGCGCTCGCCATCGACCGGCGGATCGTCGCGCTCAGCGCCGCCATGCCGGTGCCGATGGGCGTGGCGCTCGAGGCCGCCGCCCGCCCCGCCGTCAATGTCGTCCTGGAAACCATCGTCAGCGAGGAGCGCCCGGTTCTTTTCACCAAAGCCGGCGGCATCGATTTCGAGGATGTCCCCCATCTCTCCAGTGAAGCGCGAGCCCTGGTGGAAACCCTGCGCACGCATGAAAAAGCCGTGGCTTTGCTGCTGCCGCTGGTCGGACGCATCAATGTCGCGGGATTTGCCGGCGGGATCGACTACCTCGGCACCGGCTGGTTTATCGACGAGACCGTCGTTGTCACCAACCGCCATGTCGCCAGCCTGGTCGCACAATGGAACGGCCGGGAATTCGTATTCACCGCCGGCGCCGCCGGGCGCCCGATCGGGGTTTCGCTCGGCATCGGCCATGAGAAGGGCGATACGGCGGTCGACCCGGCCAGCCTGTTCAAGGTGGTGCAGGTGCTCTACATCGAACCGCCGGGCAGCGAGCACGATATTGCGTTCTTGCGGGTGGATCGCGCCAGCCGCGGCTTGAGCCCCAAATCGATCCCGGTCGCAGCCGGGAATGCCGCGCCGAGCACGAATGCCTGCGTCATCGGCTACCCGGCGGAGGGCGATCCCTCGGCGATCCCCGACCAGGCGCTGATGCGCCGGCTCTATCAGAGCCAATACAATGTCAAACGCATCGCGCCGGGGTTGATCATGCGATCGGTGGACGCCGCGCTGTCGTATGACAACACCACCCTTGGCGGCTGCTCCGGGGCGGTGGTGCTCGATCCGGCGACCGGGGCAGCGGTGGGGCTGCATTTTGCCGGGATCTGGCGGGAGCGAAACCTCGCGGTTCCCGCGAGCGTCTTGCGGGATTTCATCGCGCGCCGCCGCTGGCTCTCGCCGCCCTCGATCGAAACGCAGCGCTCCGATGCTTCCGGCGCCGCCGCGACCAACCCGACGCCTTCGACCGCCGCCGCCACGCCAGCCTCTCCGATCAGCGTCACCGTACCGATGCTGCTCACGCTGACCATCGGCGCAACCTCCGTTACCGGGACGGCCGCGCTCACCGGGGCCGCCAGCGTTCAGGCGCCGGCAACCTCGCCCGATGCACTGGAACAAGCCGTGCGGGCATTCTGGAAACAGCGCCCGCCCGGGGTGATCGCCGTCCGCGCCGGGTTTCTCGATCAGGGGATGGAGATCGGCGGCCAGCCCTGCATCGCGGCCTCGGTCCGCCCCGACCAATGGCGCGGTCCCGCGGCGCATGGACCGGCGGAATTCGAAGGTTTTCCTGTCCGCTACGATCCCGCCGATGTGCACGAGCAGGTCGAGACGCTGTTCCAGACCGAGGCGATCACCGGCATCCTCTACGATGACGACAACCGGACCGGGGATGCGTTCTCGTTCGAGACCGTGGTCGAGCCGATGCGCCTCCTGCTGCATGTCGGGCCGGAGTACTCCTGGGAGGTCCTTGGCGGCTTTCTCGGGGCGGTGAAGAAGGAACTCGTGTCCGGGATCTACGAATTCCACGGGCTTGAGATCAAGAACGCCATCGAGGCGCGGCTGGATAAAAAGGTCGATGTCCGCATCGTCATGGACAATGTGACCTTCTCGGAAGCCAAGCACCCGGAAGAGGAATTCGATCGCGAGGCGGTTTTCAAGTCCTGGCGAACCGCCTATCCGAAGCGCTTCCACGGCGTGGTGGTGAAGGAGGGCAAAACCGGGCTCGTCGCCCGTGCCTATCATATCAAGGTCAGCGTCGCTGATGGCAAGACCGTCTGGCTGTCCTCCGGCAACTGGAAACAGGGCTCCAGCCAGCCGGTGATCACAAAGGCGATGCGCGACAACGCCACCGCCAAGGACCTGCCCGGCAACCGCGAATGGCACGTTGTCATCGACAACAAGACGCTGGCGACGCGGTTTCGCGCGCATATCCGCCAGGATTTCGACCGCTCGACCGAGCTTGGCGGCAAGGTTGTCGCCGAAGCCGCGCTGCCGGAAGCCCTGGTCGATATCCCGATCCTCGCCATGGAAGGGGCGGTGCTCGAACGCAAACCGCCGAGCAAGCTTCTCAAACCGCTGGCGATCGACCGCTCCGTCCGGGTTCGCCCGCTCCTGACCCCGGACCGGCGCGGCGCGGTCTATTCCGAAGCGGTGCTCGAACTGATGCGCTCGGCGCGCGAGAGCCTGTTGTTCCAGATCCCCTATATCGGCATGCCCGCCAACCCGGACGGCGATCGCGGCTATATCGACGAACTGATCGCGGTTCTCACCGCCAAGCTCAAATCCCTGCCCGATGCGCGCGTGCTGCTGCGGGCAGGGGGCAGCGAGCTTTCGAGCCCCACCCACGCCGCCTGGCATTTCAAATCCCGGGGCGTCGATATCGACACCCGCCTGCGGCAGATCGACAACCACCATACCAAGGGCATGATCGTCGATGGCCAGCGGGTGCTGATCGGCAGCCACAACTGGAGTGGCGAGGGCGTTTCGCTCAACCGCGATGCCTCGCTGATCTTCCACGACAGCGAGATCGCCGGATACTACGCCGAGGCCTTCGCGATCGATTGGGCGCGCGCGCGACCCATCAGCGCCAAGAAGGCGGGCAAGGCCGAAGCCACCATCCTGCCGGCGCAGGGCGCAGCGCCCCCGCCGGGATACCGCCGGGTCGCGCTGTCGGCGCTGCTTTCCGGCGATGCCTGAGGGCTGGCGATGCCGAGGTTCATCCCGCGACAAGGCTATATCGAGCGCCAGACCGACGCCATGAACGCCGTCTGCCGCATCGAGATCGACGGGGATGCCAATGGCACCGGTTTCCTGGTCGGGCCGGATACTGTCCTGACCAACCATCACGTCCTCGCGGCGGTGCTGGCGGCGGACGGCAAGACCCTGACCGCACGGGTCGAATGCCGCTTCGATGTCGACCAGCTCGACGATGGCGCGATCACCCCGGGCACGCCGATCCGTGTTGTCGCCTGCCTCGCCGTCAGTCCGAATGCACCCTCCGAGTTCGACCTGCCCGGCTTTGGCGGCGAACCGCCGACGCTCGACGAGCTGGACTACGCGTTGATCCGGCTGGAACGGCCTTTTGGCACCGAGTTGACCCCTGGCGGCAGGCTCCGAAACTGGATTGCCCTGCCCGAAAAACAGCCTGCCGTCTCCCGTCACGGCGGGGTCTATGTTGTCCAGCACCCGCTCGGCGGCCCGGCGGCGATCGCCGCCAGAACCGATGGCATGGAGGGCTATACGCTGGACCGGTATCGCGCGCGGCTGACGTATCATGTCGATACCCTGCCCGGTTCTTCGGGTTCGCCGTGCTTCAACGATTCCTTCGAAATCATCGCCTTGCACAATTTCGGCAGCGAGGAAGGTCGGCCCTACCAGCGCGGCATCCCCATCGCGTTGATCCGGCAGGATATCGTGAGAAAAGGCTTTTCGGCCGAGATTCCGCCGCTCGTGGAGCCAACCGAGGTGGATTCGCTCCGCGAGCGCCTCGAAGCCTTCCGGATGGCCGCGGAAGGACGCGGCGAGGTCAAGCACCTGATCACCGATTTTCAGGATGCGCTCAAGCCGCTCGGGCAGACGCTGAGCCGCCTGAACATCTACAAGTACCTGCATGACTTTCTGCACGCGGTGCAAACCGGCACGCTTCCGGCGTTGTTGTCGGCGGTGCCGCAGTCCGGCCCGATCAATGGCGCGCTGCTGGTCGAATTCGCCGACACGCTCGACGTCAGTCTCGATGAGCCGATCCGCCTGGCGCAGGGCTTGCCGCAGAACGAGCCCAACGGGGCGCAGGTTCAGGCCCGCTGGCTGCAGGAACTGCGCGGGCTGGCGCGCGCGCTGCGGGATGCGCCGGGCCTTGAAAGCCGGGAGCAGGTTCTGGCGATCCGGCGGCTGACGCGGATCCAGATGCCGCGCTTGAATGCGGCCTTGCTGACCGAGGCCCAGAAGATCGATTTTCCGAGGATCGAAACCATGCTGCGCCGGTATAGCGCGCTGGCGATGCACCCGGCGGGCGCTTCCGCCGATGCCGCCATCGAGGCCCTGACCCGGACCCGCGACAACCTCTACCGGCGGATCGAGCAGCATCAGGGCTGGCAGACGACCGAGAACGACCAGCTACAGCTCGAGGATCTCATCGTCAACGAACGCGTGCCCCTGACCGAGAATTTCCACGCGGCCTGGAAGCCGACCTGGAGCCAGATCCAGAGCCTGTGCGACGCCGATCAATCCTGGGAGATTCTCGGAGAAATCCGCGACCTCGGCGGCAAGCTTCAGGGCTTCATCCTCAAGGAAAGCTGGAACGAGGTTGCCGGTGTTTTCGGGCAGTTCCGCCGGCGCTCCCGGCTGGCCTTCAAAAAAGTCGATCAGGAACTGCTGGAGAAAACCCGGCAGTTCGCCGCACTTTCTGAACCGATCGAGGCGCTGCTTGAGGTCATCCAATGACACAATCCCCCGAACTTGCCCCGCCGGAGCAGGACCAGCCCGAACCCGCCCAACCGCCCTATGCCGGTTTCGAGACCCTGGATGAACTCCAGCAGCGCCATCTCGAGCTGATGCGGGCGGCCCGCGAGGCCCGCACCGGCGGGGCGTGGCAGCCCGCATCGGTCATGCCGTTCCTGAAGCGGGCACGGGCAACCGGCGCGCGCCTTTCCGCCATCCAGGAGCGCGAACTCGCCCAGGCGATGCTCGATTTCTGGGTGACGGAACTGGGCGCCAGCGCGCTCGGAAGCGAGGGCGGTTTCTCCGGGTTGTCGCTGGCCCCGTTCGACGAGCGCGCCCTGCCCGATCTTGGCGAGCAATCCCCCTTCAAGGGGTTGAGCCCCTATACGGAGGCGGATGCCGAAACCTTCTTCGGCCGGGAGAGCGCGACGATCGCCCTCGCGGAAATGGTCCTGTCGCGGCCGATCACCATCGTCAGCGGCGCTTCGGGCAGCGGAAAATCCTCGCTGATCTTCGCCGGGCTGTTGCCCAGATTGAAGAAAAGCGGCGAGATCGGCGAGACCGGTGCGCTGGCCGCGTTTCAGATCCTCTCGCCGGGCGGAGATCCCTTCGCGGAGGCGATCGATCTTGTGGTCGCCCCCGAAGCGCCAGACGCCGAGCGACGGCAGGCGCGGCAAGGTTTCCTCAATGACCCCGCGAGTTTTGGCCGGAAGATCGCGGCCAAGCTCGGCAAACCGCCGTTGCTGATCGTCGATCAGTTCGAGGAGGTCTTTACTCAGAGCACCAGCGAACCGGCACGGATTGCCTTTGCGCGGGCCATCACCTCGCTGCCGGTCACAAGCCGTCTCATCATCGGCATCCGCTCCGATTTTCTTGCCAAGCTCTCGGGCCTGCCCGGGCTCAAGGCCGCAGCAGAGGACCCAAAAAGCCGCTTCGTCCCGGCGGCGCTCCCCCCCGCCGATATCCGCCGTGTCATTCTGGCGACGGCGGACCGCGCCGGCGTCCGTCTGGCGGATGGCGTGTGCGACGCCCTCGTCAAGGCGATCGCCGGCGAGCCTGCCGGGCTGCCGCTGCTCCAGTTCACGCTCGACCAGATGTGGCGCGAGGCGCGACGCTCCGGCACGCACTGGATCTCCGCCAGGGTCGCGGAAAAGGTCGGCTCCCCGCGCGAGGCGTTGCAGCGCGCCGCCGAAGCGGTCTTTGACGCGCTGGCGCTGGAGGAAAACAAGCGTACCGCCGAGCAGGTGTTTCTCGATCTCGTAACCCCGGCACTGGAGCAGGAATTCGTCCGGCAGCCGCGAACCCGCGCGGAATTACACAAGGGGCGCGACCCGGAAAAGGTCGACCGCGTGCTTGAAGCCTTCACCTCCGCCGGCCTGCTGCGCGTCGAAGGCGACGGCGGCGCGGACGACTGGTTCGACGTGATGCACGAGGCGCTGATCCGCAACTGGAAGCGCCTGGGCGACTGGCTGGAAAAAAGCCGCAAGATCAACCAGAAATACATCCGCTTCGAGGAAATGGCGCGGCTCTGGGACGAACATGACCGGGAGCCGAGCTACCTGATCAGCGGTGATGCCCTCATCGAGGGGCGCGCCTTCAAGGATCGCTCGCCGATCCTCGACGAACTCATCGCCGCCAGCGAACAGGGCGAAGCCGCTCGAAAACGTCAATCGAGAAACAACAAGATCATTCTGTTCATCGTGCTGGCTGTACTTTTGGGGGGATATGTCTGGAACTTGATCGCCAAATCCAGGCAGGAAAGCGAGTTCAACCGGCAGCTGGCTGCTGAAAAAGAAGAACAGCTCAACGAAAAGGCCAAGCAGGCCACCGAACTGCTGATCCGGATTCAGGACATCAAAGCGCGCGCGCGAGCGGCCCTCGATGCGATCGGGGATGAAAAAATCGATCCGCTGAAAGACCTGCTGCGCGAACTGGGGGACGCCCAGACCTCCGAACTCAGCCGGATTACGCTTCGCCCGTCGGTTCGGCGAACCCCTGCCGGGAACCCCGAGGAGCGCACCACCGGCGCGCAGGTCGTGGCCACGCAAAAGGCGGTCGTGCCCTCCGCCAGGATCGGGACCTGCGAGGGCTGGCTCTGGTTCGGCAGCCAGGAAGCCCCGAAAGTCACGCCGTTCCCGACCGCCGAGCGGGTCAGCCCGCGCGACCCGTTCACACTCACGACGAGCATCCGCCTGCGGGACAGGGCACCGCCGGAGCCACCGGCGGAATACATCATGGGCCCGCAGGTCGGGGTGGTGCCCAGCGGCGCCACCGTGCGGACGCTCGGCGAGGTCGCAGTGCGCGAACGGCCATCCGGGCGACAGTTCTGGGCGAAGATCGAAACCGAGCAGCAATATTGCACCAGCGTCTACGTCCAGTATCAGGGCAGCCCAGGCAAACTCGACGAGATCAAGCGCGTATTGAGCGATTTCGGCGTGCAGATCCCGCGCCCCGAATTGCTGGTCAGTGCCGGAAAGCGCGCCGATGTCCGGTATTTCTACCCTGAGGATGCGCCGGTAGCCCGCGAACTCGCCAGCCGGCTGGCGCCGTTCAACGGCGGCAAGGCCCTCGCGCTGCGGCCGCTGCTCGATTTTCCGACCAAGCCGTCCCGGCGCACCATCGAAGTATGGATCGATCTCGGGTCCTGAGGAGGCGTGATGGAAGAGGAATACGTCGTTCTGCGGATCGAAGGCGCGCCTGGGCGAAAGCCGAGCGGTTTGCAGGAGCTGGCCGGGATGCGGGATCTGGCCGCCATGCAGGACCTGTTCAAGGCAAAGGATCTGGCCGGCGGGCGCGATCGGGCGGTTTTTAAACAGCGAGCCGGCCTGGAGGAACTGGCAGGCGTACGCACAAGGACGGCTCGTGCACCGATCGGGGCTCCGGCACCGGTGGAGGCCGCTCCTCGTCCCAAGGTGCTCGTCGAGCGCACCACGCTCACGGAAAACCAGCGTCGGGAGGCGGCAAAAGACCCTCGGAATACGATCGCACCGACGTTTCCCATCGTGCGGATGGCGGAAATCGGCCCGGAGCAGGACATCGGCAGGCTGGCCGGTGATCCGGTCGCGGAAGCCAGAACCACCGGCAGACCCTGGGGCATCGACGCCGTTGGCGCGGAAAAGCCGTTTCTCGATGGCGCAGCCGCCGGCGTGATGGTCGCGGTGATCGACAGCGGCATCGACCGCAAGCACCCGGCCTTCGCCGGGCTCGATCTGACCGTCGAGGACTTCACCAAGCCCCCGGACGCAGCGAACCCGGACGCGGCGGGGGGCGATGCCATCGGGCATGGAACGTTCTGCGCAAGCGTGATTTTCGGCCGATCGGTCGAGGGGGTCAGGATCGGCGTCGCGCCCGCCATCCGGAAGGCGCTGGTCGCCAAGGTCTTCGATGATGCCGGGGCCAGTTCAACCCAGGCGGTGCTCGGGGCGCTGGCCTGGGTGCACAAGAAGCGCGCCAATATCGTCTCGCTCTCGCTCGCCTTCGATTTTGCCGCGATGTTCCGCCAGTTGAAGGACAATGGCTTCCGGGAAGAGGCGGCGTTTTCCGAAGCCATCGTGCGCTACCAGCAGGCGGTGGCACAGTTTTCGCTGCAGATCGAGATGATGACCATGGCGACCGAGGAAGATCCGGGGATGGTGGTGATCGCCGCGGCCGGGAACGAAAGCCGCCGGAACGACGTCAAGCCCTATAACGTCCGCACGGGCATTCCGGCGGCCGTCAAATTCGTGCTGTCGGTGGGAGCGGTCGACCGCGCCGCGGGTGGTCACATCGTACCGCCGTTTTCGAACATCAACCCGATGGTCGTGGCACCGGGGGTCCAGATCGTCGGCGCCCGCGCCGGAAAGCGGGGGCCGGAGAGCCTCGGCGTGATGGATGGAACCAGTCTTGCCTGCCCCCATGTTGCGGGCGTCGCGGCCTTGTGGTGGGGGCATGTCGCCGAGCAGACGGGCGGGCATTTCCCGGCGGATCAGATTACCTCCACCCTGCGCGGCCTGGCGCGGTTTCTGCCGGGGATTGAGCCTGCCCTGCAAGGCAGCGGATTGGTCTGCGCGCCGTCGCAAAACTGAAGGGCAAGCCCCGCTCCGCCATGTGGGACGGGGGTCCCAATCCGTTCTATCTGGCAGCACCGCTCGACTTGACAACCTCGCCCCCAAAACATTTAACATATTAAATACACCGGATGCACCAACCCATGGATGGACAGGCCCGATGCCGCACCTGACGATCGAGCATTCCGCCAATCTCGGCGCCAAAACCGATATCGGCAGCCTTTGTGATGCCCTTCATGCCGCGATCCTGGGCACGGGCCTGTTCGAACTCGGCGCCATCCGCGTGCGGGCCATCGCCTGCGCACAGGTCGCCATCGCCGACCGGCTGGCGGAAAATGCCTTCGCCGACCTCCAGTTCCGCATCGGGACCGGTCGCTCCACCGAGGAAAAAAGCCGCGCGGGTGAAGCCATTTTCGCGGCCGCCAGCGCGTTTCTCGCGCCGTTGTTCGAAACCCCGCATTTTGCGCTGTCGCTGGAGATCCGCGAGATCGACGCCGGATTAAGCTGGAAGAGGAACGCGATCCATCCGCGCCTGCGAGGATAGGGCACGGGAGGCGATGTGGGGTCGCCCGAAAATGCTCCAGAGCGGTTTCCGATCTGACTGAATCAGGTCGACCGCTCTATCTCTATGTTTTGACGCATTTTCTT
>CAZNAT010000073.1:0-15140 GCA_964571245.1 uncultured Methylobacterium sp.
ATTCCGCTCATCAAAATCATGCCGTTTCACCGAAATTAATGGGTCTGGACCCTAGTAGAGCGGCTCAAGATCGAGAATCGGGATCGGCCCGAAACGCATCAACCCGTTCTGCAATGTCAGCGCGACCGGCAGCCCCTGCCCGCCGCTGAGCTTGCCGAGAAGCCCGCTGATATCGATGCCGCCACGCCGGGTGAGCCGCCCAGTGAGGGCATCGAGCCCCTTGGCACGCCCCTGCAGGTTGCCCTCCAGCCGCCGCTCGGAATCAAGCCCGAGAACGCCGGAGAGATCGAGCGTGGCCTGGCCCTTGGTCGCCTGGAGCACGACGACCCGCGCCTTGTGGCCGCTGAGCCGCCACTGCTCGAGAATATCCTGGAAGCGCTGCGTCGGTTCGGGGATCAGTCCGGGGGCCGTCACCTGCATTTCAAGGCGCATCGGCTCCGGTGTGCCGACCAGCCGATCGAGCGGCGCGAAGGTCAGATCGGCCACGCGCGCGACAAGGTCGGTGCCTGCTGTCTCGCCGGGCGTGCGCCGAAGGTGCAACTCGACGGTCTTTGCCAGAGCCTTGATGTCCTGCCGGTCCCCGGTGCCGGCACTCAGCGCCAGATCGATAATTTCAACCGAGGCTTCGGTAATACTCGCCTGACCCGCGCGAACGCTGGCACGCGCGCTTTTCCAGCGGATCTCGACCTCGCCCGCACCGCCCTGCCGCGCGATGAACGGCGGGCTGAGGACGGCAATGAAATGGCTCGGCGAGAGGATGCGCACATGCAGCGAAAGCCCGCCAAGACTACCCTCACGGTGAAGACTACCCTCACGATGGAGACCTGCTTCATCCCTCAGGATCAGCTTCGGCTTCAGGCAGGAAATTTCGAGCCGGAACGGAAACCCGGCGACGTTCCTGTCCGGGCAAATCCATTCACGGCCCCGTTCGCCTTCGCGCTGGATGAACCCGTCCGCGATCTTGCCGGCAAAATTGGCGCTGAAGAACCAGAACCCGGTCCACCCCGCGCAAAACAGCGCCAGCACGACAAAGGGGGCATAGAGCCCCAGACGCCGCGGGCGCCTGCCAGTCTCCGTTGTCGTGGCAATTGGCGCTTGCGGCGAGGCTGGGTTTTCGGCCATGGATTGGTTCCGTCCTCGAATTGCGCTCGCCAGGGCAAGCTTGGGTCTTTATCCGGCCCGGGCATTGATCCGGCGAGTGCCCGCCTTCCGATTACCCCGTTCGAACCTGCATCCTGCCGCATTGATCCCTTGCCGAACCGATAGCATGCCCAGATCCGATACCGCGCCCGTCCACACGCCGTCAATCATCCGCACGGGGCAAGAAGCCGTGTCCGAAGGCCCCACCGAAGATCTCTGGGTCTTCGGCTACGGCTCGCTGATGTGGCGTCCCGGGTTCAACCACGTCGAACGCGTGCCGGCGTTGCTGCGCGGCTCGCATCGGGCGCTCTGCGTCTATTCGGTCCGCCATCGTGGCACCGAAGCCGCGCCGGGGCTGGTCCTCGGGCTGGATCACGGCGGTTCGTGCCACGGCATCGCCTTCCGGGTTGCCGCGCCGGACGTGGCTGAAACCCACGCCTATCTCACCGAGCGCGAACAGATGAACCGGGTCTATCGCGAGGTGATCCGGCCGATCCTGCTCCAGGACGGGCGGCGCGTGAACGCGCTGGCCTATGTCGTCGACCGCCGCCATCGCCAATACGCCCGCGGGCTAAACCACGAGGCCTTGCTCGCCCATGTCCTGCAGGGCCATGGCCAATCCGGCGCGTGCCGGGACTATGTGTTGAACACGCTGGCGCTGCTGCACGAGCTTGGCATCGACGATCACGCCTTGTCCTGGCTTGCGGCGGCGCTGGCCGAAGATTCCCGCGCCGGGTCATAACCCGCTTCGGCCAAGAGCCGGTTGGTACTGGTCTCGATGACATCCTGAAGCCGCGCGAAGAATTCCTGAGGCGGCAACCCCGCCGGGATCGGCTCGAGAAACTCGATCAGAATCGGGCGCGGGAAATGCAGCAGGGTATTGCGCGGCCAGGCGAGCCCGGACGTCATCGCGACCGGGACGCAGGGTACCTCGAGTTGCGCATAGAGCCGGGCCACGCCGTATTTGTAATCGGGCGGGGCGCCAACCTTGCGGCGCGTGCCTTCGGGGAAAATCAGCAACTGCCGGCCGCGCGCCGTCGCCGCCTTGGCATAGGCCTGCATCTTCGCCATCGCCTGCGAGCGCTGCCCGCGATCAATCGGGATCTGTTCCGCCTTCAGAAGGTGCCAGCCGAACAGCGGCGTGCGGATCAACTCGCGCTTGAGAATATAGGTCGCCTTTGGGAAAAACAGCAGCAAAGCCATCGTCTCCCAGGCGGAATAATGCTTGGCGGCCACCAGAACCGGCCCTGCCGGGATCCGCTCGACGCCGCGAAACTCGACCCGCGCACCGGTGATCACCTCGTGCAGAAAAAGGCTCGACCGCGCCCAGGCACGCGCGAACCCCATCATCACGCCCGAGGGGAACGGCCAGGCCAGCATCGCCGCCAGAAACCAGAAGGTGCAATTGAGGTAAAAGGCCACCTGGAACAGGGCCGAACGCAGGATGATCAGCGGCACTTTGGCGTCCTCGTCGAAAATACGAAATGCGGTGTGGAGACCCTCTCCCTGCCCCATGGCGGGCGCGGGGACAAGCATAATCCGCAGCTTCAGCGGCCGGAAATGCCGAGTGTGAGCCGGATCGACGCCGCCCAGTACTTGATGAATTCCAGCGCCAGGATGCGTGCCAGCGCCGGCTCCTGCCACCAGCGGTTAATCCGCGAGGCCTCCGGCACGACCGGGTAGCCGAGAACCGTCACTTCCGGCATCGCATATTCGAATTCGAGCCGCGCGCGCGGCAGATGATAGCTCGCCGTCACCAGGATCAGCGATTTCAGCCCGTGGCTGCGCGCCCAGCGTGCGCTTTCAATCGCGTTTTCAAAGGTATTGCGCGCGCGGTAGTCGAGATCGACGCAGCATTCGAACAAGTGCTCCCGCCCGGGCCAGCGCCGCTTGATCAACTCCGGCGTCGAATGGGTATTGACCCCGGAAATGAACAGGCGCCGCCCCTTGCCGCGTTCGAGCAGCGCCAGGGCCTCGTTGATCCGGTCCGCGCCGCCGGTCAGGACGACGATGCCGTCCATGGTCTGGATTTCGCCCTGCTCGCGCCGCTCGAGCGAGGCGGCAAAGAAAACAATTCCGGCCGCGAGCACCGCCAGCCCGACCAGCACGAGCCCCACAAAAAGACGAACAGCGGACCAGCCCGGGCTTTTGAAAAAACGCCCGGATTCTCCCCGCTCCTGGTTCTCTTGCGGATTATCTTGCGGATTCTGCCTCATTCGCTGCCGCTCAAGGTTCGGTAGACGGTCGCGCGCGAGACAACCGCCGTCACCGCCGAAACCACCAGCCCGATGGCCAGCACCGAAATGTACCCCATTCCCGGCAAACTGAAGCGGCCAAACAGGGCCTCGACCTGCTCAGCGCCGGGACTGCTGGAAAAATGCGCGGAAGAGAGCGAGATCACGAGGTAGAACAGCACCGCCAGAACCCCGCCGATCATTCCGCCCCGCAGTCCGAGGCGCAGGAAGTGGCGCTGGAATTCGCGGGCGATATAGGCATCCTCCGCGCCAACCAGATGCAGGACATCGATGATATGCGCCGTGCCGGCCATCGCACCGCGCGTCGCGAAGGCCACCGCCAGGCCGGTTGCCACCAGCACCAGCGCGAGAATAATGACGCCGATCACCACCAGCGTATCCGCCATCAGCCGAAGCCGGCCGAGCCAGAGCCGATGATCGTCGAGCCCGGCGTTGGGCACCCTTTCGGCGAGATCGGTTTTCAGGGTGGCGAGATCCGGCGTCGCGCCGGAGCCGAACTTCATCACCACCAGGCGCGGAATCGGCAATTCGCCGAGATCGAGCCCCGTGCCGAGCCAGGGCTCCAGCAGTTTTTCGCCCTCCTGCCGCTCGAAAACCCGGATGGCCTCCACTCCACGCACCCGCCGGGCGAGATCGGCGGCCTGGCGGACATCGGCCTCGATATCACGGCCGGGTATCGGGCGGATCTGGATGGTGACCTCGCGGGCAATCGACCGCGACCAATCGGAGGAGGCATCGGCGATGAGATGCACGGCGCCGGCCGTCAGCCCCGCCAGAAACGTCATGATGACGATGACCAGCACCAGCGCACGGCCCGCCATCGACCGCGCCGGCAGGATGGGCGAGAGCGGCGTGCGGGAGGCCAGCAGATCGAAGGGGGGCACCCGCGACGCCTTCACCCAAAACCCCCTGAAAGACGACAGCAGCGCAAGCATCCGCGCGCCGGCGCCAGCGACCCTGGCGCTGTTGGCAGGCTCGATGATGCCGGGGGCCATAGCGGGGCCCTGGTTCCTGTCCTCACTCATAGATGTGCAAATGCCCCTCCGCGAGCACGAGACGGCGCGCATCGACGAGATCCATCAATTGAAGATCATGCGTCGCCAGCACGACAGCGGTTCCGGTGTGGTTGAGTTCGATGAAAAGCCGCAGCAGCCGCCGCGCCAGCGTCGGATCGACGTTCCCCGTCGGCTCGTCCGCGAGCAGCAGCGCCGGCTGAACGATCAGCGCCCGCGCGATCGCCGCCCGCTGCTTTTCTCCCCCCGAAAGGATCATCGGCGGCACGTGCATCCGGTCGCCGAGCCCGACCCAGCGCAAGAGTTCGATCACCTCGGCGCGATAGCTCGCCTCCTCGCGCCCCTGCACGACCAGTGGCAGCGCGACATTTTCGTAGGTCGTGAGGTGGTCGAGCAGCCGGAAATCCTGGAAGACGATGCCGACGCGGCGCCGAAGCCACGCCATTTCCGCCTTGGAAATGCCGGCGATGGACTGGCCGAACAGCGTCACCCGCCCGCGGGTAGGCTTCAGCGTCTGCAAGATCAGCCGCAGCAGGGTCGTCTTGCCGGCGCCGGACGGGCCGGTCAGGAACTGGAACGAATGCGAATGGATCGAGAAATCAAGATCGCGCAGAATTTCAGGGCCAATGCCATAGCGCAGGCCCACATTCTCGAACCGCACCAACTCGGTCGGAGAAGGATCCTTGGCCGGTTCATGGGCGTCGTTTCCGACGCTCCGATGCGCATTCCCCGAGATTTCCACCACTGCTTTACCAGCCCTTAACGCTCTTCAGCGAGGAATAGCAGGGGGCAGCACATGTCGTGAACCCCTTTGCTGACGCACGAGCCGCAGAACCGCGAAATGGCGCTGATTCGCTGCCCCAATTGTGACACACTGCACGACCTCGAAAGTTCATTCTTTGCGAGCGGTGCGCGTAAGGTCCGTTGTGCCTCGTGTCGCACGATCTGGGAAGCTTCAGACCCCGAAACCAATGGGGGTGTCAACGTTGTCCTGCCAACCCTCGATGTTCTCCGTGAAAGCCCGGCAGCATCGATGACGCCGGACAAGCCGGTTGATCTCGCGGACATTCTGGATCAAGGCCCGCTGGATCAAGGCCCGCCGGATCAGGGCCCGCTGGATCAGGGCGCGATCGATGCCATGGATTTCTCGACACCGGCCCCCCCGGACCAGGAAAACGCCGAGACCGCCGATATTTCGGCGGATGAGCTTGAAGCCCTCTTCGCGGACGAGGCCAAGCAACCGGCGCAGAGCACCGCAGACCCCGAGACCGCCAAAGCGTCGGGAGAGCCGATCGAATTCGATCCCGCCTCGCTGGCCCGGGCACAGGACGCCGCCAAAGCCGCCTCTGGCGAGGATGATGCCGATGAGCGACGGCGGAATCGCCGGGCCAAGCGCCTTGCCGTGACCGAGGCGCACCATAGCGGCGGCAGAAAGAACAAGGGCGCGAAATCGGTCGCGGTCATGCTCATGGCTGCTGGTGTCGGCACGCTCGCGACGCTCGGCGTGTTGCGCAACGAAACGGTTCGGCTGTTTCCCGGCAGTGCGCCGGTATTCGAGGCTGTCGGGCTGAACGTCAACCCGATCGGGCTCGACATCAGCGAGGTCAAAAGCCGGCTTGTCCGCGAGGAAAACCGCGAAACGCTCGAAGTCACCGGCAGCATCGTCAATTTGACAAAGACGGCGCAGAAGGTCCCGGTGATGCGGCTGTCGATCCGCACCGGTAGCGGCCAGGAAATCTATGTCTGGACGGCGACGGCCGACCAGCCGGAAATCGGACCGGGCGAGAAATCGGTTTTCCGTCGCCGGCTCGCAAGCCCGCCGGCCGAATCGCATTCGGTCATGGTGCGCTTTGTCGCAAAAGACGATATCGTCGCTGCCGTCCGCTAGAGCATTTTCCGATGAAGTGGAAACCGGTTTTGCGTAACAACATGCGACAAAACAAAGAGATATAGTACGGTTTTGTTTCCATCAAAACGAAACCTGCTCTAGACGGGCGGAGCGCGATTCGCGCGCGAGCGAACCAGGAACCTTGCCTTGACCGCACCCACTCCCCCTGATGGCCAGGCGATCGCCGGCGCCGAAACCCATACGATCCGCGTGCTGTTCGATGACCACGTGATTGCGGATCGAATCACCGGCCTGGCGAAGGAAATCCTCGCCGCCGCGCCCGAAGACCTGCTGGTGATCGCGATCCTGCGGGGCAGCTTCATTTTTGCCGCGGATCTCGTTCGGGCCTTGCATCACGTCGGCCTCGCGCCGAGCGTCGAGTTCATGCAACTCGCCAGCTATCATTCCGGCATGTCGTCCTCGGGGCAGGTTACGATCATCAAGGACATCGACAACACCGTCGACGGGCGCGACGTGCTCCTGATCGACGATATCCTCGAATCTGGCCGTACGCTGGCTTTCGCGAAAGATCTGCTGATCGCGCGTGGCGCGAAACGGGTGCTTTCGGCCGTGCTGATCGAAAAGCCGGTCCAGCGTGCGGTGCAGTTCGTGCCTGATTTCGTCGGCTTTGAAGCGCCGGATCTGTTTCTGGTTGGCTATGGGATGGATGTCGCCCATAAATTCCGCCAATTGCCGTATGTCGGCGTGATCGAGCCCACAGGTTGACCATGGCCAGAATACTCCTCGTGGATGACGAGCAATCGGTTCGAGCCCCGCTCGCCCGCGCCCTCCAGATCGATGGCCATGTCATCGAGGAGGCGATCGATGGCGCCGATGCGCTCGAACGCTTCAGCCAGGACGAAACCGGCTTCGACCTCCTGATCAGCGATATCCGGATGCCGATCATGGACGGGATCGCACTGACGCTGTCGATCGCTGCGGAAAAACCGGGGTTCCCGATCGTCCTGATGACCGGCTACGCCGAACAGCGCGAACGCGCCCGCGAACTTGAAGGCCTGGTGGAAGACGTCTTGACCAAGCCGTTTCCGCTCGCGGAATTCCGTGCCGCGATCCGTACCGTCCTGGAGCGGCGCGGGCTGTAAACGCCTTACCCGGGATTGAGGATGGCGATCCCGGCGTTGAGCAGGGCGGCAAATCCGGTCCAGGCAAGGTAGGGCAACAGGGCATAGCCCGCCGGACGATCGATCTCGCGGAAGGCCCGGATCGTCATCACGATCGCCATGAACAACACCCCGATGACCACCAGCCCGAAGTACGGCGAGCGGTTGGCGAAGAACGCCCAGGACCAGCCGATATTCAGCGCCATCTGGATGAGAAACCATGCAATCGCCGTCGTTTTCGGGCCCGATTCCGGCTTTGCGCGCAGAATGCGCCAGAACGACAGCGCCATCAGCGCGTAGAGAAACGTCCAGACCAGCGGAAACAGGATATTGGGGGGCGTGAAAAACGGCTTGTTGAGGGTTGGATACCAGCCGACGAGCCCCTGCGCCGTGAGCCAGGAACCCAGGATGCTGGCCAGCATCGATGGCAGCATCGCCACAACAAGCAGCAACAGCGAACGGGGGCTCATCGCCGGATAAAGATGGGGATCACGCATGAGGTCTTGCCTTTTGGTTAGGGCCTGGACCCCACGTCAGCCACCTTAATGCCTCCCCGCAAAATGGCGAGGTCCCCTTGCGCTATTTCCGGTTTGCAAGATAGACGCCCATGGCCGCAAGCGACATGAACGCCATCTGGAACAGCGTCAACCTTTCGCCGAACATCGCATAGGCCTGAAGCGCCGCGACCGGCGGCACGAGATAGATGAGGGACGCGAGCTTCGACACCGCGCCGCGCCGGATCATCCAGAGCATCAGCATGATCGCGCCGATCGACAGCACGAGTACCGACCAGGCCAGCGCGTACCAGCTTTCCGCGACAGGCTCGAAGCGCATCGGTTCGGTGAGCCAGGCCAGCGGCAGAATGACCAGAAAGGCCGCGAAATACTGGATTGCCGTCCCCGTGCGCAGATCGCCGGTCGGGACGAATTTCTTCTGGTAGAAGGTGCCCAGCGTCACCGAAATCATGCCGCCGAAATTGACGAGCGCCAGAAAACCCATCCCTGCGAAGGCCGCCCCCTCCAGCTTGGGAGCGAGGACGCCGAGCACGCCGACAAAGCCGACGAAGATGCCGGCAAGGTTGATCGGCCGGAGCTTCTCGCCGAGGAGCCTTGGCGCGAGCGCCGCCGTGATCAGCGGCTGCGTCGCCGCGATCAGCGCCGAAATCCCGGCCGGGAGCCCGCGCGCGATCACCCACCACACCGCCGCGAGATAGATCGCATGGATGAAAATGCCGGCGACCATGGAATGGACCCATTCGGCCCGCGTTTTCGGCCAGGGCGCGCGCATGATCGCCGCCATCAGCGCCAGCACCAGCATCGCCGTGCCGAAGCGGATCGCCAGGAAGGTCAGCGGATCGGCGATCGGCACCACGTATTTCGCGACGATCCAGCCCGTCGACCAGATCAGGACGAAGACGGCGGCCACGAGAGCAACGAGCATGGGAGAAATCCAGCGGAATGGCGGAGAGGGGCATCCCGCGCAAGGCAAAAAGAAGAGGGCGGCCGCAGCCGCCCTCTTTCCTAACCCTGTTCGCCGGGCACCGATACCGCAAATCCGGTCCCCGCCGCGTTATCCCGTCAGGAGCGATCAGTTGAGCCTGACACCCTTTGGCGGCTTTTCGGCTGTGCGAGGCGCATGCGCCCCGATCACAAGCCCGGTTTCCCCGGCGGTGACGGGAATGGTATCCCCGTCCTTGATCTCGCCGGAAAGCAGCAGACTCGCCATCGGATCCTGCAGGTTTTTCTGGATCACACGCTTGAGCGGCCGCGCGCCATAGGCGGGATCATAGCCCTTGTTGGCGAGCCATGTCCGCGCGCCCTCATCAAGATCGACCGAGATCTTGCGGTCCTCCAGCAACTTCCGCAGCCGGGCGAGCTGGATATCGACGATACCGGCCATATCCGCGCGCTTGAGCCGCTGGAACAGCACGATCTCATCGATGCGGTTGATGAACTCGGGCCGGAAATGCGCCCGGACCATCCCCATCACGTCGTTGCGGGCGGCATCGACGGTCTCGTCCTCGCCGAGCGCCACGAGATATTCCGCGCCAAGGTTGGAGGTCATGATGATCAGCGTATTGCGGAAATCGACCGTCCGGCCCTGGCCATCGGTCAGCCGACCGTCGTCGAGCACCTGGAGAAGCACGTTGAACACGTCGCCATGCGCTTTTTCGACCTCGTCGAACAGCACGACCTGATAGGGCCGCCGCCGCACGGCTTCGGTCAGGGCGCCGCCCTCTTCGTAGCCGACATAGCCCGGGGGGGCGCCGATCAACCGCGAGACCGAGTGCTTTTCCATGAACTCGCTCATGTCGATCCGCACCATCGCGGTTTCATCGTCGAAGAGGAACGCGGCCAGCGCCTTGGTCAGCTCGGTCTTGCCGACCCCGGTGGGGCCGAGGAACATGAACGAGCCGATCGGCCGGTTGGGGTCCTGGAGCCCCGCCCGTGCCCGCCGCACGGCCGTTGACACCGCTTCGACGGCTTCGCTCTGCCCGACGACGCGCTTGGCCAGCTCGATCTCCATGCGGAGCAACTTGTCGCGCTCGCCTTCGAGCATCTTGTCGACGGGGATCCCGGTCCAGCGCGAAATGACCTGCGCGATCATGTCCGGCGTCACGGCTTCGGAGGCCAGCCGGCCATCTGCCTGCTGAGCGCCGGCGGCCTCAAGCTCGGCGAGCTTCTTTTCCAGCGCCGGAATGACGCCGTAGGCGAGTTCGCCCGCGCGCTGGAATTCACCCTGCCGCTGCGCCTGATCAAGCTGGGTGCGGGCCTGTTCAAGCTCGCCCTTGATGCGTTGCGCCTCGCCAAGCTTGTCCTTCTCGGCACGCCAGGCGTTGGTTTGCACCAGCGAACGCTCCTCCAGCGCGGAGAGCTCGCCCTGAAGCTTGCCGAGCCGGTCCTTCGAGGCGGCATCGGTCTCGCGCTTGAGCGCCTCCTGCTCGATCCTGAGGCGGATGATCTCGCGATCGATGCTGTCGAGTTCCTCGGGTTTGGAATCGACCTGCATCCTCAGCCGCGCCGAGGCTTCGTCGACAAGATCGATGGCTTTGTCGGGCAGGAAACGATCGGTGATGTAGCGGTTCGACAGCGTTGCCGCCGCGACCAGCGCCGAATCGGTGATGCGCACGCCGTGATGAAGTTCGTATTTCTCCTTCAGCCCGCGCAGGATCGACACCGCATCCTCCACCGTCGGCTCGGAAACGAACACCGGCTGGAAGCGGCGGGCGAGCGCGGCATCTTTCTCGACGTGCTTTCTGTATTCATCGAGCGTCGTCGCGCCGACGCAGTGCAATTCGCCACGCGCCAGAGCGGGCTTCAGGAGGTTGGAGGCATCCATCGCCCCCTCTCCCTTGCCGGCACCGACGAGCGTATGCATCTCGTCGATGAAGAGAATGACCCCGCCTTCCGCCGCCGTCACTTCCGAGAGCACGCCCTTGAGCCGCTCCTCGAATTCGCCGCGATACTTCGCGCCGGCGATGAGCGAGCCCATGTCGAGCGCCATCAGCGCCTTGTCCTTCAGGCTTTCGGGCACATCGCCGTTGACGATCCGCAGCGCGAGGCCCTCGACAATCGCGGTCTTGCCGACACCGGGCTCGCCGATCAGCACGGGGTTGTTCTTGGTCCGGCGCGAAAGCACCTGGATCGTACGGCGGATCTCCTCATCGCGGCCGATCACCGGATCAAGCTTGCCCTCGCGGGCGGCTTCGGTGAGATCCCGTGCGAATTTCTTCAGGGCATCGTACTGGTTCTCGGCGGTCGCGGTATCCGCCGTACGACCCTTGCGGATCGCCTCGATGGCGGCATTGAGGTTCTGCGGGGTCACCCCGGCGGCATGGAGCGCCTTGCCGGCCGGAGTATCCTTCTCGAGACTAAGCGCGAGCAGCAGCCGCTCCACCGTGACGAAACTGTCCTTGGCCTTGTCGGCGGATTTTTCGGCAGCCTCGAACACCCGCGCGAGTTGCGGTGTGAGATAGAGCCCGGAGCCGCCCTCCACCTTCGGGATCTTGGCGAGCGCGAGATCCACGGCACGGCGGGCTTCACCCGATTTGCCGCCCGCACGATCGATCAGCCCGGCCGCAGCGCCCTGCTCGTCATCGAGCAGCGCCTTGAGCAGGTGCTCGGGCGAAAACTGCTGGTGCCCTTCACGCAGGGCGATGGTCTGTGCCGCCTGGATAAAGCCGCGCGCGCGTTCGGTGTATTTCTCGGTATTCATACGCTTCCCTTCCATGAGGCGAAGTGATTTCCATGAGGCGGGCAGACGCGAAGCGTCGCCAGAACCAGCCGGTCAGGAACGCCCCGCAAGGCAGCAGCATTCCCGTTCCGTGAATGTAGGTGTTGCCACACCGCACCAAAAGGGGGGTGCGCCGGATTTTGACATAACGCAAGATTGCCGGGCGCTTCGGATGATTCGGCCGCAACGCCCGGGCGATCGCACGTCGAACACCCCGCCTGGAGCGAAAGCCGATCCGAAAGGATCGACATTCGATCCAAATCTTTTTGATGTCGTATCCGCTTGGCGGGCGAATACTCTATCTTCTTGTTTTGTCGTATTTTCGCTTGCGCGGACCTTCGGTTCTTGACGCGAACCCGACCCCAGCTCGCTCGAAAATGCTCTAACCCCCTCAAGGAACCCGCCATGGCCGAGATCATCACGCTCTACCGCCACCCCGTGAAGGGGCTTTCGCCGGAGGAGATCACGGATGCCGCCCTGGAAGCCGGCGGGCATTTTCCATGCGACCGCTTGTTCGCGCTTGAAAACGGGCCCTCAGGTTTTGATGCTGGCGCGCCCGAGCATCTCCCGAAGTTCAAGTTCCTGATGCTGATGCGCAATGAGCGGCTTGCGCGGCTGCGGACCGCCTATGATCCGGGTTCCGGCGTGCTGACGATCCGGCAGGGGCGCGATATCGCCGCCGCCGGGAACATCCGGGCCGAGGAAGGCCAGCGGGCGATCGAACGCTTTTTCGAAAGCTATCTCGGCGAGGCTTTGCGCGGGCCTGTCCGCCTGATCGAGGCACCGGCGGGCCATCGCTTCATGGATTCCCGATCGGGCTTTGTTTCGATCCTCAATCGCGCCACCATCGGCTCGATCGCCGCCGCACTTGGCAGGGAAAGCCTCGATGCCCGCCGCTTCCGCGGCAATATCGTGATCGAGGGCCTGGAGGCTTTCGCCGAAAACGCGCTTGTTGGCCGGAGAATCGGGTTGGGGGAGGCCGAGCTGGAGATCACCAAGCGGATCGAACGCTGCGCGGCAACCGATGTCGACCCGGATGTCGGCATCCGCGATCTCGGCATGGTGGCGGCGCTGGAGCGCGCCTTCGGCCATCATGATTGCGGGGTCTATGCCCGGGTGGTCAAGGCCGGAGCGGTCCGCATCGGGGACCGCCTCCAGGGTATCGATTGATCCGCTCCGGATTTGATCAGGTCGGGTCGGAGCCCGAGGTTTCGGTCTCGAGAACCGAACCCACCTCGTCGACGCGGGTGCGACGACGACGGCGCGCGCGCAACGGGGCGCTCCCGACGTCATCACCGCCGCCAACCGGCACCCCGGCAGGCTCGGGAACCTCGATCGGCACGATCCGTACCGGCGCGGTCAGGAAGGCCGGCAGAACCGGCTGTTCGGCGCCTTCGAGATCGGGCTGCGGGCGGCGCGGGCGATTGGGATTGAACCCGCCGCGCTCCTGGTTGCGCTCATAAGCCTGAGGGCGCTCACCGCCGGAGGGACGATCACCACCATGGCTCCGCTCGCCACCTGGGGCACGCTCGCCACCCGGACGGAAATTGCGATCCTGATTGCGATCCCGGCCCCGGCCGGGGTTGCGATCGTTGGTGTGCGGGCGATCACCGCGCCCTTGATGGCGGTCCTGCCGATCCTGCGAATGGCGTTCCTGGGGTTGCCGATCCTGGGACTGCCGCTCCTGAGGCTGGTCATCGCCCTCGTCGCCGCCTTCACCACCTTCGTTCGCGCCGCGTTCACCGGAATAGGGCTGGTTCTGGCCCTGGGCGGTCTGCGGCTGAACCGTGCGAAACGTGAAACGATCCGACGCGGTGTCAAAATCGTCCTCGTCGTCATCGCGCTCATCCGCCGTACCGTTCTGCACGGCCGTCTGCGCCTGATGGGCTGCCGCGATCAGACGGTAATAATGCTCGGCATGCTGGAGATAGCTCTCCGCCATCACCGGATCGCCGGAAACATGGGCGTCGCGGGCAAGCTGGGTGTATTTCTCGGCAACGTGCTGCGCGGTGCCGCGGACTTTCACGTCCGGCCCGTTTGATTCGAAGCTCCGCGTCAAGGGATTGGGGCCGCGACGATTGCGGCCGCGAATGCGCTTGTTTTGTCCTGGTCTCATTGGTTTCTCAGTTGCCCAAAACCGGAAAGTCCGGCGCTCCCCGGCCAAATGGGGGTTTTGCCCCGCATGTCACCAGCATTCGCAGCCCTTCTTTCGAAACGGCCTGCCGGAATTGCGATCCCGTCTCAAGATGCCCGCGGTTGGCGGGTCCGGATGTCGGAAAAACTGGTGGGCTCAAATGGTCACCGATCCGGACTTCAACCGCATCAGAACTGCTTCGTGCACATCACCGATCTGATCCTCCATACTCTGCGGCCGCAGGCAAAGCAAGCCTTCCTTGGTGCCGGCTCCCTGGAGGCGGCGGCTATCCACATGCCCGAACCCGTCCGCTCACCCCGGCGCAACGCCCGAGACAACCCGTTCGATCCCGCCAAGATCGCGCGCGATCTGAATGTCCAGATAGCTGGCATCGCGCATCATCGCCGCGACGGCCTGCGCCTGCCCAAAGCCGACCTCCAGCGCGAGGAAACCGCCGGGCACCAGCCTGGAGGCAGCATCGCGCGTGATTTTGCGGTAAAAATCGAGCCCGTCCGGCCCGCCGTCGAGGGCAAGGCGTGGATCATGGAGCCGCACTTCCGGTTCGAGCCGATCGATCTCTCCGGCGGGGATATAGGGCGGGTTGGAGACGATGATATCGAACGGACCGGCCAGTCCTTCCATCACGTCCCCAACGCAAAACCGCGCCCGACCGGCAAGCCCGCCGCCGAGCTTTTCCCCGAGCGCCCCGGCGTTTTGTTGCGCCATTCGGACCGCATCGGGCGAAAGATCGACCCCGAGCCCCCGTGCGCCGGGCAATCGGCTGAGCAAGGCGATCAGGATCGCGCCGGTTCCGGTGCCGATATCGAGGATTTCCAGCCCGCCTTCCGTTGTCCCCCGCTGCGCGCAATGATTCAGGACCACTTCGACCAGCGTCTCGGTATCGGGCCGCGGATCGAGCGTCGCCGCGTTCAGCGCGAAATCGAGGCCAAAAAATTCGCGCCACCCCAGAATGCGCGACAGCGGCTCGTGCCGGCAGCGCCGTGCAAGCAGCGTCTCGGCACGCGCCGCCGCGCCGCCAAGCGGGCGGTTCTCGTGGGTGATCAGCCCTGCCAGGTCGAGATCGAGGGCCTGCAGGAGCAGGAGGCGCGCCTCGCGCCGGGCATCCTCGACATCGGCCTCCTCAAGCGCTTCCGCCATCCGGCGCAGCGCCTCGGTGATCGTCATGCCGACGTCCAGTATCACGCGTTATCCCCGGCCAGCAGCCGCGCCTGATGGTCGGTAATCAGCGCCTCGATCAGTTCGTCAAGCCCGCTCCCCTCGATGATCTCGTCGATCTTGTAGAGCGTGAGGTTGATCCGGTGATCGGTCACCCGGCCTTGCGGGAAATTATAGGTG
>CAZNAT010000073.1:15150-16817 GCA_964571245.1 uncultured Methylobacterium sp.
AGCCGCGCATCCAGGCGGGCGCTGTCGATACCCGCCGCCTGAAAGCGCAAGCTCAGGGCGCGCAACAGGTTTCCAGCCGTGGTCACTCGGCCATCTCGGCCAGACGTTCGGCCTGATCGGCGGCGATCAGGGCGTCGGCGACCTCGTCCAGCGCGGTGCCGTTCATCATGTCGTCGATCTTGTAAAGGGTCAGGTTGATGCGGTGATCGGTGACCCGGCCTTGCGGGAAATTATAGGTGCGGATGCGTTCCGAGCGATCGCCGGTCCCGAGCTGGGTCTTGCGGTCGGCGGCGCGCGCCGCATCGAGCCGTTGCCGTTCGATGTCGAACAGCCGGGTCCGCAGAATATCCAGCGCCCGGGCCTTGTTCTTGTGCTGCGAGCGTTCCGCCTGCACCACAACCGCCAGCCCGGAGGGGATATGCGTGATCCGGACCGCGGATTCGACCTTGTTGACGTGCTGCCCGCCCGCCCCCTGGGAGCGCATGGTCTCGATCTTGAGATCGGTCGCCTCGTTGATGGCGACATCGACCTCCTGGGCGAGCGGAAGCACCGCGACGGTGGCCGCCGAGGTGTGAATGCGCCCGGAGGCCTCGGTATCCGGCACGCGCTGGACGCGGTGCACGCCGGATTCGAATTTCAGCCGCGCAAACGCGCCTTCGCCGTGGATTTCGGCGATGATTTCCTTGTAGCCGCCCGCCGTGCCCTCGCTGGCGGAGGAAACCTCGACTTTCCAGCCGCGCAATTCGGCATAGCGCGCGTACATCCGAAACAGATTGCCGGCAAAAATCGCCGCCTCGTCGCCACCGGTCCCGGCGCGAACCTCCAGGATAACGCTACGCTCATCCGCCATATCCTTGGGCAGAAGCGCGATCTGGATCTCGCGGGCCAGCCGGTCCCGCAAGGCTTCGAGCCGGATCCGCTCGTCAATCGCGAGCTGGTACATCTCGGAGTCGGTGGCGGGATCGGCGAGAAGGTCGAGCATCTCCTGCCATTCGCTCACGGCCTGCCGGTAGGCGCCGATCGCCTGCACCACCGGCGCCAGCGCCGCCGCCTCGCGGCTGAGCGCGATGATGGCGGCGCCATCGGAGGCGCCTTCAAGCTCTCTGGCGATCAGATCATTCCGGGCAAGGATCGCGTCGAGCTTGTCTTCGGGAAGCGTGATGTCAGCCATGAATGGAAACCCGAACGGCATTCGACCTGATCCAATCAGGTATCCCGCTCTATCCTTTTGTTTTAATGAATCTTCTTCGGGCGAACCGATATCTGATTCGTCCGAAGAAAACGCTCTAGAATGCGAGATTGTTGGCGGCGGCGAATTCCGAAAGATCGGCCCGCAACCCCGAGACATCGACGCCATTGTCGAGACGCTGGGAGACGAAGCGCTCGAGCTTGGCAATCTCGACGCCGCGAATCAGCGCCTTGACCGGCCCGATATTGGACGGCGACATCGAGAACGAGCGGAACCCGAGGCCGAGCAGGGCCAGAACCTCGATCGGCCTGCCGGCCATTTCGCCGCAGATGCTGACGGGCTTTCCGGTCGAGCGCGCAAGCGCGGCAACACGGGACAGCGCCCGCAAAAACGAAGGATGCAGCGGATCGAAGCGAGCGGAAACCAGCGCGTTCTCGCGAACGGCGGCAAACATGACCTGCATGAGACCGTTGGTGCC
>CAZNAT010000074.1:0-16291 GCA_964571245.1 uncultured Methylobacterium sp.
GATATTCTCTACAACGGTGTGCCGGCGAGCGTGGTGCCGCGCGATTTTCTTGGCGAATCCGGTAGCCGGCGCAAGATCCTGTTTCTCGGGCTGTTGACCGAGAGAAAAGGTATCTCGGATTTCCTTCATGCGCTCGCGGGATTGCCCGTTCCTGCGGAAGCATCTGCCGTGGGCGGATCGGCCTCGCCGGCGCAAGACTGGGAAGCGACGGTCGCGGGGAACGGCGATATCGCGTATTATCAGGGGCTGGCGCGCGACCTCGGGATCGACGGTCGCACGCATTTCACAGGCTGGGTCGATCAGCGCGGCGTGCGGGCTCTGCTGCGTGCGGTCGATGTGATGGTGCTGCCATCCTACAACGAAGGATTGCCGCTGGTGATCCTGGAGGCGCTGGGTTCCGGGACGCCGGTGATCACCACGCCGATCGGCGCGATCCCCGAGGTGCTGGAAGACGGCAAGACCGTGCTCTTCGTCGCTCCCGGTGACAGGGCCGGGCTTGCCGAAACCTTGTCGCGGCTGCTGGGCGATGTCGAGCTGCGCCAGCAGCTTTCAAAGCAGGGGCAGGCCCGGTTTTCCGAGCAATTCGCGCTGGAGGTTTTCATCCGCGACCTGTTTTCGATCTACCGGGCGCGGTTCGGCGTCGAGATCGCGCCATGATCCTGGGTGCGGACAAGATTTCTGCGGGAGAAATCCTGCGCACGCAGCTCTGCATCATCGGTGCCGGGCCGGCGGGCATCGCGCTCGCGCTCCAGTTCCGCAACACCGGGGTGGACGTCGTTCTGGTCGCGGGCGGTGGCTTCCACCACGAGGATGCCGCGCAAAATCTCTACGAGGGCGAGGTGGTCGACGCCAGCCTGCACAGCCCGCTGACGGAATACCGGCATCGCCAGTTCGGCGGCTCCTCCGCGACCTGGGGCGGGCGGTGCATGCCGTTCGATCCGATCGACTTCGAGCCGCGCGACTGGGTTGCGGGCGGGCGCTGGCCGATCCGGCATGAGGATGTCGCCGCGCATTATCCCGCCGCCAACGCGCTCGCCGAGGCCGGCGATTTTCAATACGACGCCGGCGCGGCCATCGAGGGCGGCATGCGGCCGATGGTGGCGGGGTTCGCGCCGCCCTCCTTCGATCTCGACCGGATCGAGCGCTTCAGTTGTCCAACCCATTTTGGCGATCGCTACGGCCACCTTCTCGCCAGCGCCGGCAATATCCGGGTGGTGCTCGACGCGCATTGCGTTGAAATCGTGCCGGTAAAGCAGGGCGATGCCATCTCAAGTGTCACCCTGCGGACGCTCGATGGCAAGGAAATGACGGTCGAGGCCGATCATCACGTCATTGCAGCCGGCGGCATCGAAACCGCGCGGCTCCTGCTGGCGTCGCAAGGCCGGGATCCCCGGGGGATCGGCAACGGGCATGATCTCGTCGGGCGAAACTACATGTGCCATATCGCCGGAACCATCGGCGAGCTGCATTTTTCCGGGCCGAAAGATACCGTCTGGCATGGCTATGAACGGGCATGGGACGGGGTTTATTGCCGCCGCCGCATGGCCTTGCGCCCGGAGGTCCAGCGGGCGCAGGGCATCGGCAATGCCGTGGTGCGGCTGCACCATCCGCGCCTGCCGGACCCGGCGCATGGCCGCGGCATTCTCTCGGCGATTTTTCTCGCCAAGCCGTTCATCAGCTACGAATATTCCAAACGGCTGCATGGCGAGGCCCCAGTCACGGCGGGGTTGATGCTGCGGCATGCGCTGAACATCCTGCGTGAGCCGTTCGGCACGGCGGGGTTCCTGTTGAACTGGGTGCGGGTGCGCACGCTGGCGGCGCGAAAATTTCCCTCGCTGATCGTTTCGCCGCGCAACAACCGTTTCAGCCTCGATGTCCACGCCGAGCAGATGCCGAACCCGGACAGTCGTATTATGCTCTCGAACCACGTCGATCCGTTCGGCAAGCCGCAGGCCAGGGTCGACTGGCGCTATCTGCCGCAGGATCTCGAGACCGTCCGCGTGACGCTGGCAACGCTCCAACGGGAGGTCGCGGCCTGGGGCGGCGGCAGTCTTGTCTATGACGAGGCGCGCATTGCCGAGGCCATGCTGCGCGAGGGCGCCTATGGCGGCCATCATATCGGCACCGCCAGGATGGGCGCCTCGCCCGAGGAAGGGGTTGTCGATGCCGATTGCCGGGTGTTCGGCACCGACAATCTCTATCTCGCGGGATCGGCGGTCTTCCCGACCTCCAGCCAGGCGAACCCGACCCTGACGATCGTCGCGATGGCCTTGCGCCTTGCGGCGCATCTGAAGCAAAAACTCGTCCCGGTGCCGGCTGTTCTCGCGGCTTCATCGACGGATGCCGCGATACCCGGAGGAACGATCGCATGAAGGTTCTGGTTATCGGCGCTTCCGGGTTTGTCGGGCGCCGTCTTCTCAACAGCCTTGCCGGCCGGGAGGGCATCGAGGTGGTTGCCGGGCTCCGCGTGGCGCGGGCGGAGATGGCGGGCGTCGAGCAGCGCCTGTTCGATGCGTGCGACCCCGCTGCGACCCGCCAGGCGATGGCGGGCATCACCCATGTCGTCAATGGCGTGATGGGCAGCGCGGAGACGATGGTTTGTGCGACCCGCAGCATCGCTGACGCGGCGCGTGCGGCCGGCGTCAAGCGGCTCGTCCACTTTTCCAGCACGGCGGTTTTCGGCCAGGCGACGGGCAGCCTTTGCGATACCTCGCCGTTCGGTGGGGATGTCGATGCTTACGGCCAGGCCAAGATCGAATGCGAGAACATTGTCGCGGCCGTCGGAATGGCCGGGCTTGAGACCGTGATCCTGCGGCCGGCGCTGATCTATGGGCCGGGCTCGGAGCCGTGGACAGCCAGGGTCGGGCGGCTGCTCCGCTGGCATAGGCTCGGCGACCTCGGTCCGGCCGGCGACGGGCTGTGCAATCTCGTGTTCATCGATGACGTCGTCTCGGCGGCGATGGCGGCGCTCACCGCACCGGAGGTTTCGGGCCGGGCGTTCAACCTCGCGCCGTCCGATCCGCCGACCTGGAACCGCTATCTCATGGACTTTGCCCGTGAAATCGGGGCGGTGCCGGTGCATCGTGTTTCCGGCCGGCAATTGAAGCTTGAGCTTAAACTGGTCGCCATTCCGCTCAAGATCGCCGAGATCTTCCGCGACAAGCTCCGCTTGCGTTGGCTTCCGGTGCCGGACCCGATCACGCCGAGCCTCGGGCGGCTGTTCGCGCAGGAGATCCGCTATCGGGCCTCCGGGGCATACGCCCTGCCGGGCGTGGTTGAGACGCCCTATTCCGATGGCCTGAAAGCCGCCGCCCGCTGGTTTCTCAAGGACGTGTAGCCCCCCGGCAACCGGCGAGCCGACGCCCATCGCGTGTCATCCCGGGCTCTGTTGCCAGCTGTTTTTTGCCGGCTGCCTTGGAGATGGCTTTTACCAAGCGCTTACCATGGCCACGACGAATTCCCGGGTTGGCAGTGTCTCTTCGAGAAAAATTGAAACCTTTCCTGTCTGAGTGGGCACCATGAATTCTGGCGGGGCGAATCGATGACGGAAACGACAGCGCAGCGCGGTGGAATGTGGCGACGTTCGGCGGCAGTCGACGAGCGCCAGACGGCATATGCCGATCAAGACTGGCGGGCCGAAACGGTCTGGTTCCGGCACCCGCGTGATGTCGCTGCTTATCTTGAGGATCTCGAAGGCAGCGTATTTCAGAGCCAGCATTGGCTTTCCGCCTGGTGCGAGGTCTTTGGCCAAGATCCGGCGGTCGAGTGCTTCCTGCTGGTCCTGCGCAACGGCGACGGCGTTATCACGCTGGCGGCGCCGCTGGTACGACGCCAGGAGAACGGCTTGTCGATCATCGAGTTCCCCGATCTGGGCGTTACCGACTATGCCGCCCCCCTGCTTCGTCGGGCGACGGCTGGCAGCCTGCCGGTTGGCGATGATTTCTGGGGTCACATCAAAGCGGCGCTGCCGACGGCCGATCTTCTCGATTTCACGCGTCTCTGCCCCGAGGTTCGCGGGATGACAAACCCGTTCTATCTCCACCCCGCTGCCCGCGCCAACCGCCTGTCCGGCTGGGTTCGGAGCCTGCCGGAAACATGGGAGGAATACCTCGGTACGCTCTCCGGCAGCATGCGGGACAAGTTGGCGAAAAACGGCCGTAAGTTTGCCCGGGTGCCGGGGACCACCATGTCCTGCGTCACCAATGTTCCGCGCGGGTTGCAGGTGCTGAGCGAACTGGAGCGGATGCAGGAAATGCGCGTTCAGGAAAAAGGCCTCGAATACACCCTCAATGCGCCGCGTACGGCGGCGTTTTATCGCCGGCTGGTTGAAAGCGGGATCCCCGACGGTCAGACCATCATCGCCGAACTGCGGGCTGGCGATGAGATCGTTGCCGCCAATTTCAGCGTTCGTAACGGCGATGAGCTGATCTATCTCCGCACGACCAACCAATTCGGGGATTGGTCGCGGATGGCGCCCGGGTTGCTGGCGGCGGAATTCCTGATCCGGGAAGTGCAAGCCCGGGGGGTCCGGTTTTTTGATTTCGCGATGGGCGACTACGACTACAAACGCCGGTTTGGTGCCCGGCAGGTGGTGCTGAAGGATCTCGTCCTGCCGCTTTCGCTGCGGGGGTGGCCAACGGCGATCCTTCGGCACACCCGCCATTGGGCGGCCCAGAGCCCGTTGCTGCGTAAACTCACCGGCCGCAGGGAAGCCGGTGAACAGCCTGGAAAAGGCGGGGCGGACGCCGCCTGAGCACGGTGCATTCCTCGCCTTTTGGCGCTTTCCTGGGGTAGGGCATATTCGGTGAATTCCCATTCACCTCCCGTCCTCCCTGGGTTTTCTATCGCATTTTCGCTTGCGCGGACCTTCGGTTCTTCATGTGGACCGGAATCCAATTCGCTCGAACATGCTCTAGAGCATGCTGCGAAAAAGTGTGAGCGGTTTTTCGCAAAAAAGCATGCAAAAATAATAAGATAAGAGCATGCTACGGTTCTATCAGAACGCAGCATGCTCTAGAGCATTTTTACGATGAAGAGAACGCCGGTTCATCGAAGGAAAATGCAACAAAACAACAAGATAGAGCGGTCGATCTGATCGAGGCAGATCGGAAACCGCTCTAGAAATTGACCTTGTCGGCGCCCTTGAGCTGGAGCATCTCGCGGGCATCGTCCGGCGTCGCGATATCGAGGCCTAGGCCCTCGATGATCTGCCGGGCGGCGCGCACCTGCTCGGCGTTGGTTTTGGCAAGCTGGCCGGGCCCGATCCACAGCGAATCCTCAAGCCCCACACGCAAATTACCGCCCATCGAGACCGCCATCGCGGCGATCGGGAGCTGGTTGCGTCCGGCACCCAGCACGGACCACTGGTAATTGTCGCCGAACAGCCGGTCAGCCGTGCGCTTCATGTGGATCACGTCCTCCGGGTGACCGCCGATGCCGCCGAGGATGCCGAACACGCTCTGGACGAAGAATGGCGGTTTGACGAGGCCTTTGTCGACGAAATGGGCGAGCGTGTAGAGATGGCCGATGTCATAGCACTCGATTTCGAAGCGGGTGTTGTTCTCGGCGCAACGCGTCAGGATGTTCTCGATATCCTGAAAGGTATTCTTGAAAATGCGGTCCTTGGAGCCTTCGAGATAGGGCCGTTCCCAATCGTGCTTGAAATCCTTGAACCGGCCCAGCATCGGGTAGAGCCCGAAGTTCATCGACCCCATGTTGAGCGAGGCGACCTCCGGCTTGAAATGCGCGCAGGGGGCGAGCCGCTCCTCGATCCCCATGGTCGGCGCACCGCCGGTGGTGATGTTGAGCACGCAGTTCGAGCGTTGCTTGATCACCTTGAGGAAGGGCTCGAAGGCCCCGGGGGATTGATCCGGCTTGCCGGTAACGGGGTCGCGGGCATGAACATGCACCAGCGCCGCGCCGGCCTCGGCCGCACCGATCGCGGCTTCGGCGATCTCCGCCGCCGTCACCGGCAGGTAGGGTGACATCGACGGCGTGTGGATCGCCCCGGTCACCGCGCAGGTGATGATGACTTTGCGGTTCTTGGCCATGGTTTTTCCTTTGGATGCTCGGGTCGCTCGGGTGGATTTACGTCGGTTTCTTTTTGGCGCTTCGTTTATGCGCCTGAAGCGCGGCAAGACGGGTGTCGCGCCAGTTCGAGAGGGCCGCGACCTCTTCAGCGGATTTGGCTCCGCCCCATTCCGCCATGATCTTCCGAACCGTTTCCGGCCCGAAGGGGTTGCCGGGCGGCGCCTCGCGAACCATGTCGTGGAGCGAGGCGCCATAGCGCGCACAATAATCGGGGATGCCGCCGGGGGCATTGAGTTCGATGGTCTCGAACGGCCCCATGAACGACCAACGGAGGCCGAGGCCATCCTTGATGGTTTTGTCGACATCCTCCGGGGTCGCGACACCCGCGCCAACGATGCGGAAGGCTTCCGCCAGCAGCACCGCCTGCAAGCGGTTGAGCACGAAGCCGGGCATTTCTTTCTTGAGCAGGATCGGCACCTGCCCGGCCTTCTCGTAGATCTTGCGGGCTTTTTCCACGACCTTGGGATCGGTCCATGGCGTGGGCGCCAGCTCGACGATCGGCACGAGGTGCGGCGGGTTCACGGGGTGTGCGACAAGGCAGCGTGCCCGGCCCGCGAGCCCTTCGGAAAATCGGGACGCGATGATGAAGGAGGTCGAGGATGCGAGGATCGCGTTTTTGGGCGCGAGGCGATCCATCTCCGCGAACAATGCTTGTTTCGCTTCAATCGTCTCCGGGCCGTTTTCCTGCACCAGCGCGACGCCTTTCAGGGCATCCGTGAGATCGGCGGCCACCCGGATACGGGCGAGCGCGGCCTTGGGGTCGTTCACCAGCCCGTGCCCGGCCAGCTCTTTGAGGTTCTTGCCGATATGGGCGCGGGCGGCCTTGGCGGCGCCCGGCGCGACATCGTGCAAGGCAACCTCGAAGCCATGGCTGGCGAAAATCGTGGCCCAGGCCCGACCGATCAGCCCCGATCCGACAATGGCGATTTTGGTCATTGTAAATCCTTCATCCCGCGACGTGCCGTAGCCGGCATTTCCCTTGCTACCCGCGCCGCCGCTACAGCCACAGAACCTTTATAGCCACAGAACCTGCCGCCGCAGGGTGATATCCTGGCTCAGTGCGCGCGAGGGGCCGGTGTGGGTGACCTCACCGCGCTCCAGCACCACCGTACGGTCCGACAGCGCCAGCGCGAGATCAAGATGGTGGTCGACGATCAGGATGGAAATCTCCTGCCGAAGCCGGTCGAAAGCTTCAAACAGTTCCTCCACCACCGCCGGAGCGAGGCCCTCGAACGGCTCATCGAGCAGCAGCACCCGGGTATCGCCGGAAAGCGCGCGGGCCACCGCGACCATCTGCTGCTCGCCGCCGGAGAGATAATCGGCCGGGGAATGCCAGCGCTCCTTGATGCGCGGGAAGAAGGCGAAAATCTTCTCATCCTCCCAGCGCGTGCCATTGCCGGTGATGCGCTTGAGACGGCCGAGCTCCATGTTGTCCTTGACGCTCATGCCGGCGAACAGCCCGCGCCCCTGCGGCACATAGGCGACCCCGGCGCGCGCGATCGCCGCCGAGGACTGGCGGGCAATATCGGTTCCAGCGAGGACGACATCGCCACTTGCCGGCGGCGCGATGCCGGTAATGGTCTTCAGCAGCGTCGATTTGCCGGCGCCGTTGCGCCCGAGCAGCGCGACGATCTCGTTCTGGTGGATATCAAGGCTGACATCGCGCAGGATATGGCTCTTGCCGTAGAAGGTGTTGACGTTCTCCAGCCTGAGCAACACCGCGTCCCTGGCGGCGCTGGCGCGCGGCTTTTCCGCCAGGGCATGCGAGCCGGAGCCGATATAGACCTCCTGCACGCGCTTGGATGAGCGCGCATCCTCGACGCTCCCGTCGACCAGAACCGTGCCTTCGTTCATCACGGTGACGTGGTCGGCGATCTGGAACACGCGGTCGATATCATGTTCGACCAGCAGCACGGGGAGATCGCGCGAGATCGATTTGATGAGGTTGCCGACGCGCTCGCGCTCCGCGGCGGCGAGGCCGGCGAGGGGTTCGTCGAGCAACAGGACGCGCGGCCTGGTGGCGAGGGCGAGCGACATGTCGAGAAGGCGCTGGCCGCCGTAGGACAGCGAACCGGCTTCGGCCTTCTCGATGCCCTTCAGCCCCATGGTCTGGAGCAGCGTTGCGGTTTGCGCATTGACCTCGTCGAGCGTCGCGGCGTCGCGCCAGGGATCGAAGCGTTGCTGCGCCCGGGCCTGCACCGCCAGACGGACATTTTCTTCCACGGACAGCGTCGGGAACAGGTTGGTGATCTGGAACGCCCGGCCAATCCCGGCCTGGGTGATTACCTCCGGTGCAAGGCCGGCGAGTTCACGTCCGCCGAGCACGATCGACCCCTTGTCGGGTGGAAACAGGCCGGAGATCAGGTTGAACGCCGTGGTCTTGCCGGCACCATTCGGGCCGATCAGCGCGTGCAGCACGCGGTCCTTCAGGGTGAGATCGACGCCCTCGACCGCCTTCAACCCGCCGAAACGCTTGGCGAGCCCGGTGGCGGTCAGGATCGCGCCGCCGGCCTCGTCCTTTGGCTTGAGAAAATCCGGCAGCGTCACCGCGCCGGCCTGGCGGGCCGACATCGCGGCGTCCTCCGCGACCACCTTGCGAAACGGGCGTAGCAAGCGCTCGCCGACCCCAACGAGGCCGGTCGGCGAGAACACGATGAAGGCGACGAACAGCAGCCCGAAATAAAACAGCCAGTTCGCCGTGATCGAGGAGAGGTAATCGCGGAAAATGACGAAGAACAGCGCCCCGAGCGCCGGGCCAAGAAACGAGCGCATGCCGCCGATCACCACCATCGCCAGCAATTCGCCGGAGAACGCGACCGAGATCGGATCGGCCGAGGTCATCCGGTTGTTGAACAGCAGCAGCGCCCCGGCGAGCCCGGTCAGGGCGGCGGAGAGCGTGAAGGCGACGAGCTTGTAGCGATCCGTCGCGTAACCGAGGAACCGCGCCCGCTGCTCGTTCTCGCGGATCGCCACCAGCACGGTGCCGACCGGCGAGCGGTGAAAGCGCAGCAGCGCGTAAACGACGATCATGCCGATGGTCGCGACCAGCACGTAGAACGGCAGCGCGACATCAAAATCGATGCCGGCGAACAGCGGCCGCTTAATGCCGCCAAGCCCGTCTTCCCCGCCCGTCACGGCGGTCCAGCGAAACGCCACCGAATAGAGCATCGCCGCCAGCGCCAGCGTAAGAAGCGAGAAATAAACCCCGCGTCTTCTGAGGATCAGCGCGCCGAAAACCGCGGCGATCACCGCCACCATGATCACCGCGAGCAGGATGGGGAGGGCGAACTGGCCGGGAAACCAGTTGCGCTGCATCAGCCCGGCGGCATAGGCGGCGAGCCCAAACCAGGCGCCATGGCCGAAGGAAACCAGCCCGGTGGTGCCGACCAGGATGTTCAACGCCATGCAAGCGATCGAGAAGATCACGATCTCGGTGGCCGAAGTCGTCCCGAGCCCGATGATATTCATCACGAGCGGCAGGGCGAGAAGGCTGGCCGCGGCGATCGCCAGCGTCGGGGTTTGGCCGGGAGCTTTGGGGAGTGCCGAGGGGGTTGGCGTCGAGGAAGTCATGGCCTGATCCTCACTCGAAGCGCTGGATGCGCTCACCGAACAGGCCGCGCGGCCGGAACAGCAGAACCAGCAACATCATCAGATAGATCACGGCGGTCGACCATTGCGTGAAGCCGAGGCCGATGGTGATGCCCTTGACGACGCCGACCAGCAGGGCCGCGACCACCACGCCCCAGAACGAGCCGAGCCCGCCGATCACCACCACGACGAAGGCCGGGGTGATGATCTCCTGCCCCATCGCCGGATGGATCGAGTAGATCGGGGCGAGCAACACGCCGGCGAGGCCCGCAAGACCGATACCGATGCCCGCCACCGCCATCATGTAGGGCTTGAGCGAGATCCCGAGCGCGCCGACCATATCCGGGTTCTGGACCCCGGCGCGCACCACGCGTCCGAAGGCGGTGCGCTGGAGCAGGAACCACAGCCCGAGCACGCAGGAGGCGGCAATCAGCAACAGCAACGCGCGGTACCTGGAGTAGATGAAATCGCCGAAGATGATCTGGCCGCGCAAGGCATCCGGGATCGAATAGGAGCGGGGCGGGGCGCCGAAGATCATCCGCAACGTCTGCTCGGCCACCATGGCGAGGCCGAAGGTCAGCAACAGCGAAAGGATGGGGTCGGCCCGGTAAAATCGCTGGAACAGCCCGCGCTCGAACAGGATGCCGAGCAGCGCCACCGCCAGGGGCGAGACCAGCATGGCGCCGCCAAACCCGATATGCGGTCCGAGCACCACGGTGAGATAGGCCCCGACCGCATAGAACGCGCCATGCGCGAGGTTGACGATGCCGCCGAGCGAAAAAATCAGGGAAAGACCGAGCGCGATCAGGAGGTAGTAGACCCCGTCAAGCAACCCGTTCAGCACGTGCTGGATGAAAAGCGTGGACACGAAAGCGGGCCTTCCCGGAACACGGCGGCGGCGGAAGATGGGATGTTTCAGAAGCACCCAACCATGCCCGGCGATGGGCCGGGCATGGCGGGGAGACTGTTTGCCTCGCAGGGGGCCCTTCGCCTGGCAGGAAACCCCTTGCCCGACAGGGTCCCCCTTGCGCGACAGGTAACCTTTGCCGGATCAGTCGTCAGGGGGTCAGGCGATTTTGGATCACGCCATCTTGCAGACGTTCTCCTCCTTGGTGGTCGCGATCACCTCGAGATCCTCGTTCGGCCCCGGCACCGGGCCGGAAGAGGTGAAGATGTCATAGGGGTTCTTGACCTCGCTGGAGGGCAGGGCGGTGATCGTGTACATCTCGTGCATGAACTGGTGATCCGAGGCGCGGAAATAGCCGGGCCGGGTCTTGAGCACGTCGAACTTCGCGCCTTTTTCCCAGTGCTCCATGATCTTGGCGGTATCGGTTGATTTCAGCTCGCTCATCGACTGGGCCATGATCTTGACGATGTTGTAATCGCCCCAGGCCTGATTCTCCGGCGGCTTGCCGTATTTCTTGGTGAAATCGGCGACGAACTTCTTCGTGCCGGGCGTATCGATGAGGTGATGCCAGACCACCGGCCAGACGCCGCCGAAGTTGCCCTTGCCGGCCGCCCAGGCGAGCGCGGTATCAAAACCGAAGCCGGCGACCGGGAAGGTGAGGCCGAATTCGGAATATTGCTTGAGGAAGTTGGTGATCTGATTGCCGGCCAGGTTCGAGATCACGAGGTCGGGCTTGGCGGCGCGGATTTCGAGCAGCAGCGCCGAGAAGTCGGTCGCATCGGTCGGCACCAGCTTGTCGGCGGCGAACTGGCCGCCGTTGGCCTCCATGAAGCGCTTGGCGACGCGCAGGAGATCATGCCCGAAGGCGTAATCGGCGGTCAGCGAGAACCATTTCTTGCCCTTCACCAGGCCCTGCGCCATCAGCGAGCGGCCGCAGGTTTTCACATACATCGAGTTCTGGCTCTCGATATGGAACATGTACTTGTTGCAGCTCTCGCCGCGCAAGGCATCCGAATTGCCGCCGGTGTTGACGAACAGCGTCTTGGTGCGGGCCGCGACCTGCGCGATCGTCAGGCACGAGGCCGACGAGATCTCGCCGAGGATACAGGCGACCTTGTCGCGCTCGATCATGCGCTCGGCCTTGGTGGAGGCGGTTTGCGGGTTGACCGAATCCTCCTTGAGGATCTCGAGCTTGCGGCCCATGATGCCGCCGGCCGCGTTGATCTCCTCGACCGCGAGATCAACGGCCTGAACGGCAAATTCGCCGAGCGGGCCAAGAAAGCCGGTGCGCGGCGTGAGATGTCCGAAACGGATGACATCCGGCGTCTGGGCCAAGATGACCGACGGACTGGCAACCAGGCCGGCTGCGGCAGCGGCACCCATTCCCGCAAGTGCCCGTCGGCGCGAGATTGACGAAGAGACGATCTTGAAGTCCGACATGCATTCCTCCCGGAGTACGATTTTCCACGTTATTCAACGTTGGTTCGTATCATTGCGACTTGATGCCGCTTGTCGTGATCTGTGATCACAGTTAGACTGCCCGACATGAAAGCCCTTGTCCAGCCCCTTTCCATGGCAACCTTGGCCTCCAGGATGCGGGATGATCCCCAGCCGTCCGAACTAGGCCTTCTGGCCAAGGAGACGCTGGGTGATCGTGTTGCGGCCGAACTGCGCTTCCTGTTGATTGCCGGACGTCTTGTTCCCGGCGAAAAGCTGTCGCTGCGCAATGTGGCGGATGCCGTGGGCGTTTCGATGATGCCGGTGCGCGAAGCCGTCAGCCGGCTGGCCGCCGATGGCGCGCTGGAGGTGTTGCCGGGCCGGGCGGTGCGGGTTCCCGTGTTGACGCTCGGGCAGTTTCGCGAATTGACCCGGATCCGGCGGGTTGTCGAAGGATTTGCCGTCGAGGAAGCCGCCCGCAACGCCACTGCGGAGCAACTGGAGCGCATCGCGCATTTCGAGCGGGTGTTTCGAGAGGCCTCTGACAGCGCGTTGCCGGATTTTGTCGCTGCGGTCGCTGCCAACCGCGATTTGCACTTCGCGATCTACGAGGCGGCGGGCATGCCGACGCTGGTCGAGATGATCGAACGCCTCTGGCTCAAAGCCGGGCCGATCCTCTATCTCGATATGCGCTACGAGCCGCAGCGGCTCAAGGGCGGCAGCGCCATGCGGGCCCATGCCGCGCTGCTGGAAGCTTTGCGGGCGAAAAACGCGGCCGCGGCGCTGGCGGCGCTTCACGCCGATATCGATGCCGCAGCCCGGCATATCGAACAGACCGGCCGGCTGCGGGCGGGCTGAAAACGCGTTTCTTGGACAGGATGACGGCGATGAATTTAGAGATGAAGGGGCTTCGCGTGCTCGTGACCGCCGGTGCCAACGGCATTGGCCGCGCGACCGCGCGGGCTTTCGCCGCGGAGGGTGCGCGCGTCCATATTTGCGATGTCGATCTTGGCGCGCTGGAGGCGATGGCGAAAACCGATCCGGAGCTGGGCCAATCGGTCTGCGATGTCTCGGACAGAACCGCCGTGGCGCGGCTGTTCGACGAGGCTGTCGCCGCGCTGGGGGGGCTGGATTGTCTCGTCAACAACGCCGGGATCGCCGGGCCGACCGGGCGTGTCGATGAAATTTCGGCAGAGGACTGGGACCGCTGCATCGCGGTGGATCTGACCGGGCAGTTCAATTGCGCCCGGTTGGCGGTGCCGCTGCTCAAGCATTCCACCAATGCCTCAATGATCAATCTCTCCAGTCAGGCCGGCAAGCACGGCTTCCCCCTGCGCTCGCCCTATGCGGCGGCGAAGTGGGGCGTGATCGGCTTGACCAAGGCGCTTTCCGCCGAGCTTGGCGAATTCGGCATCCGCGTCAACGCGATCTGCCCTGGCCTTGTCGATGGGCCGCGCATCCAGAGCGTGATCGCCAACAAGGCCCGCAGTCTCAATGTCAGCCACGAGGAGATGACCGCGCGCATGTTCGCCGGCGTCTCGATCAAGGAATTCGTCAATCCCAATGATATCGCCAAGCAGATCGTTTTCCTGGCTTCGCCCTTTGCCCGGACGATTTCAGGGCAGGAAATTTCGGTATGCGGCGATACGCGGATGCTGAGCTAGTTGTTCAGACCTCGGGTCGAAAGCCCGAGCTTCAGTCCTCAAGTGGACCGAGGGCCAAATCCAGGGTTCAAATCGCATCCTTGACCCGATCGACTGTCTTGTCGAGATGGCGTCCGAGGATTTCGGCGAGGGCGTCGGCATCGCGCCTGACGAGCGCCGCGATCATTTCCTCGTGCTCGGCGACGGCGGCCGACCAGCGCTCGGGGGTTTCATTGCCGACAAAGCGGATGCGCTTGATCCTTGCCTGAAGCGTCTCGTGGGTCTGGGCCAGCACGCTGTTGCCGGAGGCCTGGACGATCGCCGAGTGGATATTCTGGTTGAGCTTGAAGTACTGCAGGCGGTTGCGGGCCGTGTATTGGCCGAGCATCTCGGCGTGCATCGCGCGGATGGCCTCGATCTGCGCTTCTGAGGCGCGCTGGCAGGCATGGCGGGCGGCGGCCTGTTCGATCGCCTTCAGGGCTTCGAGCAGCTCGCGGATGTCGTTTTCGGAGAAGCGGCGGACGATCGCCCCTTTGGCCGGCATGATTTCGACGAGCCCCTCGCTGGCAAGCGTCTTGATCGCCTCCCGCAACGGCGTTCGCGAGACGCCCAAGGAGGCCCCGACCTGGCCTTCGTTGATGCGCGAACCCGGGTCCAGTTTGCCTTCGATAATCATGTCGCGGATCTGGTTTGCGACGGCGTCATGCAGTGTTACGCGGGTTATTCGTGCAACACCGCCGAACGGCTCGCTCGTCGCCTCCGGTTTTGTGGTTTCTGGCGCGCTGCCGGTCTGGACTGGCCTGGACATCGTTGCTCCCGCTCGGTTCCTGCCTCCTTAGCAACGATGCGCAAATTATGAAAGGGCATGGAAATCGGGTTATTTTTGGCAAAAACGGCTAATTTCAGGAAGGAAACCCGATTAGAGCACCATCGGCGCTCGTGCCCTGCCTGCCGGATCGAAATCCAGCGCCGGCAAGCGCACAGATGTCCATGCCGACAGCAGAAAAATGGATTCGGACACGAAAGAGCAAGCAAAAACAGCAAAGAATGAGGGGCAGCCCTCGTTGGAGCAACAGCATTGCTCCAACATAAATTAGAAGTTTAAAATAAATTATGTAATTGAAATCACAAGAGATAATTTAGAAATTGACGTGCGTTAAGTTTGAATTACAATTATAGATTGTAAAAAATCGTGGTTTTTTAAATTGGAAATAGGTTGATTCGGAGCTATATGTAGATCGTAAATATTTGACTTGCTGTCCAATAAATAAAATTAAATTTCAATCGTTCTAATTTCAGGTGCACACAATGAACTATTATTCAAAAAATGTACTCAAGAAGATTTTTTTGATAGTTATGTTTTCAGCATCAACACCCATGTATTCTCTGGCAAGAGAGTTGCCCGTTGTCGGGGCGGGCGACGGCATGGACGTTCTGGTCGCTCTGGCAAAAACCTTCAACAGCCAGAATTCAGCGATTACCGTCCTTGTTCCCCCGAGTATTGGCTCGGGCGGCGCCATTGCCGCTGTGGGGACAGATCAACAGGTCCTGGGGCGCGTTGCCCGTCCGCTCAACGACAAGGAAAAGGCGCGGGGGCTGATCTATGCGCCGGTGATGCGGATACCCTCCGCGTTTATTGCCCACCCGTCAGCGGGGGTCACCTCGATCACCAGCGTTCAGCTCAAGGCGATTTATGAAGGCAGCATCACCAGCTGGAAAGAGGTTGGCGGCGCGGATGTCCGGATCCGCGTTGTGCGCCGCGAAGACGCCGACAGCACGCTTTCGGTCCTGCGGGAGACCATGCCGGGCTGGAAGGACATCGTCCTGACAAGCAAATCCAAGACCTCCACCACCACCCAGGACATGCTTCAGACCGTGCGGCTCACCGAGGGCGGTATCGGTTTTGCGCCGTATGATGCATCGCTGCCCGCAGCCATGACCGTGTTGTCGATTGACGGCCGGAAGCCGATCGATGCCGGCTATCCCAGCGCGGCGGTCATCGCGCTGATCTACAAGGAGGCCACCGCGACGCCTGAAGCACGAAAATTCATCGAATTCGTCCAATCAGACGATGCGAGAAGGATCATCTCGACCCTGGGCGCCATGCCCGACTGAGGTCATGGCCCGCGCATCCCTTCGGCGGGATCGCCGGGGCGTGCGGGCCGGCGCTTGGCATCATGGCCGGTCAGCCAGCTTGAGGGCGGTTCTCAGGAGGACGTTGGCCCCGGCGCTCGCCCAGCCGGGCTGGATGTTCTCCGCCTCGTTGTGGCTGATCCCGTCGTGGCAGGGGGTGAAGATCATGGCCGAGGGAATGACCTTGGCCAGATGGACAGCGTCGTGCCCGGCGCCCGAAACGATGTCCCGCCCGGTCAACCCCAGAGCGGCGGTCTCCTCCCGGATGATATCGAGAATACTGCTTTCAAAGGGCACCGCCGGGCTGTGCAGGATCTCGACCAACTCACCTTCGAGCTTGGCGATACGAAGCGTTTCGTCAAACGCCTGGCGCACCCGCTCGGCCATTCTGGCGAGGATTGCGGCGTCGGGGTGCCGGATATCGACCGTCAGCTTGACCTCGCCGGGGATGACGTTGCGCGACGGATTGTCGATCACCGCTTCGCCGACGGTG
>CAZNAT010000075.1:0-15763 GCA_964571245.1 uncultured Methylobacterium sp.
GGTGAAGCGCGGGCCGTCGAAGAGATCGAGCTTCTCCACCACCATGATCGTATAGGGCGACTGATCGGCGATCGGGCCGGTGGCGTCGATCAAGAGCAGCCCGCGGCGGAGGTAGATCGTGCCGGTGAGTTCCTGGGCGCGGTTCGAATTGATATGGTGCTCGGCGCTGTTCTTCAGCTTGGCAGGACTCGGGGCCACGCCAGGCAACGATTGCGGGTTAAAATTCTTCGATTCCCACAACAGCATTCCGGCCGTGACCCCGCCGGTCGGCGCGGAAAGCCGGATCAGCGCGTTGTCGTTGAAACGGAAGAACGCCTTCACCCCCGTGAAAATGAGGGTCACGCCGGCACCGGTCAGTTCGGCGTTTTTCGAGACGATCAGATCGCCGTCAGAGATGAAATAGACCCCCGGATTGAGCTTGACCTTGGCGGTATCGGTAATCTCCAGCCCGCCGCAGTAATTGCCGGGGTTGAGCGTGTGGCTACCGGCTTTGAGTTTCTTGGGAACGGTCTGGCACTGCGCCGGTTTCGCCGGTTCGGGCTTCGTCGCCAGCGGGTCGGTCTGCTTGGGGCAATCGGTCACCACCATCGCATCGACCATGCTGGCGTCGTTCGTCACCCCGCCGCGCGCGCAGAACAGGCTCGCCCTGATCTTCGAGGCCTTGCTGAGAATGATGGCTTTGTTCTTGGTCGAGTTGGAATGAAACGTGCAGCCGGGCGCCAGAATTTCCGAGCCGTTGTGCAGGTAGATGCCGCCATTGATATCTTCACCGAGCGAGAGCAGGCAAAGCTTTTGCGGCGCGGAAGCCGCCGTGACGCGCGCCAGCGCCGTGGCGGAAATCGTGCTGATGCCGGCAACGCGGTCGATCAGCCCGAAGGGCGTCGCCACCTGCTGCTGGCCGATGACCTTCACCGCGAGATTATTCTCCTGCAAGCTCGCGGCAACGGCGATAGGATAGGGCGTATTCGCCGGAATATTGGCGGCAACATAGCTCTGGGCCAGTGCCTGCACCTGGCCCGGGCTGGTCGGATTGACGGTCATTTCGCGGGCGATGGAGATGGCTGTGCTATCCACAACCGCCTGCAACCGGGACTGGCTGCTGCTGATCGAGGAATAGTCGAGCGCCAGCCCGACAATGCCGACAGCGGCCGGCATGCCGAGCGCGAGCACAATCGCGGTCGCGCCCTGCTTTGCCCTCCAAAACCCCGCCAGAAGGCTTGTCATTGCCAAAAAACGCACGCCCAAAATGCGCCCCTGCCCGAAACCTGTCACAGAAATTCTCCCTGTGGGTCGGACATACATCAGCAATTGCCAATAATCTGATAGGAAAGCTGCCTAACTATTGGTTGCAGCAACATCATTGTTTTCGGCAGTTCCAGCGTTGCCCTGCGCCTTGGCGAGCCGGGAGAGCAGCGTGCCGATCATCTGCGCCCGGCTGGCCTGATGCATCACGCCGCGCGGATCGAACAGGTGCCGTTCCAGAAAGAACCCGGCGAGGCGGAAGCCGTCGGCGATCTCCGCCGCCCCCGCCGGAACGACCGCCGCGCCATCGAGCAGAAATCCGGGCAGCGGCAGCAGCTTGTCCGCCCAGGGCGCGCCCGCCCCCCGTGACACCGCCCGCGCCGATTTCGGCGAGACGTAAACGAGGTCCTGGCTGGCACCCGTCGCCGCGCAGCAGGAAAGGTCGAGCCCGAACCCGAGTTCGGTCAGGATCAGCACCTCGAAGCGGATCAGCACCGGGCCGAGGATCGCGGGATCGGCAAGAAAGGTGCAGATCCCGTCCGCCGCCTCGTAGACATGCCGATGTGGTGCGCGTTCGGGCAGCATCCGCAGCAGGACGCCCAGATGCGTGACGCTGTGCAGCGCCATGGGATCGGACAGTACGGTTCCCGCCCGGCTCTCCAGCAGCTCGGCGACAAACTGGCCGAGATGATCCTCGAGCCGCGCCCGCCAGGTGAGCTGCACCCGGTTGCCGGGTTGCAGCGTCGGGGTTTGCCGCGACGAACGCCCGCCGCGCACCAGCCCGAGATGCCGGCCGTGTTCAGCGGTCATCACCTCCAGGATGGCATCGCGCTCGCCGTGGCGGCGTGTCGAGAGCACAAGTCCCTGATCCTGCCATTCCATGCCGGGCCATCCGATGCAAAACCCTGCCGCGTTACGCGAAACCCTATTTCTTCCGCGGATCTTTCGGGAATTCGAGCCCCATCTCGCGGTAGCGCTCGGGGTCCTCCGACCAGTTTTCCCGCACCTTGACGAACAGGAACAGGTGGACCTTGGCCTCCGCCGCCTCCATGATCTCCTTGCGCGCCGCGGAGCCGATGGATTTGATGGTCTGGCCACCTTCCCCCAGCATGATCTTGCGCTGGCTCTCCCGCTCAACAAAGATTGTCTGATCAATGCGGATATCGCCGTTTTTCATCACCGTCCATTTGTCGGTCTCGACCGTGGAGCGATAGGGCAGTTCGTCATGCAGCCGCTCGAACATCTTCTCGCGGGTGATCTCGGCGGCGAGGAAGCGTAAGGGCGCGTCCGAGATCTGGTCCTCCGGATAGAGCCAGGGGCCGAGCGGCAACTTGTCCTCAAGCCATTCGAGGATCTTGTGGACGCCATGGCCCTTCATGGCGGAAATCATGAAGGTGGCCTCGAATTTGACCCGCTTGTTGAGTGTATCGGCGATCGCCAGCAGCTTTTCATGCGGCATCAGGTCGATCTTGTTGAGCACCAGGAACATCGGCTGCTTGATCGCGGCGATCTGATCGAGCAGCGCCTGTTCGGCTTCGCTCTCGACACGCGTCACGTCGATCAGCACGCCGACGCGGTCCGCATCCGCCGCCCCGCCCCAGGCCGAGGTCACCATCGCCTTTTCCAGCCGGCGCTTCGGCGCGAAAATCCCCGGCGTATCCACGAAGACGATCTGCGTCGCTCCGGCCATCGCGATGCCGCGGATCTGGGTGCGCGTGGTCTGGACTTTGCGGCTGACGATCGAGACCTTGGCGCCGACAAGCGTGTTCATCAGCGTCGATTTGCCGGCATTCGGGACGCCGATCAGCGCGACGAAGCCGCAGCGGGTCGGGCCGATCGGCGGCTTGGCCGGCACGCTACCCGCTTCGGGGGTATCTTTGGTTTCGCTCATGCTCTCTCTTTCAACCGGCGCCACCGGGCTTTCAACCCCGCCGCCGCAAAAACCCGGGTGCCCGAGCCCAAAAACGATCCGGGCTTCAGCTGCCCGGAAGATCCTGCCCGTTTTGTTCCAGCCACGCCGCTGCCGCCGCCCGCTCGGCGAGGCGTTTGGAGGGCCCCCGGCCGGAAACCTCTGCGTGCCCGACCACCATCACCGCGACCTCGAACTCCGGCGAATGGTCCGGCCCGACCCGGCCGACATCGCGGTAGACCGGCACCGGCAACCCCCGCGCCTGGACGATTTCCTGCACCAGCGTTTTTGCATCCTTCGGCACCGTGATGGGCGCATGCATGCGGTTTGTCCAGTTGGCGCGGATCAGCGCCTCGGCGGCGCCAAGCCCACCATCGCGATAAACCGCGCCGATCACCGCCTCGCAGGCATCGCCGAGAATGGGATCGCGCTTCTTCGCGCCCGAGCGCTTCTCGCCCTCGCCCAGCCGGAGATGATCGCCAAGGTGCCATTCGCGCGCGACGGCGGCGCAGGTTTCCTTGCGCACGAGATCCGCGAGGCGCTTGGAGAGCTCGCCCTCGGGCGCGGCCGGAAACGCCTCGAACAGCATCGTCGACACCACGAGCCCGAGAACACGGTCCCCGAGGAATTCCAGCCGCTGATAGGAGAGCACCCGGCCCTCGCCGGCGCTCACGCCGGCGCTGACATGCGCCACCGCCTCCTCGATCAGCGCCGGATCGGCAAAGCGATAGCCCAGCCGCGCCTCGAGCCGCGCCAGCGACACCTCGCTCGCCGCCGCCGGCCCGGCGGGAGGTCTGTCGCCCGCCGGTTTGGGCGGCCTCCGGATGGCAATCTTCAGTTTCCTCACGCGAACCTGTGCCCGCCTCGCTTGAAGGGGTCCATCTACTTGATTTTCTGGAACACACGGCCCCAACGGGCTTCCGTCGGCCATTTCCACACGTGCCAGGGCGGCGTGCCCTCCTCGATCGAGAAGAAGATCATTTCGGCGCGTCCGACCAGGTTTTCATAGGGCACGAACCCCACCCCGCCGGCGGATTGATCACGGCTGTCGGTCGAGTTGTCGCGATTGTCGCCCATCATGAAAAAATGGCCGGCAGGAACGGTATATTCGACCGTGTTATCCCAGTAGCTGCGATTGCCGTCGCGCTCGATGACCTGATAGGAAACGCCGTTCGGCAGGGTTTCCCTAAAGCGCGGCTCCTGCTGCGGGCGCTGGAACGCATCGCGCGATTCGTGGAACCCGTCCGGCTCCTTCTTCACGGCCACGCCGTTGATGCGCAAAAGGCCGTCGAGCACCTGCACCCGATCGCCGGGCAACCCGATGACGCGCTTGATGTAATCGGTCTCGCCGTCGCGCGGCAGCTTGAACACCGCGATATCGCCGCGTTTCGGCTCGGCGCCCCAGATCCGGCCCGGAATCGGCACGATCGAGAACGGAAAGGAATGCCGGGAATAGCCGTAGGTGTATTTCGACACGAACAGATAATCCCCGATCAGCAGCGTCGGGATCAACGAGCCCGAGGGAATATTGAACGGCTGGAAGGCGAAGGTGCGGATGACGAGCGCGATCAGGAGCGCCTCGATGACCACGCGGATCGTCTCGCCAAGACCTCCGCTATCGGCGCTGCCTTTGGTCTTTTCCTGCAAATTATCCATCGCCATTCCGAATTGATCTCCGCGAATCAGGGGATCCCAATTCTGTCGGACACGAAAAACAGAGCTGGGATATACAGGCGTGGTTTGACAAGGGCAATGCGGCGGAATTTGGCGCTTTCGTGCCGTTCAGGCTTCCGCGATGGCCTCGATGACCACGAAGGCCTGCGCAAAGGGGCGGTCGTCGGTGATCGTCAGGTGGATCACCGCCCGGTGGTGCGGCGGGGTGATGGCCTTGAGCCGTTCGGCCGCGCCGCCCGTCAGCACCATCGTCGGCTTGCCGGATACGTCGTTGATGACGCCCATCTCGCGCCAGGCCGTGCCCATGCGCATCCCGGTGCCGAGCGCCTTGGAACAGGCCTCCTTGGCGGCGAAACGCTTGGCAAAACTCGCGACCCGCTCGGCGCGGCGCTCGGAGCGCTCGCGCTCGACCTCGGTGAAGACCCGGGCGATAAACCGCTCGCCGAACCGCTCCAGCGTCTCGCCGATGCGCTCGATACTGCACAGGTCCGCGCCGATCCCGAGGATCATCGCCCGGCGTCCTGCGGGATCAGGCCGCGCCCGCGGTCCATCGCCAGCCGCATGGTGGCGATCGCCTGCGCCAGACCGACGAAAATCGCCTCGCCCATCAGAAAATGGCCGATGTTGAATTCGACGAACTCCGGCATGATCGCCAGCTTTTCGGCGGTGTCGTAGTCAAGGCCATGCCCGGCGTGAACCTCGAGCCCCGCCGCGGCGGCGAGGGCGGCGCCGGTCTTCAGGCGCTGGAATTCGGCTTCCGCCCTGATCTTGTCCCCGGCCTCGACCGCGTGACACCAGGTGCCGGTGTGCAACTCGACGATATCCGCGCCGAGCGCCTTCGACATCTCGATCGGCGCGCGGTCCGGCTCGATGAAGAGCGAGATGCGGATCCCCGCCGCGCGCAGCGCGGTGATATAGGGCTTGAGGTTGTTGTGCTGGCCGATGACATCGAGCCCGCCCTCGGTCGTGCGCTCCTCGCGCTTCTCCGGCACCAGGCAGCAGGCGTGCGGGCGAACACGCTGCGCGATCGCCAGCATCTCGTCGGTGGCGGCCATTTCGTAGTTGAGCGGCTTGGCGATCCCGGCCATCAGCTGCGTGATATCCTCGTCGCGGATATGGCGACGATCCTCGCGCAGATGCGCGGTAATCCCGTCCGCACCGGCACCGATCGCCAGCATCGCGGCACGAACCGGGTCCGGTCTGGCGCCGCCGCGCGCGTTTCGAACCGTGGCGACATGGTCGATATTGACTCCGAGGCGAATTCTTTCCGGTTTGGTTTTATTGGCCATCACACCCCCTTCACGCCCTGAATGGTCCGGCTGCCCGGCTTGGTCGGCGGCAAGCGCGCCAGTTCCGGCGGCAATTCACGCGGATCGTAGTCCGGCACCGCGAACTCGCAGAGCGCCACCAGCGGGACGCCGAGATCGGCCTTGCCCGCCGAACGATCGATCAGGCAGGCCGCGCCGACGATCCTCCCCGGCTGATCGGCGAGGCTGTTGAGGCATTCGCGTGCCGAGAGCCCGGTGGTGACGATATCCTCGATCACGATCACCGTCTCGCCCGGCTCGATGGCAAACCCGCGCCGAAGCTGGAAGTCGCCGTCCTCGCGCTCGACAAACAGCGCCCGCGCGCCGAGCGCCCGGGCAATTTCGTACCCCGGAACGATGCCGCCGATCGCCGGCGAGACCACGACATCGACCTTGCCGAACCGGGCGACAATCTTTTCGCCCAGCGCGCGGCACAGCTGTTCGGTCCGGGCCGGGTTTTCAAAAACCCGCATTTTCTGGATGAAAAACCCGGAACGCCGGCCCGAGGAGAGAATGAAATGGCCTTCCAGCAAGGCTCCAGCCTCGCGAAACACCGCCAGCACTTCGTCTCTCGTCATCCTCGGCTCCGTTCACGCAGGTTCTCTTGCAGGCAGGTTCTCTTGCACATCAGACTTTGGGGAAAATCATGCAGGTTTCCAAGGCATGGGCGTAAAGCTTGCCGTCGCCGTCGACAAGCCTTGCCTCGCTCAGCGCCAGGGTTCTGCCCCGATTTATGACACGGCCCTCACAGATCAACCGCTTCGGCTTGCCGGGGTAGATCGGGCGGAGATAGTTCACCTTCATCTCGACCGTGGTGTATTTCTCGCCGAGCGCCAGCGTGGCATGAACCGCGCAGCCGAGCGCGGAATCGAGGATTGCCGCCGCCCAGCCGCCGTGCACCGAACCATGCGGGTTGAGGAAGGCTTCGTCCGGCGCGCCGGCGAACACGGCGAGCCCCTCGCCGACCTCGACCAGCGCAAACTTCATCGTCCGCGCCATCGGTGGCACCGGCAATTCGCCGCGCAGCATCGCCTGCAAGGCAGCGAGCCCGGTCATCGTCTCGTAGACTTCCGCGGAAAGCGGTTCGAAGCGGGCCATTGTTGCGTCCTTGATTGCCATTCGCCTAGCCGATCACGCGGTCCACGCTGGCCACCATCTGCTTGGCGCGCAGTTCGGACATGATCGCGCTGAGATGCTTGAGGTCCCAGACCTCGATATCGATGATCATCTCGCGAAAATCCGCCGTCTTGGCGCGCATGGCGATGTTGTCGATATTGGCATCGGTTTCCGCGATCACCCGGGCGATCTCGGCGAGGCTGCCCGGCTCGTTGATCACCGAGACGATGATCTGGGCGCCAAAGCGCCGCGGATCGTGCTCGTCCACATCCCAGCGGACATCGAGCCAGCGCCAGGGCTCCTCGTCATAGGCCATCAGCGCCGGCGACTGGATCGGAAAGATCGTGATCCCCTCGCCCGGCGACAGGATGCCGACGATACGGTCCCCCGGCACCGCACCGCCGTTCGGCGCAAATCGCACCGGCAGATCATCCGAAAGCCCGCGAATCGGGATCGCATTGCCGGTGTTTTCCTGCCCCGGCACCTTGAACTTGAGCTTTTCGGCCCCCGCGACGCCGAACCAGCCCGCACCAGTGCCGGGCGGCTGCGCCTTGGTGACTTCCTCGCGAAAATCCGGGAACACCGCCTTGACGACATCGCCGGAGTACATCTCGCCCCGGCCGACCGCGGTGAGAACATCCTCCAGCGTCACCCGCGCCAGACGCGGCAGCGCGGCGACCAGCTTTTCCTCCGAATAGGCCTTGCCGGCCCGGATGAAGGCGCGTTCGACGATCCTTCGTCCCAGCCCGACGAACTGCTTGCGCACCGCCTCGCGCGTCGCCCGGCGGATGGCGGCACGGGCCTTGCCGGTGACAACCAGCCCTTCCCAGGCCGAGGGCGGCACCTGACCTTCGGTGGTGAGGATGTCGACCTCGTCGCCGTTCTGCAATTCCGAAATCAGCGGCGAGTTGCGGCCGTTGATCCGGCATCCGACGGCATTGTTGCCGATATCGGTATGAACGGCATAGGCAAAATCGATTGGTGTCGCGCTGCGCGGCAAGGCGATCAGCAGCCCCTTCGGCGTGAAGCAGAAGACCTGATCCTGGAACAGTTCGAGCTTGGTATGTTCGAGGAATTCCTCGGGGTTATCGCCTTCTGCCAGAAGCTCGATGGTCCGCCGCAGCCAGCGGTAGGCGTTTGATTCGCTGCCCGTCTTGCCGTCAACACCGCCGCCTTCCTTGTACCCGGCATGGGCGGCGATGCCGAATTCGGCGACCGCATCCATCTCGCGCGTGCGGATCTGCAATTCGACGCGCTGGTGCTTCGGCCCGACCACCGTGGTGTGGACCGAGCGGTAGTCGTTCTGTTTCGGGGTCGAGATGTAGTCCTTGAACCGCCCCGGCACGAAGGGCCACGCCTGGTGGATGATGCCGAGCGCGCGATAGCAATCCTCGACCGAGGTCACCACGACGCGAAAGCCGAAAATATCGGAAAGCTGCTCGAACGAGATGCTCTTGCGCTCGGTCTTGCGCCAGATCGAGTAGACCCGCTTTTCCCGGCCCTTGATCTCGCCCTCGATCGCATTGGCCACGAGCTTGGCCTTGAGGTCCTTCTCGATCAGCTGGATCAGCCCGCCGGCGCGATCCCGCAGCGCCTGCAGCCGCTGCGACATCATCACATGCGCATCCGGGCTCAGAACCCGGAAGCAGATGTCCTCCAGCTCCTCGCGCATGTCCTGCATGCCGATGCGGCCCGCGAGCGGCGCGTAGATCTCCAGCGTTTCCTCGGCGATGCGCGCCCGCTTGTCCGGCGGCACGAAATGCAAGGTCCGCATGTTGTGCAACCGGTCCGCCAGCTTGACCAGCAGCACCCGCGCATCCGCCGCGACCGCCAGCAGCAGTTTTCGCAAGTTTTCGGCCTGCGCGGCCTTTTTCGAGACGAGATCAAGCTTCTTGATCTTCGTCAGCCCATCGACCAGATCGGCGATGTTCTCGCCGAAGCGCGAGGCGATATCCTCGCGGGTGGTGACGGTATCCTCGATGGTGTCATGCAGGATCGCCGCCGCGATGGTCTGGTCGTCGACGTGCAGCTCGGTGAGGATCGCGGCGACTTCAAGCGGATGGGAGAAATACGGGTCGCCCGATGCGCGCTTCTGCGAGCCATGCGCCTTCATGGCGTAGACATAGGCGCGGTTGAGCAGATCCTCGTCCGCCTCGGGGTGATATCGTTTGACGCGTTCGACCAGTTCGAATTGGCGCATCATGCGCGTAGCTATCCGCTCATCATTCGGGGCCCGAAAAACGGCCCATTCTGCCATCCGGCAAATTAAAAAAGGCGGCCCGTCAATCCGCGCCGCCTCTGGTCAGTATGTCAGCAAAAACGCGTCGCGCAACCCGCTAGAGCGCCCGCCCGCCAAGTGGATACCGGTTGGCGGAAAAAGCGGGTGCGCACTCAAAAGATACGGCGCAAACGCTGGTCCTTTCAGATCGGCGTTGGATCTAGGGCCACACGGGCGGCAATCAATCGTCGTCGTCGGATTCGGCCGGTGCGACGAGCCCGTCAAGCCCGCGCAGAAGATCATCCTCGGACATGCGGTCGAAGGAGACTTCGCTGTCATCCACCGCCGAGACCACCGTCTGCTGCGATGACCCCGGAAGGCGGGGCGTCGCCTCCGGCTCCGGCTCGTCGACTTCGACGAACTTCTGCAGCGAATGGATGAAATCCTCCTTGAGGTCGCCGGGCGAAAGGCGCTCGTCGGCAATCTCACGCAAGGCAACAACGGGGTTTTTGTCGCGATCCCGCGTCACCAGCGGCTGCTGACCACTGGAGAGCATCCGGGCGCGATGGCTGGCGAGCAGCACGAGTTCGAACCGGTTATCGACCTTGTCGACGCAATCTTCGACGGTTACGCGAGCCATTTCGACACGCTCCTTCAAATTGCCGTAAAATCCATGGAAGAGGTGGCTGATACACGATCTCTGGGATGGCATCAACCAGGAACTGGCCGCAACCGTGGCTTGGTCCCGGAATTACCGGTCGATCCTGACGAAAGCACAAAACTGGCCGGAAAACCGGCCGCCCCATCACCATCCCGGGTGAAGTGGAAAAAGTGTATTTTGTATAATATTTCTATTGAGAAGCGCGTAAATTCGATATATTCGCATTTACTGTTGGACAAAAGCGCGGCGCACGCGACTGGCATGGAGCCTGAGACGATGTTTTAACCCAGGATGATTAAAGTATACCGCATTGAATGAGAGCAGTCGTTTTCAAATAATCCTATAGACCTACAAGGATATCAATATGCAACAATCAGAAAGAATCGCTCTTTTTATCGATGGAGCCAATCTGTATGCGACATCAAAAACCCTTGGTTTTGATATCGATTATCGACGACTGCTCAAAGAATACAATTCAAAAGGCACCCTCATCCGTGCTTTTTATTACACTGCCCTAATCGAAGATCAGGAATATTCGTCGATTCGCCCGCTGATCGATTGGCTCGACTACAATGGCTATGCCGTTGTCACCAAGCCGGCGAAGGAATTCACCGATGCGATGGGGCGTCGCAAGGTGAAGGGCAATATGGATATCGAGCTTGCGGTCGATGCCATGGAGCTCGCACCCTTCATCGATCACATGGTGCTGTTCTCCGGCGACGGCGATTTCCGCAGCCTCGTCGAGGCGATGCAGCGCAAGGGCGTTCGCGTCACCGTGATTTCCACGGTTTCAACCCAGCCGCCGATGATCGCCGATGATTTGCGCCGCCAGGCCGATGTCTTCCTCGATCTTGCCGACCTGCAGGCCCGAATCGGCCGCGACCCCGGCGAAAGAGCGCCGCGCGAGGCCCGCCCCGAAGGCAGGGACTTCCGCTCCGAGATCAAGACCGACCCGCGCGCCGCAGAACCGCGCAGCGCCATGCCGGCCTTCATCGAAAAGCCGGCCCCGACGCGCCCGCTCCGGGACCGTGACGACGTCTGATCCATGGTCGCGTCATCCATGGCCATGTCCGAACCGGGGCGCGATTGCCGGCTGTGCCCACGGCTGGCGGAATTCCGCGACGCGTGGCGCGGGCGTGAGCCCGGCTGGCACAACGCGCCGGTGCCCTCCTTCGGGCCGGGAACCGCACGGCTGCTGATCGTCGGTCTGGCACCGGGCTTGCGCGGCGCGAACGCCACCGGGCGCCCGTTCACCGGTGATTGGGCAGGCGATCTTCTCTATGCGACCCTGACGGAATTCGGGTTCGCCACCGGGGAATACGCCGAGCACGCGGGCGATGGCCTCGCCCTCGTCGATTGTCGTATCACCAACGCCGTGCGCTGCGTGCCCCCGGAGAACAAGCCGGTTCCGGTGGAAATCAACACCTGCCGCGCGTTTCTTGGCACCACGCTCGCGGGCATGCCGAATCTCAGGATCGTGCTGGCGCTCGGCCGCATCGCGCATGACTCGACCGTCCGCGCGCTCGGCACCCTTCCGGCCCGCGCGCCGTTCGGGCATGGCAGGGCGCAGGAGATCGGCGGGATCACGCTGGTGTCGAGCTATCATTGCTCGCGCTACAATACCAACACCGGCGTGCTGACCGAGGCGATGTTTCGCGCGGTGTTTGCCGATATCCGGTCGCGGCTGGGGTAAAAAGCACCGTCCTTGCGAGGAACATGTGCGATGAAGCAATCGAGCTTTTCTGGATTGCCGCGTCGACCTTCGGCCTCATCGCAATGACAAGCGGCGCTGCCCCTACCCGCGATCCCGCATGATCCGGCCCTGCTCGCGCTGCCAGTCACGCTTCTTCTCGGTTTCGCGCTTGTCGTGCAGCTTCTTGCCGCGGGCGATCGCGATTTCGATCTTCGCACGACCCTTTTCGTTGAAATAGACCTTGAGCGGCACGATCGTCATGCCCTCGCGCTCGATGCCCTGCGCCAGCTTGGCGAGCTGGCGCCGCTGCACCAGCAGCTTGCGCGGCCGCTTCGGCACGTGGTTGAAGCGGTTGGCCTGAAGATACTCCGGGATATAGGAGTTGATGAGAAACAGCTCGCCGTTCTCGATCGTGGCATAGCTTTCCGCGATCGTCGCCTTGCCGCCGCGCAGGGCCTTGACCTCGGTGCCCGTCAGCATGATCCCGGCCTCGATCGTATCGAGAATCTCATAGTTGAAGCGCGCCTTGCGGTTTTCGGCCGCAATCTTGTAGCGCGCCTCGTCGCGGGGGGCACTCATGATTTTGGCTGTCCGAATTTCCCGCGCATCACCCCGGCCATCGCCGGCCCATGCGGATCAGGCTCGGCGGCAAGGCCGTCGACAACGCCGGCAAAATCGGCGGCGGGGCGGTTCTGGCTCAACTTGAATTTCCCGGAAATCTCGTCGATCGCGATTTCGATGCCGACGATCCCGCGCATCTGCGCCGCGACGAAACTCTCCGGCGCATCGCTCACCGCCCAGGGCTCGGCACGGCCGGCCTCCTGCTGCTCGGTCAAAACGTTAATCTGGTCGGCGACAAACCCTGCATCATCCCGCACGCTGGCTTTGCCGCGCACCTGCACATGCACGTAATTCCAGGTCGGCACGACCTTGCCGTGCTCGCGCTTGGTCGCATACCACGACGGCGTGACGTAGTGCTCGTGGCCCTGAAACACCACCAGCGCCTCACCGGCCTCGCCGAGCGCGCGCCATTGCGGGTTCGGACGGGCAAGATGCGCGCGCAACACGTCGTTTCCGGCCGCGTCCCTGGCCAGAATGAACGGGATAGGGTTAGCCATGACCCCGTCGGCCCCGGCGGTGATCAGGATACCGAGCGGATGCGCGCGAATAACCGCGAAAATCTCATCCCGGTCCTCGCTTCTGAAGTGCTGGGGTTCATACATCTTCGCCTGCAAAACTCATTTCCAATGGCAAAACCGTCACGCGAACCGGAGGGCCACGTCGCTCGATTTTGCTCTGTTTACCCCTGCTCGCAAAATCTTCACGCGAACCGGAAGACCACTTCGCTCGATTTTGCGGTGTTTATCCCTGCTCGCAAAATCTTCACGCGAACCGGAAGGCCACGTCGCTCAACTTTGCGCTGTTTATCCCTGCTCGCAAAATCTTCACGCGAACCGGAAGACCACTTCGCTCGATTTTGCTCGTTAGTTCACAAGCCCGGCGTGCATCATCGCCGCCCGGATTGCCGCTTTGGTGGCTTCCTGCTGCACCGGCAGCAGCGGCAACCGGATTTCCTGGTTCATCCGACCGAGCAGGCTCAAGCCATACTTCGCACCACACAGGCCCGGTTCCCTGAACACCGCGTCATGCAGCGGGATCAACCGATCCTGGATCGCCAGCGCCTTGGCAAAATCGCCCGCAAGACAGGCATTCTGCAATTCGGCGCAAAGCCGCGGCGCGACATTCGAAACCACGGAAATGCATCCCACCCCGCCGGCGGCATTGTAGGCCAGCGCGGTCATATCCTCGCCCGAAAGCTGGATGAAATCCTTGCCGACGATGGCGCGCTGCTGCGAAACCCGCGCGATATTGCCGGTCGCGTCCTTCACGCCGACGATGTTCTTGAGCTCATAGAGCCGCGCCATCGTCTCGTTGGACATATCGACCACCGAGCGCGGCGGAATATTGTAGATGAAGACCGGAATGCCCACGGCGTCGTTGATCGCCTTGAAGTGCTGGTAAAGCCCCTCCTGCGTCGGCCGGTTGTAATAGGGCGTGACAACAAGCAGCGCATCCGCGCCGGCCTTTTCGCCATGGCGGGCGAGATCGACCGCCTCCGCGGTATTGTTGGAGCCGGCCCCCGCCATCACCGGAACCTTGCCGCCGGCCTCGGCGATGCACCACTCAACAACGCGCTTGTGCTCGTCATGGCTCAGGGTCGGGCTTTCCCCCGTTGTGCCCACCGGCACCAGGCCGAGCGTCCCTTCGGCGATCTGCCAGGCGCAATGGGCTCGAAACGCCGCCTCGTCCGGCGCGCCATTTTTGAACGGCGTCACCAGCGCGGTGAACGATCCACGAAAACGGGCGGCATTGGCGGGCTTGGTCATGGGACGGTCCAACGGGTTACAAAAGCGATGATCAATCGGATCAACGCTTTTCCCTTCATTCGTCTCCGCCGTCAACTCCGCCGATCCGTGGTTGTCTCGCGGGCTGCAATCGATAAATAGAAACAACGATGGTTGGAGACTGCTCATGGCCCGTAAACCCGGCAACACTTCTGGCCCTTCCGGTGCGGCCCCGACGAAGAAGGGCGCTGCCAAGGCGGCCGCGGCCAAGCCGGCGCCGCATCTTGCCATCGTACCGCAGGGCCGCGCCTGGCAAAGCCTCACCATCACCGCGAAAGACGGGCTGAAGCTCCACGTCCGGCATATCGGCGCGCGCGGCGGGGCTGAATTGCCGGTCATCTGCCTGCCCGGCCTTTCGCGCAATGTCGATGACTTCGAGACGATCGGCCGGGCGCTGGCCGAAAGCGGCGATCGCTGGGTGGTCGCGCTCGATTCGCGGGGCCGCGGCCAATCCGAATACGATCCGAACTGGCGGAACTACGATCTCCAGGTCGAACTCGACGATCTCATGAATGTTCTGGTCGCGCTGGGGATCGAGGGCGCGGTTTTTCTCGGCACATCGCGCGGCGGGCTGTTGACCGCGCTGCTCGGCATTGTTCGCCCCGAAGTGATCCGCGGCGCTATTGTCAACGACATCGGCCCGGTGATCGACGCCCGCGGCTTGGCGCGCATTCGCGGCTATGTCGGCAAACTGCCCTCCCCGCGCAGCTTCGAGGAGGCGGCAAGCGTGCTCCGGCAGGTTTTCGGCACCCATTTCACCGATATGCCGCCCGGTGCCTGGGATCGCTACGCCCGCCGCACCTGGGATGAAAAGGGCGGAAAACTGGTGCCGCGCTACGATCCCAACCTCATGCGCCCGCTCGCCGAACTCGACCTGGAAAAGCCGATGCCCGAACTCTGGGCGCAATTCGCCACGCTGGAACACGTGCCGCTGATGGTCATTCGCGGTGAGTTGAGCGATATTCTCGGTCGCAGAACCGCCGAAGACATGGTGGCGCGGCACCCGAATGCCCGGCTGCACGAAGTGCCCTACCAGGGCCACGCGCCGCTACTTGAGGATGCGGAAACGATCGAAGCGGTGAAAACCTTTCTCGGCGCCTGCTCGCATGGCCCCGGCCAATCCGGCGCCTCATCGCCGCGCGGGTGACCCCCGGCGTCGATTTTGTGCCGTTAACGAAGCATTGACACTCTCTCTTCACGCAATATTTGCCGTCAGTGTTCAAATCTGACGGGTATTCTCAAGAGCGGGTCAACCATGTCCTATCGCCACTGTGTTTTTGCCCTGGGCGTTCTGGCGGCGATCGCTCCCCTCCCCGCCGCCGCCCAGGACGACAGCGGCCCGCGCGGCTGGATCGCCGGAAACTGGTCGCTGACGGTCGGCGCTTCCGGTTTCATGGCGCCACGATTTCAGGGCGCGGATACGCTCGCCTTCAATGCCGTCCCGATGATCTCGCTGGGCCGGGCGGGCAAAACCCAACGCTTCTCCTCGCGTAACGAGAGTGACCCCGAGGGATTACAATTCGTTATGGTGCCAGCAG
>CAZNAT010000076.1:0-9531 GCA_964571245.1 uncultured Methylobacterium sp.
CCTCGACCAGCACCTTCACGGTGCCATCGGGCAGCTTCAGGAGCTGGAGCACGGTCGCGAGGGAGCCGATCTGGTAGATCTGGTCCTCGGCGGGGTCATCCTCGGTCGCGTTGAATTGCGTCGCCAGCAGGATGTGCCGGTCGGACTTCATCACTTCCTCGAGCGCCTTGATCGATTTTTCGCGGCCGACGAAGAGCGGAACGATCATATGCGGGAAAACAACGATATCCCGCAGCGGCAGCACGGGCACCACTTCCGTGGTACCAGGAACCGGGGCAGGACGCTTCTTGTCAGCGCTCATAGCGAAATCCTCATCTTGTACCGCCCTGTCCGGTTCCCTCTTGCGGGGGCTCCGGAAATGAGGCGCGGCTCCGGCCGCAGCCGGCAATCGTTTGGAGCATCGGTCCCCCTTGCGGAGTTCCAGTTCCCGCTTGGCGCGGAACGTGAGGAAAGGCCCTGTTGGCACCTCACCGATACCCGGTTGGGCATCAACGTGGTGTCGATTCGGCCCGCTTGCAAGAGCAGTACTGCGATGTCGCAGCAGTATTCTTGATCAAGGACAAAAGCGAAGCCGGCAAGCCTCGCCCCGAAGCTGCCCCGATGCAACGCACGCCGCCACGCAACAACAATGCAGACGGTAACGGCGATGGATCGCCCACTGGGAAAAGGCGGGCGGAAGCACCGCGTTTACGCCGGGGAAAGTGGGCAAAACCAGCGCGTTTTATGCGCTGGCGGCCTCGGGCTCTTCCTTGCGCTCGCCGTAAATATAGAGCGGCTTGGCCTTGCCCTCGATGACCTCGGCGCCGACCACGACCTGCTCGACGCCATCGAGGCCCGGCAGATCAAACATCGTGTCGAGCAGCGTGCCTTCCATGATCGAGCGCAGCCCGCGCGCGCCGGTCTTGCGTTCGATGGCCTTGCGGGCCACGACCGAGAGCGCGTCGTCGTTGAAGGTGAGTTCGACGTCCTCCATCTCGAAGAGACGCTGATACTGCTTGACCAGCGCGTTCTTCGGCTCGGTCAGGATGCGTTTCAGCGCGTCCTCGTCGAGGTCTTCCAGCGTCGCGATCACCGGCAGGCGGCCGATGAATTCCGGAATGAGACCGAACTTCAGCAGATCCTCCGGCTCGACCTGGCGGAACACCTCACCGACCCGGCGATCGTCCGGGCTTTCGACCTTGGCGCCGAAGCCGATCGAGGTGCCCTTGCCGCGCTGCGAGATGATCTTTTCAAGCCCCGAGAAGGCGCCACCGCAAATGAAGAGGATGTTGGTGGTATCGACCTGCAGGAACTCCTGCTGCGGATGCTTGCGTCCGCCCTGCGGCGGCACGGAAGCCACCGTGCCTTCCATGATCTTGAGCAGCGCCTGCTGGACGCCCTCGCCCGAGACGTCGCGGGTGATCGAGGGGTTGTCCGACTTGCGGCTGATCTTGTCGATCTCGTCGATATAGACGATGCCGCGCTGGGCGCGCTCGACGTTGTAATCCGCCGCCTGCAACAGCTTCAGAATGATGTTCTCGACGTCCTCGCCGACGTAGCCGGCTTCGGTCAGCGTCGTCGCATCGGCCATGGTGAACGGCACATCGAGGATGCGCGCCAGGGTTTGGGCGAGATAGGTCTTGCCGCAGCCGGTGGGGCCGACGAGCAGGATGTTCGATTTCGCCAGTTCGATATCGTTGTGCTTGGTCGCGTGGTTGAGGCGCTTGTAGTGGTTGTGCACCGCCACCGCGAGCACGCGCTTGGCGTGGAACTGGCCGATGACGTAATCGTCGAGGATCTTGGCGATTTCCTTCGGGGTCGGCACGCCGTCCTTGGCCTTGACGAGCGTCTTCGATTCCTCGCGGATGATATCCATACAGAGTTCGACGCATTCATCGCAGATGAACACGGTCGGGCCCGCGATGAGTTTGCGAACCTCGTGCTGGCTCTTGCCACAAAAGGAGCAATACAGCGTGCTCCGGGAATCGCCACTTGCGGTCTTGCTCATCGCTTATCTCCTAAGTCCGGAGGTCATCGCGGCCAGTCACCGCTTCCGCCTCCGACTCCGGCACCCCGTTCGGGGCACCTAATTTCACTGGGACACTATCGGGTCCGGGAGACAAAAGAAACGTTAATCCCGGCTCAGTTCGGCGCGTCCTGCGCAACAAGGGTAATAACTTGTTCTGGCGTTGCAAGTCGCGGGCCAGGAAAACCCCCTCCACTCGCCCCGTTTTGGGTCACGAGCGCTTGAACGGGCCGGATGGCGGTCGATACCCCAGAACAAAGCCTGACGCCCACAAAGCCTGATCTCCGCGCGCCATGCCTTACATCGGCTTGGGCGGTTCGGGCTCCTCGGTGCGCTTGGCGACGACCTGATCGATCAGACCGAACTCCTTGGCGGCATCCGCCGTCATGAAGTTGTCGCGCTCCAGTGCATTGTGGATCACCTCGTAATCCTGCCCGGTGTGGGTGACGTAGATCTCGTTGAGGCGGCGCTTGAGGCTCTCGACCTCCTTGGCGTGGATCAGGATGTCCGTCACCTGACCGGAGAAACCGCCGGAGGGCTGGTGCACCATGATGCGGGCGTTGGGCAGCGCGAAACGCGAGCCTTTCGCGCCGGCGGTCAGCAGCAGCGAGCCCATCGACGCCGCCTGCCCCATGCAGAGCGTCGTGACCGGGCAGCGGATAAACTGCATCGTATCGTAGATCGACAGGCCCGAGGTCACCACGCCGCCGGGCGAGTTGATGTACATCGAGATTTCCTTCTTCGGATTCTCGGCCTCAAGGAAGAGAAGCTGGGCGACGACAAGGCTCGCCATGCCATCCTCGACCGGACCGTTGAGGAAAATGATCCGCTCGCGCAACAGCCGCGAGAAAATATCGAAGGCCCGCTCGCCGCGGCTCGATTGTTCGATGACCATCGGAACGAGGGAATTGTAGGTTTCAATCGGATCGCGCATCGCCGCCTCGTTCAGTTTCGGGCGACGGATGGTCGCCGGCTCCCAGGGTTGAGCCCTCTCAGATAGAGATCGAATCTCTTTGTGAAAAGGGCAGCGTGTCAGGCGTAGCGCGAAGAAGTTCACGAATGGTGTTGAAAGGGGACCGTTTGATGATGGCCGATCCCGAGATTTACCGCCCTGTTTCGGATTTGGCGCCGCCCGGATTTACCGGGTCGCGCGGAGCCGGAACAGGCCGAGCACACCCCAGCCCAGCACCAGGCCCCAGAACGCCCCGCCGATGCCGAACAGCGATAATCCGGAGGCGGTGACGAAAAACGTCAGCAGCGCCGGAAGCCGTTCGGCCTCCTCCTCGGTCGCGGCCTTGATCGAGCCGCCGAAGGCTCCGATCAGCGCCAGCCCCGCCGCCGCCTCGATCAGCACCGGCGAGGCCCGCAGGACCAGCCCGGCCGCCACCGCCGCCAGAAGGGCGAACAGAAGATAGCCCACGCCGGAGAAAACCGCCGCGACATACCGCCGGGCCGGATCCGGGTGGGCATCGCTCCCCGCGCAGAGCGCCGCCGTGATCGCGGCGTAATTGATCGTGGGCGCGGCAAAAACCGCCGAAACCGCCGAAAGCGCTCCGGTCACCAAGAGGCCTTCACGCATGGAGGGGCGAAACCCGAAGGCGGAGAGCACCGCCAGCCCGGTGATGTTCTGCGAGGCCATCGTCACCACGAACAACGGCAGCGCGATGCCGAACAGCGCTTCGAAGGTGAACACCGGCATCACGAAAGCCGGAACCGGCAGCTGGAACCCGCCGATGCCCGCCGCGCCGCCCTGCCAGAGAATCGCCCCGAGCGCGACAAAGGCCGCCGCCGGCACCGCCCAGAGCCGCGCCAGCCGCATCATGACGAGCCAGACCGCGAGGATCGCCAGCGCGGTGAACGGCAGGGTCTTGATCGCGACAAACGGCGCGAGGCACAGCTTCAGCAACACCCCGGCCAGCATCGCATTGGCGATCGACTTCGGGATGGCCGCGATCATCCGGCCAAGCGGTTCCCAGAACGCGGTGATCGTCACCAAGAGCCCGACGACGACAAACGCCCCGACCGCCGCCGGAAAGCCCCCCGCCACGACCCCGGTGGATGCCAGAAGCGCCAGCCCCGGCGTCGTCCAGGCGACGGAAATCGGCATCCGGCTCCTCAGGCTGAGAACGATCGAGGCAACGCCTTTGGTGAGCCCGAGAAACAGCAGCGCCGAGGCAATCTCGATCTCGCTGGCCCCAACCGCCGCCAGCCCCTGGATGACGATGGCCACCGAACTGGCGTAGCCGACGATCGAGACAATCAGCCCCTGCAGGGCACCCTGGACCGAAAAATCCGCCGCAAACCGCCGTGCGCCCGGCGCGACCGGCTGTTCAGTATCCCCCATCGGCTCAAAATCCTGTTCGCCATAAAAAACGCCGCTCACGATGGAGCGGCGTTGATTTTTTGGCAAGCACCAAGCCGCGCGGCAAAAACCACGTGGTCCGGGCAGGACACCCTGACGGTTTCACCCTGACGGTTTACTCCGCCTTGTCGTCCGCCTTTTTGGCTTTCGCCTTTTTCGGCTTCCCGGCCTTTTCGCTGGCCTCGGCCTCCGGCTCGTTGTCGGCCATCAGTTCATCGCGGGTCACGGTCTTTTCGGTGACCTTCACGCCGGTAAACAGGTAGTCGACGACCTTTTCCTCGAACAGCGGCGCGCGGATCTCGGCAAGCGCGTCCGGGTTCTTGCGGTAGTAATCGAAAACCTGCTTCTCCTGACCGGGGAACTGACGGGCACGCAGCACCAGGGCCTGCGTGATCTCGTTGTCCTCGATCTTGATCTGCCCCTTGCCGCCGATCTCGGCCAGCACCAGCCCGAGACGAACCCGGCGCGCGGCGATGGCGTGGTATTCCTCGCGCGCCTTGGCTTCGCCCTCGGCATCGCCTTCGAAGCTCTGACCAGCGCGGGCCATATCGGCGGTCAGCTGACGCCAGACCAGCTTGAATTCCTCGTCCAGCATCGCCGGCGGCAGATCGAAGGTGTAGAGCTTGTCGAGACCATCGAGAAGCTGACGCTTCATCTTCAGGCGGGTCTGCTCCTTGAGCTCCTCGCTCATCGACTCCCCGACGGCTTCGCGCAGCTTGGCGACGTCGTCGAGGCCGAACTTATTGGCCAGTTCGTCATCGATCACGAGATCGCCGGGGGCCTGGACGGCCTTCACGGTCACCGCGAATTCCGCCGCCTTGCCCGCGAGATTGGCGGCCTGGTAATTCTCGGGGAACATGGTCTTGACGGTCTTCTTGTCGCCGGTCTTGGCGCCAACAAGCTGTTCCTCGAAGCCCGGGATGAACTGGCCCGAGCCGAGCACGAGATCGACATCGCCGCCGGTGCCGCCTTCGAAGGGAACGCCATCAAGCGTGCCGACGAAATCGATCGTCAGCTTGTCGCCGTCCTTGGCCTTTTCCTTGTCGCCGCGCGGCGCATAGGGGCGGTTCGCCGAGGCCATGCGCTGGATGGCCTCGTCAATCGCCTCCGCCGGGACCTCGGCGACTTCGCGGGTGATGGAAATACCGGAGTGATCGACGATCTCGATCTTCGGCAGCAATTCAAGGTCGATCGAGAAATCGAGATCGGCCTCACCGGCCAGAACCTTGTCGATCACCGCCTGATCTTCGGGGAAGTTCACCTTCGGCTCGGCGGCGAGACGAACATCCTCGTCCTCGACGATCTTCTTGTTGGCATCGCTGACCACGTTCTGGACGACGTCGGCCATGACCGATTTGCCATAAACGCGCTTGAGATGCGCAACCGGAACCTTGCCAGGGCGGAAGCCGTTGAGGTTGACTTTGCCGCGAACATTCTCGAGCTCCAAGGCGAAGCGAGAATTCAGATCGGCGGCGGTAACAACCACCTTGAACTGGCGCTTGAGCCCTTCGGAGAGGGTTTGGGTGACCTGCATGATGAACCTTGATGTCAATTCCGGGTTTATCGCCCGTATGGGCTGATGCCCCGTTTCAATCCTGTTTGCGCTCTGGAAGGCGCGCGCTTGTTCCGTTTATTCCTGCCGCAGCAGAGACAGTGTTCCCGCCGCAACGAAGATACCATCCCCAATGCGATGTCCCGGCGCGTTGGTCAACCGCAGAAGGCCGGCCCAGTCAAGTAAGAAGCCGTCCGGAGGCCGCTTTCTGACCTGAAAACCGGCCGCATGCGGCAGGACGGGCGAAAAGCGTGGTGCGGGCGAAGGGACTCGAACCCCCACGACTTTCGTCACCGGAACCTAAATCCGGCGCGTCTACCAGTTCCGCCACGCCCGCCAATCACGCCTGGCCTGCACCGTCCGGCTGGTCTGCAACGCCTGCAGAACCGACCGCGCCAGCCGTTTACACCACGCTAGCGGCAAGGCCATGGGGAAACCATGGCCGACCGCTTGCGGGGCGGGTCTATATCACGGATTTTATGTCCCGCAGCAAAATTCTGTGCCACGGCAAGCCCCGCCATTCTGGCCTCGGCCAGCCGGTTTGGCCGCGGCGACAAGGCAAGCCGGGGCTGCGGCAAAATTCCGCCCCGCCCCTTGACGCTTCCGCCGGATGCGCCAAACACCGTAGAGAACGGAAATCGCGGCTCATCGTCGTTTTTTGTGCCGCCGTGCAGGAGCCCCGCCGTGACACCGCCAGAATGTTCCCGATCCCGCATCAGCCGCCGCCGCGCCCTCGGGTCGATCGGTGCGATCGCGCTCGTGCCGCTTGCCCCGGCGGTGTCGACTGTGGCGGAGGCCCAGACGGCGCCCACCATCCCCCCTCTTGCCCGCCCTGCCCGTATCCTCCGGTTGCGCGCGGAAAAGTTCCGCCAGAAGCTTGGCGAGGTCGATCAGGCGGAATCGACGATGTTTCGCCTGGTTGAAATCGCCGCCAACGGCCAAACGCAGGGGAGCGGGTTTCCGGTGCTGCGGGGCCGAGAGGGCGAGCCCTTTGCCCTCGAGATCGAGAACGCGCTCGACCAGGCGACCTCGTTCCATCTGCGCGGCCTGCGCGGTCCGAACGCCCACGACGGCGTCGCGGGCCTGACCAGCGCGCCGCTCGCGCCGGGCGCGACGATCACGATCCCGATCGCGGCGACGCAGACCGGCACCTTCATCCTCTCGCCAGTCCTGGCCGACCATGCCAGCGAGCAGAACGCCCGCGGCTTGCAAGCGGCGGTCCTGGTCGAGGAAAAGAATCCGCCCCACTTCGACCATGACCTTGTGCTCGCGGTCGGCGACTGGCGGCTCGACGAAAACGGCGTCCTGGCCGAGGATTTCCTGGCGCGACGCGATGCCGCCCGCCTCGGCCGGCTGGGCAACAAGCTCGCGGCCAACGCCGCACCCGCCCCCGGCGCGATGCGCGTCCGCCCGGGGGCGCGTCTGCGCGTGCGGCTGATCAACGTCTCGAATGCCCGCATGATCCCGTTGTTGGTCAGCGGGTTTGCCGCCGAGGTCTATGCGATCGATTCAACCCCCTGCCAGCCCTTCGACCCCCTGAAGCGCACGGTGGTTCTGGCGCCGGCCTCGCGCATCGAGATGGTGCTGCAGGCCCCGCCCGAAGCCGGCCAGAAGGGGGGCATCGAGGCCAAGCTCGGTCAGGGCGTTGCGATTTTCAACTACCTGACCGAAGGGCTTCCGGTGCCCAGGCAAGGCAAACTGGCCGCCCTGCCTGATCCGGGGCTGCCCCCGGCGATCCGGCTTCAGGACGCCGTGCGCGTCGAGCTGACCATCGCCGGCGGCGCTGGCCGGGATGCCGCCGACTCCGATCCCGCTGCGCTCGAAAAGCGGTTCCCCGACCCCCGGCGCATCTATGCGCTGACCGGCGGGCTCACCGGCAAGGAGGCGTTCGGCGGGTTTTCCGGCAAGCCACTCGCCAGCGTCAAGCGCGGCCGGGTGCTGGTGCTGGCGCTGTCGAACCGCACCGCCTGGCCGCAGGTGATCGCGCTGCACGGCCATGCCTTCCGGCTGCTGCACCCGTTTGATGACGGCTGGGAGCCGTATTTTCTCGATACGCTCTATCTGGTGCCGAACACCACGGCCCGGATCGCGCTGATCGCGGACAATCCGGGCAAATGGGCGATCCGCTCGACGATTGCCGAACACCTCGCCGGCGGGGTCGCGACCTGGTTCGAGGTGACCTGAGGTGTTCGAGGCGACCTAAGGCGCGCCACCCCTTCGCGCACGGCGCGTTTGCTGGGCTCACCGCCTCGGCGCGGGTGGCTGATCTTTTGGGCATGCGCCCGCAGCGCGCGGCCCAATTTGTCATCGATATGATGATTATTTAGGCACATTGATGCATCTTTGGCCTGGCACCGGTTTTGTCGCCCGGCAACAGGGCCAAAAGCCGCGCCGGCTATTGACGAATTTCGTGCTTTCGTGGTGTGAGACTGACGATCTCCGACGCCCCTTCACCGCTTGAGAAAGGTCCCGCAATGAAAAAGATCGAGGCGATTATTAAGCCGTTCAAGCTCGACGAAGTGAAGGAAGCGCTCCAGGCGATCGGCGTGCAGGGCATTACCGTGATCGAGGCCAAGGGCTTCGGGCGGCAGAAAGGGCATACCGAACTTTATCGCGGCGCAGAGTATGTCGTTGATTTTCTTCCGAAAGTGAAGATCGAGGTCGTCCTGCAGGATGCCATGGTCGCCGAGGCCATCGAGGCGATCAAGAACGCCGCCCAGACCGGGCGGATCGGAGATGGCAAGATTTTTGTTTCCTCGATCGAACAGGCGGTCCGCATCCGGACCGGCGAAACCGGGGGCGATGCCGTCTAGGCAGCGCGAACCTCGGGTTCAAAACAAGCTCCTCCGGGGGTTTCCGGATGCGGAACGCGGGCACGTCGGCCAGGTTTCCCGTCCGGCACGCCCCATGCATTGCCCCCTGGATCAGGCTCGAAACGAGCGTGCCTCCAACGGGGAATTTCACCGGGTTCTCGAACTCAGCCAAACCACACGTCGAACGATAAAAGGACGCGACGCGCATGAAGACGGCAAAGGATGTTTTGAAATTCATCAAGGAAAATGACGTCAAGTACGTCGATTTCCGTTTCACCGATCCGCGCGGCAAGTGGCAGCACTGGACCTTCGATGTCACGATCGTCGATGAGGATGCGCTGGAAGAAGGCGTGATGTTCGACGGCTCGTCGATCGCCGGCTGGAAGGCGATCAACGAAAGCGACATGCTGCTCAAGCCGGACCCGACCTCGGCGTTCCTCGACCCGTTCTTCGCGGCCTCGACGCTGGTCATCAACTGCGATGTCCTCGAGCCGGCGACGGGCGAGCCCTATTCGCGCTGCCCGCGCGGCATCGCCAAGCGCGCCGAAATGTTCATGGCCTCGACCGGCACGGGCGATACCGCCTATTTCGGCCCCGAAGCCGAGTTCTTCATCTTCGACGACGTGAAGTTCAAGTCCGATCCCTACAACACCGGCTTCAAGCTCGACGCCGCCGAACTGCCGACCAATGGCGACGCCGATTACGAAGGCGGCAACATGGGGCACCGCATCCCGATGAAGGGTGGCTATTTCCCGGTTCCGCCGCAGGATGCCTCGCAGGATATGCGCGGCGAAATGCT
>CAZNAT010000076.1:9541-13347 GCA_964571245.1 uncultured Methylobacterium sp.
AGCACCACCACGAAGTGGCCTCGGCCCAGCATGAGCTTGGCATCAAGTTCGGCACGCTGGTGACGATGGCGGACCACACCCAGATCTACAAATACGCGATCCACAACGTTGCGCAGTCCTACGGCAAGACCGCGACCTTCATGCCCAAGCCCGTCTATGGCGACAACGGCTCGGGCATGCACGTCCACCAGTCGATCTGGAAGGGCGGCAAGCCGATGTTCGCGGGCGACAAATACGCCGGTCTGAGCCAGATGTGCCTCTACTACATCGGCGGCATCATCAAGCACGCCAAGGCGCTCAACGCCTTCACCAACCCCTCGACCAACTCCTACAAGCGTCTCGTCCCCGGCTATGAAGCCCCGGTGCTGCTGGCCTATTCGGCCCGCAACCGTTCGGCCTCCTGCCGGATTCCCTGGACGAATTCGCCGAAGGCCAAGCGCGTCGAGGTCCGCTTCCCGGACCCGATGGCGAACCCCTACCTCGCCTATGCCGCGATGCTGATGGCCGGCCTTGACGGCATCGCCAACAAGATCGACCCTGGCGCCGCCATGGACAAGGATCTCTACGATCTGCCGCCGAAGGAGCTGAAGAAGATCCCGACCGTCTGCGGCTCGCTTCGTGAAGCGCTCGCCTCGCTCGACAAGGATCGCGCCTTCCTCAAGGCCGGCGGCGTGTTCTCGGACGATTTCATCGACAGCTATATCGAGCTGAAGATGCAGGACGTGATGCGCTTCGAAATGACCCCGCACCCGGTGGAATTCTCGATGTACTACAGCCTCTGATCCGGGCTTTCGCGTCTGTGTTCAAACATCGGGGGCGCCTTCGGGCGCCCCTTTTTTTGCATGCTCTGGTGCAACTAGGAGTTCTCTTTGCCCCGAATCTGTCTAGTCTGGCGGTCATGAGCCCTGTCAATTTTCGCCGCGCCCGCCACGATGACCTTCCCGCCATCATCGCCATGCTGGCGGATGATCCGTTCGGTGCGGCGCGTGAAGACCCGCGACTGCCGCTGGATCAGGATTATCTCACCGCATTTGCCGCGATCGACCGCGATCCCAACCAGTTCCTGCTGGTGGCCGAACTGGGGGAAGCCATCCTGGGTGTGCTCCAGATCTCGTTCATTCCCGGCCTCGGGCACAAGGGCATGTGGCGGGGGCAGATCGAGCATGTACGGGTCGCCAGCAGCGCGCGCGGCAAGGGACTCGGCGGGGCGATGATGAAATGGGCCATCGGGCGCTGCAAGACGCGCGGCTGCGGGCTGGTTCAGCTCACCACCAACAAGCTGCGGCCCGATGCGCTGCGGTTTTATGAAAAGCTTGGTTTTGTTGCGAGCCACGAGGGGCTGAAACTCCCCCTCGCCTGATCATTTTTCGGGCTGCGCCAGCCCCGGTCAACGCCGGACTTTACCGGAACGGATCCAACACGGGTCAGATCGAGGCGCGCCAGCCGCCAAGCGAGGCGACGACGCTGGTCCAGCCGAAATGATGCGCGAGCGCCGCCGCGCCGCCGCCAACGGCGATCATCAGCGCCAGAAAACGACCGGGATGCGCCGGACGAACGTAACGCACTTCAAAATCCTGCTCCTCAAAGCCAAAGGCCGAGCCGGTCGCGCGGGCGCAGGTTTCAAGGCTCTTCATCCGCGGCGACATCATCCCAACTTCTCCCTGTGCAACGCTGGCTCTGCAACGCTTCGATCCCGATAGCCGGACTTTACGTCAGCATGGTGAAGGCTGGCTTAACGCCGCGTCCATCCGATCGTCAGAAAGCGGATTTTGTCGCCGCGCCGACGGCCTTGAAGGACTGTCATCGGCGTGTCGCAAAAGCGCGCGAGAGAGCCCCCTCTGATCTCCAGGAGGCCCTGCCATGACCACGCACCATCAAGCCCCGCGCGCGCTGCCGCTGTCCGTCGCTTTCGAGGACGCGGAGGATGCCGGCTCGAACCTCTCCGCCAATCCCACCCTCGGCGATGTGATCGCCGCCCGCTTCGACCGGCGCGATCTCGTCAAGGGCCTGCTCGGCTGCGCGGCGATCGCGGCGACGGTGTCGCCGGTGGCGCTGATGGTGGCGGACGAGGCACGGGCGCAGGGCGGCGCCACATCCACCTCCACGCCCTCCACCGCCACCCCCTCGTTCCATTTCAGGGAAATCGCCGCCGGCTCGGATGAGAAGCACTACGTCGCCGAGGGCTACGACGCCGATGTGCTGATCCGCTGGGGCGACGCGGTTCTCGCCGATGCGCCGGCGTTCGACCCCGGAAAGCAGACCGCCGCCGCCCAGGCGAAGCAATACGGCTACAACAACGATTTCCTGGGCTTCGCCCCGATCAACGGCAGTTCGAACCACGGGTTGCTGGTGGTCAACCACGAGTACACCAACGAGGAACTGATGTTCCCCAAGCTCGGCCGCCAGGATGCCAAGGCCAAATTCTCCGGCATGACCCGGGAACTCGCCGAAATCGAAATGATGGCGCATGGCGGCTCGGTGCTCGAGGTCCGCCGCGAGAACGGCAAATGGGGGGTGATCAGGGGCTCGAAGTTCGCCCGCCGCATCACCGCCGAGACGCCGATGGCGATCACCGGCCCCGCCGCCGGCCATGCCCTGATGCGGACCAAGGCCGATCCGAGCGGGACGAACGTGCTCGGCATGCTCAACAATTGCGCCGGCGCCATGACGCCCTGGGGCACCTGGCTGACCTGCGAGGAGAATTTCAACGGCTATTTCTGGTCGAAGAAGGCCGGCGAGGATGGCCCGGATGGCAAGGCGCTCAAGCGCTACGGCGCGCCGGGCGAATGGTACAACTGGGGCCAGTATTTCGAGCGTTTCGACTACGCCAGGGAACCCAACGAGGTCAACCGCTTCGGCTGGGTGGTCGAGATCGATCCCTTCGATCCGACCTCGACCCCGAAGAAGCGCACCGCCATGGGCCGTTTCAAGCATGAGGGCGCTGGCAACATCGTCAACCGCGATGGTCGTTTCGTCGTCTACCAGGGCGACGACGAGCGCTTCGATTACGTCTATAAATTCGTCAGCGAGGGCCGCGTCGATCCGGTCAACCGCGCCGCCACTGCCAACCTGCTCGACAAGGGCACGCTCTATGTCGCGAAATACAACGCCGATGGCACCGGTGAATGGCTGGCGCTCATCCATGGCCAGGGCCAGCTCAACGCCGGGAACGGCTTCCCGGACCAGGCCAGCGTGCTGATCCATGCCCGCCTCGCCTCGGACCTGCTCGGCGCGACCAAGATGGACCGGCCGGAAGATATCGACGTCAACCCGAAGACGCAGAAGGTCTACCTGATGCTGACCAACAATTCGCGTCGCAAGGCCGATCAGGTCGATGCCGCCAACCCCCGCGCCGACAACAAGTTCGGCCATATCATCGAGATGACGCCGAACGATGGCGACCATGCCGCCACCGGCTTCAGATGGGAAATTCTCGTCAAATGCGGCGATCCCTCCGTCGCGGCGGTCGGCGCGACCTTCCATCCCAACACGACCAAAGACGGCTGGTTCGGCATGCCGGACAATTGCGCCATCGACAACGCCGGCCGGCTCTGGATCGCCACCGACGGCAATTCACCGAAAGCGACCGGGCGGGCCGACGGCGTCTGGGCACTGGAGACCGAAGGCGCGGCGCGCGGCACCTCGAAGCTGTTCTATCGCTGCCCGAACGGCGCCGAACTTTGCGGCCCCTATTTCACGCCGGATGACGAGACCTTCTTCGTCGCCATCCAGCACCCCGGCGAGGCCGAGGACGACGCGCCGGAAGGCTCGGGCGCCTATCAGCCCACCCCCGGCGGCTATGCCTA
>CAZNAT010000076.1:13357-15749 GCA_964571245.1 uncultured Methylobacterium sp.
AACCCGGCCACCCGCTGGCCGGACTTCAAGGACGGCATGCCGCCGCGCCCGGCGATCGTCGCGATCACCAGAAAGGGCGGCGGCAAGATCGCGGTCTGAGCGGATCGCGGGCAGAAATCCACGCGGGGCGGCGCGCGGGCGGTTGATCCTCGCCGCGCGCTCCCCCACATTCGCCGCATGGGAATCGTCAACACCACCCTCGACCGGATCGGGCACTGGATCGCGCGGCGCGTCACCGATGTCGCGACGACCTACGAGCCTTATGCCGCAAGCCGGCCGGAATTCGTCGCCCGCGTCATCCAGCCCGGCGATGTGCTGCTGATTGAGGGCGGGCGTTCGAAAATTGCCTCGGCGATCAAGTATCTGACGCAATCGACCTGGAGCCACGCCGCACTCTATGTCGGCGACACGCTGGAGACGAAGGATGCCGATGGGCGCGTGCTGAGCCTGATCGAGGCCGAACTCGGGTATGGCATCATCGCCTCCCCGCTCGAGAAATACGCGAGCTACAACACCCGTATCTGCCGCCCCGTCGGGCTGACGCCGGAGGACCGGGGCAGGATGATCGAATACGCCGTCGCACGGGTCGGCGGGCAATACGACCTGCGCAATGTGATCGATCTCGTCCGGTTTCTGCTGCCGAACCCGCCGATCCCCCAGCGCTTCCGGCGGCGGATGCTTTCGCTCGGCTCGGGCGAGCCCACCCGCGCCATCTGCTCGACGCTGATCGCCGCCGCGTTCGAGGCCGTGCGCTACCCGATCCTGCCGCGCATCGAACAGAGTTCGGAGATCGACGCGATGGGCCGCGCGCGCCGGCGCGAGGTGCTGCATATCCGCCATTCCTCGCTCTATACCCCGCGCGATTTCGATGTTTCGCCGTTCTTTCGGATCGTGAAACCGACGATCGAACTCGGGTTCGACTACAAGGAAATGGTCTGGTCCGACCAGAACGCGGGCACGCCCGAGGCATTGGGCCGCACAGCCCTCGAAGCAAAACCCCCGGCCTGAAAGCGCCGGGTTGGGGATGACGCCGCCGGTTCCGCCTGCCCTGCCTTCCCCTGACGCTTTGTGTGGCATAGTGAAGGGTAGCGAATCACATGGAATGCGGGTTTGGTTCGGGGCCTGATTCTCCGGCGAGGCCCGGCTTTTCTTCGGACCCGGTTTTTGACAGGTAGCGGGAATTTATGGCGTCCAATTCTTCTCCGGCACATGATCTTTTCGGGCAGCTTGAAAAAGCAGCCAAGGACATGGTGCGCGACGCCAGGCCCGCCACCCCGCCCGCGCCAAAACCGGCTGCGGTGCCCGAGGGAGTCAAGCCTGAGACCGTCGTGCCGCCCGTCGCGGCCCAGCCGCGGCCTTCGGCTGTCGCCCCGTCGGTCTCCCCGACGTCCGGGGGGTATGACGGCGCCTCGATCGAGGTGCTCGAAGGGCTGGAGCCGGTGCGCCGTCGTCCCGGGATGTATATCGGCGGCACGGACGAGAAAGCCCTGCATCACCTCTTCGCCGAAGTGCTCGACAACTCGATGGACGAGGCCGTCGCCGGCCATGCGACCTTCATCGAGATCGAGCTTGATGCCGAAGGATTCCTGACCGTCACCGATAACGGTCGCGGCATCCCGATCGACCCGCACCCGAAATATCCCGACAAGTCGGCGCTCGAAATCGTGATGTGCACGCTGCATGCCGGCGGCAAGTTCGATTCGAAAGCCTACGAGACCTCGGGCGGGTTGCACGGCGTCGGCATTTCCGTGGTCAACGCGCTCTCCGAATTCGTCGAGGTCGAGGTCGCGCGCGACCAGCAGCTCTACCGCATGCGGTTTTCGCGCGGGCTGCCGCAGGGGGCGCTCGAACACCTCGGCGCCACCCGCAACCGGCGCGGCACCAAGGTCAGGTTCCGGCCCGACCCGGAGATCTTCAAGACCGGCTCGACCTTCTCCCCGGCGCGGCTGTTCAAGATGGCGCGCTCGAAGGCCTATCTCTACGGCGGTGTCGAGATCCGCTGGTCCTGCGCTCCGGGCCTGCTGTCCGGTGCCGGCGACACGCCGGAAAAGGCGGTGTTGCGGTTCCCCGGCGGGCTGGCGGATTACCTCGCCCGCGAGATCGAGGGCAAGCCGCTGGTGATCGACGAGATGTTCGCCGGCAAGCTCGACAAGAAGGGCCACGGCGCCTGCGAATGGGCGATTTCCTGGTACCTGCACGACGATGGCCAGGTTTCCTCCTATTGCAACACCATCCCGACCGGGGATGGCGGCACCCACGAAAGCGGGTTGCGCGTCGCGCTCTTGCGCGGGCTGAAGGACCACGCCGAGCGGATCGGGCAATCCAAACGCGCCGCCCTGCTCACCACCGATGACGTGATGACCGGGGCGGCGGTGATGCTCTCGGTGTTCAT
>CAZNAT010000077.1:0-15460 GCA_964571245.1 uncultured Methylobacterium sp.
TATGCAGTGTACACCCGATCCTGAAGAGCGCAAATTTTCGCAGGTCATCCAACTCCCGCCGCTTGCGCCAGCCGGCCAACCATTGGGGAAGCTCTGGGACATCGTCATCCAGGCGCATTTTCTCTCGCATGACCTTCGCAACACCTGTGCGAGATCAGGGGTTTCCGAGACCGGGATGACACTGTTCGTCGGTGAACTCCTTCACGATTGGGCAACGCAGTTTGGGCAGGCGCTCGAGGAACTCGAAGCGCGCGCAACCGCTGCTCCTTCATACCCGCCACCAAAAGCGTAAGGGTTCCCCAATCGGCCCCTGCATGAGGCTTCTCCGGCCGTATCACCCTCCCCAAGAAGAGGTGGCGGCCAGCATCCTCTCGACAGGGGCGGGAGGAAAGCACCGGCCGCGCCTGCCGGTCCTCAGAGCGCGAAACGCCTCGGGTGCATTCTGCACGGTGTTTCAGCAGACCCGGGGGAATGCGACAGATGACCGCGCAAGGCGGCCTGCGCCTGAAGCGGGTTTTGCGCGGAAATGGCCGCCATGATCGCGAGTAGCCCGGCAAAGATTTCGCGAATCCTGCCTTCCATCGGGAGAGGAAGCCGGCGCAGCCGATTGATATGCCCACTTTGACGCCGCACCAGCAGCCACAACTCGCCGATCCCCAAAGCTGAATAGAACGCGCGGTGAAGGGCATCATTGGCGAAGGCAATCTGCTGGCGAATAAACCGGCGCCGCCAACACACCGACGATCACGGCTCAAACAGGACGTGGACCGCTCTTCCATGAAATTTTCTCTTCCATGAAATTTTCGGCCCCGGCCTCGACAACGCTTGTTGCCAGGGCGGCACCGGCATTGACCAGCTAATGCATTGGTGCTTTAGACTACGTATAAAATCTACTTATCCGCAGCAATCGTTCGTGCTCCAACTCAACCCTGCCCTTAGACGGCGGGCGGAATCCTCAGCCTGGACGCCAGCGCATGAATCGCCCGGCGCGGCACCCCAAACCTTCCAACGAGGTCTTACCTTCCAATGAGGTCTTACCTTCCAATGAGGTCTTGCCTTCCAATGAGGTCTTGATGTCCGGCTCGCGCAACCGTCTGGAGCACCATCGCAAACCGGAGGATTTGCGTTCGCACCGCTGGTTTGGCCCTGATGATTTCCGCTCCTTCGGCCACCGCAGCCGCATGAACCAGCTTGGCTATTCCCCGGCGGATTACATCGGCAAGCCGGTGATCGCGATCCTCAATACCTGGTCCGATCTCAATACCTGCCACCAGCACTTCAGGACGCGGGTGGAGGATGTGAAGCGCGGTGTGCTCCAGGCAGGGGGCTTTCCGGTGGAGCTTCCGGCGATGTCGCTCTCGGAAGGCAAGGTCAAGCCGACGACGATGCTCTATCGCAATTTTCTCGCGATGGAGACGGAGGAGCTGATCCGCTCGCATCCGGTGGACGGGGTTGTGCTGATGGGCGGCTGTGACAAGACCACCCCCGGCCTGCTCCTGGGCGCGACCAGTGCCGGCGTGCCGGCGATCTTCGTGCCGGCGGGGCCGATGCTCAGGGGCAACTGGCACGGCAAGGTGCTCGGCTCGGGCTCGGATGCATTCAAATACTGGGATGAGCGCCGCGCGGGCATGATTTCCGACAAGGACTGGTCCGAAATGGAGATCGGCATCGCCCGCTCGCCCGGCATCTGCATGACGATGGGCACCGCCGCGACCATGACCGCGCTCGCCGACACCCTCGGCATGACGCTGCCCGGCGCCTCCTCGATCCCGGCGGTCGATTCCGGGCATATCCGCATGTGCGCGGAGGCTGGACGCCGGGCCGTGGCGATGGTCTGGGAAGATCTCACCCCGGCGAAAATCCAGACCGAGGCCGCCTTCCGCAACGCCATTGTCGTCGCGATGGCGATGGGTTGCTCGACCAATGCCGTGATTCATCTCATCGCCATGGCGAGACGCGCCGGCCACCCCATCGGGCTCGCAGACTTCGATGCAATGAGCCGCAAGGTGCCGGTGATCGCCAACATCCGCCCCTCCGGCGACAAATACCTGATGGAGGATTTCTTCTACGCCGGTGGCTTGCTTGGACTGATGACGCGGCTCAAACCCTTCCTCGATCTCACCCAGATCAATGCCACCGGCAGGACCTGGGCGGAAAGCCTCGAAGGCGCGGAGGTCTACAATGACGATGTCATCCGCACGCTCGAAACCGCCATCTACCAGGAAGGCGCGCTGGCGATCCTGACCGGCAATCTCGCCCCGAATGGCTGCGTCACAAAACCCTCCGCCGCGGCTCCGCATCTGCTCAAGCATTCCGGCCCGGCACTGGTGTTTGACGATTATCCCGCGCTCAAGGCCACGATCGACCGCGACGACCTCGATGTCACCGCCAGTTCGGTGCTGGTGCTGCGCAATGCCGGGCCGCTCGGCGGGCCAGGCATGCCGGAATGGGGCATGCTGCCGATCCCGAAAAAGCTGGTCAGGCAAGGCGTGCGCGACATGGTGCGCATCTCCGATGCCAGGATGAGCGGCACCTCCTACGGGGCCTGCATCCTGCATGTCTCCCCGGAAAGCCATGTTGGCGGGCCCCTCGCGCTGGTGAAAACCGGCGACATCATTTCGGTCGACATCCCCGCCCGGTCCATCACCCTCGACGTCCCCGAGGCCGAGCTGGCCGCGCGCCGCGCCGCCCTGGTTCCACCCAGGCCGCACTACGAGCGCGGCTACGGCTGGATATTCTCACGCCATATCAAGCAGGCCGATCAAGGCTGCGATTTTGACTTTCTTGAAACCGGTTTCGGGGCGCCAGTAGGCGAACCCGCCATCTACTGAACGGAAACGATCATGATCAGACTTTGTCCGGTCACCCGGGCCAAACTCAAGGGCGTATCGGTCGCCACACTCTGTACCGCGCTCTTCAAACGCGGGCTCAGAAACCAGTTCATCCAGGATGTTCGCCCTGTGAAGGCGAAAAAGGATGTGATGGTCGGCAGGGCCTTTACGCTGCGCTATATTCCGGCGCGCGAGGATCTGAACCCGATTTCGGCGTTCCAGAGCCGGGAGCATCCCCAGCGTGTTGCGGTGGAGGAATGCCCCGAGGGCTCCGTCCTGGTGATCGACAGCCGCAAGGACCCGCGCGCAGCCTCGGCGGGATCGATACTGGTGTCGCGGCTCATGGTGCGCGGCGTCGAGGGCATCGTCACCGACGGCGGGTTTCGCGACAGCCCGGAGATCGGCGAATTCTCGATCCATGCCTACCACAATCGCCCGTCCGCACCGACCAACCTGACCCATCATCAGGCGATGGACATCAACGTGCCGATCGGGTGTGGCGATGTCGCGGTATTCCCCGGCGATGTGATCGTCGGCGATGGCGAGGGCGTGGTGGTCATCCCCGCCGGCATTGTCGATGAAATCGCCGACGAGGCCGTCGAGATGACCGCCTTTGAGGATTTCGTCACCGAAAAAGTGCTGGAAGGTCGCTCCATCCTCGGACTTTACCCCCCGACGGACGAGCATTCGCTGCATGATTTTGCAATCTGGCGGCACGCCAAGGGGCGATAGGCCGGATTTCACGCCGGTCTTGCCACATCGACCCTCTCGTACCCGGGCAGGCGCGCCATGACGGCTTCGATCGCCGCGTGCTTGACCGGGCCGAACCCGCGAATTTCCATCGGCGCCCTGGCGATCGGCAACAGGGCCTCGACCCCCTTTTCCGGCAAATCGCGCAGCAGGCTTTCGATCAGGCTTTCGTACCAGGTGATGAGCTGGCGTTCGGACTTACGTTCGGCGGTATAGCCGAAGGGATCGAAGCGTGTGCCGCGCAAGCGCTTCATCCCAGCCAGAATGCGGAAGGCGCCACGGACCCAGGGCCCGAAAGCGCGCTTGCGCGGCCGACCGCGAGGATCCACCCCCAGCGGCAGCAGTGGCGGGGCGAGGTGGTGGACAATCCGGAAATCGCCCTCGAAATCGCGATGGAGCTGCTCGATAAACCGCGCGTCATGGTGGAGGCGGGCGACCTCGTATTCGTCCTTGTAGGCCATCAGCTTGAACAGCGCGCGGGCAACCGCTTCCGTCAGGCGCTCGCTACCCAAGCCTGCCTCGGCGGCGCGCACCCGCGCCACTTTATCACGAAAGCGCCGCGCCCAGGCCGCATCCTGATAGGCCTCGAGAAATTCGGCGCGGCGGGCGATGATCTCGTCGAGCGTTTCCGCTGCCGGCACCGCATCGAGCTGCAGAAGCGCCGGTTCCGCCAGCGCGATGCGGCCCAAGGCAAAGGCTTCGCGGTTTCTGGCGATCTCGACGCCGTTGAGCTCGATCGCCCGCTGCAGCGCCGCCAGCGAAACCGGCACCAGCCCCTGCTGCCAGGCCGCGCCGAGCAGGATCATATTGGCGTAAACGCTGTCCCCCAGAAGCTCGTCCGCCAGCTGGTTGGCATCGAGCACCGCGAGGTTTTCCCCGCCGATGACGGCGGCAATAGCGGCGATCCGGGATGGCACCGCGAGGTCGGCATCGCGCGAGCGGACGAAATCGCCTGTTGGCATCGACGCGGAATTGAGCACGGCGCGCGTTCCCGGCCGGTAGGTCGTCGAGGCTTTCGGCGAGGACGACACCACGAGATCGCAGCCGATCAGCGCATCGGCCGCGCCGGCATCGACGCGAACCTGGTTGAGCGCCGCGGGCGAAGCGGCAAAGCGCAGAAAACTCAGGACCGGCCCGAATTTCTGCGCAAAGCCGGTGAAATCGAGCACCGAGACGCCCTTGCCCTCAAGGTGCGCCGCCATCGCCGCCACCGCGCCGACGGTGATCACGCCGGTTCCGCCAACGCCCGTCACCAGGAGATCATAGGGGGCATCGAGCGCGGGCAGCTTCGGCACCGACAGGGCTTCGGCACGCGCGGCATAGTCGCCGCGGCCTGACTTCTTGCGCCGCGTGCCGCCTTCGATTGTCACGAAGCTCGGGCAGAACCCGTCGAGACAGGAAAAATCCTTGTTGCAGGTCGAGAGGTTGATCTGGCGCTTGCGACCGAACGGCGTTTCCTTCGGCTCCACCGACAGGCAGTTCGACTGGACCGAACAATCCCCGCAGCCCTCGCAGACGAGATCATTGATCACCACGAAGCGCTTGGGGTCCTCAAGCGTGCCGCGCTTGCGCCGGCGTCGTTTTTCGGTGGCGCAGGCCTGCTCATAGATCAGCACGGAAACGCCGGGAACCTCGCGCAGTTCCCGCTGGACCGTATCAAGCGCGGCGCGGGCGTGGATCGTCACCCCCCGGGGGAAATCGCTGGCCGTAAACTTCTCCGGGGCATCCGAGACCAGCGCAATCCGCATCACGCCTTCCGCGCGCACCGTATGGGCGATCGCCTGAACGCTCACCGGCCCATCGACCGGCTGACCGCCAGTCATCGCCACCGCATCGTTGTAGAGGATCTTGTAGGTGATGTTGGTCTTCGCCGCGATCGCCTGCCGGATCGCCATCGATCCCGAGTGATAATAGGTGCCCTCGCCGAGGTTCTGGAAAATATGGCCGTTGCCGGTAAAGCGCGAGGACGCCGCCCAGTTGACGCCCTCGCCGCCCATCTGGATCAGCGAGGAGGTCTCGCGGTCCATCCAGCTCGCCATGAAATGGCAGCCGATCCCGGCAAGCGCTTGTGAGCCTTCCGGCACTTTGGTCGAGGTATTGTGCGGGCAGCCGGAACAGAAATACGGCGTACGCGTCGCCCCCGAGACCGAAATCAGCCGGCTCTCCTGCGGCTGCAGGCGAGCGGCGCGGGCGGGCAACGCAAGTTCAGGGAAGAATGCATTGAGCCGCCCGGCGACAATCGGCGCGAGAAGGCGGGGTGAGAGTTCGCCAATCCACGGCACCAGCCGATGGCCGTGCTCGTCGTGCTTGCCGACCATGCGCTCGGGTTTGGCGCTCGGCACATCGTAGAAATATTCCTTGAACTGGCTTTCGATGATGCCGCGCTTTTCCTCGATGACCAGGATTTCGCGCTTGCCATGCACGAACTCGAGCGCATCGTGCAGCGGCAGCGGCCAGACCATCCCGACCTTGTAGATATCGATGCCGAGGCGGCGGCATTCGGCCTCATCAAGCCCCAGCAGGCGCAGCGCTTCCATCAGATCAAGATGCCCCTTGCCGGTAGTGACGATCCCGTACGGCGCATCCTGGATGTCGTAGATCCGCCGGTCGATCGGGTTGGCGCGGGCAAACGCATAGACGGCGTGTTTTTTCGCCTCCATCCGGGTTTCGATCTGGGGGCCCGGCAAATCCGGCCAGCGATAATGCAGGCCGCCGGGCGGCGGCGTGAAATCCGGCGTGACAAACGCGCGATCCGGGACGAGATCGAAGCTCTGCCCGCCTTCCACCGTTTCGGAAATCGCCTTGAACCCGACCCACATCCCGGAGAACCGGCTGAGCGCATAGCCGTATTCGCCAAAGGCAAGGTATTCGGACACCGACGCCGGATTGAGGGTCGGCATGAAGAAGCTCATGAACGCGACATCGGATTGATGCGGCATCGACGAGGAAACGCAGCCGTGGTCATCCCCGGCGACCACCAGCACGCCGCCATGGGGGGATGTTCCGTAGGCGTTGCCGTGCTTGAGCGCATCGCCGGCGCGATCCACCCCCGGCCCCTTGCCGTACCAGAGCCCGAAGACGCCCTGAACCTGCCGGTTCGGATGGCTTTCGACCTGTTGCGAGCCAAGCACCGCCGTCGCCGCGAGGTCTTCGTTCACCGCCGGCAGAAACTCGATATTCTGTTCGCTCAGCAGGGCTTTGACCCGCCAGAGTTCGAGATCGACCGCACCGAGCGGCGAGCCGCGATAGCCGGAAACAAAGCCGGCGGTGTTCAGCCCGGCTTCGCGGTCGCGGCGGCGCTGATCGATCAGGATGCGGACCAGCGCCTGCGTGCCGGTCATGAAAACCCGGCCGGAGGGCGCGGTAAAGCGATCCTCGAGCCGATAGCCAAATGGCCCGAACGCATGGCTGGCCTGATGCAACATTCCCGATGTCCCCGTTTGCGTGAAAGAGGCTACCGAATCCTTGTGGAAATTCTTGCCAATCTCACCATATAAAACCACTTTTATGGATTAATTTTGCAAGTATAAGCCCAACAGTGAAATGATTGACCGGATAAGCGCATGCACCTGACAGAGCTTGATCACCGCCTGCTGCGCCATCTCCAGCGGGATGCGCGCGTGTCGAACCAGGATCTCGCATTGGCCACCGGCATGTCCGCCTCCGCCTGCTGGCGGCGGGTCAAGGCGCTCGAAGAGGCCGGGATCATCCTCGGCTACGTGGCGCTACTGCAATCGGAAAAGGCCGGCTTTGCCTTCAGCGCCATCGTCCACATCTCGCTTCAGCGGCACGAACGCGCGCATGTCGACCAGTTCATCGAAGCCGTTTCGCGGCGCCCCGAAGTGCTCGAGTGCTTCGCGACCACCGGCGAGGCGGATTACCATTTGCGTGTGGTGACGCCCGACAAGGAAGCCTACAACCGCTTTCTCGAGGAGTTTCTGTTCCGCCTGCCCGGCATTGACCCTATCCGCACCAACGTGGTGCTGAAAGACATCAAGACGACGACCCGGCTGCCGCTCTGACGCGGAGCCCCGATGGGCAAACGGGCTGAAAAAGAGCGCGCCGCGAAGGGGATCGCGATGCCGCGCGGGCTTCAGTAGGTCGCGCGGCCGCCGGAAATGTCGAACACCGCGCCGGTCGAGAAGGCGCAGTCTTCCGAGGCCAGCCAGCAGATCATCGAGGCCGCCTCCTCCACCTGGAGAAAACGGTTCATCGGGATTTTCGACAGCATGAAATCGATGAATTCCTGCTTCATCTGCGCAAAAATCTCGGTTTTCGCCGCCGCCGGGGTGATGCAGTTGACAAGGATGTTCGAGGTCGCCAGCTCTTTGCCGAGCGATTTCGTCAGTCCGATCAGCCCGGCCTTCGAGGCCGAATAATGCGAGGCATTCGGATTGCCCTCCTTGCCGGCCACCGAGGCGATATTGACGATCCGGCCATAGCCGCTCCTCAGCATCTCCGGCACCACCGCACGGCAGGTGAGATAGGGCCCGACGAGATTGACCTCGATCACGCGGCGCCAGACATCGGGCGCCAGTTCCCAGAGCTTGCCGTTGCCCCCGGTGATCCCGGCGTTGTTGACGAGGATGTCGATCTTGCCGTGCCGGGTGACGACCGCCCGGGTCGCAGCCTGAACCGAGGCCTCGTCCGTCAACTCCACCACATCCCCCGAAACGGTACCCAGCCTGGCAAGCTTGGCCAGCGCATCCGTGAGCGCGCCCGCATCGACATCCCACAAAACCACGATCGCCCCCGAGGACAGCATCCGCTCGGCGGCGGCAAAGCCGATACCTCGCGCCCCGCCGGTGATAATCGCGACCCGGCCTTTCAGATCGATCGTGTTCATCTTCGTCTCCTCACCCTGCCGTCACGGTCTGGTTCTGTTCACCAAGGCTAGCGCTCGGCCATGTTTCCTGTTGATTTTGAGGGAGAAAATCGGAACCGTCTATCGCCGAATGCGGGAAACACATCCCGGATGAAGGCATCCCCGACGCTGGCGCGACCCAAAAGCAGCGCCGGCGAACCGCGGCCTCTCCTGCAAGAATTTTGGCCGCAAAATGATGGGTAAGCCTCGAAATTGTGCGGGAGCTCGGCTATACCGCGCAAGAGATCGCGCGTAGCAGGGGCGACCAAGGTTCCTGCGGCACGCCGGCTGTCACCGAGTGCACGAAGCCCATCGCTTTCACCAGATTGGCCAAACCCGCGGGTCTGGCCCTTGAGGTCCCCATGTCCCTTTCCAGCTCGCCCCTTTCCATCTCGCCTCTTGCCACCTCACCTCTTGCCACCTCACCTTCCTCGCTTTCGCTCAACAACCCGGCCCTGCTTCGCTCGCAGTGCCTGATTGGCGGGCAATGGCTGGGCGAGCCGAGCTTTGCCGTCGATAACCCGGCCACCGGCGAGTTGATCGGCAAGGTGCCGCATGTCGGCGCGGAGGAAACCGAGGCCGCGATCGCGGCCGCCGATGCCGCCTTCAAGCCCTGGGCCAAGCTTCAAGCCAAACAGCGCTCGGCGATCCTGCGCCGCTGGTTCGAGCTGATCATGGCCAATCAGGAAGATCTCGCCCGGATCATGACGGCGGAACAGGGCAAGCCGCTGGCGGAGGCGCGGGGCGAGGTTGCCTATGCCGCCTCCTTCGTTGAGTTCTACGCCGAGGAGGCCAAGCGCATCTACGGCGAGACGATCCCCTCGCCGTTCCCCAATTCCAAGATCATCATCCAGAAGCAACCGATCGGCGTCTGCGCCGCGATTACGCCCTGGAATTTTCCGGCCGCGATGATCACCCGGAAATGCTCGCCCGGGCTGGCGGCCGGCTTCACCTTCGTCGTCAAGCCGGCGCCGGATACCCCGCTTACCGCGCTGGCGCTCGGCTATCTCGCGGAACTGGCGGGCCTGCCGCCGGGTGTGCTCAATATCGTCACCGGGGACGCCGTGAAAATCGGCGGCGTGATGACCTCGAGCCCGATCGTGCGGTTGATCGGCTTCACCGGCTCGACCGGCGTCGGCAAGCTCCTGATGCAGCAGGCGGCCTCGACCGTGAAGAAAGTCTCGCTCGAACTCGGCGGCAACGCGCCCTTCATCGTCTTCGACGACGCCGATCTCGACAAGGCCGTCGAAGGAGCGATCGCGGCGAAGTTCCGCAACATGGGGCAGACCTGCGTCTGCACCAACCGCCTCTTCGTGCAGGCCGGCATCCATGATCGCTTTGTGGAGAAATTCGCGGCAGCGGTTGGTGCGCTCAAGGTCGGCAACGGCATGAGCGAGGGGGTCACGCAGGGCCCCCTCGTCAATGCCCGCGCGGTCGAGAAGGTCGAGCGGCATGTGAAGGATGCCGTGGCCAAGGGCGCCAGGGTTGTCACCGGCGGCGCGCGCCACGCCCTGGGCGCGAGCTTCTTCGCGCCGACGGTGCTTAGCGGTGCGAACTTCGAAATGGAACTATCCCGCGAGGAAACCTTCGGCCCGGTCGCGGCGATCTACCGTTTCGAAACCGAGGAAGAAGTCATCCGTCTCGCCAATGGCACGCCCTATGGCCTCGCGGCCTATTTCTACACCCGGGACCTCGCGCGCGCCTTCCGGGTGGCGGATGAGATCGAGGCCGGCATGATCGGTATCAACGCCGCGATCCTCGGCAATGAGGTTGCCCCGTTCGGCGGGGTCAAGGAATCCGGTCTTGGCCGTGAGGGCGGACGGCATGGCATCGAGGAATACGTCGAGATGAAATACCTCCTCATCGGCAATCTCGGCTGAGGCATTCGCCTCCCGGAAGCACGGGCACCGCTCCGGCGCTTTCCCGCATGCCGCGCGGAACGCCGGAGCATTTGCGCCGCCACACCCTGGCGCATGCGGCTCAGCGCGTCTTTTTCAGGTGCCGCAGCGGTAATCGGGTCGTGTTTTTCAACCGATCGAGCACAATCGACGAGCGGACATGGGCCACGCTCTCGTGCGGCAGGAAGACGCTGTTGAGGATTTCCGACAAGGCTTTCAGGTCCGTCACGACCAGTTTGATGAGATAATCGGCCTCCCCGGTCATCGAATAGGCTTCCTGCACCTCATCGAGCCCGTCGATCAGGGTTTTGAAACGGCGGGAATTGTCCGGCGAATGCGTCGCCAGCGTCACATGCACGATCACGCCGATCGCCAGCCCCAGCGCTTCGGGCGCCAGCCGGGCGTGATAACTTTCGATGATCCCGGCCTCCTCGAGCGCGGCACGGCGGCGCGAACATTGCGAGGCGGAGAGACCAACCTTTTCCGCCAGATCGTTGTTGGTCAGCCGGCCATCCTGCTGGAGCGCATCCAGCAACCTGAGATCAAAATCATCCATGCGCGCATCTCGCAACAATGTGCTATTTTATGACTGACATGTGCGCATATTCATCAATAACACCAAAATATGCAAGAACATTGCACGTTTTTTGCGTTATTGTTGTCAGATCAATTTGGGTCGGGTGCTCAAAGCCACGCCGTCGAATGCGAAGTCTGAAACACAGCCCGCCCCTGAAACAAAAAATCTGACGAGGAACGCACGATGGGCCCTTTTCCGCACGACGCACCCGCCGCGACGATCAGCACCGCCAATCCCGCCGGCACCGACGGGTTCGAATTCGTCGAGTTTGCCCACCCCGATCCCGCGGAGCTTGAGACGCTGTTCCAGCGGATGGGCTATATCGAGGTGGCCCGCCACAAGACGAAGGATATCTCGCTCTATCGGCAAGGCGCGATCAACTATGTCCTCAACCGCGAGCCCGGCAGCCACGCCGCCCGCTTCGTCGCCGAGCACGGCCCCTGCGCCCCGGCGATGGCCTGGCGCGTCGTGGATGCGAAACATGCCCTCAAGCGGGCGCTGGACCTCGGCGCGAAGGAATACACCGGTTCCGACAAGTCGCTTGATGTCCCCGCCGTGATCGGGATCGGCGGCTCGCTCTTGTATCTGGTCGAGACCTACGGCGCGAAGGGCTCGCCCTATGCAACAGAATACCAGTGGCTCGGTGAGGTTGACCCCGCCCCCGTGGGCGTCGGTTTTCACTACATCGACCATCTCACGCACAACGTCATGCGCGGGAACATGGACACCTGGTACAAGTTTTACGCGGAGACCTTCAACTTCCGCGAAATCCGCTTCTTCAACATCGAAGGCAAGGTGACGGGGCTGCACAGCCGCGCGCTGACCTCGCCCTGCGGCAAGATCCGCATTCCGATCAACGAAAGCGCCGACGCGCACAGCCAGATCGAGGAATACCTGAAGGCCTACAAGGGCGAGGGCATCCAGCATATCGCGGTCGGCACCGACGACATCTACAGCGCCACCGACGCCATCGCCGCACGTGGGCTGAAGTTCATGCCCGGCCCGCCGGATGCCTATTATGAAAAATCCCGCGCCCGCGTGCACAACCACGAGGAGCCGATCGAGCGGATGAAACGGCACGGCATCCTGATCGATGGCGAAGGCGTGGTCGATGGCGGGGCAACACGGATCCTGCTGCAGATTTTCTCGAAAACCGTGATCGGGCCGATCTTCTTCGAGTTTATCCAGCGCAAGGGCGACGACGGGTTCGGCGAGGGCAACTTCAAGGCGCTGTTCGAATCGATCGAGGAAGACCAGATCCGCCGCGGCGTGCTTCAAGCATAGGCGTCTCGTTCAACAGCGGCGCGTTGCCGCAATAAAATCCCGGCATCGCGTCTCCGGGTCAGCATGCAGGACAACGTCGGAAATGATCGCGACGCTGTCCGCGCCCGCGCTCAGGCACAGCGGCGCCCGCTCCAGCGTGATCCCCCCGATCACCACCAGCGGGATCGCCCTGATGGTGCGTTTCCATTCGGCGATCCGATCGAGCCCTTGCGGGGCGAAAGGCACCGTTTTCGCCGAAGTCGGGTAAATCGGCCCCAACGCGATGTAATCCGGCGAGATCGCCAGCGCCCGCGCCAGTTCGGCCTCGTCATGCGTGGATACGCCGAGTTTGAGCCTGGCGGCGCGGATGGCCCCGAGATCCGCGGTATCAAGGTCTTCCTGCCCGAGATGAACCCAGTCCGCGCGCTCGGCAATCGCGAGGTGCCAGGCATCATTGACGACCAGCGTAGCGCCATGAGCTTTGCAGGCAACAAGGGCCTGGCGGATCTCGCGCCGGATGGCCGCCTCCGGTCGGTTCTTGATCCTGAGCTGAATCAGCCTTGCACCAGCTCTGGTCAGCCGCTCGACCCAGAGGGCGGTGTCGACGATGGGGTAGAAGGGATCCAGCATCATCGGCTCTGTTTGCGGCACGGGTTGTCTCAAAATGTGAACCGGTTCTGGTGTGAACTAATTTTGGCTTGGCGAGGTATCTGCTATTGTCAAGGCGTCTGCTATCATGCCGCCGCGTTTTTGGCGAACCACCTCGGCTCCCGCCGGCACCCAACATAGAGCGCCAGAACATGTCGTTGCCTGAAAACCACCCGCGCCTTACCCGCCGCCCCTTCAGCCAGGGCGAACTGGTTGCGGACGGCCTGGTGCATGCCTTCGCCATTGTGGCGGCGATCGTCGGCATCGCCGTCCTGATCATGCTGGTTCTGATGCGCCGTGGCGGGCTCGAACTCTCGGCAGTCGCGGTCTACGGCATCGGACTTCTGGCGATGCTCGGCTTTTCGGCGGCCTATAACCTGGTTCCCCCCTCGTCGCTCAAATGGATCTTGCGGCGGTTCGACCATTCCTCGATCTATCTGCTGATCGCCGGCACCTACACGCCGCTGCTGACCCAGCTGAGCGATCCCTTCTGGGCCTGGACGCTGGCCGCCATCATCTGGGTCGGCGCCATCGCCGGCATCGTGCTCAAGGTTGCACTGCCCGGGCGCTTCGACAGGCTCTCGATCGCGATTTACCTCATTCTGGGCTGGGTTGCCGTGCTCGCCATCAAGCCGCTGATCGACTCGCTGCCGGTCTCGACGATGGTGCTGCTCTCGATCGGCGGGCTGTTCTATTCGGCGGGTGTGATTTTTTACGTCTGGCGCACTCTCAAGTTCAACAATGCGATCTGGCATGGCTTCGTGGTCGTGGCTGCCGGGTGCCACTATGCCGCGATCACGCTGGCGATGACGAGCTGAGCAAGCCGGATCTGCCGGAAACAGGCCCGGAAACCCGCCAACACCGATCCGTTTTTTGCCGCCATACGGTTGACACCGCCGCCAATGCCGGGGTTTTGCTGTGCCATGATGACTGCCCCGCCCGCCCGGCTTGACCCCGTTGCACTGCTTCACTCCGAGACGCCGTTGCGCGTGTGGTCGCTGATCGTGACGATCTTTGGCGATGCGGTGATGAACCGCGGCACGCTGGCCAAGCCGCCGCCGGTCTGGATCGCGGACCTGATGGAACTGCTGGCGCTCGTGGGCATCGACGCGGGGATCGCGCGCACCAACCTCTCGCGGCTCGTCGCGAACGGCACGCTGTTGCGCGACAAGGCCGGGCGCAATACCTATTACCGCCTGAGCGAGGCCAGTTCGGCGGATTTCACCGGGGCGGCGCGCAGAATTTACACCCGGCAACTGGCCGCGCCGGCCGGGTCGTTCCATCTCGTTACCATCGACCTGTGCGCCAACCGGGCCGCCGCCCGCAAGACGCTGGAAGACGCCGGGTTTCGCTTCCTGGGCCCCTGCACCGGCCTGCTCCCGGCCATAACCGGTACCGAGACGCCCGAACTGCCCGGCGATGCCATTCTCGCGATCGCGGAGCCGACCGAACCCCTCCGCCGTGCTGCTGCGGATCTCTGGCAGATTTCGGCCCTTAACGCCGGCTATCGCCGTTTTGTGGCGGAGTTCGCGCCGCTTGCCGATGGCGCATCCGCCGAGGACATATCCCCCACGGACTTATCGCCCACCCCCGCCGAAGCCATCGCGCTGCGTATCGGCATGGTGCATCGCTTTCGCCGCCTCGCCTTGCGCGATCCCGGACTGCCCCCTGCCGTCCTGCCGGAAGACTGGGCGGGGGATGCGGCGTGCAGCGTTTTCGACCGGCTGACAGCAAAGCTCGAAATCCCCTCCGAAAGCTGGCTTTCCAGACACGGCTTTCGTCGCTGAGGCCGTGACAATGGCACGGGCGGTTTTTGTTGCAACGCAATATGTAACAAAATATCTTGACACTCATCAATAATGTTACATATTTCGATGTATCACGACAGCCCCTCGGAGATGGTCTTATGTATGCACAGGCGCTCGACCAGAAAGACAAGGCTCCCGCCGTCACCGAAGACCCGGAGCGTCTTGCCCGCTTCGAGGCGCGTTGCGCCGCCGAGGACAAAATCGAGCCGACAGACTGGATGCCGGAGGCCTACCGGCGCACCCTGATCCGGCAGGTCTCGCAGCACGCGCATTCCGAGATCATCGGCATTCAGCCTGAGGGCAACTGGGTGACGCGCGCGCCCTCGCTCAAGCGCAAGGCGGTTTTGCTCTCCAAGATCCAGGATGAAGCCGGCCACGGGCTCTATCTCTATTCCGCCGCCGAGACCCTGGGCGTCTCCCGCGAGGAACTCACCGGCCAGCTGCTTTCGGGCAAGGCGAAATATTCCTCGATCTTCAACTATCCCACGCTGACCTGGGCCGATATGGGCGCGGTCGGCTGGCTGGTCGACGGCGCGGCGATCATGAACCAGATCCCGCTCTGCCGCTGCTCCTATGGTCCTTATGCCCGCGCGATGATCCGCATCTGCAAGGAAGAGAGCTTCCATCAACGGCAGGGGTTCGAGATCATGCATGTGCTCTCGAAGGGCACACCGGCGCAGAAGGCGATGGCGCAGGATGCGCTCAATCGCTGGTGGTGGCCGTGCCTGATGATGTTCGGCCCGCCCGATGCCGTCTCGCAGCATTCGGACACCTCGATGCGCTGGAAGATCAAGCGCTTCTCCAACGACGGGCTGCGGCAG
>CAZNAT010000078.1:0-2825 GCA_964571245.1 uncultured Methylobacterium sp.
CTCGTGCATTTTGATCCAACCGCCTTCAGCTAAATTAATGGGTCTGGACCCTAGATCAAACGCCGATCTGAATGGATCGGCGTTTGATCGAAATCCATTTGATGTCGCATCCGCTTCTTTCGCCAACCGGCACCACTTGGCGGGCGGATGCTCCGGGCGATCACTCCGCGAACCAGTAGCGCGTCAGATGAAAGAAGATTGGCGCGGCAAAGACGATGCTGTCGACGCGATCGAGCATGCCGCCATGGCCTTCGATCATCTGGCCCCAGTCCTTCACCCCGCGATCGCGCTTGATCGCCGACATCACCAATCCACCGAGAAAGCCCATCACGCAGATGACGAAGGCCATCAACGCCGCCTCAAGCGGGGTGAACGGCGTGATCCACCAGAGGCAGGCGCCCAGCGCCGTCGCCAGGGCGACGCCGCCGATCAGCCCTTCCCAGGTTTTCGACGGCGAGAGTTCTGGCGCGACCTTGCGGCGTCCGAACAGCTTGCCGCAGATGTATTGCAGCACATCCGAGCCCTGCACGACGATGATCAGGAACGCGACCAGCAGGATGGCGCGACTTCCATATCCGGGAATCTTCAGTGTCAGCAGAGCCGGGGCGTGGCTGATGCAGAACACGCACACCATCATGCCCCATTGCACGAAGGCGATGCGCTCGAGAAATCGCGTCGTATCCCCGCGCAAGGCCGCGATGATCGGCAGGCCAAGGAAGGCATAGACCGGGATGAAAATCGAAAACAGCCCGTACCACTCGATCGCCAGCAGGTAATACTGGAACGGCAGCACGAACAGGAAGGCGACCAGCAGCGCCCAGTGATCGCCTTTGCGTGTATGCGTCAGGGTGGCGAATTCGCGCAGCGCCGCGAACGAGATAAAGCCGAACAGGGCGATCATCCCGCCCTTGCCGAGCAGCATCGCGCCGCCGATCAGCGCGATCATGCCCCACCAGGCGGCGATGCGCTGGTTGAGATTGGTGATCACCGGCGATGCGCCGAGCCGCCAGAACAGCATCTGGCCAAGCAGCGTGGCAAGGACGAGCACGCCGCCAACGCCGGCCAGCAGGAGGGTGGCTTCGCCGGGCAGGTTCATCGGGCATTCTCCGGTGGTGCGAGCGCCAGAAGCCCATCGCGAATTCGGCCGAGGAACCCGGCCTTGTCCTCGCCGGGCTGAAGCCAGATCGGCGTTCCGAATGCGACCTTGCAGAGCAGCGGGATCGGCAGAAACTCGCCTTTGGGCATCACCCGCGAGATGTTGTCGATCCAGACCGGGACGATCTCGACGCCGGGAAACGCCGCGGCGAGATGGTAAATGCCCGATTTGAGCGGCAGCAAGGTCTCATTGCCGGTATTGCGCGTCCCCTCCGGAAAGAAGATCAGCGAGGCCCCGGTCGAAAGGACACCCTTGAGCGTCTCGATCGGGGAGCCTTTGGCCGGGTTGCCGGCTCGCTCGACCAGCGCCGCGCGAAACACCACCCGGCCGACAAAACCACAGAGGCCTTCGCCACCCCAGTAGTCGGCGGCCGCGACCGGGCGGGTTTGGCGCCGCATCCCGATCGGCAGAACGGTCCAGATCAGCACGAAATCGCCGTGGCTGGTGTGATTGGCGACGTAGATCCGTTGGCGCGGCGTCGGCTGGCAGCCGCGCCATTCCGGGCGGACGCCGGTGACGACGCGCGCAAGGCCGACAATCGCGTTCGAAAGGATGACGGCGCAAAGGCGGGAGAGGCGGGAAGGCCGGGAGGGGAGAGGGGACATGCTCATTTCACCAGCGCGACCAGCACGGTGCCGAAGACAAGCGCGGCGATCTGGATGCCGCAGGCGATACCCTGGTGCTTTTGCAGCCGCAACGCGCCGGCGATCCGCAGATCGAGCGCGCGCCCGGCGCGATCGGAAGGCATCAGGTCGAGCGTGGACATCGCCCGGTCGAAGCCGGGAAAGTCGGGGTTTTGTGCCAGCGCGGCAAAAAGATCGGCGTCGAACGCGGCCCGTATCCCGAGCCAGAGCGCGGTAAACCCGGCCGGGAGCGACAATGCCCCCGGCAGCGCCCAGAGCGGCCGCATCAACGCCGCGGCCAGCATCGCGCCGGCCAGCGCGACAACCACCAGCCCGAGCGAGAGCCGCGTGAGCCAGCGCCCCTGACGCAGCAGGGCTGCGGCGATCGTCGCCTGCCAGAAGAAGGCCGGATCAGGCGGCATCGGCGGCCTCCCGGATCGCGGCGATCTGGCCGGGGCCAAGGGAAAGGCGCGGCCGCCTGGCCCGCAAGTGCGTCATCGCCGCTTCAACGGTTGCCGCGCGACCGGATCGCACCAGCCAGGTCGCGGCGCCCGCGACGCTGCGGCCATAGCCGAGCGCGCAGCAGACAAGAACCGGGCCAGAAGCGCGGGCCGCCTCGATGGCATCCGCCGTGGCGCGCAGGCGGGTGGATTCCGGCGTGACGAGATCGAGCATCGGGAGGCTCAGCCAGCGCCCGCCATAGGTCTGGCGGCTGAATTCGGCGGTCAGATCGATGATCGTGGCATAGGGCAGTCCATCGCCAGCCGTCGGAAACCGGCCGAGCGAGACGCCGTCGGCGAGCTCGATTGCGCCGGCATCCCGCATCGTCCAGAGCCGTGAATTGACGAAGGCCCCGGCAAGATAGGGTGCCAGCAGCACCCGCGTGGCCCAGTCGATGCGGCCATCGCCCGCCTTGGCGAACAGGGCGGGTCCCAGGCCGAGGTACGCGAGCGCGACCAGCGCCAGCGCCAGTGCCGGCCAGAGCAGCCAAAGCGCCCAGCCGCCGATCCAGAGGGCTGCGGTCGCGATACCCCATGCGCCGAGAG
>CAZNAT010000078.1:2835-14240 GCA_964571245.1 uncultured Methylobacterium sp.
GACAATCTGACACTTTTGGAAAAGCGCTGGTACGGCTCCGGCAAGACGGATGCGCCTTGGATCCCGCGTCAGATCCCAGCTCGCTGCCCGGCATGGCCCGTCGAACGGCCACAGCCAGATGCAGAGGAGGCCGAGCGCGAAGCCAAGCGGCAGGTCGATGAAATGGTGCTGGAAGGTGGTGAGCACGGAGACGATGACCAGCGCCGACCAGCCCGCAAAGATCACCCGGCCGATGGGGGGCAGCAGCCGGAAATAGAAGGCCGAGAGGATCACCGTCAACGCGACGTGAAGCGACGGTGCCTGATTGAAGGGTTTGTCGAAAGCTCCAAGGGCATCGTAGAAAAACCCGAAAAAGCCGAGAACCTCGGGTTTGGGCCAGGAAAACTTCAGGGGAAACAGCAAGAAGCAGGTGATGGCGACGAGTTGTGCGGTCAGCAGCCGCCGCGCATGCGTGTCGAGTTCGGCGCGCGACCGGCTGAGAAAAATCGAGGCGGCGTAGAACAGGTTCGTCGTCCAGTACGGCACAATCGTCCAGCCGAGGAAGGGGATGTGCCGTTCCCAGTCGAACACGATCGCCGGCACGCCGTCGCGCAGACCCGAGACCCAGTTGGTGAAGCCGTAACTGGCGTAAAAGAACGCGCCAAGCCCGAGGAGCCAGAGAGTGGCTCGCCCGAAATCACGGTGGCCGGCCGCGCGCTGCGGCCTTGTTGCGACGATGGCCTCGTTCACGGGCGGATCTCGCGGATGGCGAGGCTGACGGTGAAGATGCCCCATTCGTCGATGCGCTGCTCGATCTTGCGGAAGCCTGCCTTCTCGACCAGCTGATCCATTTCGGCCTGAACGCGGCGACGCATCACCCAGGCCTGCCCCTGGCGATGGGAGCTGAGCGCCCGCGCGATCATCTCCAGCTGCGGGTGCCAGGGCTGGCCGGTGTAAACGAGGTAGCCGCCCTCCGGGATCGCCGCAGCCAGCCCTTCGAGCGAGCGCCGGATCATCGCGTTGTCGGGGAAGAGTTCGTAAAGGCCGGAAACCACCCCCAGCGTCGGGGAGGGGGTGATGCTGGCGATGCTCGCCGTGTCGAAGGCATCGGCTTTTTCGAAGCGGGCGATATCCGCCAAGCCCTTCTCGGCGATCAGCTTTGTGCCGGCTTCGACATTGAGATCGGAATAGTCGCGCAGCAGGATCGAGGCCGGGCGGGCGGGCGCGCCTTCCAGCGCTTCGAGCACGTAGCGGCCATGCCCGGCCGCGATATCCACCAGATGCTTCGGCACCCCCTTGCCGTCGAGGTGACCGAGGGCTTTCGTGATGAGTTCCTCGACATGAGCCTTGCGTTGCCGGATGCCGCGCCAGCCGATGGCATCGAGATAGGTCCGGTCCGAAAACCGGCCGAGCGGGCCGATCCCCTCGGCATTGTTGCGGTAGACGTAGTCGAGGGTCGAGCCGGAATCAAAGCCGGTCCTGTGACCGAGGCCGATCCCCTTCGAGAACCACCCGGCGAAGCGGAGATTGGCGCGGTAGGCCGCCCAATAGGCCCCGTGCCAGGAGAGCGGCGGAAGCGGCGAGGCGAGGGTATCCGCCTCATCGCGGGTGTAGCCGGCCTTGTCGGCCTCCGTGAGATCCGGGCGCGCGAGCGGTTCGGCGAAACGCTCCAGCACGAAACGGCGCGCTTCGGTGATGGCCTTGTCGCGATCACGTTCGCCGAGCGTATCGTGGAAGAAGCCCTTCAGCACGTGGCGCTCCTTGATCGGCGTGCCCAGATTGACATAGAATTCGTGCTGCGGCGCGTGGCGAACGACAAAATCCGAGCCGGAAATCAGCATCTGCGTTGGGATGGTGATGGCGCGGGCATCCTGCACCACCCGGTCCGCCGCGTCATACAGCCCCAGCAGAATATTGACCGAAATCGGCCGCGAAATCAGCGGATCGGCGGCATAGGAGGCGCGCCGGGCCGGATCATGGGTCAGGAACCTTGGCTTCACGTAGGAATTGACGAAGAAATTGCCCCTGATCTTCTGCATCAGCGTCAGGCCCGCGCGGGCGAACGGCACGTAGAGCTTCACGCAAAACGCCGGCGACGCCAGCACCATCGCGCGGATTTTCGGGGCGTAGGCATGTGCCCAGGTCGAAATCACCACCGCGCCGACCGATTGCGCGATCACCGCCATATCCTCGGCCGCGATGCCGTCTTCGGCGGTGATGTGATCGACGAAGGTTTGCACGTCGCGCACGCTTTCCGCGAAGGAGGGCGAGAACCCGCGTTCGCCCGGCGAGCGGCCATGCCCGCGCGCATCCCAGGCGTAAAAGGCGAAATCCGGCAGGTCCATCTCATCGACGAGATGCGCCATACGCCCGCCGTGTTCGTGGCCACGGTGGAACAGCAGGATCGCGCCGCGCGGAGTGGCGGAGCTTGCCGGCCAGTGGCGGTAGAAAAGTTCGACGCCGTCATGGGTTGAAAAGTGGTGTTCGTGGCAGAGGCGGGGCACGGAAATCTTGCTTTCAAAAGGGGGCAGGGCGCCGGAAAATCGAGGGTGCATCAGGCCGATCGGCCGGTGCGGAAGGTTTCACGGAGGACCAGCCCCGCTTCCACGATCGATACGGCGAGGACGGTGAGGGCGAAGAAGAGGGCGGTCGCGGTCATGCGATGTCTCCCGGGATTTGCGGAAACGGGTCAGGGACGGGGTGAACCTGCGCCTCACCTGACAGAGCCGATCTCCGGCGGATGTGCGCCAGAGCACATTCAGCGGGTTCAACGCTACGGAAGGCGCTCCATCCTCGTTTCCGGTCGCAATTTATTCGCTTGCGCGCCCCTTCGGGGCACGCGGACCAGGCGCTTCTTCGTAAAAAACTTTAGGGTCCAGACCCATTCATTTCGGAGAAACGACATGATTTTGCTGGATGAAAATGCACGCTCTTCATGTCGGAGGCCCTTGAAAGTCAGGCGACTTCCCGCAGGCTACCTCCTCGATCCCGTGCATTTTGATCCAACCGCCTTCACCAAAATGAATGGGGCTGGACCCTAGCGTAGCTCGGCCACGCCGCGGCGGACGCGGTTCCAGATCGTCAGGACCAGCAGCAACGCGATGATCGGCATGGCCCAGGCCAGCCAGGACGGAAGCGGGAGGCCAAGCCCCGCCCAAAGCCCGAGCCCCCCGAACAGCAACGCCCGATCGCTCTTGCCGAGCGGCCCGTCATAGCGCCGGCTCGCCCCCACCAGCGGCCCGATCGCGCCGGCGTATTCGCTGAGCGCGGCGAGAAAAACCACCCCGGCGACCCACCCCGGATGAAACACCGGCAGGGCCGCGAAGGGCAGGATCAGCGCGGCGTCACTGACGACATCGGTCAGCTCGTTGAGATAGCCGCCGAGGGGGGATTTCTGGTTGAATTCGCGCGCCAGCATGCCGTCAATCGCGTTGCAGGCCATGCGCAGAAACAGCCAGACGGGGAGCAGCAGAAACAACGCGCGCCGCTCGGGCAGCAGCAGGATGACCCCGCCGACGGCGAGCGAAACCACACAGGCCGCCACCGTCACCTGATTGGCGCTCACGCCGGCCGCGTAAAGCCGCGCGACGAGCGGTCGCAGCAGGGCCTGAAATCGCGGTTTCACGTGATACAGCGTCATCGTCGCACTCTGCTCGGGAAAGCCAGACACCACAAGCCAATCCGGGGATGCATGGCGGTGTTTTTGTGGCCGGTGGCAGAGATGAGAACGCTGGAACACTTTTGTGAATTCGCACTCACTTCCCATGCTCCATCTTCTTGTTTTATCGCATTTTCATTGCGCGAACCGGGAACCGATTCGCCCGGAAATGCACTAGCGCGCGGCCCCGCCCAGCCGGCCAACTGCGCGGCTGCCCGCGGCAATCGCCATGGCAAGGCAGGCTTCCAGCGGTTCCCGATCGAGCCAGGCGGCGAGGAAGCCGGCGTTGAACGCGTCCCCGGCGCCGGTCGTATCGACGACCGGGACGATTGGCGCCGGCATCATCAACCGGGTGCCATAGGCACCGAGCATGGCGCCGCCTGCGCCAAGCTTGAGCACCACCAGCGGGAAACGCAGTGCCAGCGCTTCGAGGGCGACGGCGGGATCGTCCCGCCCAGTCAGGGCGCGTGCCTCCGCGGCGTTCGGCAGGAAGAGATCGACGCCCTGGCAGAGGTCGATCAGGTCGCGGCGGTGGATGACCGCGTCATCCCAGCTCGGATCGAGCGAGACCGTCAGGCCGCAGGCCTTGGCGCGGGCAACGAGATCGGGCATCTCCACCAGGCTCGCGGCCTCGCCGATGTGGAGATGAGATGCATCCGCATCGGCCAACGCGGCCTCGAGGCTTTCGGGGCGGGCCTTGCCGGCGCGCCGGGTCAGAAACGCGCGCTCCTGGCCCTGCACCATCACCACCGTGATCTGGGGACCGGCATCGGCGGCGCGCTCGATAAAACGGGTATCGATCCCCGAGGCGGCGATCGGCGCGGCCAGCGCCTCGGAAATGCTGTCGGTGCCGAGCCGCGAGACCAGCGCCGCGCGTCGACCCAGCGCGGCGAGATGCGCGGCGGTGATGAAGGCGCCGCCACCCGGCACGGTCACGGCTTCGGGGGCAAAGCGCTCCTGCCCGAGCACCGGCATCCCGCTGAGCCCGGCGAAGATGAGGTCGGCGTAGGTCCGCCCCAGACACAGAACCAGATTTCGGCTCATGCCTGCCTGGCCCGCGGGTAGGCGCGATCACTCGCGGCATCGAAGACATGGAGCGCCGTGGCGGCGGCGCTGGCGCGGACTGTCGAGCCGACCGCCGGGATATCGCGGCCCTGGGCGTGGGCGATCCCTTGCGTGCCGCCAAGGTCGAGATGGACCAGCGTTTCCGGGCCGAGCGGTTCGACGAGTTCCACGCGGGCTTCGATGGTGAGGCCGGCGCCGGGCAACGGCTCACCCGGGCGTTCGACCTGAAACGCGTGCGGGCGGACGCCGAGCCAGACCGCAGCGGCCTCGACCGGCCGTTCGGCGAGTTCGGGCAGGCGGGCTTCACCGCCGCCATCGAGGCGAACGGCATGTGCGGCGCGATCATAGCGGCCCGGCAGCAGGTTCATCGCGGGGGCACCGATGAAACGCGCCGTGAACAGGTCGTCCGGCGCGTCATAGAGTTCGGCCGGGGTTCCGACCTGGAGAATATGCCCGTCGCGCATCACGACGATGCGGTCGGCGAGCGTCATCGCCTCGACCTGATCGTGGGTGACGAAAACCACGGTGGTTCCGAGGCGCTGGTGCAGTTTCTTGATTTCGAGCCGCATCAGCGCGCGCAGCTGCGCATCGAGATTGGAGAGCGGCTCGTCAAATAGAAACACGGCTGGATCGCGCACCATCGCCCGGCCGATGGCGACGCGCTGGCGCTGACCGCCCGAAAGCGCGTCCGGCTTGCGGTCGAGATAGGGAGTGAGCCCGAGGATTTCGGCGGTCGCCTCGATGCGCCGGCGCTTGTCGATGGCGCTGGCTCTCGAGGTGTAAAGCCCGAAACCGATGTTCTCCGCCACGGTGCGATGCGGGTAGATCGCGTAGTTCTGGAACACCATCGCGATGTTGCGGTCCTTGGGTTCGCGATCATTGACGAGCGCGCCGCCGATATGGACCTTGCCGGCGCTGATCTCCTCCAGCCCGGCGATCATCCGCAGCGTGGTCGATTTGCCGCAGCCGGAGGGGCCAACCAGAACGACGAACTCGCCATCGGCGATCTCGAGATCGATCCCGTGGACGACCGTGTTGCTGCCGTAGCGCTTGGTCAGGCCTTCGAGGTGGATGGCGCCCATTTATACTTCTCCCGTTAGAGCCGCAAAGCGGCGGGCGAGTTCCGCCTGGCTCAGGGTTTCAAAGGTCGCCGCCGTGGCCGCGCGCCGCTCGAACTCGGCCAGTGCGCTGTCGTAGGCGTCAAAGGCGGCATCGAGCGCCGGCCGGGCCGGTCCGCCGAAGCGGTCGCGGCGGGCAACGAACACCCGCGCCGAAACCGCCTCGGCGAAGGCCTGGGCATCGAGCCTGCTTTCGCGTGCCGTCGCGGCGCGGAACGCCGCCTGAAACGGGATAAAACCGTTCCGCTCGAGATCGGCACCGGCTGCGACGATCTCGCGCGCGAGAGAGGCGGCGATCTCATGCGCCTGCCGGAAGGAGAGCGCCTCGCGCCGCACCAGCGTGTCGGCGAGTTCGGTAATGGTGATGCAGGCGCGGCGGGTGTTGGCGGCAACCCGATCGCCATCGATGGCAAGCCCGGGCAGCAGCGCGGTCATCAGCGCCAGCGCGCGTTCCGCGACGGCAAAAGCCTCGTAGCCCATGGCCTGGGTCTCGCCCTCGCTGTCGTTCATGTCGGTGAAGGGGGTGTTGTGGAGAATATCCAACACGGCCTTGCCGCGCGCCTGCGCCTGCGAGGCGAGATGGCGCAGATGCTCGATGGCAACCGGATTGCGCTTCTGCGGCATGATCGAGGAAATCTGCACGAAGGCATCGGGCACGCGAAGCTGGCCGGTTTCAAAGCCGGACCACACCTGCCAGTCCTGAATCGGGCGTCCGAGGTGAAGAAACAGCAGCGAGAGCGCCGAATAGCTGGCGGAAATGTAGTCGACCGAGGCGATGGCGCCGTAGGAATTGCGGACCGGCGCGGCAAAGCCGAGGAGCCGCGCGACACACGCCCGGTCGATGGGGAAACCGGAGGTGGTGATCGCGGCCGCGCCCATCGGCGAGAGATCGACGCTCTGGCGGGCGGCTTCAAGCCGGGCGATGTCGCGCAGCAGGACCTCCAGAACCGCGGCAAGGTAGTGGCCGAAGGTGCTCGGCTGCGCGGGCTGGCCGTGGGTATAGGCGACGATCAGCGTTTCGGCCTCGGCCCGCGCCTTGGCGAGCATCGCCCGGGCCAGTGCCCGCGCCTGGCCCATCAGCCCGTCGAGCCGCGCCTTGAGCGCAAGGCGGAACAGGGTGTGATCGATGTCGTTGCGCGAGCGCGCGGTGTGGAGCGCGCCGGCGAGATCCGGCCCGAGCCGGGCCTTGAGCTCGGCCTCGATGTGGAAAAAATAATCCTCGACCGCGCCGGTATAGGTCAGGCTTGCCGGGTCGGTTCCAGCCTCGATCTCGACCAGCGCGCGGGCGATCGCGGCCGCCGTGTCGCGGGGCAGGATCCCGGTTTCGTCGAGCATGACGAGATGCGCGCGGTCGATGGCCCGGAACCCCAAGACATGATGCGTCTTGGCGCCTTCGAACAGCGGGCGCAGCACGGTCTCGGCGTAAACCGGGTCGGGGAAGGTGCCGGCTTGCTTGGTCGGCGGGTTTTTCGATGTCATCCCTTGAGCCCCGCCATGACGATGCCGCGCACGATATAGCGCTGCAGGAAAAGGAAGACGAGCAGCGTGGGAATGGTGGCGAGCGCCGCCCCGGTCATGATCATTTCCCATTGTACGGCCTGCTCGACGGCAAAGCTCGAAAGCCCCACCGGCAGGGTGTAGAGGTTGCGGCTGGTGGTGACGATCAGCGGCCAGAAGAACGCCGTCCAGTTGCCCAGAAAGGTGAAGATCGCCAGCGCCGAGAGCGCCGGGGTCACCATCGGCATCGCAACCTTCCACCAGATCGAGAATTCATTGAGCCCGTCGATGCGCGCTGCCTCGAGAAAATCATCCGGGACGGTCTCGAAGAACTGCTTCATCAGGAAGGTGCCGAAGGCGGTCATCATCCCCGGGAACATGATGCCCCAGTAGGTGTCGGTCCAGCCGAGCTTGGCCGCCATCAGATACCACGGCACCACCAGCATTTCGGTCGGGATCATCAGCGTCGAGAGAATGGCGATGAAAACCAGCGCCCGGCCGCGAAAGCGGAACTTCGCCAGCGTGTAGCCGACCAGGCTGTCGAAGAATACGTTCGAGAGCGTGACGATGGTGGCGATTCCCAGCGAATTGAGGAACCAGCGGATGAAGCGCCCGTCGGCCAGGATCGCCCGGTAGTTGTCGAGGCTCGGCGCCTCCGGGATCAGGCGGAGGTCATAGACCTGCGCGGCATCCTTGAGCGAGGTCGTCAGCATGAAGACGATCGGGGCCACCATCACCAGCCCGCCGACCAGCAGCAGCAGCCAGATCACAGCGCGGCCGGGGCGAAACCGGGGGGTCATTCTCGCAAGCACGGCGCGGCTCCCTTGAAAAGGCGGTATCCGGGAATTCGGCATCAGCGCGCCGCCATCAACCGGAGCTGGATCAGCGAGATCACCAGCCGGATCAGGAACAGCACCCCCGGCTCGGCGGCGGCATAACCCATGTCGAAGGCCGAGAACGCGGTCTGGTAGATCATGATCACCAGCGGTTTCGTGGCATTGAGCGGCCCGCCGGGGTCGTTGGTGTTGAGGTTGTAGACCTGATCGAAAATCCTGAGGAACCCGATCGAGGCAAAGACGACGAGGAAGATCAGCGTCGGGCGCATCAGCGGCAGCGTGATCTTGCGCAGGATGGCGAATTCGCCGAGCCCGTCGATCCGTGCCGCCTCGTAGTAGGTGGTCGGAATGGCGCGCAGCCCGGCCATGAAGATGATGATCTGGAAGCCGAGCCCGGCCCAGATCGCCGGCGCGAGCACGGCGGGAAGCGCCTGGGTCATCGACCGCAGGAACGGCTGCTGCGGCAGGCCGAGCGAGGTTAGGATGCCGTTGAAAATCCCGATCGGCACCGGCTGGTAAAACCAGCGCCAGACCCAGGCCATCGCCACCGCGGTGGTCAGGAACGGCAGGAAATACAGCGCGCGGATAAATCCGTGCAGAAAACGGACGCGATCAAGCTGATAGGCGATCGTAAACGCGATCAGCAGGCTGAGCGGGGTGCCGATCAGCAGATAGGCGAAGGTATTGCGGAACACCTGCCAGAACACCGGATCGGCGAAAAGCCGGCGGTAATTGTCCAGCCCGACGAAACTGGCCTCACGCCGGAGGTTCCAGTCGGTGAACGAGAGGTAGAGCGCGTTCGCCGTCGGAAGGAAGCGGATCGAGACGTAGAACAGGATCGGGATGGCGAGAAACCCCCAGGCCCAGATGACGCCTTTGGTTTTCAGACTCAACCCGCCCCAGACGCCGCCGTTTTGCGCGACGGCGACGCCCTTGTTTCCCAGTGAAAACGCCACGATCGCGCCCTTTTACTTCACGCGGTCGAGAAGCGTCTGCTCGGCCTTGGCCGCTTCTTCCAGCGAGGCCTTGGCGGCCTGGCCCTTGAGCAGCGGCCGGTTGACCATATCCATCGCCACCTGACGCTGGCCGGCCTCATCGACGAATTTCGTCGTCTGGGCATAGGCCAGCCCCTTGAGGAACGGCGCGTAGATCGGGTTGGCGAGATTGGCCTCGGTCAAGGCGGCGGCGCGGCGGGCCGGCAACTCGCCGACAACCTTGAGCCAGACTTCCATCGCTTCGGCGGAAGCAAGGTAGGCCAGGAACTTCTTGGAGGCTTCGAGCTTCTCGCCGCTCGCCTTGGTGGTGATGGCATTGGCAAAATAGCTCGAATAGTTCGAGCGCTCGCCCTTGGCATTGGCGGGGAGTTCGGCCACGCCCCATTCGAAGGCCTTGATCGAGGCAAAGGAGCCGAGCCGGAAGGTGCCGTCGATGGTCATGGCGGCGAGCCCGGCCTTGAAGGCGGCCTGCCCCTCATCCATGAAGCCGATCTGCCCGACCTTATGCTTGGTCTGCAGGTCGAGATAGAATTGCAGCGCGTTGACGCCGGCCTCCGAGGTATAGGTCACCTTGCGGTCGCCTTCGGTATAGGGCGTGCCGCCAAACTGGCGGACCAGCACTTCGCGCCACCAGTGATGGTCCTGCCCGGCCATATCCATGGTGATGCCGGCCGAGGTGATGTTGCCCGCCGCGTCGCGCTTGGTGGTTTTTTGCGCTACCGCCAGCAGTTCATCGAGGGTCTGCGGCGGCTTGGCGGGGTCGAGCCCGGCGGCCTCAAAGGCCTTCTTGTTGTAGAACAGCGCCAGCGAGCGCACCGCGGTCGGCAGGCCGTAATACTTGCCGTCGCGCTTCATCGCGGTGACGACGGGGAAGAATTCCGCCTCGATTTTCGCGGCGGGGAAGGCGTCTTCGGGCAGCGGCTGGATCAGCTTGCCGGCGATGAAAGTATCGAGCCAGCCGTAGAACAGCTGGGTCACGTCCGGCCCCTGTCCGGCGGTGATCGCGGCGGCGACCTTGGTCTGGTAGTCGGCGTAGGGCACCGTGGTATGCTTGATCTTGATACCGGGGTTGGCGGCTTCGAACTTCTGGATCAGCTGATCCATCGCCTTGACGCGGGTTTCGAAGACGTACTGCCAGTATTCGATCTCGACCGCATGTCCCGGTCCGCTCGCGAAGACGCCGAGGCCAAAGGCGATGCCGGCCAGCATGGTACGAAGACGACGCATCTTTCTCTCCCTTTTTCTGCCGATTGTTCCCGAAAACCGCTGAGGGTGTTTCCGGGCAAGGCATGGTTCTGCCGCCGATGCCCGGCGGATGCTTGGCATAAAGACCAGCGCCAAGCCTCGCGCAGGGCAGGGGCGTAGTCAATCCTTTAATTCAATTGATTTGATTTAATCACTCGTGTCAAACTCTGGCCATGACCAGTTCGAAAAAGACCAGCGCGAAAAACAGGGCCGCGCCCAAAAAACCGCCTCTCGAACAACCCACCCCCAAGGGCGACCTTGCGATCGGCAAGAACGCGGGGCGGGCGCGGGAGCACAACCGGCGTGTCGTGCTCGATGCGATCCGCCAGCATGGGCCGATCGGCCGCGCGGAGATCGGCCGGCTGACGCATCTGAGCGCACAGACCATCTCCAATATCGTTGCCGAGCTTGAGGCCGAGGCGTTGTTGCTCCGGCGCGGGCGGGCGCGAACCCCGCGTGGTCAGCCGCCGGTCCAGCTGGTGGTCAACCCGGACGGCGCCTTGACCGTGGGGGTCGAGATCACCGCCACCCGGGTGACGATCGTGCTGGTCGATCTTGCCGGCTCCGTCCGGGCCGAGCGCGCCGTGCGCCCGCCCGGGCCGGGGCCGGAGCATGTGGTGCCGCTGATCGCGCGGGAGATTGAAGCCGCGCGCCTGGGGTTGCGGCGCGGGCCGGCCCGGCTGATCGGCATCGGTGTGGTCATGCCGGGCCCGTTCGGCATCGAGGGGATGAGTTCGGTCGGCCCGACAACCCTGCCGGGCTGGGCCGGGCATGATCCGGCGGCGCTGATCGCGGCGGCCACCGGCGTGAGCGTGACGATCGAGAACGACGCCAATGCCGCGGCGGTCGGCGAAAGGCTGCACGGCGCGGGGCGCGATCTCCGGTATTTCTGCCTGCTCTACTTCGGGGTCGGGCTTGGGCTTGGCATTGTCGCGGAGGGGCGGCCGTTCCATGGTGCCTTCGGCAATGCCGGCGAAATCGGCCATGTCGTGGTGGAGCCGGGCGGGCGGGC
>CAZNAT010000079.1:0-14222 GCA_964571245.1 uncultured Methylobacterium sp.
TTCAGACCCTACCCCCAGGCCGCGCCCGCCGAAGTGCGCTGCCGCACCGGGTGAATGGCTTTTGATATCGGGCATGTTTTTGGAGATCGTGCTGTTTTCAATGGAAATCCCGCGATCTCACCAAATGCGGGCATCGTGCGGTTGAGGGCGGCACAGAATGCTCCTTATTCGTTCCCATAAAACATATGAGCTGCTCTGTGTACAAAGCCGCCAAATCCGGACAAAACCATTGCGGCTTGGGCGTTTTGATGCGCGCCGCCGGCGGCGGGAGGGAAGTCGGATGGATGCCGAAGCGCAAGCGGATTTTGCCGAAATTCTCGAACTGGGCACGTCGACGTTCTCGGAGGCGGCGGGCTTGCCCTGCGCGCTGGATTCGGGCTTGCGCCCAATCTGGAAAGGCGCCGGCTTCGTCGGCCCGGCCTATCCGATCCGCTGTGCTCCCGGCGATAATCTGGCGCTCCATCTCGGGCTTGAACAGGCGCCGCGAGGCTCGGTTCTGGTCGTCGATGCGGGCGGCGATCCATCGGGGTACTGGGGTGAGGTCTTCACTGTAGCAGCCGAAGTGCGCGGTATCCTCGGCCTCGTGATCGATGGGTCGGTGCGCGACATCGATGCGCTGGAGCGGCGGGGATTTCCGGTGTTCGCGCGCGGTGTCAGCATGCGCGGAACCATCAAGCAATCGGCCCCACTCATGGGCGAGCGGATGGTGCTTTCGGGGATTTCGATCGCGCCCGGCGATCTCGTCGTGGCCGATGCCGATGGCGTTCTATGCCTGCCGGCGGATGCCGTCGCGCCCACGCTTGCCGCAGCCCGTGCCCGGCAGGCCAAAGAGGCGGATTTCATGCGCCAGCTTGCCAAGGGGCAGACAACGGTGGAGCTGCTTGGCCTGACCGCCTTCCGCAAACCTGCGTTTTGAGGATGTCGCCGCCGCCCGGTCGGCGAGGGCAACTCCAATAAGAAAGAGCGCATTTGGCGGGGGTAGCCGTCGAATGCGCTCCAATGTCGGCATTGCCGGGCCCGGACGCTGTGAAGGCCTCGGGCGTGGAAAATCTCAAGCCTGTTGGATGGCGGAGAGCTTCCAGTCGCGATCGGTCTCGCCGGGTTCCCGGACAAAGGTCCAGTTCTCGACGACTTCCTGCGGCGTGTTCGGATCGCCCTCGACGATGCGGCCGGTGGCGGTTTCAACCTTGACGTCGATGATGGCGTAACGCATCGCGACCGTGGCGTATTCCGCGGTCGGCTCGCGCCAGGCTTCCGCGAAATCCCCCTGCAGCAGCTTCACCCCCGAGATGCGGTTGGTGAGGCCCTGCCGCGTCAATTCGCTCAGTTCCTGATTGAAGATATTCGCCATCTCCGGCGCGACGCGCTGGGTGAGGGTGATGCGGTCGCCCTTGCCATAGGCATCCTGGATCTCGCCCAGCAGGCGCTCGAAGGCGCTGAAATCGGCGTCGTCCAGGGTGAGCTCCGGCATCGGAGCCGGGGCGGGCGCGACAGCCGGCGCAGGATGGGCGGCGGCGCCTTGCGGCGGGCTCCATTCCGGCTGGGGCGGCTGACGGGCGAAATTCGTCGGCGCGCCGGCGGTTTCCGGCTGCATCTGCCGGCGGCGGAAGTAGCCGATGGCGAAGCGGACGATGAAGAAGACGATGGCGATCTGCAGCAGGAGGCCAAGAACCCCCATGATCGAGCCGAGGCCGCTGAACATGCCGCTGCCGGAAAGCAGACCGAACAGGCCTGCGCCGAGCAGGCCAGCCGCCAACCCGCCCATCAGGCCGCTCATGCGGGAGGGGGCGGCAGCGGCGGGGGCCGTCGGCGAGGGCGTGGCGGCACGCGGTGTCTGGGCACCGGAGATGGGCTGCGACTGGCGGGGAGCCGTGTTGGTGACGGGCGGCGCGGCTTCGGTGCGCGTGCCGCGGTTGCCGGTGCTGCTGCCCTTGCCCGGGCGGGCCTGAGCGTCGGCGATCACAAGAAAAAGCGCCGATACAATCGCCAACCCGGTGACAAGGGCGCGGGACGAGGGGCGTTTTGAATGAGTCACGTTTCAACTCCCGATGTAAGCCAGCGTTTGATTGGTGCTGACGCTTGAACTTCTTGCCTAAGCTAGGGTGCTTTACAGCAAATTGCGAGGGGCAAGGTACAAAATTTGCGTCGACTGCGCGCGAGGGAGATATTCTTGACCTATTCTCGGGTTAAACATCGCTCCGGCGGGCAAAATTCGGTCTTCCTTTGATGGTTTGCCCCTCGCTTGACGCCTTCGGGCCATGTGCGCGATAAATTTTGCGCGGCAAGTTTCTGGGATTGCAAGTTTCTTGGGATTTCAAGTTTCTTGGGATTTTCCGTCAAAACGCCAATCGGTGCATCCGGGAGGAGGCGACTATGGCGAGGCGTAGCGCTTCAAGGATAAGCCGCCGGCAGGTTCTGGCCGCAGGCGCGACCCCGTTGCTCGGGCTTTTCGGGGTTATTCAGGCCAGAGCTTCAAGCCCGGTCGATGCCCGGTCGATGAACGCGGAATCTCTGGTCGCGGAAGCCTTCCGTATGCGGGACGAGGCGGTGGCGGCGGGCGATCAGGGCTATGGCGCGGTGATGGTTGTCGAAGGGCGGATCGTCGGCTTGGGCCGCAGCCGCGTTGTCGCCGACCGAAACCCCGATGCGCATGCCGAGCGCGTGGCGCTCTGGGATGCGCAGGCGCGACTGAGACGCTTCGAGCTTGCCGATGCTGTCCTCTATTCGACATCGAGGCCCTGTTCGGTCTGTCAATCCGCGCTGGCAAAAGCCCGGGTGGGCCGGATGTTCGTGGGCCGGGAAGGCACGGATGCCGGGCCGCCCCGCGCTGGCGGTGGTTGAGGAACCTAATCTGGCTTGGCTTTCAGGAGCAGCAGCGCCAGGAAGGCCAGGACACCAAGCCCGAAGGTGAGCCAGATCGCGTTCGCACCGTAGTGCTCCAGCGCAAATCCGAAGATCAGCGGTGCGAAGGCCTGAAGCACCCGCGCGGGCGCGCTGATGATGCCCTGCCTCAACCCGTAGCCGGCAGGGCCGAACAGCGCCAGCGGCAGCGTACCCTTGGCAATCGTGAGAATGCCGTTGCCCGCGCCATGCAGCAGCGTGAACATGGCGGCAGCCGGGCCACCGATCAGCATCAGCACACCGGCGCCGACCGGATGCGTCAATGTCGCCAGCCGCGCCGACACCAGCGGATGCAGGCGGCGCAGCAGGGCAAATTCCATGATCCGCGCCCCTACCTGCGCCGGGCCGATCAGCGCACCGGCGGCCACGGCGGCAACACTGGTGGCGCCGGCCGCCTCGAGCAGGCGCGGCAGATGCGCCGCCATCGCGGTGCTGGTGAACCATGTCACCGCGAAGACGAACCCCAGCAGCATGAGACTGCGCAGCGAAGGGGCGTCGGGGGTCGAGATCGCCTCGCCGCCCATTGGTTTGGGGGTGGCCTGTGTGCCGGAGGGCAGCAACAGGTTAAGCGGCAGGGCCAGAAGAAGGTGCAGGCCCGCCCAGCCGAAGCAGGCAAAACGCCAGCCGAACTCCGCTTCCATCACCGCCGAAAGCGGCCAGCCGATCGTGCTGGCAAACCCGGCGATCAGCGTGATGCCGGTAATCGGCGTGCGGGCGTCGCGGCCATAGATCGCGGCGAGGCTGGCGAAGGCCGAATCATAGAGCCCGATCCCCATCCCGATGCCCATCACGAACCAGCCGGCAAAAACTCCGACAAGATGGGTGCTGACCCCGATCAGGATCAGGCCGGTTGCAAAGACGAGGTTGCTGGCAATCAGCACCCCGCGCCCGCCGAGCCGGTCGATGCGTGCGCCGGCCCAGGGACCCACCAGGGCGGAGACGACCATAGCGGCTGAAAACGCGGCAAAAATCCACACCGGGGAAAAGCCGAGATCCCGCGCGGTCGGCGTGGCGAGGACGGCGGGAAGGTAATAGCTCGAAGCCCAGGCGACGGTCTGCGCGGTACCCAGCGCGCAGACAATTCCGGTTCGCCGCGATGGATCAAGCCTCATCCGCAGCAGGCCGCAGACGGTTTTTCGCGGGCCAGCGCTGGGATGGGATCACGGAGAGCTTCGGGAGCGGATCTCGCCCCGCAGCCACACCCCGTTTCCCCCGCTTGCCTGGCGATCTCGTCCTTGACGCAGCAGGCCGATGCATCTGCCTTCGCCGGGCCGCCGCGGCATCCGGTGTTCTCGGTCAAGTTTTTGCCGGGCGTCCGGGCCGGAAAATCGGTCGAGCAGACCCCGGTTTCCGGCAATTCGAGTTCCACGCGCGCCGCCGCGGCATGGTCGCCGGCAATCTCGGCAACAATCGAACGGACCTGCTCATGGCCTGTGGCGAGCAGGAAGGTTGGCGCACGCCCGTAACTCTTCATGCCCGCAAGATAGAAGCCCGCTTCGGGTTGGCCAAGTTCTTTTGCGCCATGCGGCCGGACCGTGCCGCAGGAATGGATATTGGGATCGATGAGCGGCGCGAGCGCACGCGGGCATTCTAGCGCCGGATCGAGATCGAGCCGCACCTCGCCCAGCAGCGAAAGATCGGGGCGGAAGCCGGTGGCGACGACGAGTTCATCGACGATGACCGTGGCAGCTTCGCCGGAATGGCGTGAACTGGTCAGGCGGAGCCGGTGATCGGGCTCGGCCTCGATGGCCTCAAGCGCGAACGGATGGACCGCCTGAACGATACCGTCGATGACAGCCTGTTGGAGCCGGCTGCCCAGCGCGCCGCGCGCAGGAAGCCCGTCTTTGACGCCGCCGCCGAACGCCAGCCGGAGATCCTGGCGCCGCGAAAGCCAGAGGATTTTGGTCGCGGGCTCGGTTTGCTTCAGCTCGACGAGATCGAGGATCGCCCCGATCGCCGAATGCCCGCTACCGAGGACCGCGACCCGCTTGCCGGCGTAGCGGGCGCGGTCTCCCCCGAGGATATCGGGCGTGCCGTAGAGAATATTTCCCGCGTGGCGGATCTCGCCGCGCGCCGGGATGCCATGCGCGCCGCCGGGGCTGGGCTGCGAGAAGGTGCCGGAACAATCGATGACGGCGCGGGCGAGGACGTCCTCCTCTCGACCACCGCCTTGGCCCTCCCCGATGACCCGGAGCACGAAGGGGCGCTCGGCGCGATCCGCCGTCTTCACCTTGTCGAGCCCGGCGCGGGTGACGGCGAGGACGCGGGTCGACAGCCGGAGCCCGCTGCGCATGGCTGGCAGATCGGCGAGAGGACGCAGGTAGCGCTCGACGACCTCCCGGCCGGTCGGGATCGTCTCGGGGGCGGGCATCCGCCAGCCTGTCGGTTCAAGCAGCAGGCGCGCGGCGCGGGAAATGTTGTATTGCCAGGGCGAGAACATCCGGACATGCCCCCAGGCCAGCATCTGGGTGCCGACCTGTGCGCCGGCCTCCAGCACGATGGCGGGAATGCCTCTGAATGCCAGCTCGGCCGCCGCAGCGAGGCCGACGGGGCCGGCGCCGATGATCGCAACCGGGAGTGAGGGATGTGGATGGATGGTCATAATTTAATACTCCTAGAATTACAGAAATAAAAGGCAGAAAGCTGCCCGTTGGAGGGCGGCATCAGTTGGGTTCGCAGGCGCAGGCGGGTGTGAAGTCGATGGCAGCTTCGCCCTCGACGCAGCACTGGTCGATGAGGGCACCGGCAACTTCCCGCATCATCGGGTAATTCGCCCGGCAGATCAGTACCGTCGAATGCCGTTCCTGCGTGACGAGCCCGACGAGGATCAGTTTTTGCAGGTGATGGGTCAGGGTCGAGGCGGCAATGCCAATCCGCTCCTGCAGCCGGCCAACCGGCAGGCCGTTGTCGCCCGCGCGGACGAGGGCCTGGAACAGGCGCAGCCGTGTTGGGTTGCCGAGGGCTTCGAGGCGGGTGGCGATATCATCAAGGTTCATATTTCTATGGTACTAGAAATACAGCGTTGGTCAAGGCTATTTCGATAAATGCCGAAATATTCCCGCCCTGCCCTGCTGGTCTGCCTGCTGGTGCCCCCCCATGAAAGCCAGCCTGATCGATTCAACCGGATCTCGCTGGCCTCGCAGCATTAAAAACCCTTAGATCCGTAGACCTGATTGAACGAGGTCTACCGATCTATCTTGTTATTTTAACGCATTTTCTTTTGACCAACCGGTATCCACTTGGTCGGAAAATGCTCTAGCGGCTGTGGGCATTCATCGTCAGGAGCTGGTAGGTCGCGACGGTTTCGCCGGCGGCGTTGGTGATCTCGACATCCCAGCGCACCTCACCATAATCGGCATGGCGCGGGGATTTCGATTTGACCGTCAGCCGCACCTTGATCGCCTCGCCCGGCTGCACCGGCTTGAGGAAGCGGAGGTTATCGAGGCCGTAATTGGCCAGCACCGGCCCGCGCTTCGGCTCCACGAACAGCCCCGCCGCAAATGCCAGCAAGAGATAGCCATGTGCGACGCGGCCGGGGAAGAACGGGTGCCCTTTGACGGCTTCGTCATCCATATGCGCGTAAAAGGTATCGCCGGTAAACGCCGCGAAATGCTCGATATCCGCGAGGGTGACGACGCGTTCCCTGGAGTGAAAACTCTGGCCGAGATCCAGCTCGCCGAAGCTCTGGCGAAATGGGTGCTCGTCCTTTTCGATTTCCGGGGCGCCCTTGCTCCAGGATTTGAGGAGGTTCGTCATCATCGCCGGCGAGCCTTGCAGCGCGATGCGGCGCAGGTGGTGCTTCACCGCGCGCATGCCACCCAGTTCCTCGCCGCCGCCCGCGCGTCCCGGACCACCGTGGATGAGATGCGGCATCGGCGAGCCGTGCCCGGTGGATTCCTTGGCGCAATCCCGGTCGAGCACCAGCATGCGGCCGTGGAACGCCCCCGCGCCAAAAATCACCCGCCGGGCGATCTCGGGATTCCGCGTCACCAGCGAGCCGACGAGGCTGCCCTCGCCGCGATTGGCAAGGCCGATGGCCCGATCGAGATCGCGATAGGCGAGGAGTGTCGCCACCGGCCCGAACGCCTCGACCGCGTGCAGCGCCTCGGCGGTTTCGGCGTTGTTGGCGCGCAGCAGCACCGGCGAGAGGAAGGCGCCGCGCGCGGCATCCGCGCCGGAGAGTTCGAGGTGGTCCGGGTTGCCGAAAATAATCTCGGCTTCCCTGGCGAGAACCCCGATCCGCGCCCGCACATCGGCGCGCTGGGCGAGCGAGGCGAGCGGGCCCATTCGGGTCGCCTCGTCGCGGGGGTCGCCGATGTTCAGCTTGGCGAGGCGTGCCGCAAGTGCCGCGCCGACCGGCTCGACCATGGCTTCCGGCACGAGGATGCGGCGGATGGCGGTGCATTTCTGCCCGGCCTTCACGGTCATCTCGCGGAAGACCTCGCGGATGTAGATCTCGAATTCCGGTGCCTCCGGGGTCACATCCGGCCCCAGGATCGAGCAATTGAGCGAATCGCGCTCGGCGGTGAAAGCAACCGCGTTCTTCAGGATGCCGGGGTGGCTCTGGAGTTTCGCCGAGGTTTCGATCGAGCCGGTGAAACTCACCATGTCCTGCCCGGTGAAGTGATCGAAGAGATCCTGCACCGAGCCGCAGATGAACTGGAACGCGCCGGGCGGCAGGATGTGGCTGTCGATGATCAGCCGGGCCGCCGCTTCCGCAAGAAAGGCCCCGGTGGTCGCGGGCTTCACGATCACCGGCATGCCGGCGAGGATCGCGGGCGCAAGCTTTTCCAGCATGCCCCAGACCGGAAAATTGAAGGCATTGATCTGGACCGCGACGCCCTCGCGCGCGAGGTAGGCGTGCTGGCCGATGAAGGTGCCGTTTTTCGAGAGCGCCTCGACCTCACCATCGATCAGAAACGTTTCGTTCGGCAGTTCGCGCTTGGCTTTGGAGGCGAAGGTGAACACCGTGCCGATGCCGCCCTCGATATCGATCCAGCCGTCGTTTCGCGTCGCGCCGGTCTGATAGGAGAGCGCGTAGAGCACCTCCTTATGCGCCATCAGATGCTGCGCCAGCCGCTTGAGCAATTCAGCGCGCTGATGAAACGTGAGCCGGCGAAGCGCCGGCCCGCCGAGCTCGCGGGCATGGCGCAGCATGTCGCCGATGTCGAGCCCGTCGGAATTGGCGAGCGCGATGATTTCCCCCGTGATCGCGCTGGCGATTTCCGCGGGTCGGCCGTGGCCGGAAACCCAGCGGCCTCCGGCAAAACTCAGCAGCTTCAGAGGCGGTGTCGACATCGGGCTGGACAGGATCGGGCTAGACATGGCGGGCCTTGTGTTCATGCATTCGGAAACGGGTGCGGCGCCTTTGGGCACCTGGTTCGGGTCAGATCCCGAGATAGGCTTTTCGCACGGCATCATTGCCGGCGATCTCGCGGCCGGTGCCGGAGAGGGCAATCCGGCCGGTCTCCAGCACATAGGCCCGGTCCGAAATCGCCAGCGCGGCGCTGGCATTCTGTTCAACGAGGAAAATCGTGATGCCGCTGGCCTGCAGCCGGCGGATGACATCAAAAATCTGCGCGACGATGATCGGCGCCAACCCCATGCTCGGCTCGTCGAGCAGCAGAAGCCGCGGATTACCCATGATCGCCCGACCGATGGCGAGCATCTGCTGCTGACCGCCGGAAAGCCCGCCCGCGACGAGATGGCGCTTGTCGCGCAGGATCGGGAACATCTCATAGATGCGTTCGAGATCGGCCTCGGGCGAGCCCCGCCGGCGGTAGGCCCCGAGCCGGAGGTTGTCCTCGACGCTCATCGGCCGGAAAACCTGACGTCCCTCGGGCACCTGGATGATGCCGGCGGCCACGCGGGCATGTGGCGGCAGCGTCGTGATCGGGGCGCTTTCGAAGGTAAAGCTGCCCGCCGAGATCGGCTGCACGCCGGAGATCGCCCGCAGCAGCGTGGTTTTGCCGGCGCCGTTGGCGCCGATCAGCGTGACGATTTCGCCGGCGTGGATGGTGATATCGACGCCGTGCAGCACCTCGATGCGGCCATAGCCGCCGGTAATACCGGAGATTTCAAGCATCGGCCTTCTCCGTCGAGGGGAGCCCGGTGCCGAGATAGGCTTCGATGACCGCCGGCGAATTCGCGACTTCGTCCGGGGTGCCTTCGATCAGCTTTTTGCCCTGGGTCAGCACCAGAACACGGTCCGAAACGCCCATCACCAGTTTCATGTCATGCTCGACGAGGAGGATGCCGATACCGCTTCTGGCGACCTCGACGATCATCTCGTCGATCTCGGCGGTTTCGGTGGGGTTGCAGCCGGCGGCTGGTTCGTCCAGCAGCAGGATCTTGGGTTGCATCGCCAGCGCCCGTGCAATTTCGAGGCGCTTCAACTGCCCGTAGGAGAGCGAGCCAGCGGGCTTCCCGGCGACTTCGGCGAGCCGGAGCCGCTCAAGCAGGGCAAAGGCGATCTCGCGGGTCTCGCGGTTTTCGCGGGCAGTGGCGGGGAGCCCGAAGAGATGCGCCAGCGCGCGCTTCTTTTCGTGGACATGGCGGCCGACCATCACGTTTTCGAGCGCGCTCATCCGGAAGAACACCTGCAGGTTCTGGAACGTCCGCGCGAGCCCGCGAACGGCCAGCGCCTCCGGGGTAAACCCGGTGACGTCCTCGCCGCAAAGCGTGACCGAGCCGGTTTCGGTGCGATAGACCCCGGAAATCAGGTTGAACAACGTCGTCTTGCCGGCGCCGTTCGGACCGATGATCGAGAAGATTTTTCCCGCTTCGGCGGAAAAGCTCACGTGGTCGACGGCCCGGATGCCGCCAAAGGAAATCCCGATGTCGGTAACGGTGATCAGGCTCATTTCGCGCGTTCCGTCAGCTTTCTGAGCAAGGTGGGCACGATGCCGTCGCGCAGGAAGATCATGATGAGAATGATGAAGGAGCCGAGCAGGAGATGCTCGTATTCATGGAAGATCGTCAGGGCTTGCGGCAGGATCACCAGAAACGCCGCCCCGACGAGGCTGCCGAACAGCGACCCCATTCCGCCGAGCACCACCATCGTCACCAGTTCGATCGAGCCGAGAAAACTCGCGACGTCCGGGGTGATATGGCCGTTGAGCAGCGCCAGCATCGAACCGGAAACCGAAGCATAGATCGCGGAGATCGAAAAAATGACGCCCTTCGCCCGCGCAAGATCGATCCCCGCCGCGCGGGCCGCAACCTCGCTGTCGTGCAACGCGCGCATGGCGCGACCGGTCGAGGAATTGAGCAGGTTCTGCGCGAAGAAAATCGAGACCAGAAGCACGCCGCCTGAAATCCAGTACCAGGTTTCCGGGGCGCGGATGCGGGTGCCGAACACTTCCAGCCGGGGTACCGGCATGCCATCGGGCCCGCCGGTCAACCAGGCTTCGTTGGTCAGCACCATCGCCACGAGGATGCCGAGGCCGAGCGTCGCCACTGCGAGAAAATGACCCTTCAGCCGCAGGATGGGGCGGCCGATGGCCAGCGCCAGCAGGCCGGAAATCGCCGCGCCTGCCAGAAGCGCGAGCGGCGTCGGCACCCCCAGATGCGTCGGCAGCAACGCGACCGCATAAGCGCCGATGCCGACAAAACCGGCGTGGCCGAGGCTGACCTGCCCGGCATAGCCCAGCAGCAGATTGAGCCCGGTGACCGCGATCGCCGAGATCAGCACCAGCGCGCCGACCCGGAAGTAATAGCCCGAAGGCAGCACGAGCCCGATCACGCCGATGAGCGCGGCAATGCTCGCGAGCTGGAGCCAGCGATTTTCCAACGCCTGCGCCATCAGACCCGCTCCGACGAGATGGTGCCGACAAGCCCGTTCGGCATCACGATCAGCACCCCGATCATCACCAGAAACGCGAAGGCATCCTTGTAGGTTGAGGACAGATAGCCGGCGGAGAGCGCCTCGCAGAGCCCGAGCACCATGCCGCCGAGAATCGCGCCGACCGGCGAGCCGAGCCCGCCCAGCACGAGCGCGGCAAACCCCTTCAGCGCCAGCATGGTGCCAACCTCGATATGCGTGAAGGTGATGGGCGTGATGAGAATGCCGGCCACCGCGCCGATGGCGGCGGAAAGCGCGAAGGAAATCGCCAGAATGACCGAGGTGTTGACGCCCACCAGCTGGGCTGCAAGCCGGTTCGCGGAGGTGGCCAGCACCGCCTTGCCGAGCATGGTCTTCGTCATGAACAGGCTAACGAGAGCGAAGATGAAAGTCGCGCAGCGGAGAACACATAGCGAATGCGGCAGGATCGAGGAGACAGAGAAATTGATCGGTGCCTCCCCGGAAAATCCGGCGAGCTTATGCAGTTGCTTGTCGAAAATAATCTGCGCCAGGCCGCGGATCACCAGGGCGCCGCCGATGGTGATGATGATCAGCACGACAGGCGAGGCATCGCGGGCCGGCTCGATCGCGAAGCGCTGGAGCGCCACCCCCACCAGCGCCGCGACGAGGACCGCGAGCACAATCGCGAGCGGCAAGGGCACCCCGGCCGCCACCGCGAAAACGCTGACCATGCCGCCGATCATCACGAATTCGCCTTGGGCGAAATTCAGCACGCCCGAAGCATTGTAGATGATCGTGAAGCCAAGCCCGACAATGGCATAGACCGCGCCCACCGTCAGGCCGGACATCGTGAACTGGAGGAATTGCGCGAGCATGGGCGAACCGGGTCCTTCTGGGGCCATTCCGGCCGCCGGATCATGGTGCGTCGAGGACGTCGTCCCGCGCGGGCCGGAGCTCGCGCGGGAAAGGGGAGCGCGAGATCAATCCGCGAGCGCCCAGTCGCCGTTCTTGATTTCCAGCATTTTGAACGAGGACGGGCCGAGACCCATATGGTCGGTGCGGGTCATGTCGAACATTCCGGCGGTGCCGATGAAGCCCTTGGTCTGCTCGATTTCATCGCGGATTTTCTTGGGATCCGCGCCGCCACGCTCGATGGCGCCGACCAGGATCATCAGCCCGTCATAGGCATGGCCGCCAAAGGTCGAAACCGGCTGCTTGGTGGTCTCCTCGAACTTCTTGGCATAGGCGAGAGACACTGGCTTCTGCGGGTCGGAAGCCGGGAGTTTGTCCGCGACCAGCAGGGCTGCGGCCGGCAGGCGCACGCCATTCGCGGCGTCCCCGGCAAGCTCGATGAACTGCTTCGAGGCGACGCCGTGGCTCTGGTAGAGCGGAACGGTGAGCCCGAGCTGGCGGAAGTTGCGGGTCACGATCGCCGGGCCCTGGCCAAAGCCGGGGTTGATCACCGCCTGCATGCCGGCCTTGGCCTTGAGGTTGGTGAGCTGGGGCGTCATGTCGGTATCGCGCGGGCCGTAGGTTTCCTCGCCGAGGATCTCAATGCCGAATTTCGCGTTCACCTTGACGCATTCATCGCGCATCGATTTGCCGAAGCCGTCGGTGCCCGAGATCATGCCGATCTTGGTCAGGTTGCGCTTCTTCATGTCCTCGAAAATCTTTTCGCAGGCCATGCGATCGGTGTGCGGGGTCTTGAAGACGAATTTCTTCACCGGCTCGACGATCACCACCGCACCGGCGAGCGAGATGAAGGGGATCTGCGCATCCTCGAACACCGGAACCATCGCCATGGTCGTGCCGGTGGTCGAGCCGCCGACCATCGCGACGACCTTGTCTTCCTCGACGAGGCGGGTCGCGAAGGTGCGGGCCTTGCTGGCGTCGCCGCCGTCGTCATAGGTGACGAGCTGGAGCTTGCGGCCCTTGATCCCGCCCTTGGCGTTGATCTCCTCGACGTACATTTTCAGCGTCTTCTCCTCGGGGTCGCCGAGAAAGGAAGCCGGGCCGGTGACGGAAAGCACCGCACCGATCTTGATATCCTGCGCGCGTGACGCGCCAAGCATCATCAGCGATGCCAGGGCAACGCCGCAAAGCGTGTAGCTGTGAGTTTTCAAGGCCATATCATCCTCCCTTGGACAGCGTCCGTGTTGAACCGCGCGCTTTTTGCGTCTGGTCCGGCATTTCGTTCCCGTTGGCGCGATGCGCGTATCCGGTTGCCCGCGCGATCTCGTTGTTCTTATGGCGTGGGCGGAGGAAGGCCAGGGCCCGCCCTCCAGCGAGAAACGGTATCCCGGTTCCCGATCACACTCTACCGGACCGATTGGCTGGTCCTTGCGATTATTAATTGACCAAACGGTCGGACAATGCAAGTCTGCCGTAACAAAGTTTTTGCCCGATCGAAAACGGGTGATGCACGGGAGGAAGATGATGGGGGATACCGTTCTTGTGGAACGGGATGCCGGTGTAGGCCTTGTGACCCTCAACCGGCCGGACCGACTCAACAGTTTTACCACCGAGATGCATGCCGCCCTGGCCGCTGCCTTGCGTGACCTTGAGGCCGATCCCGCGTGTCGCTGCGTCCTGATCACCGGTGCCGGGCGCGGGTTTTGTGCGGGGCAGGACCTGTCCGATCGCGCGGTGGCGCCGGGCGGCGGTTCCCGCAACGACCTCGGGGAAAGCCTGGAGATGCGCTACAACCCGCTGGTGCGCCGTCTGCGCGGCATGGCCAAGCCGGTGGTGGTGGCGGTCAACGGGGTTGCGGCCGGCGCCGGCGCCAACCTGGCGCTGCATGGCGATATCGTTCTGGCGGCGAAATCGGCGAGGTTCATCCAGTCGTTTGCGAAAATCGGGTTGCTGCCCGATTCCGGTGGCACCTGGACGCTGACGCATCTTCTCGGCGAAGCCCGCGCCAAGGCGCTGACGATGCTGGCCGAGCCGCTCACTGCTGAAAAGGCCGCCGAATGGGGTCTGATCTGGAAGGTGATCGAGGATGCTGACCTGATGTCCGAGGCGCGTTCGCTGGCTGCGCATCTGGCGAAACAGCCGACAGCGGCGCTGGCGGCGATCAAGCAGGCGATCCATCACGCAGCCACCGGCACCCTCGACGCCCAGCTTGACCTTGAGCGCGATGCGCAGCGCCGGCTTGGCTATACCGATGACTACGCGGAAGGCGTGGCCGCCTTTCTGGAGAAGCGCGCGCCGAATTTCACGGGGAAGAGCTGAGATGGCGCTGCAAGAATCCACACCGCAAGCCCCCACACCGCAAGAACCCGACGACATCGCCCGCCGCGCCGCCGAGGCGATGTGGGCGGAGGACAATGCCACGCGCGAACTGGGTATCGAGAGGATCGCGGTCGGGCCCGGGCGAGCGACGATGGCCATGGTGATCAAGCCGTCGATGACCAACGGCCACGGCATGTGCCATGGCGGCTATATCTTCCTCCTCGCCGACAGCGCCTTCGCCTTTGCCTGCAACAGCCACGGCCAGCGGCCCGTGGCGCAGCATTGC
>CAZNAT010000080.1:0-13989 GCA_964571245.1 uncultured Methylobacterium sp.
TTCCCCAGTCGCTCATTCTGGCGCGGGAGGCGGAGGTGGTGGTGATGTCGTATTCATCGGTGGTCGCGGGCGGGCGATAGGTCAAGCTCTGTGTTGCGGTGGAGCGCGCGTTGATGCTGGAATGGGTGTAATCGGCCTCCAGCCCGAGCACGACATCGTCCCAGAGCCAGTTGACGCCGACAAAACCGCCATAGCTCGCGCCAATCTTGTTGGTTTCCTTGAAGCCGATCATTGTCGCGATCGTATTGGTGATCACGGTGTTGGGCAGGGCGGCATCGGCGAGCGGCGCGGCCATGGCGCGCGGGTCGGTTTGCCCGGAGGTGACGCCGGCGTGAACGCCGCCATAAACCCCGGCCCAATCCACCCCGGCGGATTGCGGCGAACGCTCGCCGCTGTAAGCCCCGCGCAAGTAGTCCGCCGCTTCGGCCCGGCCGCCCAGACCGAAGGCGGCCAGCGCGAAAGCGAGGGCAATTCCACCGCTGGACACGATTCCATTGCTGGATACCAAGCGTGACTTCGACATTGCCCAAACTCCGATGCGCATAAATCCATCACCGGATTTCGAATCCCGGTTCGCCACGATAATAAAAAAGTAACGTTACCCGCGCGTTAAAGCCGGGCATTCGCCTCTGATCTGAATTGGGACGGTTTGAAGCAAAAACGCTTGAGACAAAAAGGTTTGAGCAAACGCAAAAGGGCCCGGCCTGTGATTGTCTCGGTCGCGCGCCCGCGATACATCTGCCGCCATGATGACAGCTGCCTCCAAAACCCCCGTTCCCGATCGTTTCGTCCTTGCGCTCGCGCAGGCCAATCCCGTGATGGGCGATATCGCCGGCAATCTGGCGCTGGCCCGAAAGGCGCGGGCCGAGGCGGCGGCGGGCGGGGCGCATCTGGTGATGTTCACGGAATTGTTCCTCACCGGCTATCCGCCGGAGGATCTCGTCACCAAGCCCGCGCTCGAACAGGCCTGTCGCGCCGCGCTCGACGATTTCGCGCGCGAGACGGCGGATGGCGGCCCGGCGGTGCTGATCGGGCTGCCGTGGCGGGAGGGCGGCAAACTGTACAACGCCTTTGCCGCGCTCGACGGCGGGCGGATCACCGGTGTGCGGTTCAAGGTCGATCTGCCCAACTATGGCGTTTTCGACGAAAAGCGGGTGTTCGACGCCGGTCCGATGCCGGGGCCGATCGTGGTGCGCGGCATCCGCATCGGCCTGCCGATCTGCGAGGATATCTGGGGCGAGGAGGTCGTCGAATGCCTGGCGGAGACCGGCGCGGAATTCCTGCTGGTGCCGAACGGTTCGCCCTATGAGGGCGACAAAACCGACACCCGGCTCAACATCGCGGTGGCCCGGGTGACCGAGAGCCGGTTGCCGCTGATCTACCTCAACCAGGTCGGCGGGCAGGATGAGCTCGTCTTCGATGGCGCCTCCTTCGGCCTCAATGCCGATGCCAGCCTCGCGTTCCAGATGCCGGCGTTCCGGGAGCATCTCGGCTTCGTGACCATGACCCGGGCGGCGGGCGAATGGCGGATCGAGCCCGGCACGCTGGCGACGATCGAGGAGGGGCTGGCGGCGGATTACGCGGCCTGCGTGCTCGGCTTGCGCGATTATGTCGAGAAGAACCGCTTTCCCGGCGTGGTGCTCGGCATGTCCGGCGGTGTTGATTCCGCGCTTTGCGCCGCGATCGCCGCCGATGCGCTGGGGCCGGAGCGGGTCCACGCGGTGATGCTGCCGTATCGCTACACCTCGCAGGACAGTTTCACCGATGCGAAGGCCTGCGCCAGGGCGCTCGGCATCCGCTACGATATCCTGCCCATCGCGGCGGCGGTGGAGGGGCTGGAGGCCTGCCTGGCGCCGCTGTTCGAGGGGCATCCGCGTGATGTCACCGAGGAGAACATCCAGTCGCGCGCGCGCGGGACGATCCTGATGTCGATCTCGAACAAGTTCGGGGCGATGGTGGTCACCACCGGCAACAAGAGCGAAATGAGCGTCGGCTATGCCACGCTTTATGGCGATATGAACGGCGGCTACAACCCGATCAAGGACCTCTACAAGATGGAGGTGTTCCGGATTTGTGCCCTGCGCAACCGCTGGAAACCTCCGGGCGCCAAGGGGCCGGATGGGGTGGTGATCCCCGAAAATATCCTCGTCAAGCCGCCGAGTGCGGAGCTGCGCGAGAACCAGAAGGACGAGGATTCGCTTCCCCCCTACGAGGTGCTGGACGATATCCTCGAATGCCTGGTCGAGAACGACATGCCTGTCGCCGGGATCGTGGCGCGCGGGCATGATCTCGCGGTGGTGCAGCGGATCGAGCACTTGCTGGCGATCGCCGAATACAAGCGTCGCCAGTCCGCGCCGGGGGTGAAGGTGACGCGGCGCAACTTCGGCCGCGAGCGCCGCTACCCGATCACCAACCGGTTTCGGGATCGGCTGGCGGCGCCTTATACGCCGGATGCTGCCATCGCGCCGGAGGCGGCGAAGGGGCTCGGCGAGGGGTTTGATGGCTAGCGCACGGGGTGCCGGCGCGCAGCCTGGAGCGAGAGGCTTTTCATTTGTTGCCATTTCGCTACAGTGTCTGGCCACATATTGTGCGATCGGTACCGGGTGCGTCGAAAGCAAAGGTTGGATTGTTCCATGAAACTCAAAGCCATTGTTGCAGCGGTTGCTGCCCTTGTTGTCTCGAACGCCGCCCAGGCCGCCGATCTGGGCACGAAGAAGCCGGGCGTTGTCGCCCCGATCATGACCCAGTTCAGCTGGACCGGCTTCTACGTCGGTGGCCATGCTGGCGTGCTGCAGAACAACAGCCGATGGACCGACCCGCTTGGGGCCTTCGTGCCGTTCAGCACCGATGGTACCGGCTTTTTGGGAGGCGTGCAGATCGGCTATCGCCACCAGATCGGCCAGATTGTTCTGGGTGTGGAAGCCGATGGCTCGTTCCTGAGCCTTGAGGGTAAAGGCCAGTGCGCCGCGGCGGTAGGCTCGACCTGCCGCACGCGTGCCGATTGGGCTGGTTCGGTGCGTGGACGCGTCGGTTATGCGTTTGACCGCTTCCATGTTTACGCAACCGGCGGCCTTGCCTTTGCCAATTTCAAATTCGATCAGACTGCGGTTGGAGTCCAATCCTGGGGCACGCATATGCGCACGGGCTGGACTGTTGGCGCCGGTGCTGAATACGCGCTGACGAACAACTGGGTTTTGGGTGCCGAGTATCGCTATTCGGATTACGGCAAGAAGACGCATTCCGGCGGCCTTGGCCCGGTTTCGGTCGGCTTCAAGGAAACCTCGCACCAGGGCACGCTGCGCGCCTCGTATAAATTCTGATCGCGCTCTGACCATGAAATAAGGGCTCGCCGGCATCCGCCGCGCGGGCCTTTTCTTTGCCAGCACGGCTTTTCATTGTCTGATTGTCATCGCGCGTTGGCTCGGCTATCGCGGAACACATGACACACGCTGCCGCTCGCCCCCCCATCTTCCGCTTCGCGCCGTCGCCCACCGGCTATATCCACATCGGCAACGCCCGCACCGCGATGTGGAACGCGCTGCTGGCAAAAAAGCTTGGCGGCACGTTCATCCTGCGCTTCGACGATACCGACGTCGAGCGCTCGAAGCCCGAATACGCCGAGGCCATCCTCGAAGACCTCGCCTGGCTGGGCGTGACGCCGGACCGGATCGAGCGCCAGTCCGACCGCATTCCGCGCTACAGGAGCGCACTCGAAGATTTCAAGACGCGCGGGCTGGTTTACGCCTGCTATGAGAGCACCGAGGAACTCGATCGCAAACGAAAACGCCAGCAGGCGCGCGGGCTGCCGCCGGTCTACGATCGGGCGGCGCTGGCACTGACGGCGGAAGAGCGCGCGAACTTGGAGGCGGAAGGGCGTAAGCCGCACTGGCGCTTCAAGCTCTCCGGCAAGACCGTCCGCTGGCAGGATGGCGTGCGCGGTGAATGCCATATCGAAACCGCCTCGCTCTCCGATCCCGTTCTGGTGCGCGGCGATGGCACGTTTCTCTACACCTTCGCCTCCGTGATCGACGATATCGACATGGGCGTCACCGATATCCTGCGCGGCGAGGACCATGTCGCCAATACCGCGGTGCAGATCGAGCTTTTCGAAGCATTCGCAAGCGAAGCGAAGTCGAGCATTCCGAAAATACCCCGCTTCGCGCACCACAATCTCATCACCACCTCGACCGGCGAGGAAATGTCGAAGCGCACCGGCTCGCTGTCGATCCGCTCGTTCCGGGAGGAGGGCGCCGATCCCCTGGCAGTGACGCTGGTCGCGGTGCTGACCGGAACCTCGGAGCCGGTGCATCCGGTCGCGGGGCTTGATGAACTCGCGGGTTTGCTCAGCCTCGAAAAATTCTCGCGGGCGCTGACGAAGTTCGATCCGGCGGAAATCCGCGAGCTGTCAAAGCGGCTGCTGCATGCAAAACCGTTTGGCGAGATCGCGCCGAAGCTCGCCGCCCTCGGCATTTCAGGGCCGAAGGCGGAGGCGTTCTGGGTCGCGATCCACGGCAATATCGACCGGATCGAGGACGCGGTTGATTGGTGGCGGCTGATCCTGTCGCCGCAGCATTTTGCCGTCGGGGAGCCCGAATTTCTGGCCCTGGCAGCGGAATTGCTGCCGCAGGAGCCGTTCGATGCGGCGACCTGGCCGGCCTGGATCGGGGCGATTCAGGCCGCGACCGGGCGCAAGGGCAAGGCCCTGTTCATGCCGCTGCGGCTCGCGCTGACCGGGCGCGAGTCCGGCCCGGAACTCAAGGCGGTGTTGCCCCTCTTAGGTCGATCGGCCGTTCTTTCCCGGTTAGCTCCGGTGCCACATTCCGGACCGAGCGCCTGACGCCATCCGCGCCGATGCTTTGCTGGCGCGTGCCGCCTTCGGTTGTGACCATCCGTTCGCGCACGGCTTTCGGGCCGATGCCGGAGGACGCGGTGCCCCCGGTCGGCAGCGCGCTTTCCGGCAGGCTCGGTGGCTGTTCGGGTTCGGCGGGTTTTGGTGCGGCGGCATTGGCGGTTTTGGGCGGCTCCGGCTTTTTCCCCTTCCGGTCCGTCGTTTGCGCGCCTTTCGGCCGGGACATGGCGAGCGCCTGCTCCTCGGTGACCACGATATCGCCCTTTCGGGTTTCCACGAGATCCTCGATGCCCTTCATCGCGCTGGACCAGGTCTGGCCGGGCTGCTTGCAGAAGCAGGCGGGGTCGCGCGCCTGCTGGAATTTCTTCGCCGCGGCAAGCGACATATAGGGGCGGCCATCGCGGGTCGCGGCGCGGTCGATCTCGGCCCCGAGCGGCATGAAAAACACCTGCGTTTCCGCCGCAGGGCACAGCGACTGGCACACCTGGCCGTATTCGTCGCGCGCGCCGATCCCCTCGAAATTCACCGGGAAATAAAATCCGTCGCAGGTGCGGACGCAAACCGCCATCCGCCCGCCAAGCCGCTCGCGCGGCTCGCCATCCGGGTCGATCGGCATTCCGTCCGCGCCGCGGCGATCCACCGGGCGTTCATCGCCGAACAGGCGCTCGAACAGGCTCGGCTCGCCGGGGGTGGCATAGATCACGCCGCGCTGGGGCTGTTGCGGCGGGCCAAGGCAGCCGTAGCGATCGAGCGCCGCGACGAGTTGCGCGCGCCGCGGGTTGTTGACCGCGCCGCCACCCTCGATCTGGCGGATCTGGGCTTCGTATTGCGACGCCTGCGCGCGCAAGGGGGCGCAGACTGCGGGCGGGGCGTTGAAGCCGAGGAACCCGGAGCGGTTGCAGTCATTCTGCTGGATCGCCAGCCGGATCCGGCCAAGCTCGGCGCGCAGGCGGGTTGAATCGCGATTGGGGGCGGCGCCGGCAGTATTTCCGAGTTGGGCGAGTTCGGCCCGGATCTGGCCGCAAACCGGGGATTGGGCGAGCGCCAGCCCGACCGAGCATCCGAGCATCAGCAGGGCTGTCGGCGCCTGGGCGATGATTTTTGTGAGGAAGCGACCAGAACGGCCCAGCCGTGTCGGCGGGCACCACCCGGGCATCGAGAGCCGGGACACCACGCGGGATGCTGCGTTTCGGAACGACATTCGCTTGGACGGGCCCATCGGTGAAACAAACGCGAATCGCTTGGAGACGCCTTGGTTTCTATGCTGCCCGAATGGGGTGCAAGCAAGGCAAAGGCGACAGAAATTGCGCTGTTTACCAGGCAGGAACCTGGTTATCCGCCGTTTCCGAGATGGGCAATGCGTTCCGAGAGCTTGTCGAGCAACCGGTCCAGCAGGTCGCGCTCGCTCTGGTCGAGATCGCGGCAGAGCGATTCCGAGAAGGCTTTCGCCATCGGAACGATCTCGAGATAGACTTCCGCGCCCGTCTCTGTCAGCGCCAGAAACGCCTCGCGCATATCGGCGCGGTTGGTGCGCCGGAGGATGAGCCGTCGCTTTTCCAGTGTGGCGACGGCGCGGCTCACGGTGGTCTTGTGCATATGGCTATGCGTGCCGATGTCCCGCGCGGTGAGGACACTGTACTGGCCGAGCGTCGCCAGAACCCGCCACTCCGGGATCGAAATGCCGAACCGCTTGCCATAGGCCTGCGCCAGGGTCTGGCTGACCGCGCTCGAAAGGGTGCTCAGCCGATAGGGCAGAAACCCTTCAAGCCGGAGCGGATCCTCCGCACCTTCAGGCGGCCGAGCGTTGCCAGCGGCCCCCTCGGCGGTGCTGCCATTGAGTGTCGGAGGGATCAGGCCGTTGCGCATTGTGCTTTACTGTCCAGCATATGGTTTCAAATGAAGCCATATATTCACAGTAAATAATCCCGTGCAGAGCAGCGTTTGTCCAGTCTGAACTTGCTGATTCCACTTAGACAAAAGGGGGGTGCCAGATGGCTTCAGCCTCTGATTCTGGTTCTGATCATGAGGCTATCGTAGGAATATTCGCCAATCTGCCACCAGGTATATTGCTCGGCAAGAAATTCGTTGACGGAGTCATGCGCCTTCTTGAAGAGCGGGTTCTGGGCGGCGATTTCGGCATAATAGACCTTTGCCGCCTCATAGGCCGCATCGATGATCGCCGGGCTGAACGGACGCAGCTCGGTGCCCCTGCCGACCAACCGCTTGAGCGCGGGGGCGTTGACGTTGTCGTATTTCGCCAGCATCCAGTTGTTCGCGGCTTCCGAAGCCAGCCGGATGACCGACTGGTAGTGCTTCGGCAACCGGTTCCACTGCTCGATGTTGCAGCACAGGTGCAGCATCGCCCCGCCTTCCCAGAAGCCGGGGTAGTAGTAGTATTTAGCGACCTTGGAGAAGCCGAGCTTTTCATCGTCGTAAGGACCGACGAATTCGACCGCGTCGATCGTGCCTTTTTCCAGCGCCGGATAGATATCCGCCGGGGCGATCTGCTGCGGGACGACGCCCAGCCGCGCGAGAATGGCGCCGCCGGTGCCGCCGATGCGGAATTTCAACCCCTTGAGGTCGTCAAGGGTGTTGATCTCCTTGCGGAACCAACCGCCCATCTGGGTGCCGGAATTGCCGGCGGCGAAGCCGACCACGTTGAATTTCGCCAGGGCTTCGTTGACGATTTCGGCGCCACCGCCAAAATGCCACCAGGCGTGCTGAAGCCGCGCATTCGGGCCGAACGGCATGCCGGTGCCGAAGCCCAGTGTCGGGTCCTTGCCGGAATAGAAATAGGTCGGGGTATGGCAGCACTCGAGCGCGCCGGAGGAGACCGCGTCCAGCGCCTGAAGCCCGGGGACGAGTTCCCCGGCGGCGAAGGCCTGGATCTGGAAGCGGTTGTCGGTCGCCTCGGCGACGTATTTCGCCAGCATCTGCGCGGTGCCGAAAATCGTATCGAGCGATTTTGGGAAGCTTGATGTCATCCGCCATTTGATTTCCGGCATGCTCTGGGCAATGGCCGGGGTAGCCAGCGGGGTCGCGGCGAGCGCCGTCCCTGCACCGATACCGGAAAGCAACAGATCCCGACGACGCATCGGTTTCACTCCTCATAGGGCTGCAATTAGTTCCGCGTGAAACTTTTTTCTTGTATCCACCACGGTTTCGTTGCGAGAATTGCACGTTCGCGCGGGCGCGTCACCCCAATCTGTGCTTCATTTTGGTGTGATGTGTGGGCACCGACTCACGTGCATGAAAAAACTGGAGGATCATGATGAAGCTGGCTTCGCTCAAAGGCGGGCGCGATGGGCGCCTTGTTCTCGTTTCGCGCGATCTGACGCGGGCGACCGAAGTCGGCCATCTCGCGCCCAACCTGCAGAGGGTGCTCGACAACTGGGAGATCTACAGCCCGGCGCTGATGGATCTCGCGCAAAGCCTCGAAATCGGGGCCGTGCCGAGCTTCCGGTTCCACGAGCACGAATGCGCCGCGCCGCTGCCGCGCGCCTACCAGTGGCTGGATGGTTCGGCCTATGTCAACCACGTCGAACTCGTCCGCAAGGCGCGCGGGGCGGAATTGCCGGCGACGTTCTGGACCGACCCGCTGATGTACCAGGGCACCTCCGACTGTAATCTCGGGCCGAGAGACCCGGTCATGGTCGCCAGCGAAGACTATGGCATCGATTGCGAGGCCGAGATCGCGGTGATCACCGGGCCGATCGCCATGGGCGCCACGCCGGAACAATGCCGGGCGGCGATCCGGCTGGTGATGCTGGTGAACGATGTCTCGCTGCGCAATCTCATCCCGGATGAGCTCGCCAAGGGCTTCGGTTTCCTGCAATCGAAGCCGCCGACCGCGTTTTCGCCGGTCGCGGTCACGCCGGACGAGCTGGGCTCGGCCTGGAAAGACGGCAAGCTGTCGCTGCCGCTTCTGACCGGGATCAACGGCAAGCCGCTCGGCCACCCGGAGGCCGGGGAGGAAATGACCTTCGATTTCGGCGCCTTGCTGGCCCATGCCGCCAAGACGCGACCGCTCTCGGCCGGAACGATCATGGGCTCGGGCACGGTCTCGAACCGCGACCCCGACGGCTCGCCCGGCCGGCCGGTCAGCGAGGGCGGGCGCGGATATTCCTGCATCGCCGAGCAGCGCATGGTGGAAACCATCCGTACCGGCGCGCCGAAAACGCCGTTCATGCGCTTCGGCGATATCGTCCGCGTCGAAATGCGCGATCGCAAGGGCCATTCGATCTTCGGGGCCATCGAGCAGCGCATCGAGCCGGCTGTCTAGCCGCTGGAACCGATAGGGAAGCGCTTTGTGATACGGGTTCTCGTTCACTCCGTGAGGATCGCGTGGGAGGCTTACTGGCGTTTCACGCTTAACGACGGCTGGGCGATTGCCAGTCATATCGCGCTTTCGGCGCTGCTCGCGCTGTTTCCTTTCCTCATCTTCGTCACCGCCTTTGCCGGTTTCATGGGCACGGCCAATCTTGCGGGGCAGGTCGTCGATCTGCTGTTCGCGGCCTGGCCAGACAGCGTCGTCCTGCCGATCCGCTCGGAGATCACGCATGTGCTCGGCAACCAGCGCGGCGACCTGCTGACGCTCGGCGCGGCGCTGATGCTCTGGTTCTCGTCCTCGGGGGTGGAAGCCGTCCGGGTCGGGCTCAACCGCGCCTATGGCGAGAAGGAAACGCGCTGGTGGTTCCAGACGCGGGCGCAATCGATGGTTTTCGTCATTCTCGGGGCGCTAGGGCTGCTCGCCCTGTCCTTCCTGATCGTGCTGGCGCCCGCCGGCTTTCAGGCGGCGAAGGCGCTCGCGCCCGACCTCGCCCCGCATATCGCGGCCTGGGAGCAGCAGATTCTCTCGTCGCGATACGTGGTGACGGCCCTGATCCTGCTCAGCGCGCTGCTCGTCGCGCATTTCTTCCTGCCGGCCGGATCGCGCCGCCTGGCGGATGTCTTGCCCGGCATCGTCATGACACTCGTTCTCTGGATCGTCGCGGCCTCGGCCTTCGCCTATTACCTCGCGAGTTTCGCGACCTACACGAAAACCTATGCGGGGTTCGCCTCGGTGATGATCGCGCTGGTGTTTCTCTATTTCATCGCCGTGATCTTCGTTCTCGGCGGCGAGCTCAATGCCGCCTTGCTGCGTTTTCGTGAAGCGGGGGGCTAGGGATCAGGCTGTTATTCGTAAGGCTTCACCTTCTCTTCCAACCTCTTCTTTCAACCTCCCCCTCTTGCACGAAACCGGAAAACCCATGACCGAACCTGCTTTCGCCTCCGCCGCCGATCTGACCGAGAAGAAAATCACTTTTTCTGAAATCGGCCCCGGTCTTTATGCCTTCACCGCCGAGGGCGACCCCAATACTGGCGTCATCATCGGTGATGACGGGGTGCTGATCGTCGATGCGCAGGCAACCCCGGTGATGGCCCAGGCGGTGATCGAACGCGTGCGCTCGGTGACCGACAAGCCCATCACCCATGTGGTGCTTTCGCATTACCACGCGGTGCGGGTGCTGGGGGCCTCGGCCTATACCGAAGCGAAAACCATCCTCGCCTCGGATGCGACGCGGGCGCTCATCGTCGAACGCGGGATGCAGGATATGGCCTCGGAAATCGGCCGGTTTCCGCGGCTGTTTCGCGGCCCGGACCCGATCCCCGGCCTGACCTGTCCCAGCGTCACCTTCGCCGGGGAGATGTCGATCTGGCTCGGCACGCGCGAAGTCCGGATCAAGCATCTGGGGCGCGGGCATACCGCGGGGGACACCATCGCCTGGGTCCCGGATGCCGGCGTGATGTTTTCCGGTGATCTCGTCGAGTATCAATCCGCCTGCTATTGCGGCGATGCCCATCTGCGCGAGTGGCCGGAAACGCTGAAGGCGGTGGCGGGGCATGACCCGGTCGCGCTGGTGCCCGGGCGCGGCGATGCGCTGGTCGGCAAGGACAAGGTGGCGGCCGCCATCGCCGGCACCAAGGATTTCCTCGAAGCGCTCTATGGTACCGCCAAGAAAGCCGTCGGCCAGGGCAAGGACCTCAAGGCGACTTTCGCCGATGTCCGCGCCGCGATGGACGGGCCGTTCGGCCGCTACGCGATCTACGAGCATTGCCTGCCGTTCAATGTCTCCCGCGCCTTCGACGAGGCCCGCGGCATCGACCACCCCGTGATCTGGACCGCCGAGCGCGACCGGCAGATGTGGGCCGCCTTGCAGGCATGAGCGCACATGGAATTTGACCAGGATCGTGGAATTTGACCCAGATCGTGGAAGACCGGTTTCAGACCGGGCACGGTGAGCAAACCATTTTCGATATCAAGGCGTTTGACGATGAAAACCCCGTTTGCCATTTTCCCCTACAAGACCTCGCCGGATCAATCGCGCCCGGTGCCGGCCCATCACCCGGTTGTCGTGGTGGGCGCCGGGCCGGTGGGGCTGAGCATGGCGATCGATCTCGCCCAGCGCGATGTTCCGGTCGTCCTGCTCGACGACAGCGACCGGATCGGTGAAGGTTCGCGCGCCATCTGCTTTTCGAAGAAATCGCTGGAGATCTTCGATAAATACGGCTGCGGCGAAGCACTGCGCGACGAGGGCGTTTCCTGGAGCCGGGGTCGCGTCTTCCAGCGCGATACCGAGCTCTATGCCTTCGATCTCCTGCCCGAGGCCGGACACAAGATGCCGGCCTTCATCAATCTCCAGCAGTTTGTCGTCGAAAAAGCACTGGTCGACCGCGTCGATGCGCTGGCCGGCGTGGACCTGCGCTGGAAGAACCGTCTCGTCGCCATCGAGCAAGGCGGCGATGCCCCGGTGCGGCTGACCATCGAAACTCCGGACGGGCGCTATGCCCTGCTCGCCGACCACGTGATCGCCTGTGATGGCGCCCGTTCGCCGACCCGCGCGATGCTCGGGCTGGATTTCCCCGGTGAGGTGTTCGAGGAGCAGTTTCTCATCGCCGATGTGAAAATGCACGGCGATTTCCCGGCCGAGCGCTGGTTCTGGTTCGATCCGCCGTTTCACTCGGGCGGTTCGGCACTGCTGCATAAACAGCCCGATGATATCTGGCGGATCGACCTGCAACTCCCGGCGAGCGCCGATCCCGAATGGGAAAAGCGTCCGGAAAATGTCCGCCCCCGGATCGAGAAAATGCTGGGGCATGCGAAATTCGATCTCGAATGGGTGTCGATCTACCGCTTCCGCTGCCTCCGCCTCGAGCACTTCACGCATGGCCGGGTGATTTTTGCCGGCGATGCCGCGCATCAGGTTTCCCCCTTCGGTGCGCGCGGGGCCAATTCCGGCCTGCAGGATGTCGAAAACCTCGGCTGGAAACTGGCGGCGATCCATCACGGCGCCGCCGGGCCGAAGCTCATGGCCACCTATGACCTTGAACGGGGCGAGGCCGCCGATGACAATCTCGGCCATTCCACCCGCTCGACCGATTTCATCGCGCCGCAATCGCCCGCCGAGCGTGCCTTCCGCGATGCCGCGCTGAGCCTGGCTCGCCACCACGATTTTGCCAAGCGCATGGTCAATTCCGGCCGGCTTTCCGAGCCGACGGCCTATCAGGCCTCGCCGCTCTCGACCCCGGATAGCGACGCCTGGCCCGGCGGCCCGCCGCCTGGCGCCCCGATCCCCGACGCGCGGCTGCGTCGTCCCGACGGGCGCGACGCGTTTCTGAGCGAATGCCTGGGGCCGGGGTTCACCCTGCTCTCGCGCGGGACCGCATACCCGATCGACGATTTTGATGGCGCGCTGCCGATCGCGCCGCTCCATCTTGGCAGCGGCGGCTATTTCGACCGCTTTGCGCTGGCCTCGGGGGCGGCCTACCTGATCCGGCCCGATGGGCATGTCGCCGCGCGCTTCCTCCGGCCAGACAAGGGGGGCGTTGTCGCGGCCTACCGCCGCGCGCTCGGGTTTTAACGGGCGCCAACCCGGAAGCGAGAAACCGCGCGGAAGCCGGAAACTGCCCAGAAGCGAGAAATCCCATGACCGAGACACTGCAAACCCAGTCACGCCTGCCGGACCCGGACCGGGCCTTTCGTCTGCTGATCGAGGCCCGGCGCGGCCTGAGCCAGGGCGAGGCTGCGGCGCTCGATTCGCGGCTGGTGCTGCTGCTTGCCAACCATATCGGCAGCGAGGCGGTTCTGCGCGAGGCGATCGCGGCCGCCAAGTCGGCTGCGCAGGGGTGAGCCTTTCCATTCCTCCTGTGGATGCCTATGTGATGGCTCGACGTGGTGAGCGAAGCCGCGGCAGCGAGGGACGATGATGCGAAACATTCTGGCGGCGTTGGTGTTGATTTCGGGGGTTGGCCTCACCGGGGGCGGCTCGGCGCTGGCCCAGTCGCCCGATCTCATCTTCAAGAAATCGACGGTGTTCCGGTTCCTGACGCCGGACGACAAGCTCGCGACCTATGCGCTCGATGACCCGGATATCGACGGCGTCGCCTGCCACTATACGGTGCCCGAAAAGGGCGGCGTTTCCGGCGGGCTCGGTCTTGCGGAGGAGGTTTCCGATATTTCGCTCGCGTGCCGGCAGATTGGCCCGGTGAAATTCAAGCAGAAATTCGAACAGGGCGACGTGATGTTCCGCCAGTCGCGCTCGCTGCTGTTCAAGCGGATGCAGATCGTGCGCGGCTGCGATGAAAAGCGCAACGTGCTGGTGTATCTAGTGTATTCCGACAAGCTGATCGATGGCAGCCCGAAGAATTCAACTTCCTCGGTGCCGATCATGCCCTGGGGGCAGGCGGAGGCGCCGCGCTGCAAGGATTGGCTGAAATAGCCGGAAAGAGCGGGCAGGGAACCGCTCTTTCAAGGACCAGCTCTTTCAGGATGTCGGTTTTCAGATCCGGTTTTGCGGAAAATCAGTTTTTACACGAAATCAGGAAGCTCTCGGCCGGCTTGCCGCCCGGCGTGGTCGGCGCGGCGGTTCCGGTGATCTCGTCGCGATCAAGCTGACGATAGGCGAGGGCGGCCTTGAAGCCCTTGGCCTCGCACCAGGCATCGGCGACGATGCGCCCGCAGCTCGATTGGCTCGCGAGGCATTCCTGCGTGCCATAGCCGTCGCTGCCGGCGATGATGAAGTCGCGCTGCTTGGTCGATTTGGCTTCGCTTTCAACGCCGCTGGTCGCGAAGATGACGGCAGACGTCGCCACAACCGCGA
>CAZNAT010000081.1:0-3058 GCA_964571245.1 uncultured Methylobacterium sp.
ATCCCCGGCCTCATCGCTCAGCGGATCGTCGGGGCGTATTTCAGGCCGCCCTTGGTCCACAAGGCATTGACGCCGCGGGCGATCTTGAGGCGTGACCCCATGCCGACGTTGCGCTCGAAGCTCTCTTCGTAGTTGCCGACGTGCTTGATCATGCGAACCGCCCAATCATTCGTCAGGCCCATGGCCTCGCCGAACTTGCCTTCGGTGCCGAGCAGACGCTTGATCTCGGGGTTGGTCGACTTCAGCATCTCGCCGACATTGGCCTTGTTGACCCCGAGTTCCTCGGCGGTGATCATGACGTAATGCGTCCACTTGACGATATCGAACCACTGGTCATCGCCATGGCGCACGCCCGGTCCGAGCGGCTCCTTCGAGATGATGTCGGGGAGAACCATGTGGTCGTCCGGCTGGGCAAGGCGCAGGCGCTCGGCGTAGAGGCCCGAGGCGTCGGTGGTGAACGCATCGCAACGGCCGGATTCATAGGCCTTCACGGTCTCGTCGTTGGTCGCGAAAACCACCGGCTCGTACTTGAGATTGTTGGCACGGAAATAATCGGCCAGATTGAGTTCGGTCGTCGTGCCCTGCTGGGTGCAGACGGTGGCGCCGGCGAGTTCCTTGGCGCTCTTCACGTTGAGCTTCTTGCGGACCATGAAACCCTGGCCGTCATAGTAGTTGATCGCGCCGAAGTTCAGGCCGAGCGAGGTATCGCGCGACAGCGTCCAGGTGGTGTTGCGCGAGAGAAGATCGACTTCGCCGGCCTGAAGCGCGGTAAAGCGGTCCTTGGCCGAAAGCGAGACGAATTTGACCTTCTTCGGATCATCGAAGATCGCCGCAGCGATCGCGCGGCAGACATCCGCATCGAGGCCGTCCCAGTTGCCTTGGCTGTCCGCGATCGCAAAACCGGCAAGGCCGGTCCCGACGCCGCAATTCAGCATGCCGCGATCCTTGACCGCCTTCAGGGTCTGCGCAGAAGCCGCGCCCGCGGCCAGCAAACCGACGATGGCGCCCAGCGCCAGAATTTTCTTGTTCATTTTGGTTCTCCCCAATCCAGTGACAAAGTCCGGGATCGAAACGCCGGATTTCGAGCACCGGCGCGCCTGCAACAGCAGACCGGCCCAGCCCATCCGATCGTCGCGATCGCCTGAAACCGGGTCATTGCCCGATTTCAGGTACAAAATACCTGCACGCACCGATCAGCAGCGATGCGCTCCACAGGGACGAAAAAGGAGGGAACAGGCGCTCCCCCCTTCATAGGCCAGAGAAATTCAGCGGATCGGCGGGGCGTATTGCAGGCCGCCCTTGGTCCACAGGGCATTGACGCCGCGCGCAACCTTGAGGCGCGAGCCCATGCCGACGTTGCGTTCAAAGCTCTCGCCGTAATTGCCGACGTGCTTGATGATCCGGTAGCCCCAGTCGTTCGTCAGGCCGATGGCCTCGCCGAACTTGCCTTCGGTGCCGAGCAGGCGCTTCACATCCGGGTTGCCGGACTTCATCATCTCGTCGACATTGGCCTTGGTGACACCGAGTTCTTCGGCGGTCAGCATGACGTAGTGCGTCCACTTGACGAGATCGTTCCACTGGTTGTCGCCATGGCGCGTCGCCGGGCCCAGCGGCTCCTTCGAGATGATTTCCGGCAGCACGATATGATCGTCGGGCGCGGTCAGGCGCAGGCGCTCGGAATAGAGGCCTGAGGCGTCGGTGGTGAAGGCGTCGCAGCGGCCGGCGTCATAGGCCTTGATCGTCTCGTCCGAGGTCGAGAAGGTGACCACTTCGTACTTCAGCTTGTTGGCGCGGAAGAAGTCGGCGAGGTTGAGTTCGGTCGTTGTCCCCTGCTGGGTGCAGACCGAGGCGCCCGAAAGCTCCATCGCCGAGGCGATCTTGAGCTTCTTGCGGACCATGAAGCCCTGGCCATCGTAGTAATTGACCGGGCCGAATTCGAGACCGAGCGAGGTATCACGCGACATCGTCCAGGTGGTGTTGCGGACGAGCACGTCGACTTCCCCCGACTGGAGCGCCGTGAACCGGTCCTTCGAGGACAGCGGCACGAACTTCACCTTGGTCGGATCATTGAAGATGGCGGCGGCAATGGCGCGGCAATAGTCGACGTCAAGCCCGGCCCAATTGCCCTGGGCATCGGGAAGGCCAAACCCGGCCAGACCGGTGTTGGAGCCGCATTGCAGCGAGCCGCGCGCCTTGACCTGATTGAGGGTCGTCGTTTGTGCGGACGCCGCGCCGGCAGCCATGACGACTGCGGCGCCGAAGGCGGCCGACATCAGCATTTTCTTCATCAACTCGTCTCCCCGAGTGTTTCAACGTTCGTGTATTTCAACGTTCGTGTAGTTTAACGCCCTTGTCGTCGGGGTCCACGTGCGGGACGCCGCGTGGATTGTCCATCTACGGCAAGGCCCTTCATGACAGGCGATATCCGACGAAAGGTCAAGCGCTATTGCGTTTTCGGCCTCTTCCGCTGCACAAATCCGAGAAAACCTGTCCAGGTGGCTAGATAATCGACAGGATTTGCGACAATTTCGACCATCGTGTCCATCGCATCGGCAGCGCGCCCCGTCTGGGGACAAAAAATGCCACCCCCTTGAAACGCTGTTTTCCGCTGCTAGGATTGTCGGGAGGATAAAATTCTTCCTTTAAGCTCTGAAAGAGAATATTTACATGAAAAAACTGTCCGCTGAAGAAAAATCGCTCTTGCAGGAAGAGACCCGGCTCGTTCTCGCCGGTCGCAACTCGGCCGAGACCTTCGGTTTCGTCAACGTGCCGCCCTATCGCGGCTCGACGGTGGTCTATGCCAACGCGGCGGACTGCCTTGCGCGGCGCAACCGCTATACCTACGGCCGGACCGGCAGCCCGACGATGGACGCGCTGGAACAGACATGGTCGGAACTGGAAGGCGCGGCCGGCACCGTGATCTGCCCTTCGGGCGCCTCGGCCTGCTCGAGCTGCGTGCTTTTGAAATGCCGCCGCATGCCCGCATGAGCATCGTGCAACAGCTTCTGCTGCGCGCGCTGGTCGCGCGCTGCCGGATGGACGTGCCGGAGGATCTGCC
>CAZNAT010000081.1:3068-13425 GCA_964571245.1 uncultured Methylobacterium sp.
CTCTCGTGCCTCAAGGCCGGTGACCACCTGCTGATGGTGGACAGCGTCTACCGCCCGACCCGCAATTTCTGCGACAATCTGCTCAAGCAATACGGCGTCGAGACCACCTATTACGATCCGATGATCGGCGCGGGGATCGAGGCGCTGGTGCGACCGAACACCCGGGCGATCTACCTCGAAAGCCCGGGCTCGCAGACCTTCGAGGTCCAGGACGCGCCGGCGATCGTCAAGGTCGCGCAAAAGCACGGTATCACCACCCTGATCGACAATACCTGGGCGACCGCCCTGCTGTTCCGGCCGCTCGATTTCGGCATCGACCTCTCGATCAATGCCGCGACCAAATACCCCTCCGGCCATTCGGACGTGCTGATCGGCCTCGTGGCGGCGAACGCCAAGGCCCTGCCCGCGCTCAAGGCGACGCATGCCAATCTCGGGCTTTATCTTGGCCCGGACGATATTTTCCTGACGTTGCGCGGGCTGCGGACGATGCCGTTGCGGCTGCGCGAACAGGGCGCGAATGCGCTCGCGATCGCCCGGCATCTCGAAAAGAGCCCGCAGGTCGTCCGGGTCATGCACCCGGCGCTGCCCTCCTGCCCCGGCCACGAGATCTTCAAGCGCGACTTCAAGGGCGCTTCCGGGTTGTTCGCCATCGTCCTCAAGGCGCAATCGGACCGTCAGGTCGAAGCCTTCCTCGATCACCTCACGCTGTTCGGCATGGGCTATTCCTGGGGCGGGTTCGAAAGCCTCGCGGTGCCCTTCGATTGCACGCCCTTCCGCACGGCGACGCCCTACAACCCCGGCGGGCGCGGGGTGCGGATCAACATCGGGCTTGAATCGCCGAAGGATCTGATCGCCGATCTCGATGCCGGGCTGGCGGCGATGGCGAAAGTCGCGCCCTGAACCCTTTCTCGCGACACCGGAATGGAATGCGGTTGACCCAGATCAACCGCATTCGAATTCCTGAATGTATCATGCTTCCGGCGGCGGTTTGCCGCCGGTGGAGGCGTGATCATGTCCCGGTTTTATCGCGCTCGTGCTGGTTTTTTCGGTGTTTCTGCCCTGGTCGCCTGGATGTGCGGCGTGCTGGTGACAGCTCCAGTCCATGCCCAGCAAACCGGGCCGACCCCGGCAGAGGCCTATGCCGACGGCTGCGGCGGGTGCCACCCGCGCGAGCGGACGGTGCTCCGCGCCATCCCTGCCGGGTCGGAGGCGGAACGCCGCGCCTGGATCGAGAATTTCATGCGCCAGCACCCTTGCGAGCACGACGATTTGAAGCCGAAGATCATCGACTACCTGCTCGAAAAAACACGGCGTTGATCCTGCGCGCCGCGGCCTGATCCGCGGGGCCGTGTCACCGGTATCACTCGGGTATCACTCGCCGCCCTCGATCGCGACCTTACCGCGCTCGCGCCGTTCCCTGGCGATGAGCGCGAGGTTGCGGAAATAGATGAAAAAGCTCATCGCCTGCCCGAGAATGATCACCGGATCGCGCTTCTGGATGCCGTAGGCAAGAACGATGCTGGCCCCGCCGATGGAAAAGAACCAGAAGGCCAGCGGCACCACCGAGCGCCCGGCCTTTTCGCTGGCGATCCATTGCACGATGAAGCGCGCCGCGAACAGCAATTGCCCGAACACGCCGAACGCCGCCCACCAGGTGAAGTTACTGACGAAAACCTCGTGCAGAAAACTGTTGAGATGGCCCGAAAGCTGGATGAGCATCACACGATCTCCTTGACATCAGGCGTCGGCTTCTTGCGCCGGATCAGCCACCAGACCCCGACGAGATCAAGCACGCCGACCCAGAGCCGGCCCCAGAACCCGTAGTTCGAGACCCCCGAATGGCGCGGCCGGTCGACGACGTCGAGATGCGCGACTTGCAGGCCCTCACGCTTGACCAGCGCCGGCATGAAGCGGTGGATCGCATCGAAATACGGCAAGGCAAGATACACCGCGCGCGGAAAGGCTTTTAACCCGCAGCCGGTATCGCGCGTGCCATCCTGCAGGATCGCGCCGCGAATCCGGTTCGCCTGCCGCGACTGCCAGCGCTTGAACGGCGTATCCTTTCGCCCGACGCGCTGGCCCTGCACGATGCCGACCCGAAACGCGTCAACGCTTGCCAGATCGGGCCAAGAGGTATTGCCTGTTGAAGAGGTATTGGCCGCTTGAGTGTCCCCGCCGGGTTGAGCGATCACGCCGGCTTTGAGGATCTGGATCATCTGCGGGATGAAGGCCGGGTTGTTTTGTCCGTCACCATCGAGGGTGGCGATAAAGCTGCCGCGCGCCGCGCGCACCCCGGAACGGATGGCGGCGGATTGCCCGCCGCTGGTCGCATGGCGGAGCTGGCGCAGGTTGGGATAGGCCCCGCGCAGGTTGGCCAGAATGGTCGGCGTGGTGTCGGTCGAGCCATCATCGACATAGACGATCTCGTAGGTCAGGGTCGGATCCTGCGCCTCGGCGGCATCCAGGGCGGCGGCGATCTCGGCGATCAGCGGCGCGACATTGCCCTCTTCGTTCTTGACGGGCACCACGACCGAAATCAGCGGGCGCGCGTCAGGGGCGACGGCAGTAGGGGGAATTGGGCTCGCCAAAGCTGACTCCAGCATCAAAAAACAACGGCTCGTCGCGTGCCGCAGGGCGAAAGCCGCCCCACGCCTCACGTCAGCGGATTACCGCCGGACATATACGGCGATATCGAGGATGCGCAACTTTCTCTGTTTATCGACGGCGGCGTTGAGATTGACACCGCGCACCCGCGTCAGCAGCGCCGGCGCCGCCTTGCCCTGGAGTGCGGCCCGGAAATCGGCCTCCGAGGCCTTCTCGATGAAGGCGATCCGGCAGCCGACGCCATCCTTGTCGAGGAAAGCAGCCGCCCCGGCCGCATCGGTCAGCATGATCCTGGTGTCGGTCAGAAAGACGAGGCTCGGCTCGCGATAGCCGACGCTGGCATAGGCCGGGGCGGCGCAGCCGGACATCCGCGCCGCCTCCGCCAGCCGTGGCGAGAGATTGAACGCCTTCAGCATCGGCAGGCCATAAGGGTAGGCCGCCAACGCGAGAGAGCCCGAGGCAAACAGCGCCAGGATGAACCCGCGCATCGGCCGCTCCAGCCAGAAGATGGAATACGCGGCGGCGCCCCCGAGAAACGCCGCGTTCAACAAGAACGGCAGCGCGATGAACGGCAGGCGGAAGACCGTGGTCCCCTCCTCCAGCAGCAGGAACAGCGCCGGCGTACCGACAAGCAGCACCAAGGGCACCAGCACGATCAGCAGCGCCGCAACGCCCAGCGCCCAACGCGCGCGCAGCAGCCCCGAGCGCTCCGCCGCCAGCATCGTCAGGATCGCGATCGCCGGATAGAGCGGCAGCACGTAATGCGGCAGCTTCGTCGGCACGGCCTCGAGGATCAGCCAGAACGGCACGATCCAGGCCAGCAGCAGTGCGACCCCGTCATCGCGGCGCTCACGCCAGGCAAAGGGCAGCGCCAAGAGCACCAGCGGCGCCGCCGGCCAGAACGTGACCCAGAAAGCCGCAAGATAACTCCCCGGCGGTGCGCCGTGCTTTTCCTGGGCGCTGCCGACCTTGGCCAGCATGTCCTTGCCGACGGAATCAGCGAAGAAGCTGCCGCCGGTTTTCATCAGGATCAGCACCAGCCACGGCAGGACCACGAGCGCGATCAACGCCGCCCCGAGCCCCGGCCGCATCGGCTTCAGCCAGACGAGCGAGCGATCCCGAAACGCCAGAACCGCCAGCGTCAGCAGCATGATCAGCGGGGTGATCGGCCCCTTGATCAGGATGGCCGCGCCGACGACCAGCCAGAAGGCAATCAGATGCCGACGCTCCAGCACCGGCGCGACACCCGGCGCGCGCCAGGCAAAATACGCCCGCGCCAGAAAGCCGAAGCTCGCGATGCTGAGCGCCCCGAGCACCGCATCGGTTTTCGCCAGGCGCGCCTCCACGCCGAGCAGCACCGAACCGGCCATCATCAGCGCCGCCAGCAGCGCGCCCTCGCGCGACAGGAACGCCAGCGCCGCCCAGTAGGTCAACAGCACCATGGCGATCGCGCCGATCAGCGACGGCAGGCGATAGAGCGCGATCGCCCGCTGCGCGTCGGGAACACCGAGCGCCTCGCCGAGCTTCACGCTCGCCGCCTGCAGCCAGTAGATGCCGACCGGCTTCTTGTGCCGGGCTTCATCCTGAAAACGGATATCGACGAGGTCGCCGGTTTCCAGCATCTGCTTCGAGGCCTGCGCGAAACGCGGCTCATCCCGATCCATCGGCTGGAGCGAAATCTGCCCCGGCGCGAACAGGCAGAACCCGACAAAGGCCAGCACCGCGACCGCGCGCGCATGCGTCCGGGTCAGGGCATGGAACAGGCCGCGCCAATCGTGCTGGAACAGGGCTGCGACGGCATTGCGCATGGCGGACGGCTCACTCACTCTGGGGCCCGGCATGGCACCGGAAGCCCCTTTGAAATTTTTTGACTTGACCAGGATGGCCATTCCGATTCATCAAGAGAATCAAGAGCTGACCACCAAGGCAGAAGGCTTTTCACGCGCGTCTATCTGCGCGTTTTGGACCATGGATTCAAGCCAGAAAGGGCTAGACACCGCTCTAAAAAAACTCAACGTTTCTTCATCCCGCGGGTTTTCGCAAAAGGACTCCCGTGCCCGGGCCTTGAAGGTTGATGCTCCATCACTGGATGAAGCACCATCTGTGGTTCTGCGCGGGATGAATCAAACTGCGAAGCCCTTGAATCAAACTGCGAGGTGCCTCCTATTCCAGGTGAGGCATGTGAATCATTTTCTTCAAAACCGCCAGCAACTATTTGATAACCATAGGAAATGGCGACCCCTGCAGGATTCGAACCTGCGACCTCATGCTTAGAAGGCACGTGCTCTATCCAGCTGAGCTAAGGGGCCGTTGGTCGCTCGATAGCGCCTTCCGGAGTCTGACAAAAGCAAAAAATCCGATCCGCGCACGACCGCCCGGCCGGGGGCCCGCAACGGCGGTCCGCGCACAAGCTACTCATCTCCCGGCAATAGCGCGCCTCAATGCGTCCAGGTGCCAATCCGGTCGGATTTGAAGTTATCCGAATACGCCATGGGCCGGCGCGTGGCTTTCCTCGGTTCCGCGACCGTATAGGCAAGGCCGTTGCGGATGGCATAGGCCACGGCGTCTTCCCGGGTATCAAACCACAGCTTGACCTGCGCCGAAGTGTCCGACGAGCTGGTCCAGCCCATCAGCGGCTCGATCGAGCGGGCCTGCGCCGCCGGCTCGAATTCCAGCAGCCAGCGCCCGGATTTTGCGGTCCCGGATTGCATCGCGTTTTTCGCAGGGCGGGATATCCGAGCTGTCATCGAACCGGCCTTTCCTCTTGGTCTGTACTGCCGCGCCGACGCCTGCCGGAATCGCGGAAACTGGTCGGGGTAGCAGGATTCGAACCTACGACCTGTAGTACCCAAAACTACCGCGCTACCAGGCTGCGCTATACCCCGAGCCTTGCGGCTTTCCCAGAAGCGTTCCGGCTATCACGCCTCACTGGCGCCGACAAGCGCGATTGACGCCTTTGCCGGGGAAGCGACGCGCTTTGGCGCGGCACCCCGGGCGGGGCCACCAAACCCGCGCGCCAGTGTCATTTGAACATTGGATGGACAACCCGGTCGCCGGCGCGCAGCCCCAGCTTGCTGGCGACATTGGCGTTGAGTTCCAGCACCGCCCGCACCGGCACGCCGGAGGAAATCGCCCGCTCGGATTCCGGCTCGGTTCGGGATTCGATCCGGTGGATCCGGCCATCGGCGAAGATGAACACCATGTCGAGCGAGATATAGGTGTTCTTCATCCACATCGTGACCATCTGGTCGCGTTCGAAATCGAACAGCATGCCGTTGTCCTGCGGCATCGAGGGGCGGAACATCAGCCCGCGCGCGCGGTCGCCATCGGTCCGCATCACCTCGACCATGAAGCTGTGGCGCCGCTCGCCGGAGACAATCTCGACGCGCTCAAGCCTGGCAAGGACCTGCTGGTCCTTGTGCGGGTTCGCCGCCTCGTCCCAGTTCTTGTACATCCGCGTGAGATTGGTCGTCAGCGAGACCGCGATAACCAGGAGCAGCGCCACCACAAGGCCGGCGAGGACCAACCGCCCGCGTTTGCGTTCGGCGATTTCTTCTTTGGTTTCTTTATTTTTTTCGGTCATTGAAATTTACGGATGCTCCCGCCCTGATCCCAGATCTAAAAAAACCATCCAGGATCATCGCGCCCCTAGAGCGGTATCCGACCTGACTGAACGAGGTCTACCGCTCTATCTTGCTATTTTGGCGCATTTTCTTTCGACCAACTGGCGTCCATTTGGTCAGAAAATGCTCTAATGCGAACTGGGCGGGTTCCCGTTTTCAAGCAGCCGGACTTCCGCCGCCATCAGCCCCTTGGGGCCGTTGCCGAAGCGGACATAGACGGTGTCACCGGGCGTCAATTCGGCAATCCCGGTGCGCCGCAGCGTTTCCATATGGACAAAAATATCTTCGGTTCCGTCCCCGCGCGTCACAAAGCCGAAACCGCGCAGGCGGTTGAACCATTTGACCACCACCGGCTCGAAGCCGCCCGAGGGCGTGACCTGGACGTGGGTCCGCGCCGGCGGAAGCTGTGAGGGATGCGTCGCGGTGGTGACATCCATCGACAGAATTCGAAACGCCTGATAGCCGCGCTGCCGCTCAAGAACCTCGCAGGTGATGCGGGCGCCCTCGGGCGCGGACTGATAGCCGTCACGACGCAGGCAGCTGACGTGGATGAGAATATCGGCCATGCCATTGTCCGGCACGATGAAGCCGAAGCCCTTCGAGACATCGAACCATTTGATCCGCCCGGAAACCTCGATGAGATCCAGCGGCTGATCGTCCTGCGGACTCCGCATCCTGGCCCGCTCCGGGAACCATGAAGCGATTGCCAAACCCTTTGGCTCCGAAATCATCACCCATCGTTACACACGGCCCGCATTGAAGATCGACTTCTTTGGAAGATCGACGCCCCCGATAGCGCTCCTGTGATTCCCCTCGGCAAGCGGCCTTCGGGAACCAGGCTGGAGACAGCCAAACGCACGACGAATCTTTCTCCTTCGTTAACCATAGCATTCAATCCGGGGATTTCGGCAATCCCAAAACGTCACGAGAGAAGTTCAACACCGGAAAATATCCACCGCGCGTTTCAATCGTTGTGGTTTCCAGCCAGCCCCGTCAGGACTTCACCGATTTCGCCGCGCACCACGTCATCCGCCTGGTCGTCGAGCGGGGTCGGCTCGCGGTTGACGATCACGAGCCGCGCGCCGTTCCGCTGGGCGAGAACGGGCAGAAAAGCCGCCGGATACACCACCAGCGAGGAGCCTACGACAAGGAACAGGTCACAATCCTCCGCCAGCCGCTGCGCCCGCTGCACGGCGGCCTCCGGCATGCGCTGCCCGAAGGAGATCGTCGCGCTTTTCACGATCCCGCCGCAGGCCTGGCAGGCAGGCGGATGCCCGTGCGTCTCGAAATGCGCCCGGATCACAGCCAGTTCGTGGCGCGTGTGACATTCAAGACATCGCGCGTAGGTGCCATTGCCATGGACCTCGATCACGCGCGCCTCGGGCACGCCGGCGGCCTGATGCAACCCGTCGATATTCTGGGTGATGATCGCCTGCATCCGGCCCTTCCGGACGAGATCGGCCATCACCCGGTGCCCGGTGGAAGGTTCAGCCCCGCGATAGAGATCGTCCATCACGAACTTGCGCCGCCACGCCTCCTTTCGCACCTCGGCGCTGGCGAGATAGGCATCGAAGGGGATCGGCTTGTTGACCATCCAGGGCGAGCCGGGCGTGCGGAAATCCGGGACCCCGCTTTCGGTCGAAATGCCGGCGCCAGTAAAGGCCACCATCCGCGTCGCGCCGCGGATCGCCGCCATGAAACGCTCGCGCGCCGGGTTCATCGGCCGAGGTGTGCAGCCTCGGCCGCAAGCCGGGTGATTTCCGCCCAGTTGCCCGCCGCCAGCGCCGCCTTGGGCGTGATCCAGGATCCGCCGACACACAGCACATTGCCGAGCGCCAGGTAGGTCGCGGCATTGGCTGGCGTAATCCCGCCGGTCGGGCAGAATTTCAGCTCGGCGAGCGGCCCGGCGATCGACTTCAGGTAATCCACGCCGCCCGCGGCCTCGGCGGGAAAAAACTTCATTTCGTGAAAACCGAGCTCCATCAGCGCGACCATCTCCGACACCGTCGCCGCGCCGGGCAGCGCGGCAAGGCCGCTCTCCGCCAGGGCATGCGCGAGTTTTTCCGAAGTCCCCGGCGTCACCAGAAATCGCGCGCCGGCATCCCTTGCCTCCCCGACCTGCGACGGCGTCAGCACCGTCCCGACCCCGAGCACGACCTCCGGGCATTCGTGGCTGATCGCCTCGCAGGCCTTGAGCGCCGCCTTGGTGCGCAAGGTGACCTCGATCACCGAAATCCCGCCGGCAGAAAGCGCGCGCGCCAGCGGCACGGCCTGCTCGACATGCTCGATCGTCAGCACGGGAATGACCCGCGCGGCGCCGAGCAGGGGGGAGAAAAGCGGGAGCGAGGACATGAAATACCCTTGTCGGGAAAACCGTTGTTGGACCTGAGGAAAAATCCCTCTACCATACAAGTTATTCCCGACAGCCCCTCATTAGGCAAGCACGTAAGGACCTTCATCATGGAATACATGCACACGATGGTTCGCATCCGCGACATCGACGCCAGCCTGCGGTTTTATTGCCAGGGGCTTGGGCTGGTCGAAACCCGCCGCATGGACAGCGAAAAAGGCCGGTTCACCAATATCTTCCTCGCCGCACCGCGCGACGAGGCCCATGCGAGGGCGCATCGATCGATCGAGCTTGAACTGACGTTCAACTGGGAGGATGAGGTCTACACCGGCGGGCGCAATTTCGGCCATCTGTGCTACCGGGTCGACGATGTCTACGCCCTGTGCGCACATTTGCAGGGCATGGGCTACACCATCAACCGCCCGCCGCGCGAGGGGCGGATGGCGTTCGTCAAATCCCCCGACGGGATTTCGATCGAACTGATCCAGCGCGGCGACAACCTGCCGGTTCAGGAGCCCTGGGCGAGCGCGCCGAATATCGGGACGTGGTAGGGGATCGCCGGTTTGTTTTTGGCGATTGCTCAACGCGCCGCGCGTCATGGCCGGGTTCAGCCCGGCCATCCACGGCTTCAGAAGAATTTGAAAACCCCTCTGGCTGCTCGAAACACTTCAGCAACGGGCTTCGCCGCGACGATAGCGCCGCTAATGACGGTCGCCGCGAGCGGTTGAGCGCCCAAGAGGATAGCAATCCCGGACCCAATACCAAAAACTGCGGCGCGACATCCGTATTCTGCAAATTCTTTTCCCTTTTCGGACCACATCTCCCGGAAAGGCTTCAAGAACGCATTGGCTTTCTGAACGTCTTCCTGCTCGGCAATCTCACCTTTCGGGAAGTCGATCGCTGCATCTCGAAGCCCAGTCGCATCGGCTTTGAGCTTCTCCAATAATCCGATCGTGGCATCGCGCTTGCTGATTTCCTCCTTCGAATTTGGACGTTGATCCCGAAGACGTGCTAGTTCCTCGTCGACAACCGCGATGAACGAATGGGTCAGCAAAGCAAGGTGTTCGGCATTCGCCAGAATATTGATACCGAGGCGCGTTTTCGGTTCGAGTTTCGTTTTTTTCTGTTCTCGTTTCTTGTCCGATCTGGGAAGATCATTTGCTGTCGCGCCTGATCGAGGCGCATCGCTAGCGCCCTCACGTGGCTTTTCGCCTTCCTCCCCCCTTGCCGCCTCGACCAGCCGGCGGATCTCGGCATGCACGCCGGCGGGGTTTTGCCACAGCGCCTTGTCGATCAACGCGATCTCGATCGTGAGGCGCAAGGCACGCGCGGTCGGCAGGCCGAAGACGAAGCGGCCGGCTTTCTCGCCCTGGAGGATGCCGTCGTACCAATCGGCCCAGACGGCAAAATCACCCTCAAGCGTCCGGAGCGCGCGGTTCATGGCGATCCGGGCGGGGCGCAGCGCCGGCGGCATGCCGCCGCGGTAGTTTGCCGCACCGAACCGCCCGGCGAAGGCGGCCAGCACCGCCGCATCGAGCGCCGGCCACAGCCGCGCCCGCGCCAGCCGCTCGACGCCCCCGGCGTCCAATATCCGGCGATCCTGCTCGAAGGCGGCGGCGGCGGCGGCCGAACGGGCAGCGGAATCGACGGCTGTGGCGGCGGAATAGGCGGCGGCGGCGGCGGCGGCGGCGACAGAATAGGCGGCGGCAGAATAGGCGGCGGCGGAATCGGCGGTGGCGGAACGGACGGCGGAACGGGCGGCGGAATAGGCGGCGGTGGC
>CAZNAT010000082.1:0-13325 GCA_964571245.1 uncultured Methylobacterium sp.
GATGGCGGTCGAGGATATCCGGCTGGCGGCCCCGCAGGCGCTGGTCCATGCCCGTGCCGCCGCCGAGGCCTACGAGCAGCTCGGCTCGCCCGAGGGCGAACTGGCGCTCGCCAACGCCGTGATCTACCTCGCCACCGCGCCGAAATCCAACGCCGCCTACGTGGCCTGGAAGGCGGCCGTGCGCGCGGCAAAGGACGCGGGCTCGCTGACCCCGCCGAAATCGATCCTCAATGCACCAACCAAGTTCATGAAGAGCGAAGGCTACGGCGCGAGTTACGACTACGACCACGATGCCCCGCACGCCTTTTCGGGGCAGGATTACTGGCCCGAGGCGCTCGGGCGGCAACGTTTCTACGACCCACCGGAACGCGGCTTTGAACGCGAGATCCGCAAGCGGCTGGAATTCTGGGACAAGCTGCGTCGGGAGCGCGGGGGAAAATGACCGTACAGGCGAGACTGTTTGCCCTGGCGATCGGGGTGATCGCGACTGCTTCGGTTCTGGCGCAGGGCTATGTGTTCATCGATATCGTCGCCCGGAGAGGCGGCGGCATCCTGCACGTGATCTGGACGATGCTGGGCTTTCTGACCATCCTGACCAATCTTCTGATCGCCCTGGTCTGCTTTGCCCTCTATCGCAGGCGCTGGCCGGGCTGGTGGCCGGATCAGGCGGCGACGCTCGGATGCCTGACGGTCAATATCCTGATGGTCGGCGCGATCTACCATATCGCGCTGTCCAGCCTCTGGGACCCGCAAGGCCTGCATTGGCTTTCGGATCAGGGGCTGCATAGCGTGGTGCCGGCGCTGTTTTTTGCTTTCTGGCTCGGGTTCGCGCCCAAGCAGGGGCTGCGGGCGAGCCATGCCCTGTGGTGGCTGCTCTACCCGGCGGGCTATTTCGTCTATGCGCTCTATCGCGGCGGATTGGACGGCTGGTATCCCTATCCCTTTATCGATGTGACCCAGCTTGGTATTGGCCGCGTGCTGGTCAATGCCGGGGTGATCGGCGCGGTCACGGCTTTTACCGGGCTCGCGCTGATCATGGTGACCCAGGCATCGGCTCGGAAACCGTGAGCGGCGCCAGAAACCGCGACCCGAACCGGCGCTGAGCTAGTACCTGACATCAATGGGCAGGACCAAAAAAAGGGGCAGGATCAAAAAAAGGGGCAAGACCCGAAAAACCATGCCCGGAGGGTTCCGGGCATGGCGGTGGCGGGTTTGCTCAGGCCGCGAGCGCGATCGACGCCGAGGCCAGACGCTCGGAAGCCCAGGAGCGGGCGCCGTTGAGGATATCGTCATCCTGGCTCACCTTGCCGAGAACCGCGAGGTCATCGGCGGTCTTGGCGGGCGTGTTGAGGATGGCGACCAGCTTGGCGTAGCGGGCTTCGGCGATCCGGTTGGCTTCGCCGCCAAGGCGCATCCAGCCGGGAATGCCGCCATTGGCTGCGGCCTCGGCAATCGCGCCGCGATGGGCGATAAGCTGGCGCTTGAGGGCCTCAGCCTCGGCCCAGAGCGCGCCGATCGCCGTGGAACGGGCGGCAACCGTGCCGGTGGCAGCCTGCGGGGCTGCGGCAAACGCCGGGGCGACAGCAGCCAGCGTGACGCCGGCCACCAGCATGCGGCGGGAGAGGGTCTTTTTCATTTCGGTCATTGGGGGGTGTCCTCATCAACAGGAACAGAGGGGCCGGGTGACGCAAGATGGAAGTACGCGGGCATCCCGGCACCGAGCATCGGAGGGATCTCCTATTTCGGCGAGAGATACCTTATGCTCACAAGATGAATAAGGGGTGAGCAACATGTGCAGCCAACCTGAAGCAACGCCGCGCCCGCGCTTTCGGGAACCTCGTCGGACGCTCAGGAAAACCGGTGCCCGCTTTCCCTGACCGGCTTCGCTTGGGAAAGCTTGCGCCAAACCCCGCCTTGGGCCAAAAGGGGCCATGCAGACGGCATTTCTGGTATTTCTGGGAGGGGGATTGGGCTCCGTCGGGCGCTGGCTCGTCGGGCTCGGGGCGATGCGCGTGTTCGGGGCGGGGTTTCCCTTCGGCACGCTGATCGTCAATCTTGCCGGGGGCTTGGCCATGGGGGTGCTGGCACGGCTTCTGGTATGGCTTCCGAACGCGGGACACGAGGCACGCATCTTCTTGATGACGGGGTTTCTTGGCGGTTTCACGACGTTTTCGGCGTTTTCCCTCGACGCCGCCAGTCTGTGGATGCGTGGTGAAACCGGCATGGCGGCGATCTATGTAGGGCTGTCGGTCGCAGGATCGCTGGCCGCTTTGGCAGCCGGGCTCTGGCTCGGCGGGATGATGGCGCGCTAGGCTTGGGAGCCTTCGGCGCGCGACGAGGATAAAGAACATGAGCGGCGTGACCACACGCGAAGTGAAGGCGGATGAAGCCGGGATGCGGCTCGACCGCTGGTTCAAGACGCATTTTCCGGATTTGTCCTTCGGGCATCTGCAAAAGCTGTTGCGAACCGGACAGGTCCGGATCGGCACCTCGCGCGTCAAGGCCGAGACGCGGATCGAACCGGGGCAGGTGATCCGCATTCCGCCGTTGGACAAGCACCAGGATATGCCGGAGCCCCCCCCGGAGGGCGGCGGCATCAGCTATGCCGGCGAGATCCGCAAGCCCGGAACTGGGGGTAGGGCGGAACGCGTGCCCGGGGCAGCGCAGGCTTCTGGTGCAACCTCCAGCCGCCCGATGCCCGGGCGGCCCGGCAAGGGCGGGCCCGCGGCGGATGCCGCCTTCCTTAAGTCGATCACGCTCTACGAGGACAAGGACCTGATGGTCCTCAACAAGCCGTTCGGGCTCGCGGTGCAGGGCGGCTCGGGCACGACGACGCATATCGACGGGCTGCTCGAAGCCCTGCGCGATGCCGATGGCGTCAAGCCGCGCCTTGTCCACCGGCTCGACAAGGATACGGCCGGCTGCCTCATCGTCGCGAAATCCCGGCTGGCGGCCTCGACGCTGGCCAAGACCTTCCGGTCGCGTTCGGCGCGCAAGATCTACTGGGCGCTGGTGCCGGGCGTGCCGAAGGTCAAGCAGGGCCGGGTCTCGACCTGGCTCGCCAAGGGTACCGACGAAAAGGGCGATCAGAAGATGAAGGTCGCCAAGCATGGCGCCGAAGGGGCCGATCATGCGCTGACCTATTACGCGGTTGTCGATACTGCGGCGCAGAAGATGTCGTGGCTCTCGCTCAAACCGGTGACAGGGCGGATGCATCAGCTCCGGGTGCACGCGGCGGAGATCGGCCATCCGATCGTCGGCGACCCGAAATATTTCGACAAGGAGAACTGGCAACTGCCCGGCGGCATCCAGAACAGGCTGCATCTGCTGGCGCGCCGGATCATGTTTCCGCATCCGAAGACCGGCGAGATCGTCGATGTTTCCGCGCCGCTGCCGCCGCATATGCAGCAGAGCTGGAACCTGCTCGGGTTCGATCTCTCGCAGTACGACCCGATCGAGGATGCGCCGGAGAAGTAGCGGATCTTTCCGGTGCGTGACCAAGGATTAACGCCCCGGACAAAGTCGCGTTAGCGGCGAGGGCGCATCGCTGTTGTTGCCAATCCGGCAGCAACGGAGATAATGATGAGCCCTTTCAATTCCCGTCGAATGGCGTTCTGCGCCCTTGTTTTCTTTGGTTTTTCCAACCTCGCCAGCGCCCAGGGCTGGGAAATTTTCCCACCGCCACCCAGCGCCGCGCCGGAAACCGCCGCCCGCGATCCCAATCGGCAAAAGCAGTTGGCGCCACGCCCGCTTCAGGATGCCGGCCCTTCTCGCCCCTCGACCGCAGCACCGGAGCTTCTGGGCGCACCGCGTCCGGATTTGCTGCGTGACTTTTCTGGCGAATGAGACCAGCATCCCCCGGTTCCGGCGAAAGCCGGGACCGCGACTTACCGGGACCGCGACTTACCGGAACCGGGACATGAACAAATGGTTAGATTTGGATCATGTTCGGGCAATATCGCCTCGGCTAGCCTGATTCCATCGCAATCGAATCGCCTGGAGGGCATCATGAACATCCGATCCGTCATCAAATCTGCGGCACTCGGTGCCGGGCTGTGCATTTTCGTGATTGGTATGGCGCTGGCTCAGGGCACGCCCGGCCAAGGACCAGGTGCCGGCCAAGGACCAGGCGCCGGCCAAGGACCTGGTGCTGGTCAGGGGCCTGGATTTGGCCAGGGACGTGGCATGAGCGCCCGTGACGCCCGCCACGCCTGCGGTTCCGAGGTCAGCCGGGATCTGCGCGGGACGGAGCGCCGCGAGGCGATGCGCAAATGCATGCTGGACAAGCGCGGCCCTGATCGCGAGGCGCGTCGGACCAAGGCGCGCGAAGACAGCAGGGCCTGCCGCGACGAGATCAAGGATCAGCGCCTGACCGAGGCCGAGCGCCGCAGCGCCATGCAGCAGTGCATGGTCAAGAAAGATCCTGCCCGTGCCAGGGGAATGAGCTGCCGCACCGAGGCCGAGACCAAAAAGCTCGAGCGTGGCACGAGGGAGTATCGGGATTTCATGCGCCAGTGTAACAGGGCCGGGTGAAACAGCACCTCCTTCTCTTTGATCTCGACGGCACGCTCGTCAATTCCGAGCAGATGATCCTGGCGGCGCAGGCGGAAGCCTTCGCCGCCGTGGGTTTGCCAATGCCCAGCCGCGAGCGCGCCCTGTCCATTGTCGGGCTGTCGCTGGTCGAGGCTTTCACCGTTCTTGCCGGCCCGGACGGGCCGGTGGCCGACCTCGTCCGGGTCTATGGCGAAACCTTCCGGCGGCAGCGCGAGGAAGACGTCATTCCGGAGCCGCTTTTTGCCGGCGCCGATGCCATTCTGCGGCAAGCCGCCGCCGATGTTGGGCTCCGCCTTGGCATCGCGACCGGAAAATCCCGCCGCGGCGTGGCGGCACTGATCGGCAAACACGGCTGGCACGGCTATTTCCGGACCATCCAGACCGCGGATGACGCTCCCTCCAAACCGGATCCGGCGATGATTCGTCAGGCCTGCGACGAAGCGGGGTTCGCGCCCGGGCGGGCGATCATGATCGGCGACAGCTCCTACGACATGGCGATGGCGCGCGCGGCCGGCGCAAGGGCGCTCGGGGTTGGTTGGGGTTTTCAGCCGCGCGAGGCGCTGCTGGCGGCGGGTGCGGAGGTCATCGCGGCGGATTTTTCCGAGCTTGCAACGCTCATCGATGAAATGCGCCGGTGACAGAGCCCGGGGTTTTGCCTATCTCACGCGGGATGAGAGATGATCTGACCAAAGACTGGTTCGGCGACGGCGAAGACCCGGCGCGCTATGACCCCGTTCGGCTCGCCCGCGCCGGGCTCAAACCAAAACTGCCCAAGCGCTTCTATGCCGATGTCGCGCATTCGTTCCGTGATGGCGGCTATGCCTTGTTGCTGGATGGTCGCCCGGCCCGAACCAAGGCGCGCAACCCGCTGGTGGTGGAGACCGAGGCCGCGGCCGATCTTCTGGTGGCGGAATGGGCGGCGCAGGGCGAGACAATCGATCCCTCGACGATGCCGGTGACGCGGATGCTGCACGCCGCGATCGACCATGTTGCCGATGCCCGCGACGCGGTGATCGAGGATATCCTGAAGTACGCCGGCTCCGATCTCGTCTGCTATCGCGCGGCCGAGCCGGAGCGGTTGGTGGCGCTCGAATCCCGGCACTGGGACCCGGTTCTGGCGCATATCCACCAGGCCTATGGCGCCCGGTTTATCCTTTCCGAAGGCATTCGCTACGTCGAGCAGCCGGAAGCCGCCATCGCGGCGCTGCGAACTCCGGTGGCGGCGCATGTTTCGCCCGCGGCGTTATCGGCGCTTCATGTCTTGACCACGCTCGCCGGCTCCGCTCTCATCGCGCTCTGTGTTGCCGATGGTGCGCTCTCGGCCGAGGCCGGGTTAGATGCGGGAGAAGTCGATGCCGATTTCGAAACCTCCATCTGGGGTAGCGACGAGGAAGCCACCCAGCGACGGGCGGCACGGCGTGCCGATTTTCTGGCCGCTGCGGCGCTGCTTGAGGCCCTGGCGCGCTAGAACCCTATCCGCCGCTCTCGCGATCGGCCTGCTGGCCGGACTGCTGCCAGCCGGCCTGTCGCGTGCCGACCAGCCGGGGGATCCATGCGCCGGCCTGCTGCCGCGGCTTCAGGCGCTGCTGGATCGCTATACCGAGGCGGGGGCCAAGGCGATCGCCAATGGCGAGGTGCCGGCCGAGGCGCTGGAGGCGGCGCGGGCGCGCGCCATCAAGGGCGATGCCCAGGCCACCGTGACCATGGTGGGGGTGGCGTTGCTGATCCATGGCCGGCGCGACATGTTCCCGGTCTCACTCGTCCGGCAGGTCTGCACCCTTGCCGCGCGCAACGGCGTCGCCCTCCATATCGCCACCTGCGCCTATTTCACCGCGCTCAACCCGCTGGGCGACAAGGATGATCGCCGACGGGCGGTCGAGGCGGAGATCGAGCGCTTCGCCAAGGCGCAGGGTGCGCCGAAAGAGGGGAGTGCGCCGCTGGCGGAAGCGATTTCCGGGCATGTCGACGCCCTCAAGGCCTGCCTGCCACGCGCCTGACACAAAGCCACGCTTGATCTGTGTCATCCAAGCTGCTCAACGTCCATGCGAGAGTATTTTCGTCAACTTGCGAGGTGAATGATGACTAAATTGCGCACGAAAATGGCCGATATCGGCTGCCTCATCCGGATTTCCGAGGAAACCCCGATGGCGGCGATCCGGCAGGCGATCGCGCTGGCCGCGGAAAACGAGGCGCATCTCATCGTCGCGATCGGCGTCCAGCATTTCACCGCGCCCTATACGCCGTTCTGGACCGGGATGGCGACATCGATCGTCGCCGAGGTCAACGCCAAGACCCAGACCCAGGCCGACAGCCTCGCCGACACCATCCGCCGGGAAGCCGCCGCAGCAGGCGTTGATGTCGATATCGATATCATCACCGGCAACTTCGTCGATGTCGCCGCCAGCGCCGCCAATGCCGCGCGCTCGGTCGATCTCGTCGTGGTCGACCAGCAGCACGGTGCCTTCGATACGGCGGAGATGCTGCTGGAAGAGGCGCTGTTCCGCTCGGGGCGTCCGGTGCTCGTCGCCAGCGCGAAGCGCCCGGCTCTCGGGCCGGTCAAGAAGGTTGTCGTCGGCTGGGATGGTTCGGCGCATGTGGTGCGCGCGGTTTCCGATGCGCTGGCGGTGTTCCCGGGCATCGAGAAGATCGAAATCGTCACCGTGACCGGCGAGAAAAGCCTCGTGGGCCGCCTGCCGGCGGCGCAGTTCGCCCGGCACCTCGCGCGCAAGGGCGTCGAGGCGGTGTTGACCGAAATCGACGCCAAAGGGCGCTCGGTCGCCAGCGTTCTCGATCAGCATGCGAGCGCAAACGGCTTTGATCTCATCGTCACCGGCGCGTTCGGGCACTCGCGGTTGCGCGAATTCCTGCTCGGCGGTGTGACGGTCGAATTGACCAGCGACGCCAAGAGCTCGGTTTTGATGTCCTACTAGAGCTTTGATGTCCTAGTAGAGCATTTTCTGCGCCTGTGGCCACCGGTTGGTCGAAAGAAAATGCGAAAAAGACGACGGAGCATTTTCGAGCGAAGCATGCCCCTGCAAACGCAGGGGTGGGCGCAGGTTTCGCTCGGACCAAGCCATTCGGGCCGGCATTCCGCCGGCCCATCACGTCGGAAGGGGCAGAGCCATGCACCAAACCACCCGCCTGAGCACTTGCCTGAGCACTTGCGCGCTTTTTTTGGCCCTCTCCGGCGCGGCGATGGCGCAGGACTACGGCGCCATGCCCTGCGAGGACCTCTGGTACACGCGCAACGCCTATTACAAGGAAGCCGGCTACTGCTTCCGAACGGCGCGCGCGATCAACGCTTTTGGCAATGCCGGCTGCATCCATGACGACATGGGCGCCGTGCCGCTTTCGCCGGCTGCGCGGCGCGCGATCGCTGCGATCCAGGACTGGGAGCGGCGTCGCGGCTGCCCGAGGTGACGCCCCGCGAGGGATTGTCTGTTGCACGCCCCGCGAGGTATTGTTTGTTGCACGCCCCGCGAGGACAATAAAAAGCTCCCGCGAGGGCAATAAGAAACCCCCGCGAGGATGTGGGGCGCCGCTGGCTCACGCCATGGCCGGGCTCGCGCGGTAGACCTGTCGCCAGACCCGTTCGAAATTGCCGCCCGCGAGTTTTTCAAGCTCACCGGTTTTCCAGCCGCGCCGGATCAGGGCGGCGAAGAGATCGGGGAATTTCGTCGCATCCTCCAGCCCCGGCGGGTTCGGGCCACCATAAAAATCCGAACCGATCCCCAGCGCATCCACCCCGGCGATGTTCCGGATATGCTCGAGGTGGTCGCAGATCAACGCCACGCCGTCGCGCTTGAACAGCGCGAAAGCGGCGGTTTTGACGGCCTGATAGGCGGATTTTTTCACGTCTTCGCGCATCTTGCCCATGCCGTCCATCACCGGCTTGAGCGTGTCGTAGATGTTCTGCTGCAGGAAGCTCGGCACGAAGGTCGGCATGACGATGCCGCCACCCTCGGCGATGCGCCTGATGATGTCATCCGGCATGTTGCGCGGGTGGTCGCACAGCACGCGGGCATTGGCGTGCGAGATGATCACCGGGCCCTTCGCCACATCCAGCACCGCATGCTGGGCTTCGGCGGAGCCATGCGCGAGATCGATGATCAGCCCGAGGCGCTCCATCTCGGCGACGATTTCCGCCCCGAAGGTGGAAAGCGGCGCGTGCCCCGGCTTGTCGGTGGCGCTGTCGATGAAGGGCAGGGTCTCGTTGTGGCAGAGCGTGACAAGGCGGATGCCCATCGCGTGGAAAAGCCGGAGATGACCGAGCTTGTTGACGCCGACCAACCCCTCGACCGCCTTGAGCAACCCGATTTTCCCGGCTTTTTTGGCCGCCGCGATGTCATCCGGCGCCAGCACCGGCAGAAAGCTCTCGGGGTAGAGCTGTTCGAGCTGGAGCATGACATCGATGACCTCCAGCCGCGCCCGGAGCGGGTCCTGCACCATGGTGGGGATGAAGGCGGTAAAGACCTGGGTTCCGACCTTGCCCTCGCGCAGGCGCGGGATATCGGTATCGGTTTCCGGGTGGAGCTTGCCGGCGTTCCACAGCCGGACATCGCCTTTGGCCTCCTTGTGCATCCAGACGACGTAGGGAAGGTCGTTATGGCCATCGATCAGGCTGACCCGATCGAGCAGGGCCTTTGCCTCGCGGAGCGCATCCGCCTTGCTGATGGTGGTCTGGTTACCAGAGGTATTTGCAGTCGAATTCATGCCGGTGGCTTTCTTGAAGGTCCTGATTTCATCCCGTTTCGATCACGGTTTCGCCGCATCTTGGCATGGAGATAGCCGCCGGGGAAATGGCGAAGGTGAGGGTTCGACGGCAAATTCGGATCGATCGCAAGCAGGCGTTAATCGCGTTTGGTTGGGAACCTTTCACCGCGTCGTGTGTTTCATCGCACAGTGAAAGGTTTGAGCAACCCTTAGGACAGACACTCCTGATCAAGCGAGGGCAAAAAGCCCCGTTACAACCAACAAAAGGGCGTGAAGCCCGTCCAACAGGCGATAGGGCGTGAAGCCCGTCAAAACAGGAAGTCGAGCAGGCGGTCGCACCAAGGCAAAAGCCGGGCGGCCACCGGGATCCAACAACAGGGTGCAAAAAGCGCCCGCGAACAGGGAATGATACGATGGCGGCCTTGGTGCGTGTGCCGGTGGATCCGGTTCTGGAACAGGCGGGTTTTCATGACATGCCGGCGCCGATCGCCGAGCGTCTCGACAGCCGGGCCTTCGTCGTCGTCCAGAACCGCGAGGAGGCCGAGTATCTGCTGATGCTCGATCACGCCAACGGCGCCGAGAACAACGAGTGGACCGCGTTCTTCGTCGAAAGCCTGGTCGAATTCCTGGTCTGGCAGAATGCGCCCTGCGGCAAGCTTTCCGAATCGGATCTTGATTGGTTCGTCGGCATGGTCGCCGATGCGCCGTCCCCCTCGATCGCGGCCTTGCTCTTCGCGCTGGTGCGCGAACTCAACGAGGCTCCGGAGCGGCTGATCGCACTGGCCCTGAAGCATTCCAGGAATCGCCTGCCGACGATGCGGTAAGGCTTTGCGGATAGGCTGGAGCCTTTCTGGCCACGGATTCGCTTTGCGGATGCGTGGCGCAAAAACTTTCATCAAAATCTGAACCCGATCGCATTGCGGCGGCGCGAGGCGCGTGGTTCATTGCCGCGCCATCTTTCGTGCTGCACGCGCCGGCGTGTCGCGCGATATCGTTCCGCCTTGTCCCCTTGCTCCCCTGTCCCCTTGTCCCTTGCCTCCGCGCGTCATCTTTCTCGCGATGGTCATCCGCGCTGGCGCAGGGTCCGTACCCAATGAGGATTTCATGGCCACAGGTTTCGCCAGATTGCCGCCGCCGCCCTATTATGTGGTCGCCTTCTCCAGCCAGCGCACCGAGGGCGACAACGGCTATGGCGCGATGGCCGAGGCCATGCTCGAGCTGGCCTTGCAGCAGCCGGGGTGTCTTGGCGCGGAATCGGCGCGCTCGCCGGATGGTTTTGGCATCACCAACGCCTATTTCATCGACGAGGCCTCGATCATCGCCTGGAAGAACCATTCCCGGCACCTTGCCGCGCAGAAACTTGGCCGGGAGCGCTGGTACGAGCATTACGAATTGCGTATCGCCAGGGTCGAGCGCGCCTATTCGGGACCGGAAGGGCGCTAGACAAGGATTTGGGGATGCCGCTTTATTTCGCCTATGGCGCCAATATGGATATCGCCGATATGGCGAAACGCGCCCCGAATTCCCGGCCATTGGGGCTGGCGCGGCTGCCGCGCCACCGCTTTATCATCATGAAGGACGGCTATGCCAGCGTCGTGCGCGATGCGCGGCTTTCGGTGCATGGCCTGCTGTGGGATCTCGCGCTGGCGGATCTGCCGCCGCTCGACCGGTTCGAGGGGCTTGATCGCGGGCTCTACGTCAAGATCAACCAGCCGGTGATTCTCGAGGCTGCCCTGGCAGAGGCGATCCCCGGTGCGCTGGCCGGCGAGGGGGACAAAGAAGTGGCCGGGGCCAAGACCCCCTCTGTCGAGGCCAAGAAAACCCCTGTCGGGGCCAAACGAGCGCTTGTCTATGTCGCCGCCTCGTCCGAGCCGGGCAAGCCGCGGCCCGGCTATCTCGAAGCGATCCTCGTAGCGGCGGCGGAGATTGGCCTGCCATCAGCCTATCGCAAGGCGCTGGCGGGATGGTCGGGGTCGGGCGCGATCACCCCGGCGGCGGGCGTGACGCCGACACGGGCAGCCCCTGCCAAGCCCCGGACAAGCCTGCGGGGAGCGCGCGCGACCGACACATGGCGCTGGGACGGGTAATCGGCCGAGCCGGTGATCAGGCTTTCCAGATAAAACGCTGTTCCACCACCGGGGTGCCCCAGGTCGTATCCGGGGCCTCGTGATCCAGCACGAAGCCGGCGTTCTCGTAGAGTTTGCGGGCGGCGTCGAGGCCGCGAAACGTCGTCAGGAACACGTTTTTGAAGCCGGCATCGCCGATGAACGCCATCATCTCCGCCATCATCGCCTTGCCGATGCCGCGCCCGCGCGCCCGGTCCGAGAGGACGAAGAAACGGATGCGCGCACCCTCGGTTCTGGCGTGCTCGCCGGAGCCATCAAGGCTGATCGAGCCGATCAGGCCAAGCTCATCCTCGGCCATCAGCAGGAGGTCGCGCGCCGGATCGTAGCGCTGCACCCATTCGCCCATCGCCTCGGCGACCTTGGCCTCGAACCCCGCGCCGAAGTTCCAGTGGGTCTGGTAGTAGCGGCCATGCTCGCCCACCACCCAGCCGAGATCGCCGGGGCGCCAGCCGCGCCGGAGGGCATAGTCCCGCTCCGTCATGCGACGTCTCCAAAAACAGTGGCAAAGGCGGCCTTCAGCGCGGCGTCGGCCTCGGGCAGGGTGATCGGCAGCCCGAGATCGACCAGGCTGGTGACCCCGAGCTTTTCCTCGCCGATGCCGCAGGGCACGATACCGGAAAAATGCGTCAGATCCGGCTCGATGTTGAGTGAAATCCCGTGAAACGACACCCATTTGCGCAAGCGAATGCCGATGGCGGCGATCTTGTCCTCGTATCCCGCGCCTTTGTCCGGGCGTTTCACCCAGACACCGACGCGGGCGGGGTCGGTGAACCCTCCGACATTGAACGCCGCCAGGGTTCCGATGATCCAGGCTTCGAGCGCGGTGACGAAGGCGCGGATATCCGGCTTGCGCGCCTTGAGGTCGAGCATCACATAGGCGACGCGCTGGCCGGGGCCATGGTAGGTGTATTGTCCGCCGCGCCCGGCCTCGAACAACGGAAAGCGCGCCTCCAGCAGATCCGCCGCCTTGGCGCTGGTGCCGGCGGTGTAGAGCGGCGGATGCTCGACGAGCAGCACGCATTCGCGCCCATGCCCCTCGGCGATCGCCGCCACCCGGGCCTCCATGAAATCGAGCGCTTCGGGGTAGGGCGTCAGCCCCGCCTGCACGCGCCATTCGACCGGCGCCGCCGCCGGACCCTCGCCGCGATCGGCCCGCCCGAAAATCGGCGTCGTTAACTCTGTGTTGACCATAACCATGGGACATAGATGGGCAGAAATTGCCTGGTCAATCAAACATTCGAATCGTTCGAGGTTTGATGCAGGCGATTGTGGTTCAGCGACGGGAAGGAAATCAACGGCATGTCGGGCGAGGAGCGCACCAATACCGTCGAAGGCTGCGATGTGGAAATCTCGGTTGTGATCGGGCGTTCGCGCATGCCGATCCACCATCTCCTGCGCATGGGACGCGGCGCGGTGATCGAGCTTGATTCCAACGAGAACGACGAAGTCGAGATTCTCGCCAATGACTTTCCGGTCGCGCGCGGCCAGGTGATCGTGCAGGGCAAGCGCATCCAGGTGGAAATCACCAGCCTGATCCGCCGTCCGGAAATCGACCGCCCGGCCTGAAGCGCGTTGGCGCCCCCTGTTGTTTTGCCCGGCCCGGAATTTTTGCGGCGCTCGGGCTGCCATCAGGCTTGCTATACCGGTTCGGCTTTGTTAGACAGCGCCCCTCGGTGGATGGCCTTTGCGGGCTTGAGACCAGTGTGCGGTCGTGGCGGAATTGGTAGACGCGCTAGCTTGAGGTGCTAGTGGGTAACACCGTGGAGGTTCGAGTCCTCTCGTCCGCACCAAATTTTTTGCGCACCAAATCTTTTTTTTGCGCACCAAATTTTTTGCGTGCCAGATTTCCTTTGCCCGCCCGCCTGTCCTTCCGCCCATGGGCTGCTCCTGGCCTCGTTTCGGCTGTGTCCTTCCTCCCGCTTTTTTTCCGCC
>CAZNAT010000083.1:0-7789 GCA_964571245.1 uncultured Methylobacterium sp.
ATTAAATTCTCGACGATATCGGCCGGGCCAGCCATCCCGGCTATCCCTTCATCGGTCGGCTCCGCGGTCTGGCGGAGTTGCGCGGGGTGATGACGGCCCTCGCATACACACGGGAGCGTCAAAACAAAACGATGGAGCATGGGCGGTAAATGTGAATTCACCGAAATTCCACCGGCGGCGGGCGGATTTGGGTTATCGTTCCCGGCTGGATCTTCGAAAGTCGGGCAACTGCCCGTCGATCACGCCAGAAAACCCGATCACCGAATCCGGTACGTGTCAAAACGCCTCCGTTGATGAATTTTCGCCATATGGTCCAAAGCCCAAGTCGTTGACAATCCCGATTGTCCGCATCGCCTGGTTTGCATCGCGGATCAGAAAATTGTATAAAAGACCATTCAACCAAGGACCGTTCGGCGGGTTGCTCCTGAAGGCATCGTCAAGGAGTTCGTGTCGCTTGGACTGTGTTTTTAACGTCAACCCGGTGGAAGATGTGGGGCAGATCAAAAGCAGCTTGACGTGGCGTGCGACGGAGCCGTCGTCTCTTTCCCCACGGGAGGTCGCGCGTGGCGATATGCGCGCGGAGATTTGCGCGACACTTGACGCTTCCGATTCCACCCCGCGCTATCTGCAACTTGCCACGGCGATCCGCCTTCTGATCCAGCGCGGTTCGTTGCGGCCCGGCGAGGCGATCGCCTCCGAACGCGATCTCGCCGCCTGGACCGGCTTTGCGCGGATCACGATCCGCCGTGCGGTCGAGGAACTCCTGCGTGAGGGGATCCTGACGCGCCGTCACGGCTCCGGTACCTATGTCACACGCCGGATCGAGCAACCGCTTTCCGTACTTGCCAGCTTCACCGAGGATATGCGCTCGCGCAACTGGAACGCGGACTCGATCTGGTTGTCGAAGGAGATTACGCGCCCGACGCCAAACGAGGCCTTGGCCCTCGGCATCGGGCCGAACGAGATGATCTTGCGGCTCTCGCGTGTCCGCACGGCGGAGGGGGAGCCCCTCGCGATCGAGGTCGCGGCCGTGCCGAGTTCGATCCTGCCTTCGCCGCATCTTGTCGAGGCCTCGCTCTATGCCGCCTTGGCCAAACTGGGCGCGCAGCCGACCAATGGGGTCCAGCGGCTGCATGCTTCGCTGGCAACGCCGGCGGAGGCGCGTCATCTGCTGGTCACGCCAGGCAGCGCGGTTCTGAGGATTGAGCGGCGCGCGTTTCTGGCCAATGGCAAGCCGGTCGAGTTTACCGTCTCCGCCTATCGGGGCGACCGGTACGATTTCATCGCCACCTTGAGCAGCATGAACGAGCCGACCCCTCCGCCGCCACCTTCCCCATGAAGCATGCCGCGAAAAAGCGCGCCCTCTGGCCCGGCCAAGGCACTGGGCGGCGATAACGGGCACTGGGCGGCGATAAAGATCGCTGTCTTCCGGTAGCGCGTAGGCGCCGACCGTGTCCATGCGGTTTTCTCCTTTCGATACGTCCGAGCAAGAACGCATCACGCCTTGCGTTGATTGCCGTGCGCCGGGGAAGCCTGGGCGGTCTTGTTCTCCGCGGGCAAGGCCCCGCCCATCACATATGCCCGCGTGACCAGGAAGGACTGCCCCGCCCGAACCTCGAAAGCTCGATCGAGCGGCACCTCCTCCAGCCCGCCCGCCAGAGTTTCGCGTTCGACAACCGCGTTGTCGGCGGGAACGCCGATCATGGCCGCGATGTCGGCACCGCTCATCTGCGCCGCGACGAGGCCAAACCGCCGACGGTTGACGAGAATCTCGCCCGAAAGGGCCAGATCGCCCTCGCTCGGCGCTCCGGCGTTTGGCGATACGCCTTCCTTTGCCTGATCTGCGCTTGCTCTAACCATAACAGCAGCTGGAAGGGGCTTGGGGGAAGGCGGGGGGAGGATGTCCTGGCTCGGTCCATTCGACCTCGCCGCGCAGCCATGTTGCGATGACGTGGTAGGTGTTGTCGAAGGCGACCAGATCCGCCAACGCACCGGCCCGGATGGTGCCGAGCCGGTCGCCAAGACCGAGCAAGGCCGCCGGCGTCACCGAAGCCATCGTCAGCGCCTCCTCCAGCGACAGTCCGATCAGCAGAACCGCGCGGCGGACCGCCTCGATCATGGTCAGGTGTGCGCCGGCGAGCGTGCCGTCCCCGGTCGTCAGCCCACCGTTGTCGAGCGTGACCTTGTGCCCCATCAGATCGAAGCTTCGATCGGGCGAGCCGACAAGCGGCATCGCATCGCTCACGAGGCTCAGCCTTCCGGTTCCGAGCAGGCGCGCGGCGATGCGGAGATTGTCCGGCGCGACATGCAGCCCATCGACGATCGCGCCCGCGATCAGGCGCGAGTCGGTGAAGGCCGCGCCCACCACGCCCGGCTCACGCGGGGTGATCTGCGACATCGCGTTGAAGAGATGTGTCACGCCGGTTGCGCCCCGCTCCGCCGCTCGATGGACTTGGGCCGCACTCGCTTCGCTATGGCCGATCGAAACAACCAGCCCGGCCTCGACCAGGGTTGTGATCGCGCTCTCCGGCACGCATTCGGGCGCGAGGGTAACAAGCGAGCGGCCCGCCCTGGCAAAATGGCGGAGCCGGGCGATGTCGGCCGCCGTCATCCGGCGGATATGCTCGGCAGAATGCACGCCCTTGCGCGCGACATTGATGAAGGGGCCTTCGAGATGCAGGCCGAGCACGCCCGGAACCGGCGTTTCGACAGCCTCGGCCAGACGCTCCATGACCGAGAGCCGGTCGGTGATCAGCGTCGGGAGCAGGCCGGTGGTGCCGAAGCGTCGATGCGCCCTGGCGATGAGGGCCATGCCCTCGGCGTCCGGCCTGTCATTCAGCAAAACGCCGCCGCCGCCATTGACCTGCCAGTCGATGAACCCCGGCGCGAGAATGACATCGTCGGGCAGGCAAACCTGGTCGAAGGTCTCGGGCACCGCGCCGGCCGGCACCACGTCGAGGATTGTCTCGCCCCGAACCAGAACCGCGCGGCCGCTGCGAAGCCGGCCTCCATCGAGAACTTTCCCGCCGAGGATCGCATGACCGGAGGGGCTGCGGGGTTTTGGGGAAGATTGGGACATTGTGCGGGAATCACATAGCGTGGCGCAGGGGTTTCAGACCGGCGTTGACAGTACCAAAAGAAATCCATTTAGTCACCACTTATGCCGGGTGGCATGAAGGCGTGTGGCGGTTTGGAGACAGGGATGGATCATCTCATCGTCAGGGGCGGTCGGCGGCTGGATGGCACCGTGCAAATCGCCGGCGCAAAGAACGCCGCGCTGCCCGCGATTGCCGCCGCGCTCCTGAGCGACCAACAGCTGAGTTTGGCCAATCTGCCGATCGTGAGCGATGTCGAGACCATGCTGTCGCTGATCGAGAGCTACGGCGTGCGTGTGACGCGGAACAATCCGCATCAGGTCACGCTGGATCCCGGCGCGGCGATCAATGCGGAGGCGCATTACGATGTGGTGCGCCGCGCGCGCGCGACCGTGCTGGTGCTCGGGCCGCTGCTGGCGCGGTTCGGCACCGCGCGGGTCTCGCTGCCGGGCGGCTGTGCCATCGGTGCCCGGCCGATCGACCAGCATATCCGGGCGCTGACGGCGCTCGGTGCCGAGGTTACGATGGAGGGAGGCTATATCGTCGCCAAGGCGGCTGGCGGGTTGAGGGGCGCGCGTATCGTGCTCGCCTCGCCCTCCGTTGGCGCTACCGAGACCGCGATGATGGCGGCGACGCGGGCGCGCGGGGAAACCGAGATTCTCAATGCCGCGCGCGAACCCGAGGTCGAGGATCTCGCGGCGTGCCTTGTCGCCATGGGTGCCGCGATCGAGGGGGCGGGCACGCATCGCATCCGGATTTCCGGCGACAGGCCATTTTGCCCGGCGCGGCACGTGCTGATTCCGGATCGGATCGAGGCCGGCACCTACGCGATCGCGGCGGCGATGACCGGCGGGCGGCTCGAATTGACCGGCGCGCGACTGGAGCATCTCGCCGCCGTGTGCCAGGTGCTGGAAATGACGGGGATGCGGATCTTCCCGACCGATCGCGGGCTGATGGTCGAGCGCACAGGCGGGGTGAGGTCGGTGGATGTCACCACCGAACCTTATCCCGGTTTCCCGACCGATCTTCAGGCGCAGTTCATGGCGTTGATGTCGATCGCGGACGGTGCGGCGCTGATCCGCGAGACCGTGTTCGAGAACCGGTTCATGCATGTGCCCGAGCTGGCGCGTCTTGGTGCCGATCTCACCTTGCAGGGCACCAGCGTTCTGGTGCGGGGCGCGCGCCAGCTCAAGGGCGCACACGTGATGGCGACCGATTTGCGGGCCTCCGTCTGCCTGATCATCGCCGCGCTGGCCGCCGAAGGCGAAACCATCGTCAACCGGGTCTACCATCTGGATCGGGGCTATGAGGACCTGGCGCGCAAGCTCGTGCGCTGCGGTGCCGATATCGAGCGCGTCCGGGCGTGATGGTCATGGCACGCGCGCACCCCGACAAGGCTGGCCGACCACTCTTCCTCGGCGTCGATGGCGGCGGCACCGGCTGCCGCGCCCGGATCGAGGATGAAGCCGGTGCCGTGCTTGGAATCGGTATCGCTGGGCCGGCCGCGACCCGGTTCGGCATCGAGGCTTCCTGGCGTGCGATCGAGACCGCCTTTCAAGGAGCGATCCGCGAGGCGCAGCTTGAGCCGGAGGAGATTTCCACGGTCAGGGCCGGAATCGGCGTCGCCGGTCTTGGCCGCAAGGGCGCGCGCGAGGCGTTCGCGGCTCTCGCGCATCCGTTCGCCTCGATCGCCTTCGCGACGGATGGGTTGATCGCCTGTCTCGGGGCGCATGGCGGCAAGGATGGCGCCATCGTGATCGTGGGGACCGGCTCCTGTGGCATTGGCCACGTCGAGGGGCGGGATTTCAAGGTCGGCGGCTACGGCTTTCCGATTTCCGATGAAGGCAGCGGCGCCGATCTTGGCCTGAGGGCCATCAGGATTGCCTTGCGCGCCCATGACGGGCGGGGGGGCGAAAGCGCGCTGACCCACGAGATCATGACCCGTTTCCAGAACGATCCGGTTGAGGCGGTGACCTGGATGGACAAGGCGACAGCCACGGATTACGCGACTTTCGCGCCGATGGTCCTGCGCCATGCCGAACAGGGCGATCCGGTTGGCCGACGGATTGTCCAGGTTGCTGCCGAGCATATCGATGGCCTGATCCGGGCCCTGTTCGAGCGCGGTGCGCCCCGTCTCACGCTGATCGGAGGGCTGTCCAGCGCCATGGAAGCATGGCTTGCGCCCGATGTCCGCCGCCGCCTGTCGCCGGCGCTGGGGGATGCGATCTCCGGTGCTTTGGCGCTCGCGGGGCGGGGGCCGGCTGAGCCGGGGCGGGGCTTGCAGGTCTGATCTGACCCATACAGGTCTGATCTCACCCATGCAGGTCTGATCCCAAACCAAACCCCCGCAGAAAAGCGGCGGTCGGCCTGCAACCACCCTTGTCATTCACAAAAGAGGTCTTACACTGGTCCTTATATTTCGGCGGGGCCGGAATGGGAAAGGCCAGACCATGAGTACCGAAGATGTCAGCCTGCGGCATGTGATGCTGGATGACTGGCCCGTCCACGAGGCGATCGAGGCGATGTGGGAAGGGCAGCTCGCGGCGGTGGCCGCCGTGCGCCCGGCGCTGCCGGCGATCACCTCGGCCATCGAGGATGCGGCGGTGGCCTTGGGCGGGAGCGCGAGCGGTCGCCTCGTCTATGTTGGGGCGGGCACCTCGGGCCGGGTCGCGGTCCAGGATGGCGCGGAACTGCCCCCGACCTATGACTGGCCGCTCGAGCGCCTCGTATTCGCGATGGCTGGCGGTCAGGGTGCCCTGACTGCCAGCGCTGAAGGCGCCGAGGACGCGGCGGATGACGGCGAAAGCCAGATTGCATCGGCCGGGATCGGCCCTGCGGATGTCGTCATTGCCGTCGCGGCGAGCGGCTCCACGCCGTTTACGGTTGCCGCGACGCGCGCGGCCGCGGCGCGCGGCGCGGTGACCATCGGCATTGCCAACAACGCCGAGACGCCACTGCTGGCCACCGCCCGGCATAAAATCCTGATCGATACCGGGCCGGAGCTTGTCGCCGGCTCGACCCGCATGAAGGCCGGTACGGCGCAGAAGGTGGTGCTGAACCTGATCTCGACCGGGGTCATGGTCCGGCTTGGGCGGGTCTACTCCGGCATGATGGTCAATATGCATCCCTCGAACATCAAGCTTCGCCGCCGCGCGGCGCAGATGGTGGCCTCGATCGCCCAATGCAGCGAGGCGAGGGCCCAGACGGTGCTTGCGGAAAACGATGGCGATATCAAGCGCGCGGTCCTGGTCGTGCTCGGGGCGGATCGGACAACGGCGCTGCGGCTGCTTAGCGAAACGGCAGGAAACTTGCGACATGCCTTGCATTTGATGGGCAAGGTTCCGGTCCCTTGATGACCGGGGCGGTTCAGGGGGCGGGGGAGAGAAAAACCCCGGATGGCGCGAGAGACCACCGAAATTCCGGCCGTGATCGCCGGGCAGCGCGCAGCGCCCGATGTTTCCGGCGCGGGATTGACTGTTGAGGTCTGCGGCGGTCCGGTCACCCCTGGCGTGGCTTCGGGACGATCATCCGGTCGCGGATGCGATCGGCATGCTGGTTCCGGCTTGCCGGGCCATCGAGGCGGCGGCGCATCGGCTCGGTTTCGATCCCGATCGGCCGCCTTTCCGGCGCAAGGTGACCCGAACCTTGTCGGATGAAGGCCGGTCAGCGGAGGCGTCTTGACGCGAAACAGATCCGGCGGCTCAGGCCAATGCCGGGGCTCGTTCGAGCAAACACGCGACTGCGCGGCTTCCTGGCGCCGCGGAGAGCGCTTCGAGGGTCGGCGTCTTCGTCCGGCACACCGGCATGACCGCCGCGCATCGGGTGTGGAACGGACAACCGGCAGGGGGATTTGTCGGGTCGGGCAATTCTCCTGTCAGGAGAATACGTTCGCGGCACGTGGCGCCTCGCGCCGCCGGCGGCAGGGGAATCGCCGAAAGCAGCGCCTTTGTATAGGGGTGGCGCGGATCGGCGAACAGTTCCTGCGTCGGTGCGAGTTCGATGATCCGCCCGAAATACATCACCGCGATCCGGTCGCTGACATGCCGCACCACCGAAAGATCATGCGTGATGAAGATCATCGACAAGCCCAGCCGGGCGCGCAGATCGGCGATCAGGTTGATGATCTGCGACTGGATTGAGACATCGAGTGCCGAGACGGGCTCGTCGGCAAGAATGATCTTGGGCTCGAGCGCCAGCGCCCGCGCGATGGCGATGCGTTGGCGCTGACCGCCGGAAAACTCGTGCGGGAACCTTTCCGCGGCGTCGTCCGGCAGGCCGACAAGCCCGAGCAGCTCCGCGACCCGTGCCTTGCGGTTGGGAATGCCGTGGATGCTCAGGGGTTCTCCGATGATGGTGCCGACGCGGTGGCGCGGATTGAGCGAGCCGAACGGGTCCTGGAAGACCATCTGCATGTTGCGCCGTTCCTGCGTCAGTTCTCGACCGGAGAGGCCGGCAAGATCGCGCCCTTCCAGCAGCACGCGCCCGCTCGTCGGCTCGGCAAGCCGCATGAGGGAGCGTCCCAGCGTCGATTTGCCGCAACCGGATTCGCCCACGAGGCCCAGAACCTCGCCTTTTTCGAGCGAGAAGCTGACATTGTCGACCGCGCGCAACACGCGCCCGCGTGGATCGCGGTATTCCTTGACCAGATTCTGAACGTCGAGCAGTGCGGTCACGGAGCGGGGTTCCAGCAATGG
>CAZNAT010000083.1:7799-12134 GCA_964571245.1 uncultured Methylobacterium sp.
ATGGACGAGGCGATGATCGATCTCGCGGGCGGGTGGCAGGGCGGTCCGGCAAGCCTCGATCGGGGCGATGCAGCGCGTGGCGAAGGCACAGCCTTTGGCGCGCTGTCCCGGGGGAGGGACGGTGCCGGCGATGGAAGGCAGGCGGATGCCAGGCGGATTGGAAGCCGGGATCGTGTCGACCAGCGCCCGGGTGTAGCGATGGCGTGCCGCGCCAAAAAGATGGTCAACCGGCCCGGTTTCGACGATGCGGCCAGCGTACATCACGGCGGCCCGGTCGCAAACCTCCGCGACAACGCCGAGATCATGGGTGATGAGCAGGCAGGCCATGCCGGTCTCGCGGCGCAACTCGTCGATCAGGGCAAGGATCTGGGCCTGAACTGTGACATCGAGCGCGGTCGTGGGCTCGTCCGCGATCAGAAGGCGCGGCTCGCAGGCCAGCGCCATGGCGATCATCACGCGCTGCCGCTGGCCGCCGGAAAGCTGGTGCGGGTACCGGTCGATCTGGCCAGCGCCATCGGCGATTCCGACCCGCTCGATCAGCTCTGCCGCCCGGTCGAGCGCGGCGCGACGCGGCAGGGCGCGATGCAGCATCAGCACTTCCGCGATCTGCTCGCCAATCGTGAAAACCGGGTTGAGCGAGGTCATCGGCTCCTGAAAAATCATGGCGATCTCGTTGCCCCGAATGGCGCGCATCGCCTCGGGGGCAAGCCGGGCGAGATCGCTCCCCTTGTAGAGGATGCGCCCCGAGCGGACAGAAATCGGCGGATCGGGCAGCAACCGCAGGATCGAGAGGGCCGTGACGCTTTTGCCACAGCCGGATTCGCCGACAAGGCCCAGCATCTCTCCCACGCCGATCTCGAAGGAGATGTCCTCCGTGAGCGCCGTATCTCCGATCCCGAGGGATAGCCCCTCGACCCTCAGCAGGGGTTCGCCCATTCCCGTCATACCCTTCTCCCCGCGCTACGGCCTGATGGACCTGGCGCGGTCAACGCCGGATTTCGTTCTTCCGTCTTTTCTGTTTACGGCCAAGGCGTTCCCTGTTCATCTCCAAATCGCGAAACCTCGTTTCGGTCCGGTCTGAATCTCCAGAAACCCTATTGCCAATTAAATTATAATTGGTACTAAAATGGACTTCTAGCGGAAACCGGAGAGACTTTCAATCCGTCAAAGGCGAACAGCCAAAGTCAGGGAGATGAACATGCCTGGAAATGCCTGGAGACGCGCGGCAACACTTGTGTGCATCGGCGCGGCGGCCTGGTGCGCGATGCCGGAGCCCGGGCGGGCCAAGACCTTGCAACTGGCCGTCGATGCTTCTCCCGCGGGTCTCGATCCGCATATCATCACGGCCTTCGCGTCGTTCCAGATCGTGAACGGCACGATCTACGAAGCGCTGACCGGTGTGACGAAGGATCTTGCCGTTGCGCCGGGCCTTGCGGAATCCTGGGTGATTTCCGAGGACGGCAAGACCTACACATTCAAGCTCCGGGGCGGCATGACGTTTCATGATGGCTCGCCGGTCGAGGCCGCCGATGCCGTCGCGAGCCTCGATCGGGTTCGCGCCAAGGAAATTGCCTCGCCGCTTGCCAGCCGCCTTGTCTCGGTCGATGCGGTGACCGCGCCGGATGCGACCTCGCTGGTGATCACGCTCAAGGAGCCTTCCGCGCCTTTGCTCGCCGGCTTGAGTTCGATCGCGATCGTGCCGCGGCGTTTCGTCGCCGACAAGGACGGGCTTCAGCGCCAGCCGGTCGGAACCGGGCCGTACAAGTTCAAGGAATGGCAGCCGAACGGCTTCATCGAACTTGTCCGGCATGGCGGCTACTGGAAGGCGGGCGAGCCCAAGGAGGATGGCATCCGGTTCAACATCGTTCCGGAATCGGCGACGCGCCAGGTCGGACTGGCGAATGGCCAATACGCGCTCCTGCCCAATATCGATGCGTCGACGGCGATGCAGCTGAAAGGCAAGCCGAATATCAAGCTGACCGAGACGCTCGAGCTTGCCTATTCGCTGATCGGGTTCAATATGTCCCGTCCGCCGCTCAATGACGTGCGCGTCCGCCACGCCATGAACTACGCGCTCGACCGGAAGCAGATCATCGATGCGGCATTGTTCGGCGCGGGCAAGCCCGGCGGACCGCTCTCGCCGGCCCTGGCGGGCTGGGCCCTCGACCCCGCAGTGTTTCCGTGTCTGAACCACGATGCCGCCAAAGCCAAGGCGCTGCTTGCTGCTGCCGGCGTCACAACGCCGCTGAAGCTGACGATGCTCGTGCTGCCGCGGCAAGACATCAAGGATATGGCGCAGGTGGTCCAGCAACAGCTGAAGGCGGTCGGCATCGAGGTGGAACTCAAGATTCCGGAGCTTGGCCAATTCATCCAGGATTGGCGCAATTCCAACTTCGATCTGTTTGCCTCGGTCAATTCGGGCTCCGTCGATCCGGATGATTACTTCTACCGGACATTCCGCACCGGCGGCTCGACGAATGTCTTCAAATACACCAACGAGAAGCTGGACGCCTTGCTCGACAAGGGGCGAACCCAGGTCAGTCTTGCCGAGCGCAAGGATGCCTATGACGAAGCCCAGCGCATTATCGCCTGCGATGGACCGGCCATTTTTGTGGCTTATGGCCAGCTCTTCTCCGCCGCCGGAGCCGGAGTCCAGGGCTTTGAGATCATGGCGAACCGCTCGCTAGGCAGCCTCTCGCAAACGACGTCGCCGCGGTGAATCGCGATACGTCAATGCATGCCCTCGAGCTGGCCCGAGGGCATGCACGGTTTCTGCGAAGCCCTCGCATCAACCAAGGTTCCCTCGTCCGGTTGAACGCCTGAGTCTTATGTGTCCGCGCCTTGTTTGATCAAACCGGGCCTCCACAGAAACGTCACGCGTGCCCGCCCTGTTCTCCCCCAGAGAGGGGCATGCTGACTGGAACCTCCGATCCGGCGACGCCTTTCGGGGGTTCCATTTTATGCCTCGCGGGTCATGCGATATTTTCGCCGTGACCTGCTTGTCGGACCGGGAGTGCAGGAGAAAAATCGGGGCGGCGATCGATTCAATCCGATCCGTATGGCTACGTGCCCTCTGGACCCTTATGGTGTGTTGCGCTCTCTTTTCGCCGTCAACGATGTCAAGTGAACCGATGCCGGTTTGCTTGATTGTGATCTGAATGGATCCACGAATGCTGGCTAAACTCGTAAGGGACAGGTTGGTCGATCTGGCGATCGTCCTGTTCGGCGTTTCGATGCTGACGTTCCTGATGATCCGCATGGTTCCCGGCGATGCCGTCGCGATCATGCTCGGCGCCAATACGGAAGTCACGCCGGACCGGATCGCCGAGCTGAAGGCGCGGATTGGCCTCGATAAACCGATTCCGCTCCAATATCTCGATTGGATATCGCAGGTCCTGACGGGCAATATGGGAAAATCGCTCTGGACCGGCAAGCCGGTTGTCGAGGAGATCGGCCTGCATGTCTGGCCGACCGTGCAGCTCGCGGCCCTTGCGCTGGCGGTGGGTTCCGGCCTGGCCGTGCCGCTCGGCGTGCTGATGGCGCGCCTGCGCGGGCAATTCTGGGATACGGCGCTGCAGATGGGGTCGGTGATCGGGCTGACGGTGCCTTCCTTCTGGCTTGGGGTGATGATGATCCTCGGCATTTCCGTGCTGGCGCCGCATTTGCAGCTGCTCGGGTATGTGCCGTTTTTCGAGGATCCGATCGAGAACCTGAAGCGGATGATCCTGCCGGTGATTGCTTTGGCCCTACCAATTCTGGCCAATCTCGCGCGCCTCGTCCGCTCGGCGATGCTGGATGCCTTGCAGCAGGACTATATCCGCACCGCGCGGGCGAAGGGCCTGCCGGAATGGCGCGTTCTGTTCAAGCATGCCTTGCGCAACGCGCTCATTCCATTTGTCACCAGCGTGGGGATTCTGACCAGCTATCTTCTGGGCGGCGCGATTGTCGTCGAACAGGTCTTTGCCATTCCCGGCCTCGGCAGGCTGCTGCTGGGCGCCATCGCCGAGCGGAACTATCCGCTCCTGCAGGCGACGATCCTGGTCGTGACCTGCGCCGTCGTCATGGTCAATTTCGTCGTGGACCTGCTTTATGCCGCGATTGATCCACGCGTTCGGTTGTGAGCCAGCCGATGAAGCGCCGGCATTCCCCCCTGCTGATTTTTGCGATCGCGCTTGTCGCCCTGCAGGTCGCGCTGGCGCTGCTGGCGCCGTGGATCGCGCCTGCCGATCCGCTGGCGCAAGTGATTTCCGCCCGCCTCAAGGGGCCGAGCGCCAGTTTCTGGCTTGGAACCGACCAGTTCGGCCGCGATATTTTCTCGCGCATCCTGTTCGGGCT
>CAZNAT010000083.1:12144-13188 GCA_964571245.1 uncultured Methylobacterium sp.
GGCTCATCATGCGGATCATGGACGTCCTGTTCGCGTTTCCGGTCATGTTGCTGGCGATCGGCATCATCGCGGTGCTGGGATCCGGCGGCTCCACGACCGCGGTCGCGATCGCAACGGTCTATACGCCGATTTTCGCGCGCCTGCTGCGCGGGCCGGCACTGGTGCTGTGCGCGAGCGATTTCGTTATGGCCGCACGCTCGGTCGGGGCTTCGGATGTGCGGATCATCCTGATGCATATCCTGCCGAACCTGATGAGCGTCGTGCTGGTCCAGACCAGCCTTCTTCTCTCGAGCGCGATCCTTGTCGAGGCCTCGCTGTCGTTCCTTGGTCTGGGCACGCCGCCGCCGACCCCTTCGCTCGGCATGATGCTGTCGGAAGGGCGCAGCTTTCTGCAACTCTCGCCCTGGAGTGCGATTTTTTCGGGCTTGTCGATTTTGTGCCTGGCGTTCAGCCTCAATCTTCTTGGCGATGTCCTGCGGGACGGGCTCGATCCACGTCTGCAAGGGCGGGCCTGAGCGCTGCACTCCGGTCGGCGATGGCGGGGCGGGGGCTCCCGAATGCGGGATGGAATTCCGGATTATGCGATAGACCGATTATGCAATGGACCGACTATGCAATGGACTGACTATGCAATGGACTCTTGCAGCATTCGCACGGTCTCGAGGCTCGGAAGCCCTTCTTCATTGCCCAGATGCTGGATCTTGTAGGCTGAAGCCGCGCGGGCGAAGCGGAAATGCTGGTCCCAGCTGGCTTCCGGCGCGCTCAGATAGGAGTAGACATAGGCGCCGTGAAACACATCCCCCGCGCCGTTGGTATCGATCACCTTGTCGGTGGCAACGGGAAAGGCCTCGTGGTGGCGGCGCACCTTGTCTTCATCATACCAGACGAGGCCCTTCTCGCCCAGGGTGACGCCGCCGATCCGACACCCCTTGGACGCCAAATGATCGAGCATGCCGGCGGGGTCGAGCTGCATCTGCTCGCACATGCTCTCGTAGACGACCGCGACATCGATGAAATCGAGCAGCTCCGCGGCGTTCGACCGAA
>CAZNAT010000084.1:0-8014 GCA_964571245.1 uncultured Methylobacterium sp.
GTCAGCGACGGTGATCTGCGTCGCCATATGCGTGCGGATCTGATGACGCGGAAGGTCGAGGATGTGATGACGCAAAACCCCAAGACGGTGCGCGAGACGATCCTGGCGGTCGAGGCGATCGAACTCATCAACCGCAACAAGATCACCGCGCTGTTTGTGCTGGATGCCGAGGGCAAGCCCACCGGCATTGTTCACGTGCATGATCTCCTCAGGATAGGGGTTGCCTAATTCGGTCACGCGTGCCGGAATTCAGGCCGCCTCGACCACCAGCGTCGAGCCATCCAGTGATTTGACCTTGACGCGGGCACCGGCAGGTAGCACCGGGCCGGAGACGCGCCAGACGGTGTCATCGACCCGCACCTGCCCGAAGCCGTTCTCGATCGGGGTGGCGAGCGTGAAAACCCGACCCACGAAGGTCACGGCGGGATCGTGAAGGTCGCGCGCCGCGTCGTTCTCGACCCTGGCGCCGTAGAGTTTCCAGCCGATCAGCCCGCAGACAAGGCCGAGAACCCCGAAGGTCGTGAGTTCGGCGCCAGCGGAGAAGCTCACGAGCGTCGACAGGCCCGCCATGGCCAGCGCCGCGATGCCGATCCAGAGCAGATAGCTCCCCGGCGCGATCAGAACTTCGATCGCAATCAGCACGAGGCCAGCGCCAAGCCAGCCCCAGAGGATCGGTAGACCGAGGTAGATCATCAGGAGATCCTCACTCTTTCGCCTTCGGATCCGACCACGGGCGCTTGGCCGTTTCGCTGCGCGCCGGGGCATCGGAACCGCTTAGCGCGGATTTGGCGATTTCGGCGATGCCGCCGAGTGTGCCGACAAAGCCGCTCATTTCGGCCGGAATGATCACGACTTTCTGGTTGGGTGCCGTCGCCAATTTGGAGAAGGCGCCGACGTATTTTTCCGCGATCAGATAATTCACCGCCGCCAGATCACCCTTGGCGATGGCATCGGAGAGAAAACGCGTGGCGTTGGCTTCGGCGTTGGCCTGGCGCTCGCGGGCTTCGGCATCGAGAAACGCGGCTTCCTTGCGGCCTTCCGCCGCGAGGATCTGCGCGGCCTTTTCGCCTTCTGCCTTGAGGATCGCGGATTGACGCGAGCCTTCCGCCTCGAGAATCACCGCGCGGCGTTCGCGTTCGGCTTTCATCTGGCGGCCCATCGCGCCGACGATATCGGCGGGCGGAATGATATCCTTGATCTCGATGCGGGTGATCTTGATGCCCCAGGGGGATGCCGCCGCATCGACCACCGCGAGCAGCTTCACGTTGATCTCGTCGCGATGCGAGAGCAGCGCATCGAGATCCATCGACCCCATGACCGTGCGGATATTCGTCGTGGTGAGGTTGAGGAGGGCGTAGCCGAGCTGCTCGACCTGATAGGTGGCACGCGCGGCGTCCACGACCTGAAAGAAGATCACGCCATCGGCGCGCACGGAGGCGTTGTCCTTGGTGATCACCTCTTGAGTCGGCACATCCAGCACCTGCTCCATCATCACCACCTTGGCGCCGATGGTCTCGATGAAGGGGATGACGAGGCCGAGGCCGGGGGTGAGGGTGCGGTTGTAGCGACCGAAACGCTCGACCGTGTAGTGCCGGCCCTGCGGCACCTGGCGGATGCCAGCCATCAGCGTGATGATGGCGAGAGCGACAAAAATGATCGATACGACTTGTCCGCTATCAATGGGCATCCGGCTTCTCCACGGGGTTCACGGCAGGGCAGTTCACGAGGGGGGCAACGGGCCGGTTTCGAGAACAGGAAGGTTATTCTGGCCTTACTTGCCCGGGAAGATGCGTAATTTCATGGGTTTTCACAAGTGTCCCGCCGCACACCGCCATTCGATGTGCCCGTGTAGCGCAAAAAGGGTTTGCTCAGGGCACGGGCTTGGCCGAGCCTTTCCTCAGCCGGTCGCCCAGGCGGCGCATGTAATCCCCGACCTGATTGCACTCGTCCTCCGAGAGCGCTTCCATCATCTCGTCGAGCAGGGCGCATTCCTCATCGAGCGCGATGCGGGTGATGCGCTCGCCTTCCGGTGTCAGAAACAGCCGGCGGACGCGGCGATCCTCGGCATCGGAATCGCGGCGAACCCAGCCGATGGCTTCAAGGTCCGGCAAAGCCATTGACAGGTTGGAGCGGCCGACGAAAATCTTTTCAGCGAGGCGCTGCTGCGTCATGCCCGGCTCATAGAGCAGGTTGGCCATGATATCGAATTGCGACATCCGGATGCCATGCGCGACCAGCGCCGCCGAAAGGCGCTGGCCCCACAGCGAGTGAACGCGGGCAACAGCCAGCCAGTTCTTGAACCTCGGGCGGTTCCAGGGGAGATCCAGCGATTTGGACGGCTCGGGCGTTTCAGGCAGGCCGGGCGGTTTCGACAACTCAGGCATTTCCCCTCGTAAGCGTGGTCCGGCGGCAGAGCAAATGCCGCTTGCATCTGTTCAATATTGAACTATAAATGTTCAACGCTGAACATTATTCGCTATGGAGCTCGAACAATGCCACATGCCGCGTTGAAGGTCATCCGTCCCGTTATCCGGCTTTCGAGCGTGGTTTCGCCGAAAACAACCGGGCGGCTGGCGTTTCGCCTGTTCTGCACCCCGATCGGCCATGCCCCGGTGAAGGATGCCAGTCCGGCGATCCGCAGCGCCAAGGCGTTGTTCGCCGCAGGCGCCACCCGGATGATCACGCATGGCTGCGGCTTTGTGCATACCGTCTGGTTCGAGCCCGAAGGCCTCTCGCGCGGCACCGTGCTGCTGGTGCATGGCTGGACCGGGCAGAGCCTGTTCATGGCCGGGTTCATCGAGCCCTTGCTGGCGAAGGGGTTCCGCGTGATCGCGATGGATCTCCCCGCGCATGGCGGCTCCTCCGGCCGGCAGCTGAACTTTCCTCTCGCCGTCGAGGCGATCACCTCGGTGGTGCGGGATCAACTGCCATTGGCCGGCATGATCGGGCATTCTTTCGGCGGTGCGGTTGCGGCGGTGGCGATTGCCGGAGGGGTCGAGGCTTTCGCGCCCATTCCGGTCCATCGGCTGGTCACGATCGCCGCGCCCAAGGCGATGCAGGGCTACGGTCGGGCGTTCAGCACGGCTTTGGGGCTGACGACGCGCGGGCATGCGGCCTTCGAGGATCAGATTCTGGCGATCGCCGGGCGGCCGATGGCGAGCTTTTCGAGCGTCGATTACCTCCGCCGCACGCAGGTGCCGACGCTGGTGATGCACGCGCCCGACGACAAGGAAATTCCGTTCAGCGATGCCGAAAGCCTGGCCTCGGCCGGCGCGCATGTCGAACTTCTGCCGATGCCGGGGTTTGGCCACCGCCGGATCCTGCAGTCGAAAAAGGTCCACCAGGAAGCCGCAGAATTTGTCTCCCGCGGTTTCCAGACTGAGCGCCCGGCCTGACGTCTTTCGGGTCGGGGCTCTCTTTCATTGGCGGGTCACTTCCGGGGGCCTGCGACCTTCTTTGAGCGTCCACGCGTGCCTGTCCGGCGTCTGCCGGTTCAGAGCCAGCCCATCAACTCGCGGCGGGTGATGGCCTCGATGACGTCGATCCCGCCCTCGCTGGCGTTGAGCGCGGGGATATAGCTGAATTTCTCGCCGCCGTTGTGCTCGAAGATCTCGCGGTTTTCGCCGTCGAGTTCCTCGAGCGTTTCGAGGCAATCGGCGGAAAATCCCGGCGCGATCATCACCATCCGCTTGGTGCCGGCTTTGGCCAGCGCCTCCACGGTCTTGTCGGTATAGGGCTGGAGCCAGGGGTCGTTGCCGAAGCGCGACTGGAAGGTGATCTTGAAGCGGTCCTTGTCCATGCCCAGGGCCTCGCGCAACAGGCGTCCGGTTTTCTGGCATTCGCAGTGGTAGGGGTCACCGTTTTCGAGATATTTCTGCGGCATGCCGTGAAAGGTCGCGATCAGCACCTCCGGCTCCCAGTCGAGCGTCGCGAGATGGGCACGGACCGATTTCGCGAGCGCGTCGATATAGACGGTGTCACCGGCATAGGCGTCTGCGACCCGTCCATAGGGCTGGCAGCGCATTTTCATCAGCGCGCGGAACGCCTCGTCCGCCGCGGTCGCGGTGGTGGCGGCGGCGTAATGCGGGTAGAGCGGCACCAGAAGGATACGGTCGCAGCCCTCGGCCATCAGCGCCTGGATGCGGCTTTCCGTCGAGGGGTTCTGGTAGCGCATCGCCCAATCGATGATGACCTTGTCCTCGCCCGCAAAGCGCTTCGCCAGGCCCTCGGCCTGATCGCGGGTGATGGTTTTCAGCGGGCCCTCGTTGCGCTCGTTGTTCCAGATCGTCGCATAGTCCTTGCCCTTGCGGCCCGGGCGCGTCGTCAGGATGATGAGGTTGAGCAGCGGCCACCACAGGAGGCGCGGCACCTCGATGACCCGGCGATCCGACAGGAACTGCTTGAGATAGCGCCGCATCGACCAGTAATCGGTGGCATCGGGCGTGCCGAGGTTGAGCAGCAACACCCCGAGCTTGCCCTTCTTGACCGGCGGGTGGCCCTCGGGCAGCCGGATAGCGCGCATCTCGGCTTCGGAGGCGAAGGGGGCGGGGATTGGGACTGGCTTGTTCATAGCCATTCCAAATAGCGTCCCCGCCCAGTTTGTTAAGCCCCAAATTTATCCGATGGGCCGTTCGTCCGAAATCACCTTGCCGTCGTTGGGCAGCGAGCCGACCGGCACCAGCTCGACCTTGCCCTTGAGGTTGGTCGAGCTGCGCAGGCTGGCCTCGATCTCATCGGCGAGTTCCCGGCCCAGCCCCACGCTTTCCACCCTCAGAACCATGGTATCCGCCTCGTTCTCGCGCGTGACAATCAGCCTGAGGCGGCCAAGCCCGGGATGCTTCTTGGCGACGGCGTCGATCTGCGCGGGGTCGATGAACATGCCCTTGACCTTGGTGCGCTGGTCGGCGCGGCCCATCCAGCCGGCGAGCCGGCGGTTGGTGCGGCCGCAGGGCGAGGCCCCCTCGATGATCTTCGAGAGATCGCCGGTGCCAAAGCGCAGGAGCGGATAATCCCTGTTGAGGCGGGTGACGACGATTTCGCCGACTTCGCCATCGGGCAACGGCTCGCTGGTGCCGGGCCGGACGATCTCCAGAATGATGCCCTCGTTGATGACAAGTCCGGCGCGGGCCGGGGTTTCATAGGCGATGACGCCGAGGTCGGCGGTGGCATAGGCCTGATAGGCCTCGACGCCCTTCGCTGCGATCACCTGTTGCAGGCTTGGCGGGAAGGCGGCGCCGGAAACCAGCGCCTTCTTGAGCGAAAGCGCGGGTTTGCCAGCTTCCTCGGCCTTTTCCAGCAGGATTTTCAGGAAATCCGGCGTGCCGATATAGCCCTCCGGCTTCAAGGCGGCGATGGCCTCGATCTGCATCTCGGTTTGGCCCGGGCCGGCGGGGATTACCGCGCAGCCGACGGCATGCGCGCCCGATTCCATGATGTAGGCCCCGGGCGTGAAGTGGTAGCTGAAGGTGTTCAGCACCACATCGCCCTTGCGGAACCCGGCGGCATAGAGCGCGCGGCCGGCGCCCCACCAGTCGGAGGCATAGCCTTCGGGGTCGAAGATCGGCCCGGGGGACATCAGCAGGCGCTTGAGCATGCCGGGTCTGGTGGTGGTCAAGCCGGCGAAGGGGGGTGCCACGCCCTGCATGCCGAGCAACTCGCCCTTGCGCAGCACCGGGATTTCAGCCAGTGCCGCACGATCAACCAGCGCGGCAAGATCGACCCCGGCGAGCTGACGCTCCAGCGCAGGCGCGGCGGGCTTGGCCCAGGCGAGAATCTCGCGGAGTTCGCTCAGCTGGCCAATCTCGCGCTGTTCTTGCGGGCGCGCTTCAACCGCATCAAAAAAATCGCTCATCGATCTGCTCCGATTGGGCCGGGATGACGTTCCCCGGATTTAGAGCATCTTCGGCGAATGCGTATTCACCTCTCATGCTCTATCTTTTTGTTTTGTCACATTTTCTTTACACGAACCGGAATCCACTTCGCTTGAAAATGCTCTCGTCAGGGTGGACGGCTCGCCTGAGCATCCGTTCAGGGGGTCAGCCACCGGGGGGGCTTCGTGAGAAACGCGCCCATACGCCCCAGGGCTTTTTCAATATTCTCGAGCGAATTGGCGTAGGAAAGCCGGATGTGGCCTTCCCCGTAGACGCCAAAATCAGGGCCGCCAATGGTCGCGACACCTGCTTCCTCCAGAAGCTGTGCGGCGAGCTTCTTGGCCTTCCAGCCCGTCGCCTTGATGTTAGGATAGGCATAGAAAGCGCCCTTGGGTGTCAGGCAGGTGACATTCGGCAGGGCGTTCAGCCCGGCGACCACGGCTTTGCGCCGCCGGTCGAACTCCCGGCCCATGGCGTGCACGGCATCCTGCGGCCCGGTCAGCGCCGCGATGCCGGCCCATTGCGCGGGGGCGTTGACGCAGGAATAGGAATTCACCGCGAGCTTGCGCGCGGCCTCATAGGCGGCTTCCGGCCAGACCGAGTAGCCCATGCGCCAGCCGGTCATGGCGTAGGTTTTTGACCAGCCGTTGAGCAGAATCAGCCGGTCGCGGATTTCCGGGTAGGTGAGCAGCGAGACGTGCTTCTCGTCATCATAAAGCATCTGGTCGTAGATCTCGTCCGACATCAGCGCGACGCGCGGAAACCGCTGCAGGCCGGCGACGAGCGTGTCGATCTCGGCCTTCGGTGTCACGCCCCCCGTCGGGTTGGCCGGCGAATTGATGATCAGGAGCCGGGTTTTCGGCGTGATCAGCGCCAGCGTTTCCTCGGCGGAGAAGGCAAAGGCGTTTTCCTCGCGGATCGGCACCGGGATCGGCGTCGCGCCGGTAAACTCGATCATCGAGCGATAGATCGGGAAGCCCGGATCGGGATAGAGGATTTCAACCCCCGGCTGGCCGAACATCAGGATCGCCATGAACATCGTCACCTTGCCACCCGGCACGATCATCACGCGCTCCGGCGACACCGTGACGTTGAACCGCTTGTGGAGGTCCGCCGCCACCGCTTCGCGCGCCGGGAGAATGCCGGTCGCCGGGGTGTAGCCGTGATGGCCGTCGCGCAAGGCCTTGATCGCGGCTTCGACGATATGCGGCGGGGTCGCAAAATCTGGCTGGCCGATGCCGAGGTTGATGATGTCGCGGCCTTGGCGGGCGAGTTCGGTCGCGCGGGCGAGAACGGCGAAGGCATTCTCCTCGCCGATGCGGGCGAAGGCGGGCACGATATCGAGCATGGGGCTTTCCCTGGTCCGGGTTCTGGTCGGGTTTCGGTATACAGTATTTTATTTGTTGGCCGTCGTGGCTTCGTGCTTGATTTTTAGGGATACGATGGGCGATCTTCCAGCCAAGATCAATGGAAGGCCTGAGCACCGGCTCTTGACGGAAACGCCACCAGCCAGAGGAATTCGCCCCGCCTCCGGGTTCCCCGGAACAAGCCAAAAACAGGGTATCGCTTTGTCCAAGACGCCGACGAAATCCAGCTCGCCCAACAAGAAGTCCAGCTCGCCCGGCAAGAAGTCGCTGCCGAGCAAAGCCAAGATCGCGCGTCTGCGTTCACGCGACTGGTTCGATAATCCGAACAATCCGGAGATGACCGGGCTCTATCTCGAGCGTTACCTCAATTTCGGGCTGACGCGCGAGGAGCTGCAATCGGGCAAGCCGATCATCGGTATCGCCCAGACCGGCTCGGATCTTTCGCCCTGCAACCGGCATCACATCGAGCTTGCCAAGCGCGTTCGCGAGGGCATCCGGGAAGCGGGCGGCATCGCCATGGAATTCCCGGTGCATCCCATCCAGGAAACCGGCAAGCGGCCCTCCGCGACGCTCGACCGCAACCTCGCCTATCTCGGGCTTGTCGAACTCCTCTACGGCTACCCGCTCGATGGCGTTGTGCTGACCACCGGCTGCGACAAGACCACGCCGGCGCTGCTGATGGCGGCGGCGACGGTGGATATGCCGGCGATTTCGATGAACGTCGGGCCGATGCTCAACGGCTGGTTCAGGGGCGAGCGCGCGGGATCCGGGACGATT
>CAZNAT010000084.1:8024-12795 GCA_964571245.1 uncultured Methylobacterium sp.
GCCGTCGACCGGCTATTGCAACACGATGGGCACCGCGACGACGATGAACAGCCTTGCCGAGGCGCTCGGCATGAGCCTGCCCGGCTCGGCCTCGATCCCCGCGGCCTACCGCGAGCGCGGGCAATGCGCCTACGAGACCGGCCGCCGCATCGTCGAGATGGTCTGGGAAGATCTGCGCCCGTCCAAGATCATGACCCGTAAGGCGTTCGAGAACGCGATCCGGGTCAATTCCGCCATCGGCGGCTCGACCAACGCGCCGATCCACCTCAACGCGATCGCCCGGCACCTCGGTGTGCCGCTCGACAACAATGACTGGGACCGAATCGGTTACGAAATCCCGCTGCTGGTCAATCTCCAGCCGGCCGGCGAGTTTCTCGCGGAGGAATACCATCGCGCCGGCGGCGTGCCGGCGGTTGTCGCCGAGCTCATCGCCAAGGGCCTCATCCATGAGGATGCGATGACCGTGAACGGCAAGACATTCGGCGAGAACAACAAGGGCAAGTTTGCGCAGGATCGCGCCGTCATCAAGGCGTTCGATGCACCGATGAAGGCGAAATCCGGCTTCCTCAACCTCTCGGGCAACCTGTTCGACAGCGCGATCATGAAGACGAGCGTGATCTCCGAGGAATTCCGCAAGCGCTACCTTGAAAATCCGAAAGACCCCATGGCGTTCGAGGGCATCGCTTTCGTGTTCGACGGGCCGGAAGATTATCACCACCGCATCGACGATCCCAAACTCAAGATGGGCGAGGATGCGATCCTCTTCATGCGCGGTGCCGGCCCCATCGGCTATCCCGGTGCAGCGGAAGTGGTGAACATGCGCCCGCCGGCGTACTTGCTCAACAAGGGCATCACCGCGCTGCCGTGCGTGGGGGATGGTCGCCAGTCCGGCACCTCCTACACGCCCTCGATCCTCAACGCGACGCCGGAAGCGGCGGTGGGCGGCGGGCTCGCGGTGCTCAAGACCGGTGACCGCATCCGCATCGATCTGAACAAGCGGACGGCGAATATCCTGATTCCGGAGGCGGAGTTCAACGCGCGCAAGGCTGAGCTGAAGGCCAATGGCGGCTACAAGTATCCCAAGAGCCAATCGCCGTGGCAGGAAATCCAGCGCAAGATGGTGGATGGGCTCGCCGAAGGCATGGTTCTGAAGCCGGCGGTCAAATACAAACGCATCATCCGCACCTACGGCACGCCGCGCGACAATCACTGAACCCCGGGCTGACGGGGTCTCGCGCGAATGGCAGGCAGGAAACAACACGCGCCGCGGGTGCTGCGGCTGCTGCCCGAATGGCTGGGGCAATCCGGGCTGTGGCTGGCGGCGCCGGACGGCAGCTTTGAACCGGTGGGCGCCGAGGATATCGGGCTTTCCGAGGAAATCGCCGATCGTCTCGAGGACTGGATGGACGAATTCGATTCGATCTTCGAAGATGGCGATCCGCTGGCGTCCGCGTTTGGAACGGTGGCGCAATTCGAAGCCTGGCGGCGCGAGGGAGACGCGATTGCCGGGGCTATCCGCAGCGCGCTCGGGCCGAATGACCGGATCGAGGTTTTGCTGCCCGTTGGACTGGGACCAAAATGATGAACTGGGACCAAAATGACGGCTGATCTCTCCGGCTGGACGCCGCGCCCCCTCCCGCAGCGCACCGTGATCGAAGGGCGCTACACCCGGCTGGAACCGCTCGATCCGGCGCGTCATGGCGACGGGCTTTTCGCGGCGCTGATGGTCGAGGCGCCGGCGAATGATCACCTCTACCTCTTCGAGACCGCGATGAGCCGTGCGGATTTCCAAGGGTGGATCGAGGCCAAGGCGAAGCGCACGGACATCGTTTGCCACGTCGTCATCGACCGGGAAACGGGTCATATCGGCGGGCGGCAGGATTTCATGCGCATCGAGCCGGCCCATGGCGTGATCGAGATCGGCTCGATCCACTGGGGACCGGGCATCGCGCGCAGCAAGGTGGCGAGCGAGGCGTTGTATCTCTTCGCCAGACACGCTTTCGAGGACCTTGGCTATCGCCGCTTCGAGTGGAAGTGCAACAACGAGAACGAGCCCTCCAAGCGTGCCGCGCTGCGGTTTGGCTTCACCTATGAGGGGTTGTTTCGCCAGCACATGGTCGCCAAGGGGCGCAACCGCGACACCGCCTGGTATTCGATGCTCGATGGCGAGTGGCCGGCGATCCGGGCGATGTTCGACGGCTGGCTCGACCCCGGCAATTTTGACTCCGACGGCCGGCAGAAGCGCCGGCTGGAGGATTTTCGGGAAAAACCCCAGTGATGGCTGACGCGGTCTCGATGCGGCGCGCGGGGCCGTCCGATGTTGCTGCGCTCGTCGCGCTCCAGCGCGAGGCCTATGCCTGGAACCGCTCGGTTCTGGGTGTTGAGCCGCTGCCGCTGATGGCGGATTATGCCGAGGTTGTCGCCAGCAAGGAGTGCTGGCTTGCCGAGCGCGAAACCCGGCTGCTCGGCGCCCTCATCCTGGAGCCGGAAGCCGAGGCGCTGCTGATCTGGAGCGTGGCGGTCGCGCCCGCCGGGCAGGGGGAGAAGCTCGGGCGGCGGTTGATGGATTTTGCCGAAGCGCGCGCCCGCGACCAGGGATTTTGCGCGACGGCGCTCTACACGGGCCAAAAACTCGAGAAAAATATCGCGTGGTATCAGCGCCTTGGCTATGCCATCACCGGGATCGAGGTTTTGTCGGACCGGAACCTCATTTATATGACAAAGCCGGTGACGGCGAAACAACGAGAAAGGGTCTGACATGGCCGGACGTTTGAAAGGCAAGGTTGCGGTCGTCACGGCGGCCGGCGCAGGCATCGGCCGGGCGATCGCGGAGGCCTTCGTGGCCGAGGGGGCAACCGTTTATGCCACTGACATCAACCGCGATGCGCTTGAGGGGATCGCGAAGGCCAAGAAGGTCAAGCTCGATGTGCTCAACGCCAAGGCCATCGAAAAATTCGCCGGCAAGGTCGGTCCGATCGACATTCTCGCCAATTGCGCCGGCTTCGTGCATCACGGCACGATCCTGGAGTGTTCGGACAAGGATTGGGATTTTTCCTTCAATCTCAACGTCCGTTCCATGCATCACATGATCAAGGCGTTTTTGCCGGGCATGCTGGCGAAGGGGAACGCCTCGGTGGTCAATATCGCCTCGGGCGCGAGCTCGGTGCGCGGCATTCCCAACCGCTACGTCTATGGCGCGACCAAGGCGGCGGTGATCGGCCTGACCAAGGCGCTGGCCGCCGATTACATCAAGAAAGGGCTGCGCGCGAATGCGATCTGCCCCGGCACGATCGAATCGCCCTCGCTCGACCAGCGCATCGCCGATCTCGCGAAATCCTCGGGGCAATCGCTGGCGGCGGTGCGGCAGGCCTTCGTCGATCGTCAGCCGATGGGGCGGCTCGGCAAGCCCCAGGAAATCGCGATGCTGGCGGTTTATCTGGCATCCGACGAGGCCAGCTACACGACCGGCCAGATCCACCTCGCCGACGGCGGGTTCGCGCTCTAGGAGCCAGACCTCAGAGTATGCTGCGCAAAGGCATGTCCCCGCGACGGCGGGGACGGAAGCCGGTTTTTCGTAACAACATTTGACAGAACAAAGGGATAGAACATGGTTTTACTTCCATCGCAACGAAACGTGCTCTAGAGTGCTTCCAAGTGAGGCGGGATCGGTTCGCGTCACCCGAAGGGCCACGCAAGCGAATAAAATGCGATATTTTTTCTCAAGAGAAGAACGATGAAAATTCTCATTCTTGGCGCTGCCGGCATGGTCGGTCGCAAGCTCGCCGAACGGCTGGCGAAGGACGGGCGGCTTGGCGGGATCCCGATTTCCCACGCCATCCTGCACGATATCGTCATGCCGACGGCCCCGGCGGGGGCCCCGTTCGGCTGCGAAGGCATGACCTCGGATTTCTCGCTCGCCGGCAGCGCGGAAAAGCTCGTCTCCTCGCGGCCGGATGTGATCTTCCACCTTGCCGCCATCGTTTCGGGCGAGGCGGAGGCCGATTTTGAGAAGGGCTATCGCATCAACCTCGATGGCACGCGCCAGCTTTTCGACGCGATCCGCCGGATTGGCGACGGCTACTGCCCGCGCGTGGTGTTCACCTCGTCGATTGCGGTGTTCGGGGCGCCGTTCCCGGAGGCGATCGGCGACGAGTTTTTCAACACGCCGCTGACGAGCTACGGCACGCAGAAGACCATCGGCGAACTGCTGCTGGCCGATTATACCCGGCGCGGTTTCTTTGACGGTATCGGCATTCGCCTGCCGACGATCTGCGTGCGGCCGGGGCTGCCGAACAAGGCCGCTTCGGGGTTTTTCTCCAACATCTGCCGCGAGCCGCTGGCCGGCAAGGAGGCGGTGCTGCCGGTCTCCGAGGATGTCCGGCACTGGCACGCCAGCCCGCGCGCGGCGGTCGGCTTTCTCGTGCAGGCGGCCACCATCGACGGCACCAAGGTTGGCCCGCGCCGCAACCTGACCATGCCCGGGCTTTCCTGCACCGTGGGCGACCAGATCGCGGCCCTCAGAAAGGTCGGCGGCGACAAGGTGGTCGCGCGGATCCGGCGTGAGCGCGACCCGATCATCGAGAAGATCGTCGCCGGCTGGCCCCGGAACTTCGACGCCCGGCGTGCCGCCGCGCTCGGATTTCGGGCCGAGAGCAGCTTCGAGGAAATCCTCAGGGTGCATATCGACGACGAGTTGGGCGGCCATATCGCCTGAAAAGCCGCGTTTAGAGCATTTTCCGATGAAGTGGACACCGGTTCATCGAAAGAAAAT
>CAZNAT010000085.1:0-2039 GCA_964571245.1 uncultured Methylobacterium sp.
GCACCGGAGAGCTTCAGCGAACCCCAGGCCTGATCATAGGCCAGCGAGCCGACGATGTCCGGCATGGTACGACCACCGGTCATGACGCGGCGCTCGGAGGCATCGTCAATCGCGATGGTGGCCGAGAAGCCGCCGCCAGCGTTGAAGGTGTAGCCGATCGAGTTGGTGTACGCGATATCGGAGTGGTAACCAATCGCGTTCTGACCCGAGTAGGTGTAGAATTGGTTCCAGCCATGCTCGAAGGCCGGGGCAACGCGACCGACGGTCAGGCCACCGAACTGGATGAAGGCATACTCAAGCGTGGTCGAGTCGCCAGGGGCGACCGGACCGGTCGAGTGGCCGGACTGGCGCTGGAAGAACGCACGGACGTAGGTGCGGAGCAGGCCGTATTCGGTCGCGGTGCGGTGATCGAAGCCGACGTAGCCACGCGCACGGAAGCGCTGGTTGTTGTCGGCGCGCTGACGCATGTTCTCGAAGATGTAGTCGAGACGAACGCGGCCAATGAGCTTCAGGCAGGACGTGGTGCCCGGAACGACGAAGAAGCCAGCACCGTAGGTGGGGCAGGTCTTCACATATTCAACAGCCGACGGCTTCTTAACGCCGAGATCGGCAGCCGAGGCGCCGGCAACGGCAACAAGGCCAGCTGCCGAACCGAGAAGAAGGCTCTTGACGAGCTTCATGGTGATACCTCCAAAAGATTTCGAGACCAAATCGGGAGTTTACGAACTTGGCCTTGGGCGAACCCGCCAGCCTTACCCGCTTTCCCTTGTCACCAGTTGTTTCCCCGGACCCCCCGAAAGAAACAACGAGCTAGCGACCGGAAACTCCCGTCGCGATTGGCACCATACCCAGAGCGACTTGCCATTCAACCACTGAAACGCGTTCGGGGCGGTTCCGGAGTGGCTTTTCAAACCCATGTTGCGGATTAGTCACGCATGCCGGGTGCCGCAGCCGGAGATCTGCGTCAAAACCAGACGCATGCTAGGGATTTGTTAGGATCTGGAGGCGGTTGGCGGCCATTCGCGTGGGCAGAACCCCAGCGAATGCGCACGGCAATATCACGCGGAAGGCGTTGATTCCGGCTTTTCTTCGGGGTTTTCGCCGGGTTTTGGCCTCAACGCGGCCTGGTCTTCCGCCTTGCGACGCAGGTAGCGCTGAATGGCGATTGGAATGCAGGCGACATACACCAGCGTCAGAAAGCTGACGGTTTCCAGGGGATGGCTGACCAGCAGCGCGAGAATCACCACCACGCCGGCGAGAATCGGCAGTACCCGCTCGCGCGGCACCGGCGAGCCAAAGCCCTTGCCGGAAAACGTCGGTACGCGGCTGACGATCAACGCGGTGGAAATCAGCGTCCAGATCAGTACGAGCACGGATTCGCCGACAAAATGCGGCATCCCCGCCAGGCTGAGGTTGAGCGGTAGCATCACCATCATCGCGCCCGCGGGGGCGGGAACGCCGGTGGCAAAGGTTTTCTGCCAGGCCGGACGCTCCGGCGCATCGAGCGCGACATTGAAGCGCGCGAGCCGCAACGCCATCGCAAACGCCAGCAACAGGCAGGCGAGCCAGCCGATGGTTTTCAACTCGTGCAGCAGCCAGAAATAGAGAATCAACCCGGTCGCGCAGCCGAACGTCACGAAATCCGCCAGCGAATCGAGTTCCGCGCCAAACCGGGAGGTGCCCTTGAGCAGCCGGGCGATTCGTCCGTCGACCCCGTCGAGCACCGCCGCGGCGATGATCGCCAGCGCGGCGTATTCGAGCTTGCCCTCGATGGCAAAACGCACCGCGGTCAACCCGGCCGCGAGCGCGATCAGCGTGATGACGTTGGGAATCAGCAGCCGGAGCGGCACCGGGCGAAACCGGCGCTGCGGCGGGACGGGCTCGGGCTCGAAGGGCGGGAAAATCGGTTCCATCTGTCAAAAGCCGGCTGTTGCGGGCCCAAGGGACAATTCCCGGAGCCACTGTTTCTTTATCAACGTGAGCCAGGGCACGATCGGGCGCAAAACCGGTACCCACTTTTGCTGATCATGCCTCAGGTT
>CAZNAT010000085.1:2139-12741 GCA_964571245.1 uncultured Methylobacterium sp.
CATTCCGTTCGCACGATCGGGCGCAAAACCGGTACCCACTTTTGCTGATCATGCCTCAGGTTCATTCCGTTCGCACGATCGGGCGCAAAACCGGTACCCACTTTTGCTGATCATGCCCCAGGTTCATTCCGCTCGCATGATCGGGCGCAAAACCGGTACCCACTTTTGCTGATCATGCTCAGCTGACGCGATAATTCCGCTGCGCTTCCCTGGAAGTAAGGTCGCACAAAACCGTTTCGCCGCCAATCGCGGTCTGCCCTTCGGCAACCAGCGCCTGCGCGCCTTCGGGCAGATAGATATCGGTGCGGCTGCCAAACCGGATCAGGCCGAAGCGCGCGCCCGGCGCAATATCCTCGCCCTCGCGCACGAAGCACAGGATGCGGCGCGCGATCAGCCCGGCGATCTGGATGCAGACGATCGGGCCATGCGCGGTATCGACCACCATCGCGTTGCGTTCGTTATCCTGGCTCGCCTTGTCGAGGTCGGCGTTCAGGAACAGGCCGGGCGTATAGACGATCTTGCGGATCTTGCCGCCGGCCGGAGTGCGGTTGATATGCACGTCGAACACCGACAGGAACACCGAGATCCGCAGCCGCGGCGTATCCCCCAGCCCCAGTTCCGGCGGCGGCGCGAAATAGCCGATCATGCTGACGCGGCCATCGGCCGGCGCGAGGATGAGCCCCTCCTTGACCGGCGAGACCCGCGGCGGATCGCGGAAAAAATACGCGACGAACAGCGGCAGGATCCAGAACAGCCAGCCGATCGCCGGGATCAGCCAGTGCACGAACAGCGCCAGCACAACAGCCCCGACGATGAAGAGATATCCCTCCGGGTGGACCGGCACGATGAATTTGCGGACCGAGGCGACAACGGACATCTTGATGGCTTCCTGTTTCTTGTCGTTTTTTCTGGGTTAGAAAAGGGTGTTCGAAAGCGGCCTGATCGCCCAAAACCTGAGTGGCCAGAATGTTTAGGGCATCGGATTGCGGCACCGGAACCGGCGTCTTGCCGCTTCCGAAACCTTATTTCTGCCGCACCCTTAGCGATAGCTTGCCGAGGTCGCAAGTTCTGCGACGTTCATGGCGCGGATGACCAACGTTCGGCTGCTGCACCATGCGGTCAAAAATTTGCCCCGTTTGCCAACTTGTCTCTTAATTGTCTTGTGACTTTGGTATAGACTGCTCTCACGCATAGAGGGAGAACCTCAATGGATTACAACCTGGCGTTTTCATGCATCGGCTATGGGTCGGTGCGCATGCTGCGCGAGCGCGCCTTTTCAACCGCTCCCTTCACCCTGCCCGCCAACTGGATTCTTGAAAAACCCGATCCGGTTCAGTTCTGTATCGAGGCGCTCGGGGCCGAACACCCGGATTGGGTGGAGAAAATCGACGATGAAACCCGGCTGGCGATTCACTCCCGCCTCAAGCACGAGGCCAAGCGTGCCTCCGTCGCCAACTGAGTTGCGCGCCACCGCCTGAAGTTCAGGAACGCTGCGGGCGAACCCCCATGATCCCGCGCGGAGAGCGGCCCGGAAACGGGTCGCTTTTTTTTGGGGGAGATGCGCAGACTCGGACGTCAAGGCAGCCTGTATCTCACTATTCAAGAATTGTGCACGACATCCACGGCGGCTTCGAGCCATATCGGACATTGAAGCCTAAATTCATTCGCCATACGCTCTTGGCCTCAATGGAAGGCGGTCACTGGTGGCAAGCGTGGGTTTAATTCTGACCCCGGGTTTCAATGTACAGGACTCCAACGGGAGGCCACCGCGCAGTTCAGGGCGATGCTGGCGGAAGAACACAGATAACCGCTGCTGTCTGCCTTGTGCCTGGGCCTGGGGCGCGATCCTTTTCAATCGCTCGTCTTTCAACCGCTCGTCGGGGGCTTGAGCGTTCGAAAAATCGAATGCATCAATATTGGCATGACTGGCATCTGAAGCAGGATGGCGCTACCGGTAAGCCATGACAGCCAACAACCGCATCGTCCTCTCCAGCGACCACGCCGCCATCCAGCTCCGGCAGGCCATCGCCGCCCATATCGCGGCGCAAGGCTGGGTCGTGGTCGACATCGGGCCGACAACGCCGGAGAGCACACACTATCCCCAGCAGGGCGAAGCGGCGGCGCGGCTCGTCGCCGCCGGAGATTGCCGGTTCGGCATCATCCTGTGCGGAACCGGCCAGGGCATCATGATGGCGGCGAACAAGATCAAGGGCATCCGCTGCGGCGTCTGTCTCGACACATTCTCAGCCCGCATGATCCGCCAGCATAACGACGCCAACATGCTGTCGATTGGCGCGCGCGTGGTGGGTGAAGGGCTGGCGCTCGATATCGTGGACGCATTCCTGAGCGCCGAGTTCGAGGGCGGTCGGCATGCCATGCGGGTGGAGATGATTGGGGCGCTGGAGCGGTAGCGTCGGTCTCGACCAGAGCATTCTCCGCACCTTTGGACGCCAGCCTATCTCATCACACCCGCCGGCAATGACCGCCGCGCGGCATTCGGCCAAACGACGCCCGGCGCCCTCACGCCCCCAGCGTTTGCCGGAAGCTCGGCTCCTCGCCCTGCTGTGCGCGCCGCAGGGTTTCGCGTGCCTGATCCGCCTCGCGCTGCTTGTTCCACATGCCGGCGAACAACCCGCCCTGGGCCAGCAGCTCCTCGAAGGTGCCGCTTTCGGCGATCACGCCCTTGTCGAGCACGATGATCCGGTCGGCGTTGATCACGGTCGAGAGCCGATGCGCGATCACCAGCGTCGAGCGACCGCGGCTGATCTTGTCGAGCGCGTCCTGGATTTCCTTCTCGGTGTAGCTGTCGAGGGCGGAGGTCGCCTCGTCGAGCACGAGAATCGGCGGCCCCTTCAGAATGGTGCGGGCGATGGCGACGCGCTGCTTCTCGCCGCCCGAGAGCTTCAGCCCGCGCTCGCCGACCTGGGACTGGTATCCCTCCGGCAGCTGCTGGATCAGCGGGTCGATCTGCGCCAGCGTGGCGGCGGCGTTGATCGCCGTGGCATCGGCACCATCGCGCCCGTAGCCGATGTTGTAGAGGATGGTGTCGTTGAACAGCACGGTATCCTGCGGCACGATGCCGAGCGCGGCGCGCAGGGAGCGCTGCGTGACCTCGCGGATATCCTGCCCGTCGATCGAGATCGTGCCGGAGGTGACGTCGTAGAAGCGGAACAGCAGCCGTGACAGCGTCGATTTGCCCGCCCCGGACGGGCCGACCACCGCCACTGTCTGGCCCGGCGGGATCTCGAAGCTCACCCCCTTGAGGATTTCGCGTTCGGGCACGTAGGCGAAGCGGACGTTCTCGAACTTCACATGCCCCTTGCCGACCTCGAGCGGCTTTGCCCCCGGCAGATCCTCGATTTCGGCGTTCTGCGTCAGGATATCGAACATCTTCTCGATATCGACGATCGCCTGCTTGATCTCGCGATAGACGGTGCCCATGAAATTCAGCGGCTGGTAGAGCTGGATCATCAGCACGTTGATCATCACGAAATGACCGACGCTGTTCTTGCCCGCGACCACGTCCATCGCCGACATCGCCATGCAGATCGTCAGCGCGATGGTGAAGATGATCGCCTGCCCCGAGTTGAGGATGGCGAGCGAGACATAGGTCTTGATCGAGGCCTTCTCGTAAATCGCCAAAGAGCGATCGTAGCGGTCAGCCTCGCGCGCCTCCGCGCCGAAATATTTCACGGTCTCGAAATTGAGCAGCGAATCCACCGCCTTGGCGTTGGCGTCGGTATCGCTCTCGTTCATCGTCCGGCGGATCTGCATGCGCCAGAGCGTCGCGCGCACCGTAAACCAGAGATAGAGCACGATCATCGTGACGACGACGACGACGTAGCGCCAGTCGAAGGCGAGCGCGAACACCACGATCACCATGCCGAACTCGACAATGGTCGGGATGAGCGTCATCAGCGTCATCCGGGTGATTTCCTCGATGCCGTTGCGCCCGCGCTCGAGCACGCGCGTCAGCCCGCCGGTCTTGCGTTCGAGATGGAAGCGCAGCGAAAGCCGGTGCATATGCTCGAAGGTGCGCATCGCCAGTTTGCGCACGGCGTTCATCGCCACCTTGGCGAACAATCCCTCGCGCGACTGCTGGAAGACGACCATCAGGATGCGCGTCAGGCCATAGAGCACGCTCGCCGCCACCGGCGCCCCCAGCAGCCAGGGCACCGCCGTATTGGCGTCAATCTTGCCGCCCGCAATCCCCACCAGCGCATCCGTCGCCCATTTGTAGGTAAAGGGCATCAGGATGGTGAAGCCCTTCGCCACCAGCATCAGCAGCAGCGAAAAATAGATCGTGCGCTGCAAATCCGGCCGGTCCGACGGCCAGAAAAACGGCCAGAGCGCCTTGAGGGTCGTAAACAGCGAGGCCTCGGCCCGCTCGGGCTTGGTTGCGGAATTGGGTGTGGGGGCAGAATGGGGCGTGGCGATGGAATCGGACAAGGAGATGGCCTTCAGGGACAGGAGAACGGTTTTCAGGACCGGGCCTTTCAGCCCCCGAAAAACCGACGAAAACGAAAACCGGAACAAAATGCCGGGCCGTACCGGTTCGGCCGCTCGGGTCTACCACGGGGTCGTTGCGGCATGAGTTAGGTTTCTTGCGGTATTTCCGCTCCAGACAAGAGTACTTCCAATCTGGAGGTCAAAGGCGCCGATGCCAAGGGGGATCGAGCGCCTGCCCCGGACTTTCCTCATCAAACGATGGCCTCCCCCCCCCAACTTGGCGCGGCCACCGGCAGGGAAGCGCTTAGCCATGCCGGGAAAAGCGCCCGAAAAGGAAAAGCGTTTGCATTCGCCGGCAAGCGGCGAGATTCTCAACCCATGACAAACAAGCTGATTCGATCCGTCTGCGTGTTCTGTGGTTCGGGATTTGGCACCGAGCCGATCTTCAGGCAAACCGCCGAGGCGCTGGGCAAGATCCTGGCGGAAACCGGGACCCGCCTCGTCTATGGCGGCGGCTCGCACGGGCTGATGGGGGCGGTCGCACGGGCCGTTCTCGATCACGGCGGCCAGGTGACCGGCATCATCCCTGATTTCCTGAAATCGCGCGAGCTGATGCTCGAAGGCGCGCAGGAGATGATCGTCACCACCAACATGCATGAGCGCAAGCAGCTGATGTTCGACAAGGCCGATGCCTTTGTCGCCCTCCCCGGCGGGGTCGGCACGCTCGAGGAGCTGGTCGAGCAGCTCACCTGGGCGCAGCTGGGTCAGCACAACAAGCCGATCCTGATGGCGAATATCGCCGATTTCTGGAAGCCGCTCATGGTGCTTCTCGCCCATATGCGCGAATTCCACTTCATCCGGCCCGGGCTGGAGGTGCAGTACCTCGTTTCCGAGAAAACCGAGGACATCCTGCCGATGCTGGAGCAGGCCGCCCGGATGAAAAGCCGGATGCACGCCTGACCCGATCACTATCGGCACCGAATTTCGCCCCGGGCGACCCATCACGCTTTTGTGCGGGTGCTTGCGCGATCCCGCCTTCTGCGCGATGAATTGCTCTCGTCGCCCGGCAGGCAGCGGGCAACCGACGCTCTTTTTCCACAATCGAGCGCCATTCGGTGATCTGCCGAGTTCTATCCTCTTGGAGTATATCGATGTTTTTCAGATCCGGTTTGGCCATCGCCGTCTCGGCCGCCCTTTTGATTTCGGCCCCCGTTCTTGCGCAGCAGGCACCGGCGCCGGCGGCGACCCCTGCCCCGGCGGCCGATGCAGCCAAGGCGAAACGCCCCGCCCAGAAAAAGGCCGCGGCCAAGAACGCTGGCGAAATCGTGCTGGTGAATGCCCGCGGCGCGGTCGTGACCGGGGCGAGCGTGACCAGCGCGGCCGGCAAGACCGTCGCGACCCTCAAGAAGCCGCTGGAAGCCGGCAAGAAGATCGTGATCAAGCTGCCGAAGAATTCGGGCTGCGTCTTCGCCATCAATGCCTCGTTCTCGGATGACGCCGAGTTCGATCAGAGCGAAGTCAACCTCTGCGCCGACAAGACGGTGCGGTTTACCGAGTGAGATGGGCGGCCGGCCCGGCGGGTTACTCCGCCGGGACCTGCGAGCGCATCAGCTTGTAGAGGATCGAATCCGTCAGCGCCTGGAACGAGGCGTCGATGATGTTCGGGGAGACGCCGACCGTGGTCCAGGTTTCCCCGGCTTCGTCGGTTGAATCGATCAGCACCCGGGTGACGGCATCCGTGCCGCCCTGAAAGATACGGACCTTGAAATCCGTCAATTTCAAGCCTTTGATATAGTTCTGGTATCTTCCGAGGTCCTTGCGCAGGGCCTTGTCGAGCGCGTTGACCGGACCATCGCCCTCCGCGGCCGAAATCATGGTTTTCTCGCCGACGCGCACCTTCACGATCGCTTCCGAGAAGGTGACGAGGTCGCCGTTGGCATTGAACCGCCGCTCGACATTGACCTTGAACCGCTCGACCTTGAAGAACTCCGGCACCCGGCCGAGCAGCCGCTGCGCCAGGAGGTAGAAGCTGGCATCGGCGCCTTCGTAGGAATAGCCCTGCGCTTCCTTGTCCTTGACCTCATCGAGGAGGCGCGCGAGGCGGGGGTCGTTCTTGGCGACCGTGACCCCGAGGCGCTCCAGCTCCGCCAGGATATTGGATTTGCCGGCTTGCGTGGACACCAGCACCAGCCGGCGGTTGCCGATGGTTTCGGGCGGAACATGCTCGTAGGTCCGGGGGTCCTTGATCAACGCCGAAGCATGGATCCCCGCCTTGGTCGCAAAGGCGGAAACCCCGACATAGGGCGCCTGACGGTTGGGCACGCGGTTGAGCAGTTCATCAAACCCGCGCGAAACCGCCGTGAGCCCCGCCAGCGCCGCATCGGAAACGCCGATTTCGAAACGATCCGCGAATTCCGGCTTAAGCTTGAGGGTCGGGATCAGCGTGACGAGGTTGGCGTTGCCGCAGCGTTCGCCGAGCCCGTTGAGCGTGCCCTGGATCTGCCGCGCGCCCGCGCGCACCGCCGCGAGGCTGTTGGCGACGGCGTTCCCGGTATCATCATGGGCGTGGATGCCGAGCCGGATCCCCGGCACCTCGATCAGCACCTCCCCAACCATCGCCTCGATTTCATGCGGCAGCGTACCGCCGTTGGTATCGCAGAGCACGACCCATTCGGCACCGGCGTCCTTCGCGGCGCGGGCGCAGGCCAGCGCATAGGCGCGATTGGCCTTGTAGCCGTCGAAAAAATGCTCGCAATCGACCAGCGCGCGCTTGCCGGCCTGAAGCGTCGCCGCGACGGAGGCGCGGAGGCTTTCGAGGTTTTCCTCCAGCGTGCAGCCGAGCGCGAACTCGACATGGAAATCCCAGGCCTTGGCGACAAAGCAGATCGCGGTGCCGCCCGCCTGCAGCAATGCGGCAAGGCCGGGGTCGTTCGAGGCGGAAACCCCTGCCCGCTTGGTCATGCCGAAGGCGGTGAAGGTGGCGCGGGTCTTCGGCGGGCTGGCAAAGAATTTGGTGTCGACCGGGTTGGCGCCGGGGTAGCCGCCCTCGATGAAATCGACGCCGAGCTTGTCGAGCATCGCCGCGATCTTGACCTTGTCGGCTAGGCTGAAATCGACCCCCGTTGTCTGCGCGCCATCGCGCAGCGTGGTGTCGAACAGGTAGAGGCGCTCTTTCGGCGGCAGCACAGGTATTGAAGACATCTCAGGCATTCGCGGTTGGGGCTTCGGAGGGCAGTTTTTTCTTCATCGTCGTGTTCACCAGCCATTCGTCGCCGCGCAGCACCGTGTTCCGCGCCTGCATCTCGTAGCCGAATTTGCCGAAGAATTCGCGCGCGGCCTCGGAGGCATCGGTGGTGAGCGTCTCCGCGCCGCGCTTGCTGGCGAGAAGCTCCATCACCCCCAGCAATGCCTTGCCGATGCCTTTGCCGGCATGATCGGGCGCGACATAGAGCATCTCGAGGATGCGGTTTTCCTTGAGCTTGGCATCCTCCCGGAGCGCGGCGAAACCCAAGAGTTCGCCCCGTGCCTCCGCGAGAATCGTCACCATCCCGGCGAGCCTTTCGCCGAACGCCGCCGCATCCTCGGCGGCGGAAGCCCAGGCCGCGCGCTGCTCGGCGTCGTAGTGCTCTTCGGTCAGTTCCTCGATCGAGGCCATGAAGAGATCGGCCACCGCCTCGGCGTCCTTGGCGAGGTAGGGGCGAAACGAGATCGTGCTCATTCGCCCGCTCCGCTGGGTATTTTTGGCCAGACCGCCGTGTCGTGGTCCGGGTGCTGACGGGAGGTGATGCCGGAGAAAAACGGCGTCAGCCGGGCGATTTCCTCGGCGCTGCGCGTCGGCAGATCCAGCAGCCCGTCGCACCAGGGGATCCGGCTCTCGATCCCGACCTGCAGGGCGGGCGGCGCGAGCGTGGGATCGTCGAAGGCGCAGATCGCCAGCTCGACGTGCTCGCCTTCGAACTCATAGGTGAGCGGCGTGCCGCATTCGGCGCAGAACCCGCGCCGGACCTTGTTCGAGGACGAAAACCGCTTCGGCTCGCCGCGCGTCCATACGAGCCCCTTGGCCGTGACCAGTGGCGCGAAGGCATTGCCGAACGCCTTCTGGCACATCCGGCAATGGCAGATCGAGGCGCGGCCCAGGCCCTCGCAGGCAAAGCGCACCGCGCCGCACTGGCACCCCCCCGTGAGACGGCGGTTTTCGGAAGCACCCCTCATCGCTTCACCTCCCAGCTCGTCAGCAACTTGCCGCTGACGTATTCCTTCGAATCCATGATCTGGATGCCCATTGCCACGAGTTCATCGCGGATGCGATCCGATTCCGCCCAGTTCTTGGCCTCGCGCGCGGCAAGGCGGGCCTCGATCAGCGCTTCGACCGCATTGGCATCGACCTTCGAGCGGGCCTCGGCGAGACGATCGGCCTTCGATTGCCCGAGCAGCCCGAGCAATGCCGCGCTGGCGCGCAGCACGCGGGGATCGGCGATCTGATGCAGCGCGGCAATCGCGGCGGGGACATTGAGATCGTCGTGAAGCGCCTCAAGCACGGCAGGATCGACCCCGCCTGGTTCGATCGCCTCGTCGTTGAGACGGCGATACCAGCCGTCCAGCACCGTAGCGCTTTCCGCCAGTGCCGCCTCGGTCCAGTCGATCGGCTGGCGATAATGCGTGCGCAGCATGTTGAGCCGCACGACCTCACCCGGCCAATCCGCCAGAACCTCGCGTATGGTGCGGAAATTCCCCAGACTCTTGGACATTTTCTCGCCCTCGACCTGCAGAAACCCGTTGTGCATCCACACTTGCGCCATCAGCGGGCTGGGCTGGCCCGGCTTGCCAAAGGCGCAGCAGCTCTGCGCGATTTCGTTCTCGTGGTGCGGAAAAATCAGGTCTAGCCCACCGGCGTGGATATCGAACACCTCGCCCAGGAGCGCGCCGGCCATCGCCGAGCACTCGATATGCCAGCCCGGCCGGCCGTAGCCCCAGGGGCTTTCCCAGCCGGGCTCGGTGGCGGGATCGGAAGGTTTCCACAACACGAAATCCATCGGGTCGCGCTTGTAGGGCGCGACATCGACGCGGGCGCCGGCGATGATGTCGTCCTTCGGGCGCCTCGAGAGCGCGCCGTAACCCGGCATCGACGGCACATCAAACAGGACATGCCGCTCGGCCTCGTAGGCATTGCCGTTGGCGATCAGCTTTTCGATGATCCGGACCATATCGAGCGGCTTGTCACCATCGCAGACGTAATCGGTGGCGCGCGGCTCATGCGTCGGGCGGAGCGCGCCGAGCGCATCGATATCGGCGTGGAACTGCGCCAGCGTGCCATCCGTCAGCTTGCGAATGGCCGTGGTCAGCGAGGTCTTGCGATCCCAGCGCTCGAAGGCGCGCTTGTTGATCTTGTCGTCGATATCGGTGACGTTGCGCGCATAGGTGACGTGGCTTTCGCCATAGAGGTGGCGCAGCAGCCGGAACAGCACATCGAACACGATGACCGGGCGCGCGTTGCCGATATGGGCAAAATCATACACCGTCGGGCCGCAGGCATAGACGCGCACGTTCGAGGGGTCGAGCGGCGTGAAGACATCCTTCTTCCGCGTCAGCGTATTGTAGAGCTTGAGCTCCGCCATCGGTCATTCCCCAAAAAATCGATCACGCCCGGTGATCGCATCATTTCCCGTGCTTCCCCGCGCAGCAAAAGCCACAACGCCGAAAAACACACACGAACGCGCCGCCGCTCGCCGGGGGCGTCATCTCGGGGTTCTAACCTTTTGGGGTAAACGAGACGGCGGGCCAGCGAGCGAAGCGCGCTAGCCACAAATCGAAATCAAAAATCGAAGCCGTCCCGAATTTTTCATGGGCGCATTTTGCGATATCCGGCCCGCCGGGTCAAGCCACCCGCGCTCTGGAAGCGGCGAGGCGGGTTTTTGCGGCCCCCACCCGGCCGGTTCATTCAAATCGGGGAAGACGCGCGTCGGAAAGGCGAAACGGCAGGCCATGCCAAAGCACGGGCGCTGGCCGCCCTGTGCGAGTGCACACAGCGCGCGCATCAACCAATCCTTAACGATTTGGAACGAGAATAACGATCTCAGGTTGCAATGCGTATCGAAAAAGGGATTTTGCCATGCGCATGCGCGTCAGCATTCTCGCCGCCCTCGCGGTTGTGGC
>CAZNAT010000086.1:0-8628 GCA_964571245.1 uncultured Methylobacterium sp.
AGTCCAGAAATCCCCGGAAAAAGACCGACCCGGCGAGATCGTCGTTTCGGAAACGAAAAAGCCGGCGATGCAGCCGCAGCCGGTCGTGCCCAAGGGCGTTCAGGGGCCGGGCACCTATACCGCGAAACACATCATCGTTGCCACCGGCGCCCGCCCGCGCGCTCTGCCGGGCATCGAGCCCGACGGCAAGCTGATCTGGACCTATTTCGAGGCGATGGTGCCGCCAGCGATGCCAAAATCCCTCATCGTGATGGGGTCGGGCGCGATCGGCATCGAATTCGCGAGCTTCTATCGCACCATGGGCGTCGAGGTGACCGTGGTTGAGGTGATGGGGCAGGTGATGCCGGTGGAAGACGCGGAAATCTCCGCTATTGCCCGAAAAGCCTTCGAGAAGCAGGGCATGAAAATCCTGACCTCCACCAAGGTCACCAAGGTCGTCAAGAGCGCGAATTCGGTCACCGCCACCGTGGAGGACGACAAGGGCGCGAAACAGGAGATCACCGCCGAGCGGATGATTTCCGCCGTCGGCGTCGTCGGCAATATCGAAGGCCTTGGCCTTGAGGCTCTGGGCATCAAAACGGATCGTGGCTGCATCGTCATCGACGGCTACGGCCGCACCAATGTGCCCGGCGTCTACGCCATCGGCGATGTCGCGGGGCCGCCGATGCTCGCGCACAAGGCCGAGCATGAGGGGGTGGTCTGCGTCGAGGCGATCAAGGGGCTGCATCCGCATGCCACCGACAAATCAAAAATCCCCGGCTGCACCTATTGCCACCCGCAGGTGGCCTCGGTGGGGCTCACCGAAGCGAAAGCCAAAGAAGCCGGTTACACGCTGAAAGTGGGCCGGTTCTCGTTTGCCGCCAACGGCAAGGCAATCGCGCTTGGCGAGGACAACGGCCTCGTCAAAACGATTTTCGACGCCAAGACCGGCCAACTCCTCGGCGCGCATATGGTGGGCGCGGAAGTCACCGAACTCATTCAGGGGTTTGTGGTGGCGATGAACTTGGAGACCACCGAGGAAGACCTGATGCACACGATTTTCCCGCACCCGACGCTCTCGGAAATGATGAAGGAAAGCGTGCTCGATGCCTACGGCAAAGCGTTGAATGCGTGAGCCCGCTTTGGGGGCACGGCGGGCAAAGCCATACGGCTGTGGCGCCGCAAATGGAGCAAGGCAAACCCCTTGATGCACTTGGTGAATTTGCCGACGCCATTGACGCAGCTGATGTTTCTGTCACATTGCCTCGCATGGCTTTGTCGGCCATTGTTGTGCCTGAGGGGGAAACAAAAAATGAAACGCCTGATGCTCGGCCTTGCTACTGTGCTGATAGCAGCCCCGTTCTACTTCACGTCATCACAGCAAGCGGAAGCTTGGGCCTGTGAAGCGCGTGGCACCACCGGTGCAAGAGGGTGGAGCACACGGTACTCGACACGCGCGCAAGCCTCCCGGCGCGCGCTCAATGAATGTGCCGCCCGGACACCCCGTTCAGGGCGCTGCCGGATTACCTATTGCGATCCCCATCAGTAATGCCGCGATCCGCCTGTATCTCGCGTCAAAAAGCGAGGATCTATACTGCGTTTGCCCAACTCTGTGATTGGGACAAGCGCTGATGCGGATGTAAAATACCTCGAAACACCAGAGCTTTACCAATGAATCTGAAAGGCTAACAGCATGACCATCCCTCCCATTATCGTCACGCTGATCCTCGGCGGCATCGCCGGCTGGCTCGCGAGCCTGCTCGTCGGCGGCTCGGGCGGCATCATCCGCAACGTGCTCGTCGGGCTGATCGGCGCGTTTGTCGGCCACCTGGTCTTTGCCTACTTCGGCTGGCGGCTTGGCGGGCCCTGGGTCAACGTGATGGCCGCAGCCGTCTTCGGCGGTGTGCTGGTGATCGTCGTCGGACGGTTTTTGAGCCGCTAGAGCATCCGCCCGCCAAGTGGATACCGGTTGGCGGAAGAAGCGGATGCGACATCAGATAGCGCATCCGCCCGCCAAGCGGATACTGGTTGGCGGAATAAGTGGATGCGACATCAGAAAGATGCGGCATCAGAAAGATGAGAGCGTCTGACGATCCAGTCAGATCGGCGGACGCTTCAGCGCGGGCGGACACGGAAATTCAGTCGATAAAGACCGCCTCCAGCCCGAAACCGGCTTTCATGCACTCTCTGGGCGCATTGAAGGTTTCGGTCTCGTAGGGCTTGAGCACCACCTCGCGGGGCTGCATGAATGTGAAAAGCCGCGCGCGAACCCGGCGCGTCGGGTGATAATTCGTGATCTTGCAGCAGGGCGCGCAGATATAAGTGACGTGCTCGGCGGCGTTGCCGGTCACCTCGCTCCAGATTTCCGCGCGCGCCGCGGGCAGGGCAAACAGGGCCAGCGCCGCAACGAACAGCACGATGAAGACCAGCACGCGTTTCATCGGTCCCTCCTCGGGAATGCCTTGCATTCCCAAATTCCCGATGCAGGTAGTTTCGCACAACACCCCTTCGAAAAAATGAAACCACGACGCCAAGCAGAGATATGCTTGGCGTGCATGGAGGCTCCACCCTTGCCGTGGCCGTGGCATGGGATTAGGGGAAGAGGAACGAGGTTCTGACGAAGGTTCCCATGGCCACGATCGATCTTCTCACCAATGATCCGCGCAAGCAGCGCCCCAGTGCGCTCTCGCCCGAGGGGCAGGCTGCCGTTGCGGCGAGTGTCAGGCATCCCGAGAAGGCGCATCGGCCGGATAATCCGATCCAGCGCAAGCCGGACTGGATCCGGGTCAAAGCGCCCGGTTCACCCGGCTGGCGCAAGACGCACGAGATCGTCAAGGAAAACGGCCTCGTCACCGTCTGCGAGGAGGCTGGCTGCCCGAACATCGGCGAGTGCTGGGAGAAAAAGCACGCCACCTTCATGATCATGGGCGATACCTGCACCCGCGCCTGCGCCTTCTGCAACATCAAGACCGGCATGCCCGGCGCGCTCGACCCGAACGAACCGGAATACGTCGCCACCGCCACCGCCAAACTGGGGCTGGAGCACGTGGTGGTGACCTCGGTCGATCGCGACGACCTCGATGATGGCGGCGCCGAGCATTTCGCGCAAACCATTCGCGCGATCCGCAGGGCCTCGCCCAAGACGACCATCGAAATCCTGACGCCGGATTTTCTGCGCAAGGAGGGCGCACTGGAGGTTGTGGTTGCGGCAAGGCCGGATGTCTTCAACCACAACCTCGAAACGGTGCCGTCGAAGTACCTGAAGGTTCGTCCCGGCGCGCGCTATTTCCACTCGATCCGGCTTTTGCAGCGGGTGAAGGAACTGGATCGCTCGATTTTCACCAAGTCCGGCATCATGGTCGGCCTTGGCGAGGAGCGGAACGAAGTCCTGCAATTGATGGATGACCTGCGCTCGGCGGAGGTCGATTTTCTCACCATCGGCCAATATCTCCAGCCAACGAAGAAGCACCATGCCGTCATCCGCTTCGTGCCGCCGGACGAGTTCAAGGGGTTTGAGACCATCGCCTATACCAAGGGGTTCGCGATGGTTTCCGCGAGCCCGCTGACGCGCTCGTCGCATCACGCCGGCGAGGATTTCGCCAAGCTGAAGGCGGCACGGGCGGCCCGGAAATAGCGCCGTGCCCAAATTCGAAACCATCCGCCCGGTCCGCCATTCGCCCGAGGTGATGTTCGATCTCGTCGCCGATGTCGAACGCTACCCCGAGTTCGTGCCGATGTGCGAGAGCCTGTTCGTCAAGCGGCGGTCGGAGGCCAACGGCATTGTGACTTTGCTCGCCGACATGGCGATCGGCTACAAGATGATCCGCGAGACCTTCACGACCCGCGTGGAACTCGACCCCGCGAACCGCCAGATCCGCGTGAGTTACGTCGATGGACCGTTCAGGCACCTTGAAAACCGCTGGACTTTTCTTCCTGCCGGCAGTCTCGGCCCAGCTTCACGCGAACCGGAGGCCACTTCGCTTGCCGGTCCATCGTCTGCCGGTTGCCGCGTCCATTTCTTCATCGACTACGAGTTCAAGAGCCGTACGTTCCAGATGCTGGCGGGGGCGGTGTTCGAAAAAGTGTTCCGCAAGATGGCGGAGGCTTTTGAAACCCGCGCGGATGCGCTCGCGGCGCAAAAATCCGCCTGAAGCGGATCAGGCGACGACGCGCCGCGTCCGCGCGAGGTCGAGCAACATCGTCAGGGCGTCGATCACCGCGGCGCGGCGAATGCCCGCCCGCCCCAGCCCGGGATCATAGCACCGTTCAATGCGGTTGACGCTGCCATCGCGCGCCACTGCCGCCAGATGTACCAGCCCGACCGGCTTCTGCGCCGTGCCGCCGCCGGGGCCGGCGACCCCGGTGATTGCCACCGCCAGCCCCGCGCCCGAAGCGTTCAGCGCGCCTTCCGCCATCGCCGCCGCGACCTCGGCCGAAACCGCGCCCCGCACCTCGATCAGGGAGGCGGGCACCCCGATCATCGCGGTTTTGGCGGCGTTCGAATAGGTGATGAAGCCACGCTCGAAGACATCGGAAGACCCGGCGATCGCGGTCAAGGCCGCGCCGACCAGCCCGCCGGTGCAGGATTCCGCCGTCGCGATGGTCAACCCGTTCGCGCGGGCGGCATCGAGAACCCGGCGGGCGAGGGCGGGAACCGAAAGTCCTTTGTGCATCACACGCTCCTCGGCAAGTCGCAGGGCTTCAGGGGAAAATGGCTTCAGGGGCAAATGGGTTCAGGGGTAAAATGCGACACGCGTTCAAAAGGCGACACTGGCAATCGCGATGACAGCGATCCCTTCCTTGCGGCCGGTGAACCCCAGCCGTTCCGAGGTCGTCGCCTTGACGCCGACGCGATCGGGCGAAAGGCGCAGGACATTCCCGATCCGCGCCTGGATCGCCAGTCGATGCGGGCCGATCTTGGGTGCTTCGCAAACAATCGTGCAATCGACCGAGACGATGCGCCCGCCCTTTTCCTGAACGCGGCGCGCGGCATCGGCGAGAAACAGATGCGAGGCGGCGCCGCGCCATGTCTCATCCGAGGGCGGAAAATGCTGGCCGATATCGCCGTCGCCGATGGTGCCGAGCAAGGCATCGGTCAGCGCATGCAGAACCGGATCCGCATCCGAATGCCCGAGCAGCGCGTGGTCATGCGCGATCGAGACCCCGCCCAGCCAGACGTGGTCGCCGGAAGTGAAGGCATGGACATCATAGCCGATGCCGGCACGGATATCGCCACCAGAACCGCCGGCCAGAAACCGTTCCGCCCGCGCCAGATCAGCCTCCTCGGTGATCTTGAAGAGATCGGGATCGCCGGCAAAACTGCCGATCTCGATGCCATAGGCTGCGGCCACACTGGCGTCATCGGTGAAATCCGCGCGGTTCCCGGCCACCGCCTCGCGGTGTGCCGCAAGGATGGTGGCAAACCGGAACGCCTGCGGCGTCTGAACCAGCCGCGCCGCCTGGCGGTCGTGATGGCCGGTGATCTTTCCGCCCGCATCGACCACGGCCAAAGTATCCGGCACGCCTAGGACCGGAACCGCCGCCCCGTGCCGCATGGCGGCGAGGATCGCCCGCAGGATCACCGCCTCGCCGAGGAAGGGGCGGGCGGCATCATGGATCAGGACCAGCCCATCCGATGGAAATCCCTCCGCCGCGAGCGCTTCCAGCCCCAGTTTTACGGACGCCTGTCGGCTGGCGCCGCCCGGCACCGAGCCAAGCCGGGAAGGCGCGACACCGCTCTCGCGGGCGGCGGCCCGATAGGCCGCTTCATCCTCCGGGTGGATGACGGTGACGAGGCGTACGAGATCCTCAACCGCCGCCAGCCGCGCCAGCGCATGCGCGAGGACGCTGCGCCCGGCGATGGCGCGATATTGCTTGGGCGTATTTCCGCCGACGCGGGTGCCGCGCCCGGCGGCGACGACCAGCGCCGCGATGGGCGGGAGCCCGGATACGGAAGAGGGAGAGACGGGAGATCGGGACATGAAAATCCTGCCGGTCGAGCGGTAGGCTCGGATCAATCGGGAAAATTCCCGGCCCCGTCAATCGTCGTGATGCCGGAAGGCGCATCCGCTGGCCAAATGGATCGCGAAACCAGACCGAACCTGGTCGGCGGCGTGATGGGCCGGGTGTCAACGAAGCGCTTCAGGGACGCTCGACAGCCAAAAAATCGCCCTATCTTTTTGTTTTGGCATATTTTATTCCCGCAAGCAGCGTGTCGCCTGATTGAAAAAGGCGTCTGGCTTGCCCAAATGCGGGCGTTGTGCACATTATTTAGGCATTATGCCCATGATTAAATCATCCCTTGTGGTCGGCGGCCACGCTCTGGCCGGCCCGGCCTTGCTGGCGCCGATGTCCGGCGTGACCGACCACGGGTTTCGTCAGGCCGCGGCGCGGTTCGGAGCCGGGATGGTGGTCAGCGAGATGGTCGCCGCCGATCAACTCGCCGCCGGCAGCGAGGAAGCGCGCCTGAGGGCGGAAGGCGAGGGGCTTGCGCTCCATGTCGTCCAGCTGGCGGGCTGCGAGGCCCATGCCATGGCGGAGGGCGCGCGGGTCGCCGAGGCATCTGGAGCGATGATCATCGATATCAACATGGGGTGCCCGGCCAAGAAGGTCGTCCATGGCTGGTCCGGCTCGGCCCTGATGCGCGATCTCGATCACGCGCAAACCTTGATCGAAGCCGTGCGTGGCGCTGTTTCCATCCCGGTCACGCTGAAAATGCGGCTTGGCTGGGATGAAACCCGCCTCAATGCCGCCGAACTCGCCTGCCGCGCCGAGGATTGTGGTCTGGCGATGGTCACCGTCCATGGCCGCACGCGGCAGCAATTCTACAAGGGGCAGGCGCGTTGGGCCGCGGTCGCCCCGGTCAAGGCCGCCACGCGGCTGCCGGTGATCGTCAACGGCGATATCACCTCGCTCGATGACGCGCGGGTGGCCCTCGCGCAATCGGGTGCGGATGGGGTGATGATCGGCCGTGCCGCGCTCGGAGCACCGTGGCTGGTTGGTCAAATCGCGGGCGGCCTCAATGGCGAAGCCATCCGCGAACCGGACGGGAAAACCTGTGCCGAGGCGGCGGTGGCGCATTACCATAGCCTGATCGAGACGCTGGGGGCCCGGCAGGGCGTCCGTCACGCCCGCAAGCACGTCGCGGCCTATGTGCAGGAGGCGGCCCGCCTTGGCGCCGGTTTCCACCGCGAAGAACTGGCGGAAATCTTGCAGTCGGACTCCCCGGAACGGGTTTGCCGTTTCCTCGAAACGACGTTCCTGAGCCTTTTGTCCCGCACTGCGGCAACCGGACGCGCCGCCTGAACCACGCATGGAAGGGGCATGGAAGGGGAATATGAATTCGCCGAAGATGCTTTGCCCCCCGCCCACTCGGGACAGAAAACCACGCAGGACCCAAAAAACTTAGGACTCAAGCCCGTGCGCAATCTGATCGATGCGATGCCGATGCCGGTGCTCGAACTCGACCGCGAAAACCACATCCTCTTTGCCAATCCGGCAGCGGAGCAGCTGTTGGGCGCAGGGCGGGAACGGCTGCGCTCGCGTGAACTCGTGGACATCCTGCCCAGTGGATCGCCGTTGATCCAGCTCCTTGAGCACGTGAGGGCCAAGGGCGGCAGCATCGCCGAATACGGCATCGATCTTCCGACCAGCCGGAGCGCGAAGGGCGACCAGATCGTCGATATCTACGCCTCGCCGCTGCCCGATAGCGAGGGCAAGATCCTGCTCGTCGTCCAGCCGCGCGCCATCATGGACAAGATGACGCGCCAACTGACCCACCGCGATTCCGTGCGCTCGATCAGCGCGATGGCGTCGATGCTCGCGCATGAGATCAAGAACCCGCTTTCCGGAATCCGTGGCGCCGCGCAGCTCGTCGAGCACTCGCTCCCCGAGGATGAACAGCCGCTGGCGATCCTGATCCGCCAGGAGGTGGACCGCATCGTCCGGCTGGTCGAACGGTTCGAGATGTTCTCCGATGGTCGGCCGATCCCGTTGTCTCCGGTCAATATTCACGAGGTCCTCGATCACGTCAGCCGGCTGGCGTCGAGCGGTTTTGCCGCGCATACCGCCATCGAACATCGTTTTGACCCCTCGCTGCCGCCCATCCTCGCCAACCGCGACCGGCTGGTGCAAGCCATCCTCAATCTGGTCAAGAACGCCGCCGAGGCCATCGGCCCCGAACGCCGGGATGGCCGCATCACGCTGACGACGGCATTTCGCCCGGGGGTTTCGGTTGTCGTGCCAACCAGCGCCCGGCGGGTCGCGCTGCCGTTCGAGGTCGGCATCCTCGACAATGGCCCCGGGATTCCCGAACACCTCCTGCCGCATCTCTTCGAACCCTTCGTCACCAGCAAGGCCAGCGGAACTGGCCTCGGTCTTGCACTGGTAGCCAAGGTGATCAGCGACCATGGCGGCGTGATCGAGTGCGAGCAGGCAAAATCGCAGACGCTGTTTCGCATTCTGCTGCCGATGCATCAGGTGCGCGACCACTAATTCACGTCGAAAGCGCATTCCGGTGCCGCCCGGCGAGAACACAACGAAGCCCGATCGCCCCCCGGACGAAGCGGCTTCGGCATTCACCCCCCGGCGCGGGCTGCCCGATGGCGAGCATCCCGAGCCCGAAAACCAGAACACGAGGGCCGAAACGAC
>CAZNAT010000086.1:8638-12273 GCA_964571245.1 uncultured Methylobacterium sp.
GATCCGGACGGTGGTATCGCAAGCCTTGATCCGCGCCGGATACGAAGTCCGGGCGACCGGGAGCGCGCATCTGCTCTCGCGCTGGGTGGAGGCGGGCGAGGGCGATCTCGTCGTGACCGATGTCGTGATGCCGGACGAGAACATCTTCGAATTGCTGCCGCGGATGAAGAAGGCGCGCCCCGAACTCCCGATCGTGGTGATGAGCGCGCAGAACACCTTCATGACCGCGATCCGCGCGTCGGAACGCGGCGCCTATGAATACCTGCCCAAACCCTTCGATCTCGACCAGCTCGTACGGATCGTCGGCCAGGCGCTCGCCGGGACGGAAGCCAGAAAAGCCACCGAGCCCGCCGTGCCAAAGCCCGATCCGGCCAAACCGGCCGAGGAGATCCCGCTCGTTGGCCGCTCGGCGGCGATGCAGGATGTCTACCGCGTCCTTGCCCGGTTGATGAACACCGATCTGACGGTGATGATCACCGGCGAGAGCGGGACCGGCAAGGAACTGGTCGCCCGCGCGCTGCATGATTTCGGCCGCCGGCGCCGGGGGCCCTTCGTGGCGATCAACATGGCCGCGATCCCGAAAGACCTGATCGAAAGCGAATTGTTCGGCCACGAAAAGGGCTCGTTCACCGGCGCCGCGCAGCGCAGCCAGGGGCGGTTCGAGCAGGCCGAGGGCGGCACGCTGTTCCTCGACGAAATCGGCGATATGCCGATGGAGGCGCAGACCCGGCTGCTGCGCGTGCTCCAGCAGGGCGAATACATGAGCGTCGGCGGCCGGACGCCGATCAAGACCGACGTCCGCATCGTCGCCGCCACCAACAAGGATCTGGTGACGCTGATCGAGGGCGGGCTGTTCCGCGAAGACCTCTACTACCGGCTCTCGGTGGTGCCGATCCGGCTGCCGCCGCTGCGCGAACGCCTCGGCGATATCCCGGACCTCGTGCGCCATTTTCTGGCGCAGGCGGAAAAGGAAGGCCTGCCGCGCAAGACCATCGATCAGGCCGGGCTCGAACGGATGAAGCGGCACGACTGGCCGGGCAACATCCGCGAACTCGAAAACATGGTCCGCCGTCTGGCCGCGCTCCACCCGGATGATGCAATCGGCGTGGAGACGATCGAGGGCGAGGTCGCCGCGGTTCGCCGTGCCGCGCCGCGGGGAGACATCGAGCCGGGGATCGTCGAGGCGCTGCCGGCCGGGGATACCCTGGAAAGCTTCTTGCGCGCTCATCTCAAGCATTACTTCGGCCGCTTTGGCGACGAAATGCCGCCCAACGGCCTCTATGACCGGCTGCTGGTGGAGTTTGAGCGTCCGCTGGTGGCGGCGGCGCTGGCGGCAACCAACGGCAACCAGGTTCGGGCGGCGGATCTGCTCGGCCTGAACCGCAATACGCTGCGCAAGAAGATCCGCGAGCTTGGCATCCGGATGACCAGCGCGGTCGGGTAGGGCGATGGCACGGATACCATCGCGCTGGCGTTTACTCCGCTCCTCAAGGCGGGTTTTCCACGCCGCATAATTGTCGCAATTCAACAACAGTGTTGCGCGGATGAGTCATTCGCGCCTATTGGCTTCAGGTGTGTGCTTGCCGCCTGTCCCCCGCTTCGGGGCGCTTTTCATCCGGAATGGAGCGCGACGATTCCCCGTTTTTTTTCTGAGCCGTTGTCATGACAGACCGCCAGTGGCCGCCCGAGGTTGAGCCCGTTCCGGGAGGCGTGCCGCCGGAAACCGCCTCGCCCAAGCCTGTCGCGCCGCCGGACGAACCTTCAGGTTCGATCTGGGCGCCGACCATCGTCGGCATTTCGCTGCTCGCCGCGATCGGGACTTTCCTGTTCCTGATGGGCAGTTTCGGCGTCGAACCCGACCAGACGGCGGTGCTGGTGTTTCTCGGCGTCGATATCGTTCTTATTCTGGCGCTGTTCGCGATCGTGATCCGCAACCTCGTCCGCCTCCGGCGGGCGAACCAGGCCGGGCTTGCCGGGGCGCGGCTGCACCGCCGCGTCGTCGGGCTGTTCAGCCTGGTGGCGGCCGTCCCCACCACGCTGGTCGCCGGAGCGGCCCTGCTCGCGCTCGAACGCGGGTTGACGCCGTGGTTCTCCGGCGACTTGCGCGCGCTGGTGCAGAACGCGGATGTCATTTCCCAGAATTTTCAGCAGCAGATCTGCCAGAATCTGGTCCGTGAAATGCGCCTGATGGGGAATGATCTCGACCGGGCCGGCAGCTCCGGGTTTTTTCTCGGCAACAACGCCGGCTTTCAGGCCTTCATCAATGGCCGGGCGATGGCGCTTGGCTTTCCCTACGCCGTCATCTTCAAGGAGGACGGCACGATGGTCGAGCGGGCCGAGGTCGAGGCGCGCAAGCTCGACCCACCGCGCGTCTCGCCGGAGGATTTCCGCTATGCCGCGACCGATGAGCCGCCGTGCCTGTTCAGCCGCGAGGCCATCGGCGGGCTGATCCAGCTCAAGAACTACGGCCCCGATTCCTACCTGATGGTAGCCCGCAGCATCGATCCGCGCATGCTTGAGTTCCCGGTCGTCGCCCGCTCCGGCGTGCTGCAATACCAGGTGCTGGAGGCCCGCCGCCAGGCGACCCAGTTCGGCATCGCGCTGGTGTTTGCGCTCCTGACCCTGATCGGCCTCTTGGCGTCGGTGCTGCTGGGGCTCGGCTTCGCCGACAAGCTGGTCGATCCGATCCGCCGCCTGATGCAAGCGACCGACCAGGTTTCGGCCGGTAATCTCTACGTTCAGGTGCCGCTCGCGAAGATCGGCAGCGATCTTGGCCAGCTGGGCGCGACCTTCAACAACATGACGACGGTGCTGCGCGAACAGCACAACAGCCTCAGCGAGGCCAATGCCCTGATCGACCAGCGTCGCCAGTTCATGGAGGCCGTGCTTTCCGGCGTGCCGGCCGGCGTCATCGGCCTCGATTCGGGCGGCGCGGTCAGCCTCGCCAACCCAATGGCGCGGCTGATCCTCGGTCTCGGCGACGCCAGCCTCTATGGCCGCCACCATGCCGAACTGTTTCCCGAGCTCGCGGAGATCATCGAGGCCTCGCGCAACGGCCAGAAACTGACGCAGGACGAGATCGTGCTGCGTCGCCGCGGCGTCGAGCGCATCCTCTCGGTCCGGGTGACCGGGGATTCCGCCGGCGGGCATGTCGTGACCCTTGATGATATCACCGATCTCGTCACCGCCCAGCGCTCCTCCGCCTGGGCCGATGTCGCGCGCCGGATCGCGCATGAGATCAAGAACCCGCTGACCCCGATCCAGCTTTCGGCCGAACGCATCCGCCGCAAATTCGGCAAGGTCATCCTTGAGGATCGCGCGGTGTTCGACCAGTGCACCGATACGATCATCCGCCAGGTGGAGGACATCAAGCGGATGGTCGACGAGTTCTCCTCCTTTGCCCGGATGCCCAAACCGCAGCCGGCGGACGAGGATATCACCACCACCCTGCGCGAGGTCGCCTTCATGATGCGCGTCGGCAACCCCGATGTCGTCATCGAGGAGGCCTTTTCCGAGCAGCCGGTGATCGCGCGCTACGATCGCCGGCTCGTCAGCCAGGCCGTGCAGAACCTGATCAAGAACGCCTGCGAGGCGATCGCGGAATCGCCTTCCGGCGCGGCGGGAGAAGGCCGGAT
>CAZNAT010000087.1:0-925 GCA_964571245.1 uncultured Methylobacterium sp.
CCGGGCGCGCGAGCGCGGGCACTCGCCGATCGGGCATTTGCGCGGCTGGCGGCCTTGGCGGCGCCGCGCATCCGTTACTTCACCCGCAGCTATGGCCTGAGCGATGTCGCCGAGGATGCCGCGCAGGTGTGCGCCATCGCGCTGCACCGCGCCGCCGAACGCTATGATCCGGCGCGCGCGCGCTTCACCACCTATGTGAACTGGCAGCTGCGCGCCGAACTACAGGCGCTGCGCCTCCGCCTGCACGGCGACCAGCGCTCGGCGGGGCGGGGGCACGTCACCGCGACGCTGTCGCTCGATGCGCTTCAGGCCGACGGCGCCGACGACTGGCTGATCGATCCTATCGCTGAAGCGGCGACCGAAGGAGCGGCGCGCGACAGTCTTGCCGCCCTCGTCGCCGACCGGCTGGTCGAAGGCCGCGTCGCGCTGGTTGGCGAGGCGGCGCATGCCTTCCCGCCCATCGGCGCGCAGGGGCTCAACCTCGGGCTCAAGGATGTCGAGGCGCTGGTGGCGCGCCTTGGCGGCGCCCAGGCGGCCGGAACCGACCTTGTCGAGGCGCTTGCCGCCTACGCGCAGGATCGCAGGCTCGATGTCGAGCTGCGCGCCGCCGGGGTGGATCTGCTCAATTCCGCGCTGATCGCCGATCTGCTGCCGTTCGATCTTGCCCGCGCGGCCGGCCTCGCGATCCTCCGGGATATCGGCCCGATCCGGCGGCTGGCGATGCGGATCGGCGGCTGGAACGCCCCGTTCGGCGGCCGGAAAGCTTCGTGAGCGGAGGTCGGCTCTCCTTCACGCGGAACCGGAAACCACGTCGCTTGGCGATGCTTCGATGGGCGACTCACCACACCGGCAGCATGTTCTCGGCAATCAGCCACAGCAGCCCGGTGACGGTCCGCGCGGGCGGCCTGGAAGACCGGCGGCTCGT
>CAZNAT010000087.1:935-10856 GCA_964571245.1 uncultured Methylobacterium sp.
GCGAGCCGAACGGCGCCATGAGCAGGGAGCCGAGCCCGGTGACGGTGACGATCGAGACCAGCGTGCCCACCAGCACGCCGGACGAGGCGCGTTCGACATAGGTATCGTATTGCCGCGCCATCACGAACACGTTGAGCGCCGGCGGCAGGCCCGCCATCAGCGTCGCCGTGAGGATCCACACCCGGTCGAAGCCGCCCATCAGGCTCAGAACCGAAAACACCAGCATCGGATGCAGGATGAGCTTGATGAGAAGATGCACCGGCATCTCCTTCGGCACCCGCGTCAGAGGCCGGAGCGCGACCGTCACCCCGAGCGCGAACAGCGCGACCGGGGCCGCGGCGTTCTTGAGCAGCAGCAGCATGGTGTCGATGGCCTGGGGCGGTTGCCATTTGAAATAGGCCGCCGCCACGCCGCAAAACGTCGCCACGTTGAACGGATGGGTAAAAATCCGCAGCAACACCAGCTTGCTCGTCGCCCAGAGCTGGATCTTCTCCTTGCCGCCCAGCGCCATCAGAAACGGCAGCAAGGTGAACAGCAGCATCGAATCAAACACGAAAATCAGCGCCGTCGGCACCGAGGATGCCGCCCCCAGCGCCGCCAGCGTCAGCCCCGGCCCCATGTAGCCGACGTTCGAATAGGCCCCGAAAATGCCCTGGATCGTCGATTCGCGGATATTGCCGCCGGAAACCGCCAGCCCGACCCCGAACGAGAGGAAAAACGCGATATAGGTGCAGAGCGTCGTCGCGGCGATGAAGCGCCAGTTCGTCAATTGCTCGAAGGGCGTCGCGCCGATCAGCTTGAAGAACAGCGGCGGCAGGGCGATGTAGACGATGAAGAAATTCATCCAGGCGAGCCCGGCTTCGGGGAGCTTCATCCACCGGCCGCAGCCGAACCCAAGCAGGATCAGCCCGAAAAACGGAAAGGCCAGCGCAACGACAGGGCTCATGGGATCAGACTGGAGGTCAAACTTGGGGTCAAACTTGGCTTGAAGTCCATCGGCAGATGAACAGCAAATCCTGCGGCTTGCCTCGGACAGGAGGTATTGCGGAAGCAAGAGACCTCAAAGAAAGGGGGCTTTGACAAGGTAGCCTCGCGCGCATCATGGTCTCGAACAACGGCAGCTGACGCCCAACCCCCGGTAGCGCTTGACGAAACCGGAGCAGATCGGGGACAAGGCACTCGATACCACCATCATCAAGCGCGTCCAAACCAAATCCACGCGCCTGCCCGGACACCGCACGCCTTCAGGAACCCTTTGGCCCCTCCCCCCGCCTCCTTCGCAAAACGCGTGCAGTTTTCCGCCGAAGCCATCGGGTTCGAGGTGCTCTCGGCCCTCATTCACGCGTTGGGACCGGATCGCGCCAGCGCGATCTCCGGCGCGCTCTGGCAGCGGCTTGCGCCGTTCAACAAGCGCCATGCCCGCGCCGAATCCCAGATGCGCGCGGCCATGCCTGAGCTGAGCGACGCCGACATCGCGGCAACTCTCCACGAGATGTGGGGCAACCTCGGCCGCACCGCCGCGGAGGCCTTCCATCTTGGCACGCTGATCGCGGAACCCGACCGCTTTATCATCGGCGAGGACACCCGCGACGCCATCCGCGAAGCCAAGGCGCGCGGTGCGGTGTTCGTTTCGCTGCATCAGGGCAACTGGGAACTCGCTGCCCCGCTGCTGCATCGCCTCGGGCTCCCCGTGGCCGGGGTTTACCAGAAGCTCCAGAACCCGCTCGTCGAAGCCCGCGCCTCGGCGTTCAGAACGCCGTTCTACCCGCTTGGGCTTTATTCCAAGGGCCACGAAACCGCCCGCCAGTTGCTGAAGATCGTCGGCAACCGCGGGACCGTAACGATCATGGCGGATTTGCGTGATCTGGCCGGCGTCGCGGTGCCGTTTTTCCATCAAGCCGCGCCCTCGACCGGGTTTCCGGCCCTGCTGGCGCGCAGCCGCGCTGTTCCGCTCTACGCCGGCGTGGTGTTTCGCGAGAGTGGCGCCAGGTTCCGGGTCAAGACCAGCGAGATCCCGGTTTCTCGCTCCGGTGACCGGGAAACCGACATTTACGAGACTACCGCCGCGATTCAAGCCTGTTTCGAGGGCTATATCCGGGAAAAACCGGGTCAGTGGATGTGGGGGCATCGACGCTGGAGCCGGTAATTCCTCACAAGACAAATACAAGACAAGCGCGCTCGCCGTGGAAATACTCACACCTCGGTAGTCTTGGCATCTTGAGACACCGGGAAAAATGACTATCTTCCGCTTCCTGAGGGTAGCAACCATGAAATCACGGCAAGCAAAATTCACGATCGGCCAGGTCGTCCGGCATCGGGCCTACCCGTTCCGCGGCGTCATCTTCGATGTCGATCCGGAATTCGCCAACACCGACGAGTGGTGGGAGTCGATCCCCGAGGACGTGCGCCCCCGGAAAGACCAGCCGTTCTACCATCTCTTCGCCGAAAACGAGGAGAATGAGTATATCGCCTATGTCTCCGAGCAAAACCTGCTGCCGGATGAATCCGGCCGGCCGCTGCGGCATCCGCAGATCGAGGAAATGTTCGAACCCGGCGCGGAAGGCCAGTTCGCCATTCGGCGCAACGCGCTGATGAACTAGGGCGAAAACTCATCAACGGAGGCGATTTTTGATGGAATTTCGGGGATGAAAATGGCCGGAAGAGGCTTGCAGCCCTGGCGTTCGCCAGGGCAAGGGCGGCTTGCGAGCCAGTTGCGCCCCGAAATTCCACCGGCGGCGCGGCGGATTTGGGTCATCTTTCCCGGCGTGATCTTCGAAAGTCAGACGACTTCCCGTCGATCACGCCAGAAAACCTGATCGCCAAATCCGGCACGCGTCAAAACGCCTCCGTTGATGAGTCTTCGCCCTAGGGTCTGGCCCCGGCCGGCATCGGCGCAAGCTGCAAGAGAGAGGCAGCAAGGAAAACAGGCACAAAAAAGCCCGGCATCTCGCCGGGCTTTTTGTTTTTCAACCGCGACAGGCTTCGCCCATCAGGGCTGCTTGGGGGCCTGCTGGCGCTGCTTGAGCATTTCCTCGGCGCGCTTCTTGAGATCGTCCGAGCCCGGCTGCGGCGCGGCGCCGCCCTGCGGCGGACCGCCGCCCTGCTGCATTTTCTGCAAAGTTTCCTGGTCGATGCCGGCGCTGTCAAACGACTTGCCGAACCCGGTCAGCGGCACTTCGAAATTCACTTCCTGGCCGATCTGGTTCTGCATGTCGATGCGCAGGACATTCGCCTTCTTCATCCCGTTGATGGCGGCATCGTTCAACTCGCCCTCGACGAAGCAGCCCTGCTGGAGGCAGATCTGGAACTTCGCGTTGACCGGCTGCGAGCCTTCCACGGAAAAGCGGATGCCCGGCTGGATCAGGAAGGTGAGCGGCACCAGAAAGCGCACGAAGCGGCGGGAATCTTCCTTGATCGCATATACCGCCACCGCCATCACCGGCTGGTTGTTTTCGGCCACGAAATCACGCGTGGTATAGCAGATCGTCTTCTTGATCGCGGGGTCCTCGCCGCAGACCTTGAGCCAGTCGGTCTGCTCCGGCGCCGCCTTCAGCGGCACCTTGATGCCGGTGGGGGCTGCGGGCGCCGCCGGGGCAGCAGGGGCCGGAGCGGGCTGCGCCGGCTTGGGGGCCTGCGCAAGAGCCGGAAGGCTGGCGAGGCCATTGAGCGCGAGCCCAACAAACCCGGCGGCAAAGGCAGCCTTCTTCATCAGCGGTGTCATCGTTCGATCCTCATTCCGGCGAGCAAAGCCATCAGGTTTCCTCTAAGCGTCTTTCTCGGGTTTTCGCAAGCCTTGTGCAGCAAAATCCGCCCACACCCGCGCACGCCGAGGCCAATACCGGCGATGGCAAGAACAGGCAAAGCCGGAAAAAGCCGATGCGCGACACCCGAGATACCCGTGCTCGATCGGCCGTGATTGCGGCTGAAGCGTGACATCGGCGGGACTTGGCGGAGAATATCGGGGTTGGCCCTGCAACAAAAGAGGCATCGTCCTCGATCACACCATCCCCGGCCGGACAAATCTGAACCCAAAAAGCCCTGGGGGGCATGGTGCCGGAGGCGGCTGTTGCCTATTCTGCCGCCATGATGTTGCGACGAATCACTCGCGCGCGCGCCGGCTTGTCGCGCTTCAGGCTAACCCGGCTCGGGGCCGCCCTGATCGCGCTGACCCTGACCGTGGCTCCGCTTCAGGCCACCGAGGCGCCCGCGCCGCATCGGCACGCCATCGCGATGCACGGCGAACCCGCCCTGCCCGCCGGATTTGCGCATCTGCCGTACGTCAACCCGGATGCGCCGAAAGGCGGCGCGCTCAGGCTCGGGCTTGCCGGTTCGTTCGATTCGCTCAACACGATGTCGGTCAAGGGCAACGCCCCGCAGGCGATGGTGCCCTATGTCGTCCAGCCCTTGATGATGCGCTCGGCGGATGAGCCGTTCACGCTCTATGGCCTCGTCGCCGAAACGATCGCGGTGCCGGAAGACCGGGGCTACGTCGAGTTCAGGATCAACCCGCGCGCCCGTTTTTCGGACGGCAGGCCGGTCAGCGCCAAGGACGTTTTGTTCTCGTGGAACCTGTTCACGACGCGGGGCCGGCCAAACTACCGCGAAAACGCCAGGAAGGTCGCCAGGGTCGAACTTGGCGAACCCGGCCCTTCCGGCCCGATGACGATCCGCTTCACCTTCCACAGCGCCGGCGATCAGGAATTGCCGCTGATCCTCGGGATGATGCCGGTGCTGGCCGAGCACGCCACCGACGGGGAAAAGTTCGAGACCATGGGGTTTACCCCCTTTCTCGGCTCGGGCCCTTACCTGATCGATGCGGTGGACCCCGGCGCCCGCGTCAGCCTGAAGCGGCGGGCAGACTATTGGGCGGCGAACCTGCCGGTGCATCGCGGGCTTTATAATTTCGATACGATCACGCTCGATTTCTTCCGCGATTCCAACACCTTGTTCGAGGCTTTCAAGACCGGCCTGATCGACCTGCGGACCGAGATCGATCCGACAAAATGGCGCGAGGGTTACGCCATCGCCGCCGTCGAGGATGGCCGCATCGTCAAGGAGAGCATCCCGATCAAGGTGCCCAAGGGGATGTCCGGCTTCGTGTTCAACACACGGCGCGCGGTGTTTTCCGATCTCAAGGTTCGCGAGGGCCTGTTTTCGCTGTTCGACTTCGAATGGCTCAACAAGAACCTCTTCGCCGATGTCTATCGCCGAACGGCCAGCTTCTTCGACGAGAGCGAGCTTTCCTTCCGTGCCGGGCCCGTGGATACCCGCGAAAGCGCCATTCTCGGCGAGGCGCTGGCCAGCCTGCCCGCGTCGATCCGCGACGGCAGCTGGCGGCCGCCGGTCACCGATGCCTCGGGCCGGGACCGTGCGGTGATGCGGCAGGCGGTCGCGCGCTTTTCCGAGGCGGGCTACGCGATCCGCGACGGCCGGATGGTGAAACTGGCGACCGGCGAGCCTTTTACCTTCGAAATCATGGTGACGACACGCGAAAAGGAGCGGATCGCGCTGGCTTTCGCCGATGGGCTGAAGCAGGTCGGGATTTTCCCGGTTATCCGTCTGGTGGATTCAAGCCAGTACTGGTCACGCGTCCGGCAGTTCCAGTTCGATATGATCGTCGAGGGCTATGTCGTGGGGGCCTCGCCCGGCCAGGAGCAGAGCAACCGCTGGTCGAGCCGCGCCGCCGAGGTGCCGGGAACGCTCAACTGGGCCGGCGTCCGGTCGCCCGCGATCGACCGCGCGCTGGGTGCCCTGCTGGCGGCGCGGTCGCGGGAAGATTTCGTGGCGGCGGTACGGGCGCTCGACCGTCTGCTCGTCGCCGGGCACTATGTCCTGCCGCTGTACCACCTGCCGGACCGCTGGGTGGCGCGCTGGCGGCATATTGCACGACCGGAGCGCCTCGCTGCCTATGATTTTCTGCATGACAGCTTTTGGTTAACGCCGAATCGGTAAAAAATAGCAAAGCAAGATTAAAGTCTTGCGATTCCGATCAACGGATGGGGCGACGGGTGCCGTCGTGACCGATCTTGGGGAGCTTAAGAGCGATGCCCGACCGCAATGGACCGCACTTGCCCGATCCATGGGGGCAGCTGACGCTGCAATCCCTGATGATCCAGGCTGCCGCGACCTCCCCGGCACGCGTTTTCCTGCGGGACTGCCCGGATCGCGAGGGCTGGAACGGCATGGAACCGCGCGTTCTGACCTATGACGCGTTCTTCAAGGGGGTGAGTTTTCTGGCGGCGCAGCTGAAAACCCTCGGCATCGAGCGCGGCGACCATGTGCTGCTGCTGCTGCCCAACCTGGTCGAGCTGCCGCTTTCCATTCTTGCCTGCCACCTCGTGGGCGCCATTCCGGCGATCGCGCCGATCGATGAAAAGATCGACGCCTTGCGCGGCGCGGCGGAACGCTGCCAGGCCGCCGCCATCCTCACCACCGGCATGGTGGGGGAATTCGCGTTGGGCGACAGGGCGCGTCAGGTCGCGGCGAAGGTCATGACCGTACGCTGCGTGGCCGGCTTCGGCTTCCGCCTGCCCGAGGGCATCATCAGCCTTGAGGGCTGGTCCGAGGAGGATATCGTCGATCTCCCGGAAATCGAGCGCCAGCAAGGCGAGATCGGGCTCGTCACCTTCGCGCGGGTTGGCGGCCGCCTCTGCGCGGTGACGCGGACCGAAGGCCAGATGATCGCCGAAGCCCTTGCCGTGAGCAGCGTGCTGCGGCTCGACGGGCGCCGCGGGCTGATCTCGCTGATGCAGCCGGGGGCTGCGGCCTCGGTGGCCGCAAGCCTGACCCTGCCGCTCCACGCCGGAGCCAGCGTCCGCCTGATCGGCCCCTACGATACCGCGACGCTGGCCCGGGCCTTCGACGCCGAGCCGACGGCCTTCCTCTATTGCCCCGATCATTTCGCCGCCCAGCTGACGATCGAAAGCCTTGGGTCCGAGCGGCTTCATAACCACGCCGGCATTCTGGCGCTCACCCGGGCGGAGACCCCGCACTCTGCCATCATGCCGCCGGGGGTGTTGACCAGCAGCCTGATCGTCGACTTCCACGAAGCCGGCATCATGACGGCGCTGAACTGGCCCCAAACCGGCCGGCTCGATCTGCCCGATCGCTTCCCGCACCCGATGGAAAGCGTGTTGCCGGAGGGCGAGAACCTGCTGGAGTGGCTCGAGAACACCGATGGCGGCCCGGCCTGGGGCGGCTTTGGTGCGGCGAGCATCCTCACGGCGGATGCGATCGCTTCGGGCAAGGCTGCCTGACCCACCCGCCGGGCTCCGCGAAATCCAGCCGCGACAAAAACCCCGCCGATAGGAACCTCCGGAGCCAAGAACGCTTGAACGGCCCGGCTATTTCCGCTTTTCGGCGATGCGCGCGATGTCGGTCATCAGATCGCGCGTGGCTTCCAGCCGCACCACCGGGTCCTCGAAGGCGCCGGCGAAGACGATCCGCATATCCGGCCGCACCTTGGCCGTCGTGCCGCGCTCGGTGACGTATTTCACCAGCCCGTTCGGATTGGCGAAGGCATTGCCCTTGAAGGCGATGATGATACCTTTTGGGCCGGCGTCGACCTTTTCGACATGCGCCCGGCGACACAGCAGCTTGATCGCGACGATCTTCATCAACTGACCGATCTCGGGCGGCAGCGGGCCGAAGCGGTCGATCATTTCGGCGGCAAAGCCTTCGATCTCGCCCTCATTCTCGACCTGGCTGAGGCGGCGGTAGAGCGCCATCCTGATATCGAGATCACCGATGTAGCTCTCGGGGATCAGCACCGGCGTGCCGATGGCGATGGTCGGCGACCAGGCCTCCTCCTCCGGCAGATCGAGCCCGGCCTTCAGCGCGGCGACGGCCTCCTCCAGCATCTGCTGGTAGAGTTCGTAGCCGACCTCCTTGATATGGCCGGATTGTTCGTCGCCCAAGAGGTTGCCCGCGCCGCGGATATCAAGATCGTGGCTCGCCAGCTGGAAGCCGGCACCCAGCGTGTCCAGCGATTGCAGCACTTTGAGCCGCCGCTCGGCATTGGGGGTGATCGTCCGGTTGACCGGCAGCGTGAACAGCGCATAGGCGCGGGTTTTGGAGCGGCCGACGCGTCCGCGCAGCTGGTAGAGCTGGCCCAGCCCGAACATATCGGCGCGGTGGACGATGAGCGTGTTGGCGGAGGGGATATCGAGCCCGCTCTCCACGATCGTGGTCGAAAGCAGCACATCGAACTTGCCGTCGTAGAAATCGCCCATCACCTGTTCAAGATCGGTGGCCGACATCTGGCCATGGCCGATCCCGACCCGGACTTCCGGCACGTTCTTGTCGAGAAACGCCTTCACGTCGCCAAGATCGTCGATGCGCGGCACGACATAGAACGATTGCCCGCCGCGATAGCGCTCACGCAGCAGCGCCTCGCGCACCACCAGGGCATCAAATGGCGCGACGAACGAGCGCACCGCCAGCCGGTCCACCGGCGGGGTCGCGATGATCGAGAGTTCGCGCACGCCGGTCATGGCGAGTTGCAGCGTGCGCGGGATCGGCGTCGCGGAGAGCGTCAGCACGTGCACCTCGGCGCGCAGTTCCTTGAGCCGCTCCTTGTGCGCAACCCCGAAGTGCTGCTCCTCGTCGATGATCAGCAGGCCAAGATCCTTGAAATGCACGTTCTTGGCCAGAAGCGCGTGCGTCCCGATCACGATATCGACCGTGCCGTTCGCCATCCCGTCCTTGGTTTTCTTGATATCGGCGGCGGCAACCAGCCGCGAGGCCTGCGCCAGCCGCAGCGGCAGCCCGGAGAACCGGCTCTGAAACGTCTTGAAATGCTGCCGCGCCAGCAGCGTCGTCGGCACCACCACCGCCACCTGCTTGCCGTTCATCGCCGCGACGAAAGCTGCCCGCAGCGCCACCTCGGTCTTGCCGAAACCGACATCGCCGCACACCAGCCGGTCCATCGGCCGGCCCGAGGCGAGATCATCGAACACCGCGTCGATGGTATTCTGCTGATCCTCGGTCTCATCGAAGGGAAAGCGCGCGACGAACTCCTCGTAAACGCCCTCGGGCGGGGTGAGCCGTGGCGCCTCCCGCGTCAGCCGCTGCGCCGCGATCTTGATCAGCGCCCGCGCCATATCGCGGATCCGCGCCTTGAGCTTGGCCTTGCGCGCCTGCCAGGCCCCGCCGCCGAGCCGGTCGAGGCTGGCCTCGGTGTCTTCGGAGCCGTAGCGCGTCAGAAGCTCGATGTTCTCCACCGGCAGGAACAGCTTGTCGCCGCCCGCGTAGTGGATTTCGAGGCAATCATGCGGCGCCCCGGCCACGGTGATCGTATTCAGCGCCACGAACCGGCCGATGCCGTGATCGACATGGACGACGATATCGCCCGCCTTGAGGCTCGTCAGCTCGGTGATGAAATCCTTGGCGCGCTTTTTCGAGCGTTTGGGCCGCGTCATCCGCTCGCCGAGGATGTCCTCCTCGGAGACCAGCGCGAGGTCCGCCGTCTCGAAGCCTTCCTGCAGCGCGACGGTGATCAGCCCGATTTCGCCCTTGTCGAGGGTTTCGGCCTCGCGCATCGCCTTGAGCACGCGCTGCGCCTTCAACCCGTGATCGGCCAGCACCCCGCCGAGCCGGTCGCGCGCGCCCTCGCTGGCCGCCGCAAACACGACGCACTTGCCGAGCCCCTGCACGGCGCGCGCGTGCAGGGCCGCCGCCTCGAACACATTGGCGTTGGGGTCGTTGCGCTCGGCGGCAAAATCCCGCCCGCGCCGGGTTCCTCCGCTCAGGATCGTCCGGTCCCCGCCCGGCGCCATCGAGAAGCCGGAAAGCTCCACGCCCGAGCTGCGCAGCCGCTGCCATTCCTGGCGTTCCACATCCTCCAACAGCACGGACAGGATGCCGGGGCGCTGCCCGCTCAGCCGGGTGCCCTCCGTGATCTACACGCTTACGGTGCACGCC
>CAZNAT010000087.1:10866-12153 GCA_964571245.1 uncultured Methylobacterium sp.
GTACAGCGTTTCAGGCGGCAACGGGTGATAGGGCACGCCGGCCGAGCTGTCATCCACCGTGGCTTTGCGCGCCTCGTAGTAATCCGCGATCTGCGCGAGCCGCTCCTCGGCGGCACCATCGGCCTGGGCATCGAAAACATAGGTCGCGCCCGGCACATAGGCTTCAAGCCCGTCGAGCCCGGCGTGGAAGAGCGGCAGCCAATGCTCCATGCCGATATGCCGCCGGCCCTCACTGATGTGCTCGTAGAGCGTGTCGCCGCGCAGATTGGCACCAAAGGCCGCCAGATAGCCCTGCCGGAACCGCTTGATCGTCTCGGTCGTCAGCTGAAACTCGCTCATCGGCACGAGATCGAGCGCCCGCAACTGCGCGGAGCTTCGCTGCGTCTCCGGGTCGAAGGCGCGGATGGATTCGAGGGTATCGCCGAAGAAATCGAGCCGTACCGGCTCGGCAAACCCCGGCGGGAACAGATCGACCAGGCCGCCGCGCACCGCGTATTCGCCGACATCGCGCACGGTGGAGCCGCGCGCATAGCCGTTGACCTCCAGCCAGCGGGCGATATCGTGGATATCGAGCGCATTGCCGGGGGCCGCCGAAAAGCTCTGCCGGGCGACGAATTCCGCCGGGGGCAGCTTTTGCAGGCTGGCGTTGACGGTGGTGATCAGCACCCGCGGCCGCGCGCCGCCGCGCGAACGCACCAACCGTGCCAGGCATTCCATCCGCCGCGCCAGCACGCTGGCATTGGGCGAGGCGCGATCATAGGGCTGGCAATCCCAGGCGGGGAGCGACAGCACCTCGATTTCCGGCGCGAAAGCCGCCAGCGCGCCCTGCACTTCGGCCTGCCGCAAGCCATCCCGCGCGACAAACACCACCAGCGCCGGCACATCGTCGCCGCGCGCGAACCGCAGGCCCGCGAGTTCGGCCAGCACCAGCGCGATCGCGCCATCCGCGACATCGCCGATGGTGACGGCTTCGCCCTTGCCAAGCCCGTGTTCGAGCCCGGAAACCGCCAGGGGGGAGAGAAGCTTCATGGTCTAGGGCGTCCAGCTGATTGGCATCGTCATGCATGCGCGGATGGGGTTTGCGGATCGCATCGTGGCCTCGCGAACCGGAGACCAACCCTGCCTTCGCAGGGGCAAGCTTCGCTCGAAAATGCCGGGATGCTCCCGATTCGTGCCCTGTTCGCATTTTCTGGCCGCGAACCGGAGGCCACTTCGCTCGAAAATGCCGGGAAGCTCCCGATTCATGCCCTGTTCGCATTTTCTGACCGCGAACCGGAGGCCACTTCG
>CAZNAT010000088.1:0-5869 GCA_964571245.1 uncultured Methylobacterium sp.
GGCTCGCGTGTAAGGCTCGGAGAATTGTTTTTTGCCGGCCTTGCCTTGAAAATACCTTCGCCCTGACAGCACCCTTGCCCTGAAAGCACATCGATCATGCGCTCCGACAATCCCCCCGCGATCCGCCTGTCCGAATACCGGGTTCCCGATTTCCTGATCGAACACGTATCGCTGGATTTCCGGCTGGCCCCCAGCGCCACGCGCGTCGTCTCGACCCTGAAGCTGCGGCGCAACCCGGAAGGCGCCGCCGATACCGCGCTCGAGCTTGATGGCGATGAACTCACCCTGCTTTCGGTTTTCATCGATGGGCGCGCCCTCGGCGCGAACGAATTCACCGCGAGCCCGGAAAAGCTGACGATCCTTCATGTTCCACACGAGGCTTTCACGCTCAGGATCGAAACGCAGGTTGATCCGGCGGCGAACACCAAATTGATGGGCCTCTACCGGTCGAACGGCGTCTACTGCACGCAATGCGAGGCGGACGGTTTCCGCCGGATCTCGTATTTCCTCGATCGGCCGGACGTGATGGCGAGCTGGCGCGTCCGCATCGAGGCCGAGAAGGCCGAGGCGCCGCTGCTGCTCTCGAATGGCAACCCGGTCGAAAAAGGCGATATTGCCGGCACCACCCGGCATTTCGTCGTCTGGGACGACCCGCACAAGAAGCCCTGCTACCTCTTCGCGCTGGTCGCCGGCGATCTCGACGCCTTGACCGACAGCCACGTGACGCCCTCGGGGCGCAAGGTGATGCTCAACGTCTACGTCGAGAAGGGCAAGGCCGCGCGCGCCGCCTACGCGATGGACGCGCTGATCCGCTCGATGAAATGGGATGAGGAAAAATTCGGCCGCGAATACGATCTCGACCTTTTCAACATCGTCGCCGTCTCGGATTTCAATATGGGCGCGATGGAGAACAAGGGCCTCAACATCTTCAACGACCGCTACATCCTCGCTTCGCCCGAAACCGCGACGGATCAGGACTATCACAACATCGAAGCCATCGTGGCGCACGAGTATTTCCACAACTGGACCGGCAACCGCATCACCTGCCGCGACTGGTTCCAGCTCTGCCTCAAGGAGGGGTTGACGGTCTTCCGCGACCAGGAGTTCTCGTCGGACATGCGCAGCCGCCCCGTCGAGCGCATCGCCAATGTGCAGACGCTGCGCGCGGCGCAATTCGTCGAGGATGCCGGCCCGCTCGCGCATCCGGTGAGGCCGCAGACCTACAAGGAAATCAACAACTTCTACACCGCGACCGTCTACAACAAGGGCTCGGAGCTGATCCAGATGCTGCGCATCCTGATCGGGCCGGCGAAATTCCGTGAAGGCATGGACCTCTATTTCGCGCGCCACGATGGCGAGGCCGCGATCGTCGAGCAGTTCATCCAGTGCTTTGCCGATGTTTCAGGCCGGGACATGACGCCATTCATGCGCTGGTACGATCAGGCCGGCACCCCGATCGTCACGGTCGAGCAGGCCTACGATGCGAAAAGTGGCACCCTTCGCCTCGATTTCCGGCAGGAGACCGCGCCGACGCCGGGGCAAAGCGAGAAAGGCCCTCAGGTCATCCCGATCCGTCTCGGGTTGATCGGCGAAGACGGCCACGAGATGGTCCCCGAGGAGATCGTGGTGCTGGATGGCGCCACGACCAGCCGGACCTTTTCCGGCCTCGTGCAGCGCCCCATCCCCTCGTTGCTCCGGGGATTTTCCGCCCCGGTCAAGCTGGTGATCGCCCGAGGCGACGGCGACCAGCTTACCCTGGCCCGCCATGACACCGATCCGTTCAACCGCTGGCAGGCGCTTCAGGATGCGGCGGGCGATCTGCTGAAACGCTCGGTAGCCTCGATCCGCGACGGCGGCGGGCCGCTGGCGGATGCGCGGCTTTGTGCGGCGATCGCCCATCTGATCGCGACCAGCGCCGAGGATCCCGCTTTTGCCGCCCTGGCGATCGCCCTGCCTTCAGAGGGGGATCTCGCCCGGGAGATCGGCACCGATATCGACCCCGATGCCATCGGCCAGGCCATCGATCACCTCCGGGCGGAGGTTGGCGCTTTCGCCAAGACAACCGCCGGCACGATCTATGCCGAACTCTCCGCGCCCAGGCCCTTCAGCCCCGATGGCGCAAGCGCCGGTCGCCGCGCGCTGCGCTCGCAGGTGCTGCGCTATCTGGTGGCCGCCGATGCCGAGGCTGGCGCGAAGACCGCCTATGCCCAGTATCTCGGGGCGGACAACATGACCGATCGCATCGCCGCGCTGTCGGCCTTGCTGGTCTGCGACGCCCCGGAGCGCGATGCAGCCCTCGCGGCATTCGAGACCCGCTACGCGGATGACCCGCTTATTCTCGATATGTGGTTCGCCCTCCAGGCCCGGATGCCCGGCACGGAATGCGTCTCGCGCGTTCGCGCTCTGACCGAGCACCCGCGCTTCACCTTGACCAATCCGAACCGCGCGAGATCGCTGATCGCAACCTTCGCCAACGCCAATCTGCGCGGCTTCCACAAGGCGGATGGCAGCGGCTATGCGCTTGTCGCCGAAATGATCGGCAAGCTCGATGAGCGCAATCCGCAGATCGCGGCACGGCTTGCAACCACGTTCAGGATGTGGCGCAGCCTTGAACCTGCCCGTCGAAAGCTTGCTGAACAGGCACTTCGGGGGCTTGCAGCGGAGGGAACACGCTCCCGCGATTTGAGCGACATCCTGGAACGGACACTCTCTTGAGTTGCATAAAATCGACAGCCTCTCTCAAAAGTAGAATCTGACGCCACTTGGCCTGCCGGCCTATGAAGAATCTTTTGCAACGATAAACGAGAACAAACGAGAACAAAAAGAGGGTGGAAGGAATCCAAAGAATCCGCGGGAGTCCCCAGGGTTGCATTCGCGCGATGAACCGCCGGAACGAAGCTTAATCAAACGTAAATTCCCCCTTGTCAGCGCGATTCTCCTCGATTCAACTGAGGGTGATTCGGAGCGATGCGGCACATTCTCCGGGTCATTGGGGGAAGCTTGAGGGGGCAATCATGGTGCGAGCATTCGCAGCCAGCGCTGGCTATTTGCGCGGCAAAGACGGCCAATCCGGCACCAGAACACTCCCGGACAGCGCACAAGGCGGCGGCAACTCCTTGCTGGACCGGGCAGTCCCGCTGCTGGTCCTGATCTTCCTCAGCGTGGCAACGATCAGCATCACGCTTCAGTTCACGTCGAGCCGGCAGGAACAGCTTGAAGCCAGCGAAGGCTCCCTTGTTCTCGCCGCCCGTCTGGTCGCCGCCGAGATCGCCCGCACGACGCCGGAAGCCGGCGAAACCAGCTTTGACCTCCCGGCCCTGCCGACCGAACTGTTTCAGCCCGGCCGGCGCTTCCTGCTGATCGATTCCAGAGGCCTTGTCCGGGGCGGACACGCAGGCCCCGCCGAACTCTCGGCCCCCGCCAGCAGCCTGTTTGCCGACCCTGCGGAATTCTCCGCCCTGGCGCGGGACCAGAAGCTTGGCCGCCTCCAGCTGGCGTCCGGCGATCTCGCGAGCGTCTTTGTCCATCAACCGCGCAATTTTGCCGGCACCCTGCTGACCTTGCAACCGATCGACGACGAACTGCATTCCTGGCGCCAGCATGCGAGCGCCATCGGGGTCATCCTGCTGTGTTTCGGCGCGGTGACGATTGCCTTCACCCTGGTATTCTACGCCCAACGCGAACGGACGGTCAGGGCCGGCACCAAGGCGCATCAGATCCGCTCCAAGTTCGAGATCGCGCTGGACCATGGCCGCTGCGGCTTGTGGGACTGGTCACTTGGCAAGGTCCAGCTCGACTGGTCGGATTCGATGCACCGCATGCTCGGCCTCGGTGGCAGGGGAGGCATCGGTCGTGCCGATATCGAGACCCGCCTTCACCCCGATGACCGGGATCTCTTCGCCCGCATCGAGGACGGCGCCCGCGCCGGCGACTGCGAATTCGACTACCTCTTCCGCATGCAGCACGCCGACAACGGCTGGACCTGGCTCAGGATGCGCGCGGTCCTCGATACCTCGATGGACAAGGGGAGCCTGCGCCTTCTCGGCATCGTGATGGATGTGACGCGCGAACGCGCCGTGGAAGAGGAAAGCCACCGGGCCGATGCCCGCCTGCGCGACGCGATCGAGTCGATCTCCGAAGCCTTCGTGCTCTGGGATGAGAACAACCACCTCGTGATGTGCAACTCGAAGTACCAGTCGTTTCACGCGCTGGAGCCGGCGCTTGTCCGCCGCGGCGTTGCCTACAAGTCGCTGATGGCGGCCGCCAGGGAACCTCGCGTTCTCATCGAAATCGACCGTGGGTCGGAACCCGAGAGCGGAGCCCGCGCCTATGAGGCCCAGTTCCACGACGGCCGCTGGCTGCTGATCAGCGAACGCCACACCAAGGATGGCGGCTACGTCTCGGTGGGGACGGATATCACCGCCCGCAAGCTTCAGGAAGAACGCCTCGTCGAGAACGAGCGCCAGCTGCGCGTAACGGTGACCGACCTCGGCAACTCCCGCGAGGCCTTCCGCCGCCAGGCCGGGCAACTCGCCGAACTCGCCGATCGTTACCTCGAGCAGAAGGCAGAAGCCGTCAGCGCCAATCGCGCCAAGGCGGAATTCCTTGCCAACATGAACCACGAAATCCGCACGCCGCTCAATCACATCATCGGCTTCTCGGAAATGATCGAGGGCGAGGTTTTCGGCCCCTGCGGCTCGCCGCGCTATCGGGAATACGCCCAGGATATCCGCAAGAGCGGCGCCAGCCTGCTCGCCCTGATTTCGGATATCCTCGACATGGCGCGGATCGAGGCGGGGCGGGTTGCGCTCGATCGCGCGCTGACTCCGCTGGGTGCGCTGCTGCAACGGGCAGCCGGAGAAGTTCGGGATGACGCACAAACCAAGCAGGTCACCATCGAAATCGAGCCTGATTCAGGCGAAAAGGCCGGACAACAGCTGATCCATGTCGATGCGCCCGCGATCGCTCAGGCCCTGGCGCATTTGCTGCGCAACGGCATCCGCCTCGCCCCGGTCGGAGGCAAGGTGTCGATCCGCGCCCGAATGCGCGGCAACCACGTCAATATCTTCGTCGCGGATACGGGGTGTTCGCTCTCGGCTGGCGATCTTGGCAAGATGGTCGACCCGTTCGGGCATATCGACGGCATGCTCCAGGACGGTTGCAAGGGCTCGGGCCTCGGGATTTCGATCGCCCGCTCGCTGATCGAGCTGCATGGCGGCACGATGCGCCTGCGCTCCTCACCCCAGATCGGCTCGCTGATCATGATTCACCTGCCGGTCTCGCTCCAGCCGGTCCAGCTCGATCTGCCGATGAGCGCCTGATCTGTAGCGCCGGGAACGATCCTAGCCCCCGGCCTTCACCTTGCCGATCAGCCGCTCGAAGATGCCACGGACTTTCTTCTGCGTTGTGGTCAGTTCGGCGACAAGAAAGGCGAAATCCGGAAAATCCAGCAGCGCGGCAAGACGGCGCTTGAACACCGCGCTGGCCGCTTTCTCGTCGAACGGGCCGGAAATGCACAGCCGCGTCGCCTGGGTCAGGGCGCTCTGCAACTGCCAGGCCGCCACCAGCGTTTCGCTATCCTCAAGCGGTATCAGCCCGAGCCGCCCGGCCTCCTCCAGCATGCCCATCGTCCCCCGGCCGAGCAACGAGGGCTGCACCGCCGCGTGCAGCAACAGAAGCGTCTGCGCGATGAATTCGCAATCCACGAGGCCGCCAGGCCAATCCTTGACGTCGAAGGCGTTGCGCCCCGGCTTCTCGCCCGCCATCAGGCCGCGCATTGCCGCGACATCCGCCTTGACGGCCTTGTCCTTGCGCGGGCGCGTGAGAATCTCGCGGCTGGCCTCCAGCCACCTCGCGCCCAACGCGGCAT
>CAZNAT010000088.1:5879-12113 GCA_964571245.1 uncultured Methylobacterium sp.
GCGCGGGAGAGCGCCATATGCTCCCAGGTTTCGGCTTCGCTCGCCTGGTAGTCCTTGAACCCGGCGAGCGAGGTCGCCACGGTGCCTTTCCGCCCCGAAGGGCGCAGCCTGAGATCGATCTCGTAGAGCGTGCCGGTCCGCATCGGTGCGGAAAGCGCGGAAACAAGCCGCTGCGTGAGTTTGGCGAAGTACTCAGCGGGCATCAATTCGCGGCGGCCATCCGAGACGGCATCGACGGGGGCTTCGTAGATGACGACGAGATCGAGGTCGGAATTCGCCGTCATCTCGCGGGAGCCGGCCTTGCCGTAGCCGACGAGGATCATGCTGGAATGGGCGATTTCGCCATAGGTTTTGGCGAACTCGGCCCGGGTGCGCCGCAGGACGACATCGAGAAAGGTTTCGGCAATGGCGGTATGCGCGTAGCCGGCCTCGGACAGCGGCAGCACGCGCGAGAGCACGCGCGTTCCCAGCAAGAAGCGCTCGGCACGCGCCAGCTCGCGGGCGCGATCGAGAAACACCTCGAAATCGGCTTCCCGGTCAAGGCGCGGCTCGATGCGCGCCCGTGTTGCTTCAATCGCAACCCCGCGCACGAACTCGGGGTCCACCAGCACATCGAGCACATGCGGGTTCATCGCCACGATATCCGACAGGCGTGGCGCCGTGCCGAGAATCTCGGCGAAAAGCCGGCGCAGATCGTCGTTGTTCTTCAGGATGGAAAACAGCTCGATCGCCGCCGGCATCCGGTTGAGCGCGTTATCGAACGTCAGCAGCGCGCCATCGGGATCGGAGGAATTGCCGAAGGCTTCGAGGAGCCCGGGAACCAGCTCGGTGACGATCTCGCGGGCGCGCGGCGTCGTCACCGCCTGGCGACGACCGAAATGCCAGCCGCGAACCGTTTCCGCAACCATCTCCGGGCGCTGGAAGCCAAGCCGGCGCAGGGTATTCAGGGTTTCCGGATCATCCTCGACGCCGGTAAAGACGAGGCTGCCGGCTTCGGAGGCAAGGCCCGGCACCGCCTCGAACAACCGGGCGTAATGCCGTTCGACGAGCTTCATCTCCCGGATCAGGGCCTTGTCGAGCGCCGCGCGTGTCAAACCGCAGAACCGGGCAAAACTGGCGAGATCCTCGTCGGACTTGGGCAGCTTCTGGGTCTGCTCGTCGTTGATCATTTGCACGCGGTGTTCGAGATCGCGCAGGAACCGGTAGGCCGTGGCGAGCTCGGAAGCCGCGGCGGGCGTGACCCAGCCTTCGCGTGCGAGTTCGTCGAGCATGTCGAGGGTGCGTGCGCCACGTAACGTCGGGCGGCGACCGCCATAGACCAGCTGCTGGGTCTGCACGAAAAACTCGATTTCGCGGATGCCGCCGCGTCCGACCTTGAGATCATGCCCCGGCACAGTGATCTGATCATGGCCGCGCACGGCGTAGATCTGCCGCTTCATCGCGTGGATATCGGCAATCGCGCCGTAATCGAAGTACTTGCGCCAGATGAAGGGCTCCATCTCCTTGATGAAGGCCCGCCCCGCCTCGATGTCTCCCGCGATCGGTCGCGCCTTGATGTTCGCGGCGCGCTCCCAGTTCTGCCCGACAGTTTCATAATAGCCGAGGGCAGCCTGAACCGGCATCGCGATCGGGGTCAACCCGGGGTCGGGGCGAAGGCGCAAGTCGACACGTTGGACATAGCCGTCGGCATTGCGCTCGTTGAGCAGCTTCACGATGCCCTTGACGAGGCTGATCGCGAGATCCTGGGCATCCGACGCCGAAGCGAAGCCAGCCCGCTCGGGGTCGTAAAAAACCGTCAGATCGATATCGGAGGAGTAATTCAGCTCGCGCGCGCCGTGCTTGCCGAGCGCCAGCACGAACAAGCCGAGTTCCATCTCGGGGTGCGCCGGGTCGGGCGGCGAAAACCGCCCTGCCTGCATCGCCTCGTTGAGCCCGAAGCGCAGCGCGGCCTGAACCGAGGCGTCTGCGAAATCGGAGAGCGCTTCGGTCACCTGAACCGTGTCAAAAACCCCGCCAAGATCCGCCAGGGCGATCAGCAACGCCGCCTTCGCCTTGGAATGCCGGAGGATCCGCATGGCGTGCGCCATCTCGGCAGTTTGGCCGGCCGCGCGGGTTTCGGCGAAGATCGCGGCAAGCGAAACCCGCACCGGCTGCACCAGCAATGGCGCGAGATATTCCGGCCAGCGCTGGATCAACCGCCAGAGATAGGGTGAACCTTCCGCAATCCCGGCAAGCAGCGCGCTCACCTGCGGAAAGGCCGCCAGAACCGGCTGGAGCACAAGCCCTTCCTCGGACGCGGCAAGGTCCGCGACCCGCTGGCGCCCGGCACGGTCGGATTTGGGCGCCTTGGTCAGGCAAGCCGCAAGCGCCAGGGGGCCGTCCGGAGGGGTAGCCGTTGCGGAAGCGCTGAGCGGGGCGGGCAATGGGGAAGGATCAGACCGGGACATCCCGTGGATCATTCACGACAGAAGCGGGCAAGACAAGCACGGCACGCAAACCCGGCGCGTTATCCTCAAGCCTGAGCTGCCCGCCGTGCAGCCGCGCGATCGCCGCGACGAGGCTGAGCCCCAGCCCGAACCCGGGTTGTGCCCGGCTGCGATCGAGCCGCACGAAGCGCTCTATAACCCGCGCACGATCCGCCTCGGGGATGCCCGCGCCGTGGTCCGCGACGCCGATCTCGACCATGCCCCCCTTCCGCGCGACGACGAGCGATATCCCGGCCGGCGCCCCGGTTTCGCCCTCGGGCGGCTGGCCGTATTTCAGGGCATTGTCGATGAGGTTGGAGAGCGCGCGGCCAAGCAACTCGCGGTTGGTCCGGACGCTGAGCCCCGGCTCGACGGCAAGCTTGAGCGGCATGCCGGCTTCCTCGGCCAAGGGTTCGTAGAGCTCCGCGATCCCGGCCATGAACGCGTCGAGCGCGACATCCTGCACCGAGGTCGCCAGATTGCCGGCTTCGGCCCGGGCGATCATCAACAGGGCATCGAAAATCCGGATCAGCTGATCGGATTCCTCGATCGCGCGCTCAAGCCCCTCTCGGCTTTCCGCCAGCGTGGAAGCACGGCGCAAGCTCTCTTCCGCCCCGTTGCGCAGGCGCGTCAGCGGCGTGCGAAGATCATGCGCCACGTTGTCGGAAAGTTCGCGCAGGCCCGCCATCAGCTCGCCCATCCGGTCGAGCATCTGGTTGAGGTGCTGTGCGAGCCGGTCGAATTCGTCATCGGTATTGGTGACCGGCAGGCGCTCGGAAAGGTGCCCGTCCATGATCCTCGCGCTTGAGGCGGCGATCGCATCGACGCGGCCAAGCACGCGCCGGGTCACGAACCATGCGCCAAACCCGCCGAGCAGCACCACCATCAGCAACGACCAGCCACGGGCCCGGCGGATAACCTCGTTGAGCCTTGCCCTTTCCTCGAGATCCCGCCCGACAAAAAGCCGAAGCCCGCTCGGAAGCAGGAAGACGCGCAGTTTGGCCAGCCGATTGATGTCGGAAGGCTCATCCGGCCAGTTGAACTTCGCTTCCAGCCAACCAGGCTGCTGCTCCAGCGTCGGCACGCGCACCAGGGCGTTTCCGGTCACGGAATCGCCCTTGGGGTCGACCAGCAGGTAAATGAACGAGCCCGATTGCCGGCCACGGCGCTCCATCGCCATGATCAGGCGCCGCTCTCCGCCCTGGCGGTATTGCTCGGACAGCGAATTGATCTCGGTGCCGATGGTTTCGGTGATCTGCGCATCCAGCAGCCGCCGGGTATTCCAGGCGAGATACCCCAGAATGAACACCGCGAAAATCACGAAGATGACGAGATAGACCGCCGAAAGCTTGAAGGCGCTGGTGCGGAAAATCCGCCCGGCCGCGGCCGAAAAACTCTGTTTCTCAACGGCCATTGTCACGAATCATGTAGCCCGCGCCGCGCACCGTATGCAGCAGGGAGGCGCCCTGGCCCTTGTCGATCTTGCCCCGGAGGCGCGAGATATGGACATCGATGACGTTGGTCTGGGGATCGAAATGATAGTCCCAGACATTCTCCAGCAGCATCGTCCGCGTCACCACCTGGCCGGCGTGCCGCATGAGATATTCCAAGAGCCGGAACTCTCGCGGCTGGAGCGCGATCTCCTCGCCGGCACGGACCACGCGATGCGCCAGCCGGTCGAGTTCAAGATCGCCCACCCGATAGACGAGCTGCGCGCTCTGCGGGTTTTGCCGCCGCGCCAGCGCCTCGACGCGCGCCAGGCATTCGGTGAAGGCATAGGGCTTGGTGAGGTAATCGTCGCCGCCGGCGCGCAGGCCCAGTACCCGGTCATCGACCTGCCCAAGCGCGGAAAGGATCAGAACCGGCGTGGTCCGCTTCTCGCTCCGCAGCGCCATGATCAGCGAAAGCCCATCGCGTTTGGGCAGCATGCGATCGATCACCAGCACATCATAGCTGCCGGCCAGCGCCATTTCGAGACCGGCCTCGCCATCGGCCGCGAGATCCGCGATGTGCCCGGATTCGCCCAGCGCACGCACGAGGTATCGTCCGGCTTCGGCATCGTCTTCAACGACAAGGATTTTCATGATGCGACTGAGGCCCGGTTGTCGAATACGGCAGAACGCCATTCCCCCGGGTCAGCGTCAAGCCGGCGAAGAGGCTGGCGCCAGAAAAAGGCGGTCTCGCGCCAAGGATTCCGGAGCGGGGGCGACGGGAAATGCCAGAAGCTCTCAGCGCGAGACACGGCCGAGAACTAGCAGGCGCCGGATATCGCCAACCTGACCGGCAGGTGACAAATCCGTAATGCTGCCCGCACAGCGTCCTCGCAGCGACCGCCGGCTTCGGAAGCCGGGCTTCAAGCGTCCGGCTTCTGGCCCAGAAGGCCATCAAGCTCGCGCTTTTCCGCTTGCGTGAGCGCGGCGCCGGAATCGGTCTCGTCGTCTTCGCCCGGGCTACCCGCCTTGCGTCGGAAAACGCCATAGGCGGCACCAATCCCGAGCAGCAACGCCACCCCCGGCAACCCCCAGAGCAGAATGGTCTGGGCCGACAGCGGTGGCTTGAGCAAGACAAAAGTGCCGTAGCGCGCGACAAGAAAATCGATGATCGCGCGATCGCTGTCACCCGCCAGAATTCTCTCCCGGACAATGCGGCGCAAATCGACGGCGAGCGGGGCGTCGGAATCGTCGATCGACTGGTTCTGGCACACCAGGCACCGCAATTCCGCCGAAAGGCGCCGCGCGCGCGCTTCCTGCGCCGCATCGTTCAGCTGTTCACCCGGGCGCACGGCAAAGGCCGGCACCACGAGCGACAGCCAGAAGGTCAGGACGATCAGGAACAGGATCCGCATCGCTTCACCCCACAGCCGCAGCGGAGGCGCTGCGCGCAGCCCGCCGCGGCGCGCCGACGCGCAAGCGCCGATCGGACAGGGAGAGAAGCCCGCCGATCGACATCAGCAATGGGCCGAGCCAGATCAGCAGCACAAAGGGCTTGTCGTAGGCTCGAAGGTCAACCCGCTCGCCTTCGGAAGTCTCGCCAATCGCGACATAGATCTCGCTCAAGCCGTAGCGATAGCGCGCCACTTCCGAGGTCGGCATCTGCCGGCCGATATAGACCCGCTTGGCGGGCCGGAGTTCAGCGACCTGGCCGCTGGCATCCCGCAGCGTGAAACGGGCGATCATGGCATTGAAATTGGGGCCGGCTTCGGTCGTCAGTTCCCGCAACACCAGGGTATAGGAACCGATCGGCGTGCTTTCGCCCGGTTTGAGCGAGACGATCTTCTCCTGCTCGAAGGCGGTGGCCGCCACCCCGAGGACCATCAGACCGACGCCGGCGTGGGCCATCACCATGGCGACGATCGCGCGCGGAATGGCGCGCAGCCGATAGCCGACCTGTGATGCGCCGCCGCGAAACGCCCGCTCCACGAGATCGTCGAGCGCCCCGACGACAAGATAAACCCCCAGCGCGATGCCGGCCAGAGCGAGCATCGGCCCGCCGCCAATCATGAAGGATAACACCGCCGCGACCACCAATACCGCCGCGCCGATCCACCAAAGCCGCTGCATTGCACCGAGCAGATCACCGCGTTTCCAGGCCAATTTCTGCGCGATGGGGATCGCCAGAAACAGCGGAACCATCAATGGCACGGCTGTCAGGTTGAAAAACGGGGCGCCGACCGAAATCTTGGCGCCAGTCAGGACTTCCAGCAGCAGGGGGTACAGCGTGCCGATAAACACCGCGAGCGCGGAGACGGACAAAAACAGGTTGTTGAACA
>CAZNAT010000089.1:0-11734 GCA_964571245.1 uncultured Methylobacterium sp.
ACACGAAAAAGCAAAAGCGCCACCAAGGCCGGACACCGGAGCAGACAACCAAAAGGGCGGACACCCACAGGGAAGGAAATGACCATGACCAGCAGGCGTACCTCGACCAGCAGACCGACTTCTCCCACGAAGCTGATTTGGACCACTCGAACCGCGATGATCGCTCTTCTGGCCCTTGCAGCCGGTAGCGCTGCCGCACAGGCGCCGCTGAAAACGGCCGTGGATGGCACGTTTGCGCCACATGCCATGCCCAAGCTCGGCGGCGGCACCGAAGGTTTCAACATCGATCTCGGCGCGGAAATCGCCAAACGCATGAAGCGGACGCTCGACCTGAGCGTGACGCAGTTTTCGGGCATTCTGCCCTCGCTGCAGGCCGGCACGCTCGATTTTGTCATCGCGCCGACCACCGTCACCAAGGAGCGCGCCGAGAATCTGTTGTTCACCGAGGGCTATCTCAACACCGATTTCCAGTTTCTGGTGAAGAAAGGCTCGCCCAAGGTCGGCAAGCTCGAAGAATTCAAGGGCAAGGTCGTGACCGTCAACAAGGGTTCGGCCTATGACAGCTGGGCGCGTGGCCTTGAAGCTCAGACCGGCTGGACCGTCGAGAGTTTCGGCACACAATCGGATGCCGTGCAGGCTGTGCTTTCCGGGCGCGCCTTCGCCAATATCACCGGCAATACCGTGGCCGCCTGGGCCGCGAAACAGAACCCGCAGCTCGAACTCTCCTACCTGCATTCGACCGGCCTCGTGTGGGCGGCGGCGCTACGCAAGGACTCCACGGCCTTGCGGGTCGAGATCGAGAACGCGATCGAATGCATGAAGCTCGACGGCACGATGGCGACGCTGCACGAAAAATGGTTCGGCACCAAGCCGGCGCCGGGCTCGGCGGCGGTCACAGTGTTCGCGGGCACCGGCGTGCCGGACATGCCGGGCTACGACCCCGCCCCGCGCGCGCCCAGATGCAATTGAGCGGGATACCGGTGACCATGACGCCGGAAAAGCCGATCGCGGCGGGTTCGCCGATCCTTTCCGCGATCGGGATCTGCAAGCGTTTTGGTCCGCTTCAGGTGCTGGACGGCATCGATTTTGCCGTTCAGCCGGGCGAGATGGTGTTCATCATCGGCCCGTCCGGCTCCGGCAAATCGACCTTCCTGCGCTGCTGCAACCGGCTGGAAGAACCCGATTCCGGGGCGATGATCTTCGATGGCATCGATATTCTCGCCAAGAGCGTGGATATCAACGCCATCCGGCAACGCATCGGCATGGTGTTCCAGGGCTTCAACCTCTATCCGCACCTGAGCGCGCTCGGCAATGTCACCCTCGCCCTGCGCAAGGTGGTCGGCAAGACCGCCGCCGAAGCCGAGGCCATTGGCCGCGCGGCGCTGGGAAACGTCGGGCTGTCCGACAAGGCCGATGCGACACCGGGCACGCTCTCCGGCGGGCAGCAGCAGCGCGTCGCGATCGCCCGGGCGCTGGCGCTCGATCCCAAGCTGGTGCTGTTCGACGAACCGACCTCGGCGCTCGACCCCGAGCTGGTTGGCTCGGTGCTGGCGGTGATGCGCGACCTGAAAGATCGCGGCATGACGATGGTGGTCGTCTCGCACGAGATGCGCTTTGCCCGCGAGGCGGCGGACCGGGTCGTGTTCATGGAGGGCGGCCGCATCGTCGAGGAGGGCCCGCCGGCGCAGCTGTTCGAAGCCCCGCGCGAGGCCCGCACGCGCGAATTCCTCTCGCGGATGATGGCGTGAACGGCTGATCATGTCCGGGTTCGAGCGCTTCACCGACACCTTCTTCAAGCCCGAGCTGATCGTCGCCACCTGGCCGAAGATCGTCTCCGGCATGGGAATGACGCTCCTGATCGCGGCGCTGGTGGTCGTGACCGGGATTGCGCTCGGCCTCGTGCTCGCCGCGCTGCGCAGCTACCGCATCGGCCCGCTGACGGTCGCGATCGTCATCTTCGCCGATATCCTGCGGGCGATGCCGCCGCTGGTGCTGGTGCTGATCGCGTATTTCGGCCTGCCCAACCTCGGGCTGACGCTCTCGGGGTTCGTCGTGCTCTGGCTGGTGCTCTCGCTCGTGCTCGCGGCCTTTGCCGAGGAAATCTTCTGGGCCGGCATCACCTCGATCCGCAAGGGCCAATGGGAGGCGGCGCGTTCGAGCGGGCTGACCTATACCGCGACGCTGCTCCATGTGATCCTGCCGCAGGCGATCCGGCTTACGGTGCCGCCGCTGACCAACCGCACCATCGCCATCACCAAGAACACCGCACTCGGCACCGTGATCGGCGTGCCGGAAATCCTCAATCAGGCGACAACCGCCGTCAGCTTTTCCGGCAATGCCACCCCGCTGATGATGGGCGCGGTGGCCTATCTCGTCATTTTCATCCCGGTCGTGCTGCTCGGCCGGATGATCGAAAGCCGCTTTCACTGGAAGAGGGCGTAATGGACGAGCTGGCGCTGCAGTTTTTCAACCTCGAGATCATGCGCAAAGCCCTGCCGTTCATGCTCCAAGGACTGGGGATGACCGCGATGCTCTGCGCGGTGCTGGTGCCGATCGGCCTGGCCGGCGGGCTGGCTGTCGCCCTCGCCAGCACCGGGCGCAGCCGCGCCCTGCGGATCGGCATGGCGGTATTCGTCGATTTTTTCCGGGCGGTGCCGCCGCTGGTGCTGCTGATCTTCCTCTATTCCGCCCTGCCCTTCGCCGGGATCCATCTCTCGCCGTTCGCGGCGGTGCTGCTGGCGTTCTTTCTCAACACGGCGAGCTTTTATGGCGAGATCTTCCGCGCCGGGATCGAGAGCGTCGGCGCCGGGCAATGGGATGCCGCCCGCGCCACCGGCCTCACCCGGTTGCAGACGCTGCGCTACGTGGTCATTCCGCAGGCGACGCGCAACGTGTTGCCAGACCTCGCCTCGAATACCCTTGAGGTGGTGAAGCTGACGACCCTCGCCAGTGTCGTCTCCTTCGCCGAACTGCTTTATACCGCCGAAATGGCGCGTTCAGTGACCTATAACGCCTCCCCGATCGTGCTGGCGGCGTTGATCTATCTTCTGTTCATGTGGCCGCTTGTCCGGCTGGTCAGCCGGCTCGAGCACAAGGTCGCGCACTAGAGCGGTATCCGACCCGATTGAAACAGATCAGCCGCTCTCTCTTGTTGTTTTGGCGCATTTTCTTTACGCGAACCGGAATCCACTTCGCTCGAAAATGCTCCAACCGAACGGCACCCAAACGCGAGGAGAAAGACATGCGGAACATTCGTGTCGGAGCGGCGCAGCTCGGCCCCATCCAGCGGGCAGAGAACCGGCAATCCGTGGTTCGGCGCATGCTGGCGCTGCTCGACGAGGCCGCCAAGCAAGGCTGCACCCTCGTCGTTTACCCCGAACTCGCGCTGACGACGTTTTTCCCGCGCTGGTACGCCGAGGATCGCGCGGAATTCGATGGCTGGTTCGAGACCAGCATGCCGAACGCCGATGTCGCGCCGCTGTTCGAAAAAGCTGCGGCGCATGGCATCGCGCTCTCGTTCGGCTACGCCGAAAAGACCCCGGAGGGCGAGCACTTCAACACCTCCGTGCTGACCGACCAGGCCGGCCGGATCATCGGCAAATACCGCAAGATCCATCTGCCCGGCCATGTCGAATTTGACCCGGAACGCACGCATCAGCATCTCGAAAAGCGCTACTTCCAGCCCGGAGACCTCGGTTTTCCGGTGTTTCACGCGCTGGGCGGGCTGATCGGCATGTGCATCTGCAACGATCGGCGCTGGCCGGAAACCTACCGGGTGATGGGGCTTCAGGGCGTCGAGATGGTCGTGCTCGGGTTCAATACGCCCTCGGTCAACTCGCAGAAATCCGCCGAGGGGCTGGAGGAGCGGCTGTTCCACCATCGCCTCTCGCTCCAGGCCGGCGCGTATCAGAACGCGACCTGGGTCGTCGCGGTCGCCAAGGCCGGCAGCGAGGACGGCCATCACCTGATGGGCGGCACGCTGATCGTTGACCCGGAGGGGCATATCGTCGCCGAACTGCCGGGCGAGTACGACGGCCTGCTCGTGCACGACTGCGACCTCGACGCCACGCGCTTCGGCAAGGAGACGATCTTCGATTTCAAGCGCCATCGCCGGATCGAGCACTACGGCCGGATCACCGCCCAGGTCGGCGCCGAGCCGCCGCCCAGGGAGGCCTGAGGCATGGTGGCGCCGAAACCCGGCCTCGACCTCGATTTTTCGATCCTGGACAAGCCGGCGCGCTACAAGCTGCTCAGCGGCGTGATCGTGCCGCGCCCGATCGCGCTGGTGACGACGATGAACGCGGCGGGTGTGGTCAATGCCGCCCCCTTCAGCTTCTTCAACGTCTTCTCCGAAGATCCGCCGCTGATCGTGCTCGGGCTCCAGCACAAGCCCGACCTTTCCCGCAAGGACACCACCGTCAATATCGACCGGCTCGGCGAGTTCGTCGTCAACATGGTCGATGAAGCGCTGGCTGAGGCGATGAACGATGCCGCCGCCAGTTTTCCGGCCCATGTGAGCGAGCCCGAGGCGCTCGGTCTGGCGCTGGCCGCTTCGGGAACCATCCGCGTGCCGCGCCTTGCCGCCGCGCCGTTTGCCCTCGAATGCCGGAAAACCGTGTCGCTGGTATTCAGCCCCGGTCGCGAGCTGCTGGTTGGCGAAGTCACCGGGCTGCATGCCCGCGACGGGCTGCTCGATCCAGCGACGTTCCGGGTGGATTTTGCAGCCTACCGCCCGGTGGGCCGGCTGTTCGGCGACTTCTATACCCGCCAGACCGATATTTTCGCCATGAAGCGCCGGACCCCGGATGAAATTCTCTCGCCAGAGAAAAGGCAGGCGCCAGAATAACCTCCCGCGCCCGAGGCTTTCCTCCCGGTGCCTGCCGCCCTCGGATCCTCACGCAAACGCGACGATCCCGAGCGCCATCGTCACCGCAGCCTGCACCGGATCCACCACCGGAATCCCGAGCGCCGCTTCCAGCGCGCGGCGATGGCGCGCCATGCCGGCGCAGCCCATCACGATGACATCGGCACCATCGAGATCGCGGAGTTCGCTGCCGACCGCGATCATCCGTGCCAGCGTGCCATCCCCCGACGCGGTTTCGGCGACACTCATTTCGAGCGCCCGCTCTGCCGCGAGCCGGTCCATGATCCCCATCTGCCGCATGTAGCGGATGTGCCGGGGGATCGAGCGCCGCGCGATCGCGATCACCCCGAAGCGCTGGCCGCGCGCCATTGCCGTCAACAGCCCGCATTCGGCAATCCCGAGCACCGGCTTCGGCGTGGCTTCGCGGCAAACAAAGAGGCCCGGATCGGAGTAGCAGGCGATGACGAAGGCGTCCGCCTGGGGACGTTCAGCGACCAGCCGCGCGAGCGGCATCGCGACACCGTCGACATGGGCCTGACACTCGATGCCAAACGGGCCTTCGGTCAGCGTTTCGCAGAGAATTTCCGGCCCTCCCGGTCGGCGCAGCGGTTCGAGCGCCTCGTCAAACCCCCGGGTCACCGCCGGGTTCGAATTGGGGTTGATGACAAGAATGGCGGACATCGCGGGTTCCTTCGCAGAGAGCTTTGCCCCGGGCGCCTTGCCTCCAGATTTCCGGAGGGCGACGATCCCAGGTGGTTGGCGCAAGCTTGCCCCGGCAACTGCCGTTTCGCAACGGCTCGCGCGCGGGCGAGCGGCTAAAGGACGCAGAAATTCAGACCGGGTTCGGCTCCACCACGTCCGGATCTTCCGCGCGCCGCGCACAGACCGCGTCATCGGGGCGTTCCGCGACCAAGCCCCTGAACATCGCCCGGGCGCGCTCCGGTTCGGCGCCCGCCACGGCAACCGCGTCGAGATAGCGGCGGCGCCATGCCGGGGAAGCGGCTTCCGGCCATGGCTCAAAGACCCGCGCAGCCGTCGAGAAGCCGCGCAGCTGGATCTCGCCCAGCGGCCGCAGCGCATCGGCGGGGAGCCGGCTGGAAATCTCCGGACCAAGGCAGATCGTCGAGCCAAACAGCTTGTTGGCCGCCTCCAGCCGCGCCGCCGTGTTCATCACCGCACCATGGGCGGTATAATCGAGCTTGGAGCGGATGCCGACGTCCCCGACGATCGCGATGCCGGTCTCGACGCCGATCCGCGTGCGGCCAAAACCGATCGCCTGCGGCAAGGCGCGGGCACGGAATTCGGCACTCCAGCGCGCGATGTCGCCGGCGGCCAGACAGGCTTTCGCGGCGTGATCCAGCTGATCGAGCGGCGCGTTGAACAGGGCATGGACCGCATCGCCGACGATCTTGTCGACCATGCCGCCATGCCGGATGATGATCCCCGCCAGCCCTTCGAAGTACTCGTCGAGAACCTGGACCAGCTTTTCCGGCTCGGCGCGCTCCGTCATCGGGGTGAACCCCTCGACATCGGTAAAGAGCGCGGTGATTTCCCGCTTTTCGCCGCGAAGCTTGATCAGCCCGGGGTTGGCGACGATCATCGAGACGACCTGCGGCGCGAGGTGCTGTTCGAAGCGCTGCCGGATGCGCGCTTCGCGCCGCCGCGCCTCGACATAGGCGGTAACCGAGGCCCCGACAAAGGCGAAGGTTACGCCGATTGCCGGCAGAAGCGGCGCCAGCAGCCAGTGGAATGCGGTAAACGCCGCGACCGATGCGCCGACCAACGCGGCAAGGGCACCGCCAAGCAGGAGAATGCCGGGCACGGGACCAAACGCCAGCGCGGCCCAGAGCGCAAACCCGATGGCGATGATCAGAACAACGGCGAGAATAGCCTCGGCAAACGGCGGAACCAACGGTACGATCCCGGCCAAAAGCTGGGCGATCGCCCGCGCCTGCACCGTGACGGTGGGCACGAGCGTATCGCTCTGGGTCGCCCTCAGCCCCCCGAGTTCCGGCGCCGAACCGCCGATCAGCACGATGGAGCCGGGTGCGATCCCGGCCGAGCCGGCCAGGACGTCCGATGCGCGAAGATGCCGGATTGTTGCCCCATCGGCAAAATCGGGCACAAGCCGCAGCATGGCGTTTGACGGCAACTTGACGCGGAAATCCCCGCTCAGGATCTCGGCGGGGGACCCCTGAACCAGAAACGCCGAGGCATCCTGCCAGACCCGCAGGACTTCGAGCGCGAAGCCCGGATAGGGCGTTGCCGCCGCCTCGACAAACAGCGGCAGCCGCCGGATGATCCCGTCCGCATCCCCCGGTAGCGCGATGATCCCGAGCCCGCCAACCGCACGCTGCAGCGGATCGGGCGGACCAATCACCCCGGCGCCTTGCCAGGCCGGCTGCATCGGAGGTTGACCGCGCAGGAGGATCGGCGCAACCGGCGCGTTTCCGGCCTGCGCAGGGTCGAGCACCAGCCCGAGCACGCTCGGTACCGCCTTGAGCGCTTCGCCGAGCGCGACATCGCCATCCGGCAGCGCCCGCAGGATGCCGGCCATCACCTCGGGCTCGATCATAGCCCCGCGCCGCCGCAACTCCGCCACGGGGGAGCGCGGATCGGGATCGGCCAGCAGCATATCGAGCGCGAGCACCGCGGGTTTGGCGGCAGATACCGCCGCAACGAGGCGCGCCAGCGTTTCGCGCGGCCAGGGCCAGGCTCCGATCTGCCGGAGGCTGGCGGAATCGATTTCGACCACGACGATCGGCGGCGCCACCGGCGGGCTCGCGCGGAACGGCATCGCCGCGCGCAGGATGGCATCCTCCGCCAGCGCACCCGCGATCTCGCGCCACGGCTGCGGCGCCAGCATCGACAGCGCGACGCTGACGATCGCCGCCGCCAGCCCGCCGATCAGCGGCCGCCGCATGGCAGGGGTGCGCCTAGGGATCATCGGCCAGCCGGGCGGTCTGCGCCAGCAGCACGGGGTCACAGAACAGCCGGTCCGAGGTGCGGCGCAGCGCGCCAAGCTCTTCGAGCAGACGCAGCGCGACATTGACCTTGGGGCGGCTGGCGCCGAGCAACTGGGCCAGCTCCGATTGCGAAAACCCGAGTTCGAGCGGCACGCGTTTTCCGGGTTCGGCCTTGCGCCCCCCCAGCGCCACCAGCAAGAACCGCGCGAGTCGGGCCTCGATCGGGTGCAAGGCGATCGATTCAAGCTGGTCGGTGGTCTCGCGCAGCCGGCCGCACAAAAATTCGATGATCCCGAGCGACAACGCCGGAAAACGGCCGATCATCGCCCTGAATTCGGCCCGGTGCAGCGCGAAGGCCTGGGTTTCAGCCAGGGCCGAGGCACTGGCGGTGCGCGGTCGGCCATCGAGCGCGGCGATCTCGCCAAGAACATCCCCGGCAACCGCATGGCGCACACTCAGCTCCCGCCCCTCATCCGACATCACCGAGAGCCGCACCCTCCCCTCCGCGATCAGCAGCAGGAAGTCGCTCTGGTCGCCGCGCGAGAAGATTTCCTGTCCCGCGCCATACCGCACCGATCGGAAGCCCTGCGCGATGGTCCGGATATCCTCGCCCGAAAGCTCCGCCAGAACGCGCCCGAAGAACGCCGAACGAACCAGCAGCGCAGCACAATCCTCGGCCTCGCTCATCGATCCGCCTACCGGACGCTGTTCAGCGCTTCGCTTGCACGCTCGCTCGACCATCGGCTCGGTTGCGTCGGCTTGCCGCCGAACTGGAGAATATCGGTGCCTTCGCCAGCATTCAGGATGACGGTTTCACCGCCGGAGCGCACGGAAACGCTGCCATGAACCACCAGGACGCCGGTTTTTCCCCGGCTGGGTCCGGCAAAGAAATGCGTTCCGCGCACGGCGATCATCCCGAAGGCACCGCGGATCTGCATCGGCTGCGGCGCGGCACCTTGCGGCCGTTCAAAGGTCATCGGCCCCGATTGCAGCGTCAGGGTTCCGCCCGCGTTGGCGATGAATTTATCGATTTTGAGTCGCGCCTCCGGCCCGAGCCGGATTTGCGTCGCCTCGCCGATCTTCAGCCCGATCCGGCTGGCCAGCCCCGTGAAGATCGTATCGCCGATGAAAACGATCTCGCCTTGCGCGAGTTGGCGCCGCGCCGCCAGAAGTTCGGCCCGGGCATCGCCGAGAAGATCGTTCACGTGCCCGGCGTTGATGCTCGAAGCCCGGGCGATCGAGGGCGAAGCCAGCGCCGCGCCGCCGCCCAGGATGAGCCCCGCCAGCGCGCGGCGGTTCACCAGCGGATCCTGGCAATCGCGTTCATCTGCCACGGTATTCTCCATTTCGCAGCGGCTGGAGCAAACGCCGATCTGAAAGGATCAGCATTTGCTCCGTATCTTTCTGATGTCGCATCCGCTTCTTCCGCCAACCGGTATCCACTTGGCGGGCGGATGCTCTGGTGCAGGGTACGCAAAAAACGGGAGCCGATCTTGCGGAACACCATGCGAGAAAACAAAGCGAGAGCACGATTTTGAGTGGATCAAACCGAAACGGGCTCCAGATTCCCGGTCTCCCCTTTTATAGGGCGTGAACAGCCAAAGGGCCAAGCCCAATCCCGCCCAAGCGGAGAAGACGTGGTTGGCGGCGCGGCACCCAGGGCCGCGACGCCTTGCCGCGCAGGATAGCGGCCTTGAGCCACTCGGCGTGTTCCCGAGGGAACAGCCAGCCGGGCGGGGAGCGGGCAGAATGGGAGGTTCAGAACCGGGCCAACCAATCCCGGGCGGTCACGCCGCCTTGACCGCCTCGAAAAACCGGCCGATCTCGGCGCGCAGGGTGACGGATTGCCGCGAAATATCCTCGGCGGCATTCAGGACCTGCGCCGAGGCGGCGCCGGTTGTCGAGGCGGCGTCAACAATGCTGGCGATGCTGCTGGAGACATCCTCTGTCCCGCGCGCCGCCAGCAGAACATTGTTGGCGATCTCCGTCGTCGCACGCGATTGCTCGTCCATCGAGGCGGTGATGGTGCGGGCAATGCCGTCGATTTCCCCGATGGTCTTGCTGATGGCCTGGATTGATTCCAGCGATTTTCCGGTCACGTCCTGGATGCTGGTGACGATTTCACCGATCTCGGCGGTGGCTTTCGTGGTTTGCGCCGCGAGTTCCTTGACCTCCGAGGCGACCACGGCAAAGCCGCGACCGGCCTCGCCGGCACGCGCCGCTTCAATCGTCGCGTTGAGCGCCAGAAGATTGGTCTGGCTCGCGATCGAGCCGATCAATTCGACGACCGAACCGATCCGGCTCGCCGCCGTCGCCAGTTCCTGAACCTGGCGGTCGGTTTGCTCGGCGGCTTTCACCGCTTCCATCGCGACGGTGCTGGATTGACGCGCCTGATCGCCAATGCTGACAATCGACGCCGAGAGTTCCTCGCCTGCCGCGGCAACGCCCTGCACATTGGCCGAGGCCTGTTGCGCGGCGCTGGCGACCGAGGTGGATTGCAGGGAGGTTTCCTCGGCAATCTGCTGCATGCTCCGGGCCGAAGCCTGGAGTTCGGTTGCCGTCGCGGAAACATCGGAAATCACGCTCGACGAGCGCTGTTCGAATGCGGCAATCGCCTGCTCCAGTGCCTGCTGCCGGTTGTCACGCGCCTCCTGCGCCTGATCGGCTTCGGCCGTGAGGCGCTCACGCTCCAGGCCGTTGTCCTTGAACACCTGCAGCGCCCGCGCCAGCAACCCGAGCTCATCTTGACGGGACGTGCTCTTGAGGGCCACGCCAAAATTTCCGTTCGCCAGTTGCCCGACCACGCTGACCAGCTCCTTGAGCGGGCCCGCGACACTCCTGCGCATGAACAGCACGGCAAAAGCGATCGCCGCCGCCATCGCCAGAACCCCGGCCATGACGAGCAGAAGCGCGTGGTTCTGGGACCTGGCCAGGTTCGCGTGCGTGGCATCGGTGAGGCCATCGACGTTCTTGCTGATGCGATCTACCAGCGCGAGCGTGGATTTGGTCTGCGCATCGAAGGGGCCGTTGACGAGTTCAAGCGCGGCGGTCTGGGCAAAATTCTTTCCGGCATCGACGATTTCGGTCGCGGTCTTGGCCGCAGCGAGCCGTGTCTGCGCGAACTCCCGCTCAAGCTCGACCGGAACGATGCCCCGGTTCCCCGCCAGCGTTCGGACAGCAGCCTGGATCTGTTCGTCCAGCGCTTTGATCTGGCTGGAAAACTGGTCGACCTTGGCAAGATCGAGCTCTCCGGGAACGCGGGCGACCAGGCCGTATTGCTTTTCGACCTGCGCCTGGAGCCCGCCGAGCCGCTGCGCGGCGGTCAGGGAGGATTTCAGGCCAGCTTCGACCTCTGTGGTCACGGTGATGAGCGTGTAGCCCAGAAGCCCGGTCGAGAGTAACGCGGGCACCGCGATCGCAGCCAATGCTACGGAGACTTTTGCGGCAATTCCGAATGAAAGAATTCTTTTGAACATGTGGGCCAGCTCTTTTCTGACGACAGAAAATACGACAGTCTTCTACTGCTTCACGCTGCTATCGCCATCCCGACGATCCTCTTTACGACACCCGGCACATCCCGCGATGCACAAAAGCACCGCAAGACCGGAACAAGAATCGCGGCAAGCCGCATCGCCATTCCAGCCGAATTGGAGGGGTAAGGTAGGCAGAGATACTTAAGAATACCTTATCCGTGAAAGCTGTCCGACCGGCCCTCCCTCGCCGCTGATCTTGCGGGAAAAGATGACTCTACGGAAAAACCGGGCCGACCTTGCGGGAAAACCGGACTGACCTTGCGTTGAGGTGAAACGACGCACCAACGGCGTCCGCCGCTTCCCGCCAGGCAGCCTTTTCCCAAAATCCGGATGTCCGCTTCAAGGCCAGACTGCATGACGCGCCCGCGCCG
>CAZNAT010000090.1:0-11638 GCA_964571245.1 uncultured Methylobacterium sp.
CTGCGCGCGGTTCGGCTGTGCCGGCGGGTTGCGGGCGAGCAAGCGCCGTTCCCGAGCTGCATCGCGCAGAAATAAGGCTTTACCGCCCCCGATACGGCGCCACGCCCTGATCGGGCAGGAACAGGTTTTTCGGCGCCTCGCCGTGTTGGAAGAACACGTCGATCGGGATGCCGCCGCGCGGATACCAGTAGCCGCCGATGCGCAGCCAGCGCGGTGCCAGCAATTCGACCAGCTTCTTGCCGACACCAACCGTGCAATCCTCGTGAAACGCGCCATGGTTGCGGAACGCGCCGAGATAAAGCTTGAGCGATTTGGATTCGACGAGCCAATCGCCCGGCACATAATCGATCACGAGGATGCCGAAATCGGGCTGGCCGGTCACCGGGCAGATCGAGGTGAACTCGGGGCAGGTGAAGCGCGCGACATAGTCCGTCCCAGGGTGCGGGTTCGGCACGCGGTCGAGCACCGCTTCCTCGGGCGAGGCGGGCAGGGCGGAGGCCTTGCCAAGCTGGGTGGTATCGAAACGGGAGGGGCTCATGGGTATTCCTGGGGTTGTTCCTGACGATTTTTCCGCGCCAGGCGGCTTTCCTATTCGGCCAGTACTGGCTATGAGCGGCTCATACTCGAACTCCCCCGATTTCCCAACCTTTCGGAGCGCCCCATGACCTTGATTGTCGATATTCTCGCCCGCGAAATTCTCGATAGCCGCGGCAACCCGACCGTCGAGGTGGATATCATCCTGGAAGACGGCTCGATGGGCCGCGCCGCCGTGCCCTCCGGCGCCTCGACCGGCGCGCATGAGGCGGTGGAACTCCGGGACGGCGGCAAGCGCTACCTCGGCAAGGGCGTCGTCAAGGCGGTCGAGCATGTGATCACCGAGATTTCCGAGGAAATCACCGGCATGGACGCCGAAGATCAGGTCGGTATCGACGCGGTGATGATCGATCTCGACGGCACCAAGAACAAGTCCCGCCTCGGGGCCAACGCCATTCTCGGGGTGAGCCTGGCGGTCGCCAAGGCGGCGGCGGAAGCGCGCGGGCTGCCGCTCTATCGCTACGTCGGCGGCACCTCGGCCCGCGTGCTGCCGGTGCCGATGATGAATATCATCAACGGCGGCGCGCATGCCGACAACCCGATCGATTTCCAGGAATTCATGATCATGCCGATCGGCGCCTCCTCCTTCGCCGAAGGCCTGCGGATGGGCGCGGAAGTGTTCCACACGCTGAAGAAGGCGCTGAAGGACAAGGGCCACAACACCAATGTCGGCGATGAGGGCGGCTTTGCCCCGAACCTTGCCTCGGCCCCGGCGGCGCTCGATTTCATCATGGCCTCGATCGAGAAGGCCGGCTACACGCCCGGCCGCGACGGCGATATCGCGATCGCGCTCGATTGCGCCGCCACCGAGTTCTTCAAAGACGGCGTCTATGATTATCACGGCGAGAAAAAAAAGCGCGACATCAAGGCACAAGTCAAATACCTCGAAAAGCTGGTTGCCGACTACCCGATCGTCTCAATCGAGGACGGCATGGCCGAGGATGACTGGGAGGGCTGGAAGCTGCTGACCGACCGCATCGGGTCAAAATGCCAGCTCGTCGGCGACGATCTCTTCGTCACCAACGTCGAGCGTCTGTCGCGCGGCATCAAGACCGGGACGGCGAATTCGATCCTCGTTAAGGTCAACCAGATCGGCTCGCTCACCGAAACCCTGGCCGCCGTCCATATGGCGCAGCACGCCGGCTACACTGCGGTGATGTCGCATCGCTCCGGCGAGACCGAAGACGCCACCATCGCCGATCTCGCGGTCGCGACCAACTGCGGCCAGATCAAGACCGGCAGCCTCGCCCGTTCGGACCGGACCGCGAAGTACAACCAGCTCCTCCGGATCGAGGGCGAGCTGGGCGATACCGCGATTTACGCCGGTCGCAGCGCGTTGAAAGCGCTGGCCTGACGGGTTCTGGACAGAAAAGCGATCACGTGAGGACCATGCCGAAAATCACCCCGCCTGAGCCCATCGATCGCTTTCACCCAGAACGCATCGCACGTTGATGGCGCTCTCCGCGCGCCATCTTGCGTTTCTCGCGATGATCGGTGCCATGACGATCTATGGCACCAATTTCGCCATCTCGCGCCATGGCCTGCTGAACGGCCTGACGCCCAATGACCTGACGGCGCTGCGCTTCACCTTCGCCGGGGTGGTGCTGCTGCCGATTTTCCTCAAGGCCGGCCTCCGCGATTGCGCCGGCATCGGCTGGGGCCGGGGCATCGTGCTGACGATCATGAGCGGCCTGCCGATGACGCTCTTGATGATGCAGGGCCTCGCGCTCTCGCCGGCGGCGCATGGCGCGGCGATCGGGCCGGGAACGGTGACCGTGATCGGCGCGCTCGGCGGGCTGGTGATTTTCGGCATCAGGCCCGGCCGCAACACGGTGATCGGCATCGCCATCGTGCTCGCCGGCCTGGCGTTGATCGCGCTTTCGGCCACCGCCTCGGGGGCCGGCAACGTGCTGCTCGGGGATCTGTGCTTTTTCGGCGTCGGCATCATCTGGGGCGGCTATCCACTGATGCTCCAGCTGTGGAAGGTCGATGCGCTCAAGGCCACCGCCGTGCTCTCGGTGCTGTCGATGGCGATGTTCCTGCCGTATTACCTCGCGACCAGCGCCAGCCACCTGCTGACGGTATCGCCGGGGGTGATCCTGCTGCATGGCATCAATCAGGGCATTTTGAATGTCGTGCTCGGCCTCTGGCTCTGGGGCTGGGCGGTGGCGAAGATCGGCGTCGCGGTCGCGGGGCGGTTTCCGCCGCTGATCCCGGTGATCGGCGCGGTCTAGGCGATCCCGCTGCTCGGCGAATGGCCGGTGCCGCTGCAATGGGCGGGGATCGCGCTGATCGTCGGCGGGCTGGTGATCACGACGCTGAGACGCTAGCGCGGTCGTGCAGGTTAGGACCTTTTTGTTCGCGCCCAAAGCCAGGATCGGCCGTCACTTGATGATCAGCCCTTGCCCGGTCGGGAGGGAGAGAATGGACCGGTCGTGGCGGTGCGCGAAGCGGTTCCATTCGGAATATTGCTCCTCGTGGCCCTCGAAGGCGTAGTCATCGAGCACGATGATCGCACCCGGCACGAGGCGCGGCCACAACACCTCGATCGATCCGATCTCCGCCGCCGCGGAATTGAGGTCGATCGAGAGATAGGCGATCGGGCCGGTCTCGATGCCCTCGAGCGACTGCGGAAGCCGCCCCTTGACCAGCCTCTTGTTGGCAATGCCCGCGAAGGCCTGCTGCGCCACTTCGTAGACATCGGTCTGGAAATGCGCGGCGTTCAGCCGGGCAATATTGGCTTTCTCATGCGCGGAAATCCCATCCCCCGGAATGCCGGTGAAGGTATCGAACAGAAACAGGGTTCTGTCGGGATGTTTGTGAAAATCGAGGCACTTGACGATCATCGAGGAGAGCAGGCCGGTGTTGACCCCCAGCTCGACGAAGTTTCCGTCCAGCCGGAGGCCATTCTGTGCCGCCCAGACACAGGTATGCGCGCGCCACCTTACATCCGGAACCGAATTCCAGTAGTTCTTGTTGAAATGGCGAACCTCGCTCCAGGCTTTTTCAAATTTATCGACTGCCATGAATGAAATATTTTTGCCATAAACAGCAAATCCATCCGCTGAGTATTGCGGGTTAAACCGCGGGTGAGTCCCCAGTAGATTTTGAATGCCTTTTTCTATATTCCGCTTTATCTTGTAAAAAATTCCCATAGACTTGCCTGTGAGTTCCAGCATTTGATGTTCTTGCACATCTTATGGCCTAGTAGTGAGACCAGGCCGAAAAAGTCAAGCGCTCGCCCCCCTCACGTCGCCGCCCTTCGCAACTCCTTAACCCGGCCCGGCGATACTGCACCGGTCCGCTTTCTTCTCTTCCGAAGCCCGAGCCTGTGCGAGGGGAGCGCGCCGGAGGCGCAAGGCCAAATGATCATCCGCACCCGCCGTCGCCGCATCAGCTTTCTTCTGGCGTTTCACAGCCTTGCCTGGGGCGCCAGCATCTATTTCGCGCATTCGGCCTATACCGGCGATCGCGGGCTCGTCGCCAAGCAGGACGCCAAGACCCGAACCGAGCAGACGCTGGTGAAAATCGCCGAGGCCAAGACCGAGCGCGCCGCCTGGGAACGCCGCGTCAACCAGCTTTCGGGCGCGGAAGTCGACCGCGATCTTCTCGATGAACGCCAGCGGCTGATGCTCAATCTCGCGCATCAGAACGATCTCATCATCCAGCTGGATCGCTGACGGCCGGCGCGGCGCCAGCCCTGCGTTTAACGCAAGGCTTTCGGAAATTCCCCTCAAAATTCTATGTTGCACCGCAATATCGTGGCGGCGAGATCGCGAGCTATGCGCTAACCGCAAGTGGCGAATGCCGTGGCGACGGGTTTTTTGCCTCTGGCGTTTGTGCCAAAAGGCGATAAGCCTAAAGGCAAATCAGACGCTCAAGGCGCGACGATCCGGGTTGAAACGTTCCGAAGATGAGGGGATTCATGGCTACCATTGCGGCGAAAACAGGCAGCGCGGTTGAAGCGCGCGCGAAATCGTCTGCCAAATCGGCACCCAAAGCCTCCAATACCAAAGCCTCAGGCGCCGCGAGCGGGCTCGCCAAAGCGGCGGCGAAGGCCCCCAAACCCTTCACCCGCGAAGAAGACATGCTGGCCTACCGCGAGATGCTGGCGATCCGCCGCTTCGAGGAAAAGGCCGGCCAGCTCTACGGCATGGGCCTCATCGGCGGCTTCTGCCATCTCTACATCGGCCAGGAAGCCGTCGTCATCGGCATGCAGATGGCGTCGAAGCCCGGCGATCAGGTCATCACCGGCTACCGCGATCACGGCCATATGCTGGCCTGCGGCATGGATGCCAAGGGCGTCATGGCGGAACTCACCGGGCGGCGCGGCGGCTATTCGCGCGGCAAGGGCGGCTCGATGCATATGTTCAGCCGCGAGAAGCAGTTTTTTGGCGGTCATGGCATCGTCGGCGGGCAGGTCTCGCTCGGCACGGGCCTCGCCTTCGCGGACAAGTATCGCAACGACGGCACCGTCAGCATGATCTATTTCGGCGACGGCGCGGCCAACCAGGGCCAGGTCTACGAGAGCTTCAACATGGCGGAGCTGTGGAGCCTGCCGGCGATCTACATCATCGAGAACAACCGCTACGCCATGGGCACCGCCGTGACGCGCGCCTCGGCGCAGACGGATTTCTCCAAGCGCGGCATCTCCTTCAACATCCCCGGCGAGCAGGTCGATGGCATGGATGTGCAGGCGGTGCGTGAAGCCGGTTTGCGCGCGATGGCCTTCGCCCGCTCCGGCAAGGGCCCCTACATTCTGGAGATGCAGACCTACCGCTATCGCGGCCACTCGATGTCCGATCCGGCGAAATACCGCTCGAAGGACGAGGTGGATAAAATGCGCAACGAGCACGACCCGATCGAGCAGGTGCGGGATCGGCTTCTGAACAAGCACAAGGTTTCCGAGGACGAGATCAAGAAGATCGACGCCGAGGTTCGCCGCATCGTCAACGAGAGCGCGGAATTCGCGACCGTCGATCCCGAGCCGGATGTTGCCGAGCTCTGGACCGATATCACGCTCTGAAGCATTTTTTTGCAAAAGTGGCCGCCGGTTTTGCGGTCGAAAATGCGAAAATGACCAGAAGATTTCCCGCCTGTTTTCCTCTCGCGTAACGGAAATTCCCATGCCCATCGATGTTCTGATGCCCGCGCTTTCGCCGACCATGGAAAATCAAATCCGGCGATGTCATCGCCGAGATCGAGACCGACAAGGCGACGATGGAGGTCGAGGCGGTGGATGAGGGCATTCTCGCCAAGATCCTCGTGGCCGATGGCACCGAGGATGTCGCGGTCAACACCCGGATCGCGATCATCACCGCCGAGGGTGAGGACGCAAACGCGGCGACGAAAACGCCGGCGCCGGCTGTGGCTGCCGCACCGGTCGCCGTTGCTGCCGCGCCGGCCATGGCGGCTCCCGCGCCAACGGTCCCAGCGGCACCGCGCGCCGACGTGCCGGGTTATGACGCCTCCGATGAAATCCCCGCCGGCACCGAAATGGTGAAAACCACGGTCCGCGAAGCCTTGCGCGACGCGATGGCCGAGGAAATGCGCCGCGATGGCGATGTCTTCGTCATGGGCGAGGAGGTCGCCGAATATCAGGGCGCCTACAAGATCACGCAAGGGCTGCTGCAGGAATTCGGCCCGCGCCGCGTCATCGATACGCCGATCACCGAGCATGGCTTTGCCGGCATCGGCGTCGGCGCGGCGCTCTCGGGCCTCAGGCCGATCGTCGAGTTCATGACCTGGAATTTCGCCATGCAGGCGATCGACCACATCATCAATTCGGCGGCGAAAACGCTCTATATGTCCGGTGGCCAGCTCGGCTGCCCGATCGTGTTCCGCGGCCCGAACGGCGCGGCGGCGCGCGTCGGCGCGCAGCACAGCCAGGATTACGCGGCCTGGTACAGCCAGGTGCCGGGCCTCACGGTGATCCAGCCATGGTCGGCGGCGGATGCCAAGGGCCTGCTCAAGGCGGCGATCCGCAACCCGAACCCGATCGTCTTCCTCGAAAACGAGATCCTCTACGGGCAATCGTTCGATGTGCCCAAGGGGGACGACTGGACCGTGCCGATCGGCAAGGCCCGCGTCGTGCGGCGCGGCCATCACGTCACGCTCGTCTCCTTCGGCATCGGCATGACCTACGCCATGAAGGCGGCGGAGGCGCTGGCAGGCGAGGGGATCGAGGCCGAGGTGATCGATCTCAGAACCATCCGCCCGATGGATATCGCCACCGTGGTGCGCTCGATCCAGAAGACCAACCGCTGCGTCGCCATCGAAGAGGGCTGGCCGCAATCGGGTGTCACCGCCGAAATCGGCATGAAGATCATGGAACAGGCCTTCGATTACCTCGATGCGCCGGTGATCCGCGTGACCGGCAAGGATGTGCCGATGCCCTACGCCGCCAACCTCGAAAAGCTCGCGCTGCCGAATGTCGGCGAGGTTGTGGCTGCGGCGAAAGCCGTGCTGTATCGGTGAGGTGACTGCTATGAAACGTTTCTATACATTGACCAGCGCAAGCGCTCTTGCTGTTTCTCCAAAGAAGTGGTTTCGAGTAAAAGGAAACGATTCAAATGAATCCATCATCGAAGAAATTGCAGGGTTTGTGACCATTCAATACAGTGAGACTGATTTGAATCATCCAGAAGTAGCTCCATATGATCATGGATTTACTATTGTAGGAATACCGATTGGTGATTTGGGCATCGGCTTGGAAGTCGCCTCTCTAATTGACGACATAGCTGGCTATGTCAGCGAAGACGATGTGGAGCGAGACGCAAAAGCCCCTTCAGGGCTGCGCCTCAAGCCGGGCGTTTCTGACCGTCTAGTTTGGCTTTAAATCAACCACTCGATCGCTAATGCAGGTAAACACATGCCCATCAACATCCTGATGCCCGCCCTGTCGCCCACGATGGAAAAGGGCAACCTCGCCAAGTGGCTCAAAAAAGAGGGCGACACGATCAAATCCGGCGATGTCATCGCCGAGATCGAGACCGACAAGGCGACCATGGAAGTGGAAGCGGTCGATGAAGGCATTCTGGCGAAGATCCTCGTGCCCGCCGGCGCGCAGGATGTCGCGGTCAACGTGGCGATCGGCATCATCGCCACCGAGGGCGAGGATGTGAAGGCCGCTGCCGCTGGTGGCCGGGACAGCGGTGGCGCGCCCGTAACCGCACCTGCTGCTGCCCCCGTTGCCGCTCCGGCTGCAGCCGCCCCGGTCGCTCAGGCCACAGCTTCTGCCGCTCCCGCCGCTTCTGCTGCTCCCGCTTCCGGAGGTTCCCGCGTGTTTGCATCCCCGCTCGCCAAGCGCATCGCCAAGGATGCCGGTATCAATCTCGCCGCCGTCGCCGGTTCCGGCCCGCATGGCCGCATCGTGATGGCCGATGTCGAGGCCGCAAAAGCCGGTGGCGCGAAAATCATCCCGATGCCGGGCGCTGCGGCTCCTGCATCTGCCGCGATGCCCTCCGGCCCCTCGGCCGATGCGGTCAAGAAGCTCTTCGCGGAAGGTTCCTACGAGGAAGTGCCGCACGACGGCATGCGCAAGACCATCGCGCGCCGCCTGCTGGAATCGAAGCAGACCGTGCCGCATTTCTACCTCACGCTCGATTGCGAACTCGACGCGCTGCTCGCCGCGCGCGCCGAGATCAACAAGGCCGCCCCGGTGAAGGACGGCAAGCCCGCCTACAAGATCTCGGTCAACGACATGGTGATCAAGGCGATGGCGATGGCGCTGAAAGCCGTGCCGGAAGCCAATGTCTCCTGGACCGACAGCGCCATGCTCAAGCACCGCCACGCCGATGTCGGCGTCGCCGTCTCGATCCCCGGCGGCTTGATCACCCCGATCATTCGCGCGGCGGAAACAAAAACGCTCTCGGTCATCTCCAATGAGATGAAGGATTTCGCCGCCCGCGCGAAGGCGAAGAAGCTCAAACCCGAGGAATATCAGGGCGGCACCACCGCCGTCTCGAACCTCGGCATGTTCGGCGTCAAGGACTTTTCGGCGATCGTCAACCCGCCGCATGCGACCATTCTCGCGGTCGGCGCGGGCGAGCCGCGCGCGGTGGTGAAAAACGGACAGCTCGCGGTCGCGACCGTGATGTCCGTCACGCTTTCGACCGACCATCGCGCGGTCGATGGCGCGCTCGGCGCGGAACTGATGCAGGCCTTCAAGGGGTTTATCGAAAACCCGATGGGGATGCTGGTTTAAAGATGTCTAAACGGCGACATTTTCTACTTGTTCTTTTTCTCTCCTTTATGCCTTATATGGCGTTTTGGATTGTATACTTTTTGAAATTACCTGACCCTGCGGGGATGACGTGGACAAATATCTTGGCTCCAAAGATATTGTTTAGCGAGCTAGTATTTGCAAATGTTGCAATATATTTGACTGTCTCGACAGAATGGTTTGGCACTATATCGCGTACTATTGAAAAGGGAAGATCCGATTTAGATCTCCACATCAGGAGAGATTTAATTTCATTTTTTGGATTTCTTGTGAAATTTTTAGCATCAATTTCTGCATTCTCGGCCTTTGTTATTTATTTTGCAGACTCGCTCGACAACAAAGGGCTTGTTAAAATAAATGGAGAATTTAATGTAGATTTGACACCAAAATTGATTTTATATTTTACTCTCTCCACCGTGAGACTTTGTTATGCGGCCTTCATCTCAGTTATTTGGGAGCGGAGACATTTCGGCCATGATTGATAATTTTGAACGAAACATTATTGATTTGGCACGTTATGCGGCCGCCATTGCGCTCTGCAGTGGCCCAGCTATCGACCTAGTGTCTTTTCTAGCATACCGTCGCAAAAGTATAAAAGAAAGATTTCGCTCAAAATTGACGGAGACAATCAAGAATAATGACAATTTAAATATAAATATAACAACAAATGATCAATTCGTTGACTATTTCATAAACTGGACAATAAGAAAAGGGCAAATTTCAGCACCGACTATCGATCACAATATTCTGACAAAAACAACCGAAGAACTATCAGAAATAGTTAGAAATAACTATAAAATTGCGATTGCAATTGAAAACACGATGTCGATTTATCACTTCAATATTTTTAAAGAATATCCAAAATATCGAATAAAAAAATTTATTGTTAGGGTGGTTGAAAAAATTCGACTGGCAGGCGCTGCATCGATATGAAAACCGTCCTCTGCTACGGCGATAGCCTCACCTGGGGCACCGATCCGGCCAACAGCGGGCAGCGGCACGCCTTCGCGGATCGCTGGCCGAACGTGCTGCAAGCGGGGCTTGGCGCGGGCGTCGAGGTCGTCGCCGAGGGCATGGGCGGGCGCACCACGGCCTTCGATGACCATCTCGCGGATGCCGATCGCAACGGCGCACGGCTGCTGGCCTCGGCCATGCATACGCATCGCCCGGTGTCGGTGGTGATCCTGATGCTCGGCACCAACGATCTCAAGCCGGCGGTGGCGGGAAACGCGGAATCGACGATGCTCGGCATGCGCCGCTGTGTCGAGATCGCGCAGAACCATTCGCCACGCCTGCCGGATTTTGTGCCGCCGAAGGTGCTGATCGTCGCGCCGCCGCATCTTGTCGAGACGACCGACGCGTTCTTCGGCGCGATGTTCGCCGGCGGGATCGCGGAATCGAAAAAGCTCGCGGGCTATTACGCCACGCTGGCAACGATGATGGGGTGCGCATTCTTCGACGCGGCAACGGTGGCAACCGCATCGCCGATCGACGGCATTCACCTCGATGCCGCCGGCACGCGCGCGATCGGGCAGGCGCTGACCCCGATCGTTCGCGGCATGCTGGCCAAGAAAGCCGGCCACCATTGACCGGTATCAAGGAGGCTTGAAGCGATTGGCGTAGGGTTACTAAGGACGAATGCGAACCAACAAGGAGTTTTTACGCATGGGCCATACCCCGCACGAACTGATCGCCGAATTCCCCGAATACGCGTTCAAGATCACGCAGCTGAAGACCAGCGAACCGCATTTCGCGAAGCTGTATGAGGAATACCACGAGGTCAACCGCGCCGTTCACCGCGCCGAGACCAATATCGAGCCGACCGACGATATCCATATGGAAACGATGCGCAAGCAGCGGGCAAAACTGAAAGACCAGCTTTACGCGCTGCTGTCGAAGTAAGGACGCGGGAAAGGAGGGGGAATGGACGAAAAACCGGCGTCACGCACGCAGCCTTTCGCGCGCATTCTCCCTCCCTTGCTGTCACTGCCGACGCTTTCGCTGCTGATCGCGTCGCTGTCGCTGATTGCCTCGATTTCCCAGAGCTACAATTACCGCAGGAATATCGAAAGCGTGCAGCAGAACGTGCTGCGCGCCGAAAACCTCAGAACCTGCCGCGACATCATCGAAGCGTTTTTCGCCTTCCGCCTCAAGGCCGAGGAGGTGAATGCCCGCACCGCCGAGGCCGCGCTCGACAAACCCGCCGCCGACGCCGCGCGGCGCGACCTCAAGGGCTATGTCTACCGCTTTGGCGCACTCGGCACGTTTCTCGCCAATTTCACGCCCGAGAAAGCGCGCGAGCGCTATTCCGCGCTGAGCTGGGCGCTCAACGAGATCGCCGAGCATGCATCCAGCCTCAAACCAACCGAGTTCGACACCAAATTCGCCGCCGCCGACAAGGCATTCGGCACGCTGAATGAAGACTGCGCGAAGTCGGCGCAGTTCGTGCACTTCTGACAACAGACGGGGAAACGCATGTCCGCTTACGATATCATCATCATCGGCTCCGGCCCGGGCGGCTATGTCGGCGCTATCCGCGCCGCGCAGCTTGGCTTCAAGGTCGCAATCGTGGAGCGCGAGCATCTCGGCGGCATCTGCCTCAATTGGGGCTGCATTCCCACGAAAGCGCTCTTACGCTCGGCGGAAATCCTGCATTACGCCCAGCACGCCAAGAACTACGGCCTCAAGCTTGAGGGCACGATGACGCCGGATACCGGTGAGATCGTCAAGCGCAGCCGCGGCGTGTCGCAGCGGCTCAACGGCGGCGTCGCCTTCCTCATGAAGAAGAACAAGATCGACGTGATCTGGGGCGAGGCGAAA
>CAZNAT010000091.1:0-11316 GCA_964571245.1 uncultured Methylobacterium sp.
CATTGAGCTACAGGCCCGTAGCACGCAGCGCCTTGTTTTGATCGGAAAGCGGCGGGATGCAAGTCCTTCATGCGTAAAAATCCGCCCGCAGCGGCCCGCCACCCGCACGCCTCGTTCTCGCCCTATTCGTTGTGCATTGCAGCAATTCATCGGCCCCCGGGAAGTCTTCGGTCTTCCGAGGGGACACACCGCCCGGCGCTTGCGACCAGGTCACCCCCAGGTGACCACGTCAAACGCCCCGGCCCCATACGTTCCGGGTTTCCGGCGTCGCCTTTCGGCCCCGCCCCTCTCCCGGATGACGATGCCAGAGGAAATCCAATGCAGAAATCCGCTTTCAACGCCGCGATGGCGTTTGCCGCCCTGTCGGTTTTTGCCGTCGGCCCCGCCGCCGCCCAGTCGATCGGCCATGCCAGCTTTTACGGCAAGGAGCTTGCGGGCAGGAAAACCGCCTCGGGAGAAAAATTCAACCCCGGCGGGCTGACCGCCGCGCATCGCTCGCTGCCGTTCGGAACCCAGCTGAAGCTGACCAATATCAGCAACGGCCGCAGCGTCGTCGTTCGCATCAACGATCGCGGCCCTTTCGTTCGCGGGCGTGTGCTCGACGTCTCGCTCGGCGCCGCGCAGGCTCTCGGGTTTTCGGCGCGCGGCACCGCCCAGCTGCGGATGGAAGCGCTCGGTGCGATGCGCGCCAAAATGGAAGCACCCGCGGCGCCGCGCACCCCGCTTGACGCGGCAACCCCCGCCAGTATCTCATCGCCCGCAGCCAGCGAACCCGTGCAAGATCAGGCTGACGGGACGATCCTGGGTGACGGGAACATCATGAATGCCGGTCGAACCTTTCAGAATTGACGACATACCGGTTGGGGACCTCGCCAGGATCGGCCTGTGCCGGCTTCCCGGCCGTTCGGGCGATCTTGCCGCCGATCTCGACGAGATCGCCCGCTGGGCACCGGCCATCGTCGTGTCGATGACCGAGACCGACGAGATGAACGAAAAAGGCGCGGCAGGCCTCCTCTCCACCCTGGCGCGCGCCGGAATTGCCCACGCGCATTTCCCGATCCGCGACTTCGGAACCCCCGAGCCGGTCGATCTTCGCTGGCCCGCGCTCGCGGAACGACTGCATGCGGTTCTCGATGCCAATGGCCGGGTGCTCCTGCATTGCCTGGGCGGCAAGGGCCGCTCGGGCATGGTGGCGCTTCGGCTGCTGATCGAAAGGGGCTGCGCGCCGGGCGAAGCCCTCAAGATGGTCCGCGACGCACGTCCCGGCGCGGTGGAAACCGAGGCGCAGGCGCTTTGGGGGAAAAGCGGTCGCCGCCGAGAGGCATGAAGCGTCCGCGATCCCGGAGCCTTCGCGACTTGAGCCTTCGCGACTTGAGGGTTCCTGACTTGAGGGTTTTGGCCCGCCCGTGATAACAGGGCGCGATGAGCGAGATCCTGACCCTGTTCCCCACCCGGCTTTATCGCAGCGAGATGGCCGATGCCGCCCTGATCGAGGAGATCGAGGGGGCTTGTCAGGCGCTCGCGCTCGATGATGCCGCCGGGCAGAAGTGGTGCCGGAAGAACAACTATCCCGGCTACACCTCCTATGCCTCGCTAAACGATCTGCCGTGGCGATTTCCGGTTTTCAAGACCCTGGCCAAGGCCATCGACCGCCACGTCGCCGCCTTCGCCAAGACGCTCGAGTTCGATCTTGGTGGCGGCAAGCTCGAGATGGATTCGCTCTGGGTCAATGTCCTGCCGGAAGGCGGGTTTCACGCCGCGCATATCCACCCGCATTCCGTGATCTCCGGCACGTTCTATGTCGCGGTGCCCAAGGGCGCCAGCGCCCTGCGTCTCGAAGACCCCCGCCACGCCATGATGATGGCGGCCCCGCCCCGGAAAGCCAAAGCCAGCCTGGAGAACCGCGCGTTCGTGTCGGGCGACGCCGCGCCCGGCACGCTCTTTCTGTGGGAGAGCTGGCTGCGCCACGACGTGCCGATGAACCGGTCGGCCGAAGATCGGATCTCGGTGAGCTTCAACTACAACTGGGTCTGAGCGTCGCGGCGGGAAATCGGCAAAAATCCCGACAAAAGATGACAAAGAATAATGAATACAAAAACTGCTTGACGTCCCCGGCCCCTTCGCCATCCTCTCGAATTCGGGCGCTCGGAGAAGCGTCAACGGGAGGACGACATGACCAAAATTTCGCGCCGTGCCGCATTGGGCGCCGCCGTTGCCACAGCCGCGACATCCAGCCTCACGGACGTCGCGCAGGCGCAGAGTGCCGCGCCGAAAACCCCGTTCGCGGTCGCGCCGACCTATATCCCCATTGCCGGCACGACCGAGATGTTCCCGGTGCGCCGCATCTACTGCATTGGCCGCAACTACGCCGCCCATGCCCGCGAAATGGGTTCGGACCCGACGCGCGAGCCGCCGTTCTTCTTCCAGAAACCGACCGACGCGATCCAGAACGTGGCGGTCGGGCAGGTCGCCGATCACCCCTATCCGCCGCTGACCAAGAATTATCACTACGAGGTGGAACTCGTCGTGGCGCTGAAGTCGGGTGGCAAGAACATCCCGATGGATAAGGCGCTCGAGCATGTCTACGGCTATGCCGTCGGCCTCGACATGACCCGGCGCGACCTTCAGCGCGCCATGGGCGACGAGAAGAAACCCTGGGAGATCGGCAAGAGCTTCGATCGCTCCGCGCCGATCGGCCCGTTGCACAAGGTCGAGGCGGTCGGCCATATCGGCAAGACCCCGATCAGCCTCGCGGTGAACGGCACCATCAAGCAGAACGCGACGCTGGCGCATATGATCTGGTCGGTTGCCGAGCAGATCTCGAAGCTCTCGGAGGCCAACGAACTCTTCGCCGGCGACATCATCTACTCCGGCACCCCGGAAAACGTCGGCCCGGTCGTGAAGGGCGATGTCATCCTGTGCAAGATCGAGGGCCTGCCGGATATGTCGATCAGGATCACCTGACGATACCGGGCGAAAGGGCGTCTTCCGGCGCCCTACCGCGCCGTTCCGACCGCGCCCGCGGAATTACGTCTCGGGTGGAATGGCGCGCGGGCGGCCGTTCTCGTCGATGGCGACGAAGGTGAAGGTCGCATCCGTGACCTTCTCGCGTTCATGGGTGATGAAACGCTCGGCCCAGGCCTCGATATGGATCTTCATCGAGGTCCGGCCGATCTTCTCGACCTCGGTGTAGACGCAGAGCACATCCCCCACCTTGACCGGGCGGATGAAGGTCATGGCGTCCACCGCCACGGTGACGACGCGGCCCTTCGAGCGCCCGACACCGGCGATCCCGCCGGCCTGGTCCATCCGGCTCATCACCCAGCCGCCGAAAATATCGCCGTTGGCATTGGTGTCGGCCGGCATGGCGATGGTGCGGACGGCCAGCTCGCCGCGCGGTTTATCCGTCATCTCTGTCAGGTCCCTCTTCGACATGGAAAGCGTGCAGCACGCGATGGATGATCGGCGCCAGCACGAACCCGGACGCAATCACGATCAGCAGCCCGGAGAAAATCGCGTAGACCCCGGCGAAGATCTTGCCGCCGGCCGTGTTCAGCGTCGCCAATGGCCCCATGCCGGAGAGGATCATCGCCGCATTGACGAAGGCATCGACCGGCGCCATGCCCTCGGTCATCGCATAGCCCAGCATGCCGATCGCGAGGCCGCCGCTGGTGAGGGCGAGCCAGAAGGCCCCGGCCCGCACCAGCCGCCAGGCGAACGCGCGGTGCGAGAGAACCGGCTCGGTCTTCCGTTCGAAACGGGTACCGGGAAGCATGCCGCCCTACCCGCGCAGTTCTTCGCAGACCATGCGCGCACCCTGGGCCAGCGCCGCGAGCTTGCCATAGGCCACGGCGCGCGACATCGGCGCCATCCCGCAGTTGGTGCAGGGAAAGAGCTTCTCCGGCGCGACGTATTTCATCGCTTCCCGGATGGTCGCGGCCACCTGTTCCGGTGTTTCGATCGCATCCGAGGCGACATCGATGCAGCCGACCAGCACATCCTTGCCCTTGAGCAGCCCGATCAGCTCGATCGGCACCTTCGAATTCGCGCATTCAAGACTGACCTGATCGATCTTCGAACGGGCGATGACAGGGAAGGTATCCTCATAGTGCCGCCAGGTGCCGCCTAGCGTCGCTTTCCAGTCGATATTGGCCTTGATGCCATAGCCATAGCAGATGTGGATCGCCGTGGTGCAGGTCAGCCCCTCGGCGGCGCGCTCCACCGCCGCCATGCCCCATTCGGCGACCAGCGGCATATAGACGTTGAACGCCGGCTCATCGAACTGGATGACATCCATCCCGAGCGCCTGCAATTCGCGCGCTTCCTCGTTCAGGACCTCGGCAAACGCCATCGCGAGATCCTCGCGGCGGCCGTAATGCTCGTCGGCGATGGTATCGACGATCGTCATCGGGCCGGGCAGCGTGAACTTGAGCCTGCGCGCGGTATGCGCCCGCGCGGCGGTGGCCTCCAGCCTGTGCACCGGTCCCTTGCGGCGGATTTTACCGGTCACGGTCGGCACTTCCGCGTTGTAGCGGTTGTTGCGGATGCCCATGATCGTCTTCTTGCCAAAATCGATCCCCTCGAGGTTGGCGAGAAATCCATGCACGAAATGCTGCCGCGCCTGCTCGCCATCGCCGACGATATCGAGCCCGGCGTCCTCTTGCAGCTTCACGGCGAGGATCGTCGCATCGATCTTGCCCTCGGCGAGCGTCTCGCCCTCAAGCTTCCAGCCTGCCCAGAGCTTTTGCTCCTCGGCCAGCCAGGCGGGTTTGGGCAAGGAGCCGGCGATGGTGGTCTTGAGCATGAGGGCCTCCCGGAACGCGCGTCCCAACGGAGGTGGACCAGCGCGCGCGCGCCGTCAAGGACTTGGCCGTCAAGGACTTGGCCGTCAAGGATCTGGCCGTCAAGGATCTGGCCGACGCGCGCTCACGCCGGCAGCGGCGCGGCCCTCTGCTTCTTCCAGAACAACCAGCCGACAACCGCAAGATTGAGCGCGTTCCACACCACGCCGTTGAAGAAGGCGAAGCGGTAGCTCTGCGTCAGGTCGTAGATTACGCCGGAGATATAGCCGCCGAAGGCCATGCCGAAGATCGTCGCGGAAACGACCACGCCGATCCGTGCCCCGGCCTCGCGCGGGGGCAGGAACTCGCGGCAGATCACGGCGTACATCGGGACGATACCGCCCTGAAACAGCCCGAAAATGCCGGAAATGACGTAGAGCGAGGTCAAGCCATTGAAGAACAGGTAGAGCATGAGCGCCGTGCCCTGCATGATCGAGCCGATCAGCAGCGTCGCCGCGCCGCCGATCCTGTCCGCGACGATCCCCGAGCCGATACGGCTGAAAATCCCGAGGAACAGCATCAGCGACAGCATCTCGGCGCCGCGCGCGACGCCATAGCCGAGATCGCCGCAATAGGCGACGAGATGCACCTGCGGCATCGACATCGCGACGCAACAGGCAAAACCGGCAAAGATCAGCAGAATTTGCAGCAACCGCGGTGACATCCCGAGATCGGCGCGCGCGATCCTCGACGCGGTATCCGCCGCCGCCATCGTGCTGTGCGAGGGCTGGCGGCGAAAGAAGAACGCCAGCGGAATAAGGGTTGCGGCCACGATGATGCCGATGACGATATAGGTCGCCCGCCAGCCGAACTGCGGCAGCGAGAATTTCATCGCCAGGGGCCACACCGTCCCCGCGAGATAGTTCCCGGAGGCGACCACCACCAGGGCAAGCCCGCGCTGCCGGACGAACCAATGCGAGATATCCGCCATCAGCGGCGCAAACCCGGTGCCGGCCCCGATCCCGATCAGCAGCGCATGCGCCGCCGAGAACGCCCACAGGTTGGGCGAAAGCCCCGCCAGCACAAACCCCGAACCAAGGCAGGCCCCGGCAATCAGGATCGGCGCGACGATCCCGGTTCGATCCGCCATCCGCCCGAGCACGATGGTGCCAAAGGCAAACCCGAGCATCATCACGGTATAGGGGATCGAGGCATCGGCGCGGGCAATGCCGAATTCGGCCTGCACATCCGGCAGCACCACCACGACCCCCCACATGCCGACACCGGCGATCGTGGCGACGAGCAATGCCATCCACAGCCGGAGCCAGGCGTAGGGGGTATCGGGCAAAAAGGGATCGAGAAGCGACTCAGAGGGGGCAGCATGCTGGTTCATGGCCCCAACGTCCCGGCAACGCCGGCGGAAGTCAAATTCGGATGTCTGATATTGTCATTCTCATCGCACATGCATGCGGGCCAACGCGCGGACGATGCGCCAGTGTCGATGCCATTGCGCGCCAGCATCAAAATGCCGATAAGCTCAGTTAAGCGAGCGGGGCTCGCCCCCGAGCCGGGATTCTTCATGAGCTGGGATTCGTCAGATCCGACCAAACGACGCGGCTATCACCACGGCAACCTGCGCGAGGCGCTTGTCGAGGCGGCGCTACGCCTGATTGGCGAGAAAGGGCCGGCGGGATTCACGGTTGCCGAAGCCGCGCGTGCCGCCGGAGTTTCACCAGCGGCCCCCTATCGCCATTTCCGCGACCGCGACGAATTGATGGCCGATATCGCCCGGCGCGGCTTCGAGGCTTTCTCCATCCGCCTCCGCGCGGCCTGGAACCAGGGCCAGCCCAACCCGCGCGTCGCGCTCAACCGGGTTGGCGCGGCCTACCTCGATTTTGCCCGACACGAGCCAGCCTCCTATGCCGCGATGTTCGAATCCGGCATCACCATGACCTGCAACCCGGAGCTTCACGCCGCATCGGAAGCGGCCTTTGCCGTGCTGCGCGATGCCTGCGAGGGCGTGATCGCCAGCATGCCCGCCGCGCGCCGCGCGCCACCACTGATGGTGGCGCTGCACATCTGGGGCCTTTCCCACGGCATCGCCAGCCTGTTCGCCCGCGGGGATGCCTCACGCCGGCCGCTGCCGATGCGGGCCGAAGACCTGCTGGAGGCCGGGGTTCTCGTCTACCTCGATGGCCTCGAAAGCGCCTCGCGATCCTGACCAATTTGTCATCCTGCCGGGCTTGACGAAACGGGTTGGCGATGCCATTTATGTAAATGTTACTCACATTCACATCCATCAGAGGAGTTGAGGATGTACGGAGCAGTCACGCGGCTTGACGAAATCGGCCGTCCGGCCTGGATCGCGGCGATGGTGTTGGGGTTCGTTCTGTTCTGGCCGATCGGTCTGGCGCTTCTCGCCTTCCTGATCGCGAGCGGCAGGATGGGATGCCGGCGCCACGCCGGGAATTTCAGCCGCGATGGGCAATCACCTTGGGAGAACAACATGGGCATGATGCAGGAAAAATTCGCGCGCTGGGGCTGCGGCCAAGGCAGGGCCACTCGCGGCGAGAACAGCACTTTTGCCCCCTCGGGCAACCGCGCCTTCGACGAATACCGCGCCGAAACCATCCGCCGGCTGGAAGACGAGGCGGGACAGTTCCGCGATTTCCTCGAGCGCCTGCGTCACGCCAAGGACAAGGCCGAGTTCGACCAGTTCATGGCCGACCGGCGCGATCGCCCGGCGGGCGAACCGCCCCGCGATCAGAGCAAGGGCAACGACGAGATCAATCGCCCCTACGGCGCGTGAGCCCCCATTATCACGCGCTGCGGAGGCCGGGAGAAATCCCGGCCTTTTTTTATCGCTCGGAAACGGCCAGCCGCGCGCCGAGCGCAACAAACGCTCCAGCAAACGAGCGCCGCAGCCAGATCATGACCGAGGGGCGCGTGATCACGTGGTCGCGCATCGCGGCGGCGAACAGCCCGTAGAGTGCGAAGACCACGAAGGTCATGCCCATGAAGACGCCGGATAGCCCCAGCATCTCGACCATCGGGCTTGCAGCGTCGTTACGCATGAACTGGGGCAGGAAGGCGACGAAGAAGATCGTCAGCTTCGGATTGAGGAGGTTGATCAGGATGCCATCGACCAACACCCGTATCGACGAGCGCGCAGACGTATCCGCCGCGACCTTGAGTGCGCCCTGCTCTTTCAGCGTCTGCCAGGCCATGAAAAGCAGATAGGCGACGCCGGCGTATTTCACCGCGTCATAGAGTACCGCCGAGGTGTGCAGCAGCGCCGCCAGCCCCATCATCGCTGCGATGAGATGCGGCACAATGCCAAGCGTACAAGCAAAAGCCGCGAGAATGCTGGCTCGCGCGCCGCGCCCGAGCCCGGCAGCGATGGTGTAGATAGCCCCCGTGCCGGGCGATGCCACGACGATGAAGGTCGTGAGCCAGAATTCCACCCCCCAGATTCCCAAATTCATAAGCAAAGCCCCTCGTGCAAGCCGTTTTCAGTTGCGCGGGAGTGTTTCAGGCCGGAGCGAAACGTCAAGCGTCAAAAATGCCGCCGATGATCGCCCCGGCGACCTCCACCGCGCCAGAGGCAACGCTGCCCGCAGCATCCGCCGCGCCGGAAGCAACGGTGCCAAGCCCGGAAACGACGGCACTGGCAACCGAACCGAGCATTTCAACGGCACCGCTGGCGGCGACATCCACAACCCCTTCGGCGATATCCGCCATCGCGGAGCCGGAATGCTGCTTCTTCTCTTCCTCCAGCGCGGCCTTACCGGCTTCGGAAGCGGCTTCAAGTTGGGCAGGGTCTGTTGGGAGGGGCATGGGAGGCTCCACTTCGTCACGTTCCAAATCAGATTACAACAAAATACAGGATTGGCTGAATATTGACATAGGATCGAGGCTCCAGCCAAATTGCCATGATGCCGGATTGAAATAGGCCTTCACCCAATGAGGCTCGGACATTGACTGATCGCTTTGCAAAATACTTTGCTGAATTTTTCTCCAAAGGTACGGGCCGGATGGCACTCCAGTCCGGGCAGCAGGTTCCGGCGCCGCCCAGACCCTTGCCATATAAGGCCTTTACGAAAGCCTTCGATCAGGAAGTGTCTGCCGCTAGCGCTTTGCGGGCTGCGCAGGGTTCTGCTGCACCAAGAGATGCCGGGCTGGGTTTCGGCTCAACCATTGTCAGCCCCGCGAACACTACCAAGGCCGAGGCTATGCTTCGCGGCATTGAATTTCAAAAGAAATGGTCTGCCGGCCACGATCTCGGACCTAAGCCTCTGATCACTTTGCTGATCGACCATTCCGGCTCCATGCGCGGTTTGCGTGCCATGACGGCTGCGCTCGTTGCGGATGCAATCGGGACAGGGCTGGAATTCAATGAAATCGCCTTCGATGTCCTTGGATATACAACCAATTCGTGGCGTGGCGGCGAATCAAGAAATGCATGGTTCAAGGCTGGCTGCCCCCCGTATCCGGGGCGGCTGTGCGATCTCCTGCACATCGTCTATCGCGATGCACTCCAGCATGGCGGCAAGAACACGCGCTGGCGCGATGATCTCACGCTTCTACTCCACGACGATGTGCTGAAGGAAAATATCGACGGAGAAGCGCTGGAGTGGGCCTACGAACGCGCCAAACGGTTCGAGGCATCAACATGGATATGCTTCGTTATCAGCGATGGAGCGCCGGTTGATGACACAACATTGATCCTCAATGGACCGAATATTCTGCTAGACCACCTTTCTGAAGCATCAATTCGCATTGGCGCGGAAACAAACGTGCGCCTTGGTGGAATCGGATTCGAATTTGATATTGGCCGATACTACCCAACCTCAAAATCCATCAAGGTGCTTGCAGAGGCTCCAGTGATCGCCTTCGATGTTCTGGAACAGTTGATCTGGCCGCCGGAAACGGCAGATCCGAATCCGGCACTCCTGCATTAAAAAAGGTGGGCATCGCGGCCCGCCTTGAAACTTCAATTATCCAGAAAGCTCCTGAGCTTCCTTGACCGGCTCGGGTGCTTCAGTTTTCTGAGCGCCTTCGCTTCGATCTGGCGGATGCGTTCGCGCGTCACCGAAAACTGCTGGCCGACTTCTTCCAGCGTGTGATCGGTGTTCATGCCGATACCGAAGCGCATCCGCAAGACGCGCTCCTCGCGCGGGGTGAGCGAGGCGAGCACGCGGGTCGTGGTTTCGCGCAAGTTCGACTGGATCGCGGCATCGATGGGCAGGATCGCGTTCTTGTCCTCGATGAAATCGCCGAGATGGCTGTCTTCCTCGTCACCGATCGGCGTTTCAAGGCTGATCGGCTCCTTGGCGATTTTGAGCACCTTGCGCACTTTTTCGAGCGGCATGGCGAGCTTTTCGGCCAGTTCCTCCGGCGTCGGCTCGCGGCCGATCTCATGCAGCATCTGCCGCGAGGTGCGGACGATCTTGTTGATCGTCTCGATCATATGCACGGGAATGCGGATCGTGCGGGCCTGATCGGCGATCGAGCGCGTGATCGCCTGCCGGATCCACCAGGTGGCATAGGTCGAGAACTTGTAGCCGCGGCGGTACTCGAACTTGTCGACCGCCTTCATCAGGCCGATGTTGCCTTCCTGGATGAGATCGAGGAACTGCAGGCCGCGGTTGGTGTATTTCTTGGCGATGGAGATCACGAGGCGCAGGTTGGCCTCGACCATTTCCTTCTTCGCCTGCCGGGCCTCGCGCTCGCCCTTCTGCACGGTCAGTACGATCTTGCGGTATTCGCCGATCTCGAGGCCGGTTTCGGAGGCCAGCGCGTGGATCTCGCCGCGCATGTCCTTGATGCGCTCCAGCTCCTGCGCCACGAAATCCTTCCACCCCTTGGTGGTGAATTTCGAGATGCGCAAGATCCACTTCGGGTCGAGTTCGGAACCCTGATAATTCTTCAGGAACTCCATGCGTTCGACGCCGTAGCCTTCGGCGAGGCGCAGAAGACGGCTTTCCAGCCCGATCAACCGCTTGTTGATGTCATAGAGCTGCTCGACCAGCGCATCGATGCGGTTCTGGTTCAGCGAAAGCGATTTGACATCGGTGATGATGTCTTCCTTGAGCTTCTTGTACTTGCGCTCCTGAGCCGGCGAGAGCTTGGTGGACTGGAGCTTGAGATCGATATCCTGGTCCTGCAGCCGGCGGAGCTTCTTGTAGTTATCCGCCACCCGGCCGAAGGTTTCGAGCACCTTGGGCTTAAGCTCGGCTTCCATCGCCGAGAGCGAGACACCGCCGTCGAATTCGTCGTCGAAGTTGTCGCTTTCGGGCTCCGGCGGGGGCACTTCCTCGCCGTCCTCGTTGAAGGTCTTGGCCTTGGGAGCCTCGTCGCCGAAACCATCGGCGGCGGCCTCGCCCTCCCCTTCGACCTTCGGCGCGCCCTTGCCGTCCGGGCCGGCATAGGTGGCTTCGAGATCGATGACATCGCGCAGCAGCGTCTTGCCCTCTTCGAGCTCGTCGCGCCAGATGATGATGGCCTGGAAGGTCAGCGGGCTCTCGCAGAGCCC
>CAZNAT010000092.1:0-11057 GCA_964571245.1 uncultured Methylobacterium sp.
CCCGTAGGAGTTTGGGCCGTGTCTCAGTCCCAATGTGGCTGATCATCCTCTCAGATCAGCTACTGATCGTAGCCTTGGTGAGCCATTACCTCACCAACTAGCTAATCAGACGCGGGCCAATCTTTCAGCGATAAATCTTTCTCCCGAAGGACGTATCCGGTATTAGCTCAAGTTTCCCTGAGTTATTCCGAACTGAAAGGAATGTTCCCACGTGTTCCTCACCCGTCTGCCACTAACGTATTGCTACGTTCGTTCGACTTGCATGTGTTAAGCCTGCCGCCAGCGTTCGTTCTGAGCCAGGATCAAACTCTCAAGTTGTAGTTTGAGATTTTGAACCGGCTAGTCACAACATTTCATTGACGGAGTGCACTGTCGATATTCTTGCGAATATCAAGCGTGTGTACACTCACTGAAACGTTAGACCGCCGAAGTCTCGTTCGGGCTTTCATTGCTGAAAACCCCGCAAGGACTCCGCCGTCCACGTTTCTCTTTCTCGGTTTCAATTGCCAAACAGCGTATGACGCGTTCTCTAGGCCGTTACCGGCTCCAGGTCAATCCCGGAATTTAGAGAAAAGTCATCGGTGCGCCGCGATGTGCGTCGCCAGTGACGTTGGTATAGGCGGGGGCACTTTCCCTGTCAACGATCTTTTTCGTTTTTTTTCGCGGCCCCGCGCTTTTTGGCGGCGCGGCGTCTCGGGAACCGGGCAGCTATATTATAATAGATTACGCGCGCGAGTCTCCGGGATTTTACAGGCAAAAGAATCTTTAGCCGGCGGTGGCTTCGGCACCCGATTAGGCCGGGCCCGCATGCTGGTCGGCTGGCGGGGACCTGAGTTTTTCGAAAAATAGTGTCCCGCCCAAGAAAATTGCCGGCACGCCCGTGCCTGCTCCGCTCAGGTTTGGCGCTGGCGCAGTCGACTTTGAGCTGCTTGGCGCGGTTTCCGGCAATGCGGATTGGATTTTTTGTCGCCGCTGCCTTAGAATCGGCATGTTATCCCTATTCACAGCGCCGGACGCAGGAGCGCTGGAGTTTGCCTCTCGATCATGTCGCAACTTTTCTACCGCAATCTCCCGGCCGATCTCGGCTTTGAAGCCCCGCTGACGACCGAGGGCGCAGCAGGGCAGACGCTTGTCCGCGGCCGGGTCAATGCGCGCTGGCTGATCGGGATCGTGCTCACCGGCATTGCCGGATCGGGATTGATGCTGCTGTCCGTCGCCGGCGCACTCGGGCCGCTGCGCAATGCGGTCGCGCCGGCGCAGATCGCCAAGAACAGCCGCGACGACCGTTCGAGTGTCGGAAGTGCCGCGATCGAGGCACGCCGCGGCGACAAACTGGTCCGGCGCGTCAATCTCGTCGCCTCCCGGCAGGATTACAAGGCGCCGGTTCAGGTCAGGGTCGCGGATGCCGAGGTCACCCGTCATGCGGCCTTCACCCGCCTGGCGACGCCGCTCGCGCTCGAATCGCTGGGCTATGCCGACTCGATCCCGGCGTTCAACCTCGCCAAGCTCGTTTCGCTCGCCAGCGAGGACCGCGCCGCGCTGGAAAGCGACCCCGGCGCCACCCAGGATACCGAGGTCGCGCTTTCGCTGCGGGATATCGCCACCGCCCGGGACAAGACCGACAGCGGCATCGCCTTGCGCGACGAGGACGCCCATTCGCAGGTGATCGACACCCTTTCCGAGCGCCGGCGCGATTCGGTGCGCGATGCTGCGCAGTCCCGGCTCGCCAAAGTGATGCGTGCGCCCAATGAGGGTACCACCATGCTCTCGTTCAGCTCGGGCGTCGGCGATCCGTTTTCCAAGCTGGTCGTGAAGATGGTGCCGGAGAATGTGTCGCTGCTGCCGCGGCAGGATGCTGTTCTGACACCAATGCCGGTCGAGGAGCGCCTTGTTCTCTCCAGGAACACCGCCTCGACCACCCAGACCCTGCGGGCCGCCAACGCCAACCCCAAGCAGATCAAGGAAATCATCGACGCGCTCACCCGGAACGGCAAGGCGAACAACCTCGACGGCAACCGCATTCTCAAGCTCACCCTCCAGCCCCCTGAGCCCGGGGCCGCCAAGGAGCTGATGCGGGTTGAGCTGTTCTTCGACGAACAGCTTGTTGCCTCCACCGGTCGGCGCGATGACGGCTCGTTCTGGCCGGTCGAGATCCGCGCCGATGCGCCCAAGCCCAAATCGGCCGAGCCCGCGGCAGACGACGAAGACGAGAACAACGAGGCCAACTCGGGGCGGCTGACGCTGTATTCCTCGATCCACGAAACCGCGCGCCGCCACGATATCCCCTCCGCCATCATCGACGAGGCGATCCGGACCGTGTTTTTCGACGTCGACCTGCAGCGCCGCGTCGGTTCGGGCGATTCGATCGAAATGCTGGTCGCGAACGGCGAGGGTGACACCGCCCGCCCCGAACTGCTGCTGGTCTCGCTGGTGACTGGCGGCGTCAAGCGCCGCTACTACCGGTTCAAGCTGCCGGAAGACGAGGTTGTCGACTATTTCGACGATCAGGGTCGCTCGGTGAAACAGTTCCTGCTCCGAAAGCCGATGGATGGCGGCGAATTGCGCTCCGGCTTCGGTATGCGCCGCCACCCGATCCTGCGCTACTACCGCCTGCATTCGGGCGTGGACTGGGCAGGCCCGGTCGGCACGCCCATTCGCGCCGCGGGTAACGGCGTCGTCCGCATGGCGGAATGGGATTCCGGCTATGGCCGCCGCGTGGAGATCGAACACAACCACGGCTATGTCACGACCTACAACCACATGTCGGCCTTCGGGCCAGGCATCCAGTCGGGCGCGCGCGTTCGCCAGGGGCAGATCATCGGCCGCCTGGGCTCGTCCGGTCTTTCGACCGGCCCGCATCTGCACTACGAGGTCATGATCAACGAGCGGCTGGTGGACCCGCTCGCCATCAAACTGCCGAAGGGGCGGGAACTCGCCGGGCGTCAGCTGGCGAATTTCAAGCGGGACCGCGACCAGATCGAGGCTGTTCTCAAGCTGGCCCCGGGGGCCAATGCCCTGGTCGCGCAGAATTAGGGTCCAGACCTCCGCTGGCTGCCGTGCTCAGGCGGCCTGAACCGCGCTGGCTCGCCCCAGGCTGGCGATGGCCTCGAGCACGGACCGCACCGTGATCGGCTTTCGAATGGCACCGTCAATCGATGCGTGCAAGGGATGGCTGGCGTCGACGTCATCGGCGCTGACGACCAGCACTTTCGGACGCACGGGAACCGGCAGCCCGGCGATCTTGCCGATCAGGACCATCCCACCCGCACCCGGCATATTGAGATCCGTCAGGACGATATCCGTCGGGTGCTCGGCCATGCCCGCAAGGGCTTCCGCGACGCCGGACGCCTCCCGGCATCGATAGCCGGCCGCCGCCAGGATCGTCTTCAATACGAGCCGCGAAGCCGGGTGGTCATCGACGATCAGGCAGGACTGCACCTGCGTCGACACCACCGGCCACAGGAAGGAAAAGCACGCGCCCGCCCCGTCCGGGGCCGGGCCGCCGGTCAGCTGGCCGCCAAACCGGGCGACGATCCGCCCGGCGATGGAAAGCCCGATTCCCGCCCCGCTCTTCCGGCCGGCCATGCCGCCGCCCTCGAGAATGAGGCGCACGGCGTCATCCGAGCTTAGTCCCGGCCCGGAATCGATGAGGGAAAACCGCATATGTCCCGCCTCGCCCGCCTCGATCGCGAGCGTAACCTGGCCCGCCACCGTCAGGCGGAACGCGTTGTCGACCAGATTTTCCAACACCTGCCGCAACAAGCCGGGCTCGATCACCGTGACCGCCTGAAGCCCCGCGGCGGCAGTCAGCCTGAATTCCAGCCCGCGCGCGGCGGCTCTTGCCCGGCAGACGGTTTCGAAAACCGCGAGAAACTCGCCGAGCGGAGCGTCGCTGCCCGTGCTGGCCGCAGACGCGTCCATCGGGCCATCCGGGTCGCGAGGCTTCGGTTTGGCACCGTCCAGCACCTCATCCGCGATCGACCGCAGATGCCCGACCGACGCCTTGAGCGCCGCGATGATCCGCGCCTGATCCGGATCGAGCGGCGTCGCCTCGAGCAGGCAGATCATGGCCTCAATCCCGCCCAGCGGCGAGCGCAGTTCATGCGCGATTTCGGTGATCCGGGAAGGTAAGAGTTCGATGGGGCCTGGCATGGTCCGACAGCTGCCTCGGATGGGAACGTGGGATAGGAGCATTTGAGCCGCAGACGGCCTGATCTCCCGGCAAGTCTGGATCTCCCAGCAAGTCTAGCCCGATGGCCTTAAGCGATAGCTAAACAGGTCCTGCTCCGGGAAGGCCCGGCGTTCAGACAGAACAACGTCCATCAAACACAAGTCAGGGCCGGGACTTGCGCCAAAAAATACCTTGCAGGCTTGCCGCCTCCATCATTTCGGGCGAGAACGCCGGACCGGGCTCCCCTGCTCCGGAGCGAGGCCTTGCCGGTGCTGCTTTCCGCTTTTTTCATTGTCGTGCCGATCTTTGTGCTGATCGGGCTTGGCTATGGCGTCGCGCGAACCAGTCTGGTGAGCGCTTCCGCCGGTGCCGGGCTTTCCGAATTCGTCTTCGTGCTCGCCATTCCCGCCTTGCTGTTTCGCACGGTTGCCGGCTCGAAATTCCCCGATCTCAATCCCGCGCCCTACTGGATCGCCTATTTTGTCGGACTGGCGACCTGCTGGGTTCTCGCCAGCTTCGTGGCCGGCCGGATGGGGAGAAGCGCGCGCGAAGCGGCGCTAATCGGGTTTTCCGCCGCGCAATCCAACACGGTGCTGGTTGGCATTCCGTTGATTCTTGGCACGCTGGGTGAAGCCGGTACGGTACCGATCATCCTGCTGCTGGTGATCCATTCACCGATCACCATGACCGCCGTCGCCCTGCTGATCGCGCGCGACGAAGCCGGCAAGGGTGCCGGCCTCAAGCTGTTGCGGGCCATCCTCACCAACCCGATCCTGCTGTCGATCGGCATTGGCCTCCTCTGGCGGCAGCTTGGAATCCCGATTTCCGAGGTGATGCGCAGCGTGTTGAAATACCTCGGCGATACCGCCGCGCCCTGTGCGCTGATCGCCATGGGCATGTCGATGACGCAGGCTTCGCTTTCCGGCAACAAGCGGCTGATCGGCGTCATCGCGGCGCTCAAACTCGTGCTGCACCCGGTGCTGGTCTATGTCTTTGCCGTTCGGATCTTTCAGCTGCCGCCGGCCTTCGCTGGCGCCGCGATCCTGTTTGCCGCATGCCCGACGGGGATCAATGCCTTTCTGCTGGCGGAGCGCTACCGTTCCGGCGAATCCGTGACATCGGGCGCGATCACACTCACGACCCTGCTGGCGATTTTCACGCTGACCATCGCCGTTTCCGTGGCGATGGGGCTGAAATAAGGTCTGGGCCCCGGCTCAGGCGAACCCGAGCCGGTGGCGGATATCTGCCGGGCTCGCCCCCTCCGCCCGCCATTGCCGCAACGGCTTCGACAGCGCCGATTTGGCGAGCTTGTGCCCGGTCTCATCCTTCACCAGGGCGTGATGGTGGTAGATCGGCTCCGCCAGGCCGAGAAGGGCCTGCAACACCCGGTGCACCGCCGTCGCCTCGAAGAGATCGGCGCCGCGCACGATATGCGTGACCCCCTGCAAGGCGTCGTCGAGGACCACGGAAAGGTGATAGCTGGTCGGGCATTCCTTGCGCACCAGCACGACATCGCCCCAGCGGGCAGGCTGGGCCTTCATGGTCGTAATCCTGTCCAGGTTTTCCCCGGAACCCTCGTTCCAGACCAGCGCTGCCTCGCCGATCGCGGCCAGGGCCGCCGCCATATCGAGCCTGAGCGCATGCGGCACGCCGGCCCGGCGTCGCGCGCTGGCAAGCTCCGGGTCTAGACCCCGACACCTGCCGGGATAGACCGGCGCGCCGTCCGGGTCCCGCCCGAGGTTTTCGTCCACCGCTTCTGCGATGTCCTTGCGCGAACAAAAACACGGATACACCAGCCCCCTCGCTTCGAGATCGGCGGCAGCGGCGCGATACCGGCCAAAATGCATGCTCTGGCGCAGCACCGGCGCCTCCCACTCAAGCCCGAGCCAGGCCAGATCCTCAAGGCAGGCCTGCACGAGATCGTCGCGGCAGCGTGCGATGTCGATATCCTCGATCCGCAGGAGGAAGCGCCCATCCATCCGCCGCGCGAAATCGGCATTCAGCAACGCCGAATAGGCGTGGCCGAGATGGAGAAATCCATTCGGACTGGGGGCAAATCTGAAAACGGGTTGTCTTGACATTCGAACAGCCCCAAGGCCCTTCTTCCATAGCCCGAGCTTATGCGAGGAACGCTCGCGAAGCGACAAGGATCAGCCATGACCATTATTGCCAGTGAAGCCGATATCCAGCGCGGGGTGGATCACCTCCGCGACATCTGCCCGCATATGCGGATGATCGGCGAGGTGTGTGGCCCCCCGCCGATGCGCTGGCGCGAGCACGGCTTTGCCGGCCTCGTGACCACCATTACCGGCCAGCAGCTTTCGGTTTCCTCGGCGAACGCCATCCGCGCCAAGATGGATGCCCAGCTTGGCGAGATCACGCCGGAGCGGCTTGCGACCGCGAGCGAGGAAGCCCTGCGGGCCTGCGGGCTTTCCGGCCCCAAGATCAAGACCCTGCGGGCGCTCTCCGAGGCGATCACAAGCGGCACCTTGCCGTTCGATCGGCTGGCGGAACTGCCGGTGGAAGAAGCCCATGCCGCCATGATCCGGGTGCACGGCATCGGGCCGTGGACGGCGGAGGTCTACATGATGTTCAGCCTCGGCGTGCAGGATATCTTCGCCCCGGCGGATCTTGCGCTTCAGGAAGGCGCCAAGCTGGCGATGGGGCTAGAGGCCCGCCCGACGACCCGGCAGATGGCCGAAATCGCCACCCGCTGGCAGCCCTGGCGCGCTGTGGCGGCGCGGATGCTCTGGGCCTATTACGGGCACATCAAGAAGCGGCAGGGCGTGGTGAGCGTCTGAAAGCCGCCGGTTTGCGCCAGCGCAAGGCGGAAGCGGACAAACTCGTTCGAGAATGGTAGTGTGATGAACTGTTCCCCGACGAAAGGAACGGCCCGCCATCAGAAAGAGGGATTGCCATGAACAAGAATGTCGGAACCATCGACCGCGGCTTGCGCATCATTATCGGCCTCGCGCTTGTTGCATTCGCACTCGGCTACATCGCGCCCGGCAACGCCTACGCCAAGTTCGGCTGGATCGGCATCGTTCCGATTCTCACCGCCGTGTTCAGCTTCTGTCCGGTCTACACGCTGCTGGGCATGAACACCTGCCCGATGGACAAACGCTGAACCAGCACCGGATGCCGCCCGAAGAGCGCTTCGGGCGGGGCCGGGCAACGCGGGGCCGCCTCCGGCCTCGCGAACCGGCGGCGCTTCAGCAAGAAGGAGATGCCGGTTGACACCGGCTCCCTTGACGGAGACGACCCCCGCGCGGCAGGTGCTTTCGAAGGGAAGCGCGCTTTAGAGCCGCGGCGGGCGAGTGCTGACGGGCACTCCGCATCCTCCCTCAGGGGTTTTTCCGGCGCCCTCCGGCCCTGAGCGGCGGGAGAATGCCGACGCGCCTCACATGGGAGAGCGCACGCCCGAACCTGCACCCCGCCGCGATCCATCCGCTCATGAGACGACCGACCCGAACCGGCGGGGCAAGCGGAATATGGGGGTGGTGGATGGAGGGGGGTTGGGGGGGGGGGGGGGGGGGGGGGGGAGAGGGGGGGGGATAGGGGGGGGGCTAAACAAGCGAATTCTAGATATTGCGCACCTTAGCAAGTAAGAATACTAATGATTCTAGCTTCGCAATTTATATTTCTATTGATCGCAAACCTACGCAACCCAAATTGAGAGCCTAAGATGTCTTCTCAAATTAACTCTTTAAGGCCAAATCGCGCAACTGAGAGTGCAGAGAGTGCAACATTCGATGAACCGGGCGACACCGAGCCGGTTCCGCCCACAGATATAGTAGCTTACAACGAACTTAGGTCTTGCGCTGATCTATACAGGCTTTTTAGTAGCGGGAAGCTGGAGATACAACCCGACTTTCAACGCGATGTGGTCTGGAAGCAAGATGATCAAACACGATTTATTGATTCTCTCGTAAAACAACTCCCAATTCCAAGCATGTGTTTCAGCCTCGACTACAAGACCCAGCAATGGAAGGTAATTGATGGGCTGCAGAGAATGACATCAATTATTAAATTTTTTGGGAATGAAAATTGGCGACTTTCGAATATAAACGATATTCACACGTCTCTACGTGGCGTTACCAATAACGCAATTCGACTCGGATCTGAAGATCAAAAAATACTTTTTTCTTCTGTAGAAAATATGTCGATTCCGATAACTGTAATCAGATGCGATTATTCAAAAAATTCTCATATGCAGTATTTGTTTACAATATTTCATAGATTAAATTCTGGTGGCGTTCGCTTGAACAACCAAGAAATTCGAAATTGCATATATTCTGGATCGTTCAATAACGTCATAAAGAATTTTGATTCCAAAAATAGAAACTGGTCAAACGTTAAGCGGAGAATTTGGGGCAAAACCGACAGATTTCGTTCTGTTGAATTAGTGCTTAGGGCTTTAGCTTTTTCTGAAAATCTTGATAACTACAAAGGAAATCTTGCAGAGTTCTTAAATTTATACATGCACAAAGAGTCATCCGCCAAGAATATCAATGAGGATGCACTTGAGCGCAAACTTTCCAAAATGGCTTCAATTGCTGAAAAAGCACTAAATCCAGCATCAAAAGAAAAAATATCAATGACTTTCATTGAAGCCTTATTGGCTGGAATTGTTAGCAACATAGAAAAGATCGATTTAGACGATGATACATTTATTTCAGAAGCGTTGCCAAAAATGCTTGAAAATTCAACTTTTGCTGACGCAGCACGCTATGCAATCGCCAGCGAAAGTAACGTAAAAAACAGAATGAGTGTCGCGATCTCAGTGCTATCGGGGCAACAATGACTATAAATGATACCCTAAGAAACCTGCATTTATGGTCCCAAGAACAATTAGAAGATGACCATAAAATCCTACTGCTCTCAAAGCTAGCGACTTTGGAGTTATGTGGGTGGATAGAAGGCTGGATGGATCAATTTGTTAGCGAAATGGCATCATTTGGCTGCTGTAATCCAAATTGGGTCGATGAGCATGTTATAAAGAAAACGTCAGGATTTAAGTATGACGGACACCTCCGTCAAATGCTCGCAAAAATATTAGGAGAACACACTCTTATTGTTATTGAACGCCGGTTTGATGCAGTTTTTCCTGGAGATATTGATCGTTTAAAATCAAATTTATCTACTCTGTGGAAAATAAGATGTGATTTTGCTCATAACGATATTTCAAGAAATACTCAAAATAATATTTACGCACCTTCATGGACTCAAAATCAATGCACAACTATTATGCCTATTCTTTCAAATTTTAAAGATATAACAATTAAATGCTACAGAGAGACTCCCGCTAACTGATATAGCAAATACTTAATGTGGTCAGCACAGCTCCACACCCCAAGCCGCAATACCCTATCTCCCCCATTCCCCTCCCCGCGCCTTCCCGCTATACGGCACCCCACGAGGTGCCCCATGCTGAAGAACGAACCTGAAATCACTCCCGATGTCGTCAAGGCCCACGGCCTGAAACCGGACGAATATCAGCGCTTCTGCGACCTCATCGGGCGAGAGCCGAGTATCACCGAACTCGGGATCGTCTCGGCGATGTGGAACGAGCACTGCTCGTATAAATCCTCGAAAATCCACCTGAAACAGCTGCCCACCAAGGGCAGGCGCGTCATCCACGGCCCCGGCGAGAACGCGGGTGTCGTCGATATCGGCGACGGCATGGTCTGCGCCTTCAAGATGGAGAGCCACAACCACCCCTCGTTTATCGAGCCCTACCAGGGCGCGACCACCGGCGTCGGCGGCATCATGCGCGATGTCTTCACCATGGGCGCGCGCCCGGTCGCCTGCCTGAACGCGCTCCGGTTCGGCGATCCCGCGCACCCCCGGACAAAGCACCTCGTTTCCGGCGTCGTCGCGGGCATCGGCGGCTACGGCAATTCCTTCGGCGTGCCGACGGTGGCGGGCCAGGTCGGGTTCCACCCGCGCTACAACGGCAATATTCTTGTGAATGCGATGGCGGTCGGCATTGCCAAAAAAGAAATGATCTTCACGTCTCAGGCTTCCGGCGTCGGCATGCCGATCGTCTACCTCGGCTCGAAAACCGGGCGCGACGGCATCCACGGCGCGACGATGGCCTCGGCCGAATTCGACGATAACTCCGAGGAAAAACGCCCGACCGTGCAGGTCGGCGACCCCTTCGCCGAAAAGCTGCTGCTGGAAGCCAGCCTCGAAATCATGGCCAAGGGCTGCGTCATCGCCATCCAGGACATGGGCGCCGCCGGCCTCACCTGTTCGGCGGTGGAAATGGGCGCCAAGGGTGATCTCGGCGTCGAGCTTGATCTTGACCAGGTTCCCTGCCGCGAGCCCGGCATGACCGCCTACGAGATGATGCTGTCTGAGTCCCAGGAGCGCATGCTGATGGTGCTGCATCCGCACAAGGAAGCGGAAGCGCGCGCGATTTTCGTCAAATGGGGGCTCGATTTCGCCGTCATCGGCAAGACGACGGATACGCTGCGCTTCGTCGTCAAGCATCGCGGCGAGGTGATGGCGGATCTGCCGATCAAGGAACTCGGCGACGAGGCCCCGGAATACGACCGCCCGTGGGTGGAAACCCCGAAGCGTCAGGTCCTGCGCCGCGCCGATGTCGCCGCGCCCTGCTCGAACGCCGAGGCGCTGATCAAGCTGCTGGGCTCGCCGGATCTGTGCTCGAAGCGCTGGGTCTGGGAGCAGTATGATCACCTCATCCTCGGCAACACCGTGCAGAAGCCGGGCGGCGATGCCGCGGTGATCCGGCTGGAGGACGGCCCAAAGGGCCTTGCCGTCACCTGCGATGTCACGCCGCGCTACGTCGAGGCCGATCCGTTCGAGGGTGGCAAGCAGGCGGTCGCCGAATGCTGGCGCAACCTTTGCTCGGTCGGCGCGG
>CAZNAT010000093.1:0-6360 GCA_964571245.1 uncultured Methylobacterium sp.
GCCGTCGTCCATGACGGCGGATTTCAGGGTGTTGGTGGGCATGGGCATTCCTCTCGGGGCGTTTTCGGTCTGGTCACGGCAAACTCGGGGTGTCGATCAGGCGTATCATGGCATCCGGGACAATCTAGTCGCTTTTCCCGGTGCGGGTCCCGGCCTCTTCTTTCGCCATGCGGCGTAATTCGAACCGTTGCAGCTTGCCAGTCTGGGTTTTTGGCAGGGCGGCCACGAACGTGATCGAACGGGGGTATTTGAACGGGGCAATATCCGCTTTCACGTGGTCCTGCAGCATTTTCGTGGTGGCGGCATCGGGCGCAACGCCCTCGCGCAGCACCACATAGGCTTTCACGATCATGCCGCGCTCTGCGTCGGGCGCGCCGACGACCCCGCATTCGGCGACGGCCGGGTGGGAGAGCAGGCTCGCCTCCACCTCCGGCCCGGCGATGTTGTAGCCGGAGGAAACGATCATGTCGTCCGAGCGGGCCTGATACCAGAAATAGCCGTCGGCATCGCGGGTATAGGTGTCGCCGGAAACGTTCCAGCCGTTGACGATATACTGGCGCTGGCGGGCATCGGCGAGGTAGCGGCAGCCGGTCGGGCCGCGCATCGCGAGGCGGCCGGGGGTGCCATCGGGCACCTCGTTACCGTCCTCGTCGATGATCTTGGCCTCATAGCCGGGCACGGGAATGCCGGTCGAGCCAGGCCGCAACGCCTCGATCGGCGCAGCGATGAAGATATGCAGCATTTCGGTCGCGCCGATGCCGTCCATCAGCTTGAGGCCGGTCCTGGCCTGCCAGGCGTCGAAGGTTGCCTTGGGCAGCGCCTCGCCGGCGGAAACGCAGATCCGCAGGCTGTCGAGCCGGTGCTCGCCGGTCTTGTCCAGCATGGCCCGGTAGGCGGTTGGGGCGGTGAAGGAGATCGTGGCCCGGTGGGCTTCGATCGCGACGAGGAGATCGGGCGGGCTCGCCTTTTCGAGCAGCACGCTCGACGCTCCGATGCGCAAGGGGAACAGCACCAACCCGCCGAGCCCGAAGGTGAAGGCGAGCGGCGGCGAGCCGATGAAGCGGTCGTCGGGCGTGGCCTTGAGAACGCGCGCGCCGTAGCAATCGCAGATCGCGAGCAGGTCGCGGTGGAAATGCAGCGTGCCCTTGGGCTCGCCCGTCGTGCCGGAGGTGAAACCGATCAGGCAGACGTCGTCCTGCGCGGTATCGGCGGCGGTGAAATCCGCATAGCCGGGTTGGGCCATCAAGGTTTCAAGTTCTGCCGCCGCCTGTCCGAAGGCGACGATCCGCCGGAGATCGGGAGCCAGCGCCATCGCGCCCTCCATCTCGTCGAGCAGGCGATGATCGCAGAGCGCGAGCGCGATCTTGGCCTTGGTCAGCGGATAGGCGATTTCGCGGGCGCGCAGCATCGGCATGGTCGCCACGGCGACGCCGCCCGCCTTGATCACCGCGAGGTAGCACGCCACCAGCATCGGGCTGTTCGGCGCCCGCAACAGCACGCGATGCCCCGGCTTCAGCCCGAGATCGCGCACCAGCACATTGGCGATGCAGTTGATCTTCTCGGCAAGCTCCGCGTAGGTCCAGCGTGTCCCCATCCCGGGGTCGCCAGCGATCAGCGCGACGCGTTTCCCCCGACCGGCGGCGAGATGCGCATCCACCAGTTCCGAGACGACATTGAGCCGTTCGGGATAGTTCAGCCCGGCCTCGGCGAGGCGCAAGTCCGGCCACTGCCCGGGGGGCGGCAGGTTGTCCCGGCAAAAACTGTCGACATGCCCGGATTTCAGCATGACCAGCTCCTATCGACCCGAGGAAGAATGGGTTTTCAGCGCCTCGCGCGCGATGACGATTTTCTGCACGTCGGTCGCCCCCTCGTAGATGCGGAGCGCGCGGATCTCGCGATAGAGTTCCTCGACCTTCACCCCCTTGGTCACGCCGAGCCCGCCGTGCAGCTGCACCGCGCGATCGATGACGCGCTGGGCGTTCTCGGTCGCGACCATCTTGGCGAGCGCAGCCTCGCGGGTGACGCGGGGCGCGCCCCGGTCCTTGGTCCAGGCGGCGCGATAGACGAGCAGGCTTGCTGCCTCGACCTCGGCGATGCTCTCGGCGATGGCGGCCTGCGCGAGTTGCAGATCGCCGAGTGTCGCGCCGAACAGCTTGCGGGAATTGGCGCGGTTCAGCGTCTCGTGCAGCGCCCGCCGCGCAAAGCCGAGCGCTGCCGCACCAACCGTCGAACGGAAGATATCGAGCGTCGCCATCGCGATCCTGAAGCCTTCGCCGGGGCCGCCGAGGCGGTTGGCGATCGGCACGCGGCAGGCGTCGAACTGGAGCGTTGCCAGCGGATGCGGCGCGATCACCTCGATGCGTTCGGTGATCGACAGGCCCGGGGTATCCGCATCGACGACGAAGGCCGAAAGCCCCTTCGCGCCCGGGGCTTCGCCGGTGCGGGCGAAGACGACGTAGTGATCGGCGATGCCGCCGTTGGAAATCCAGGTTTTCCCACCGTCAATCCGGACATGGGCATTGCCATCCGGCGTCGCGGTGGTCGCCATCGCCGCGACATCCGAGCCGGCTTCGAGTTCGGACAGCGCGAAGGCGGCGATGGCCTCGCCGCGTGCGACAGGGGGCAGGTATTTCTGCTTCAGCGCCTCGTTGCCATAGAGCGTGATCGAGCCGGTGCCGAGCCCCTGCATCGCAAAGGCGAAATCGGCGAGCCCGTCGCGGGCTGCCAGGATTTCACGCGCCAGACACAGCGTCCGCACATCGAAGGTGTCGCTGAGGCCGCCATAAGCCTTGGGCACCACGGCCTTCAGAAACCCCGCCTTGCCGAGGGCCGCAACCCGGGCGCGGCAGGCCGCATCAACATCGTCATGCGGCAGAAGATGGAGTTCCGCATCGGCGAAGGCGGCAATCTGCGCGGCAAAGGCACGGTGATGATCCTCGAAGAAGGGCCAATCGAGCGTGTCGCCAAGAGAAACCGGGGTGGATGCAGAAACCGGGGTTGACGAGGGGATCATGCTTCAATTCCCCTCGAAAACCGGTTTTTCTTTCGCCGCGAAGGCGTGGTAGGCGCGGGCGAAATCCTCGGTCTGCATGCACAGGGCCTGCGCGACGGCTTCGGCCTCGATCGCACTTTCAACCGACATCGCCCATTCCATCTCCAGCATCCGCTTGGTCATGGCATTGGCGAAGGTCGGGCCATCCGCCAGTTCGGCCGCCAGGGCCTGGGCTTCGGCGACGAGGCGATCCGGCGCGCAGATCCGGTTGAGGAACCCCCAGCGCTCGGCCTCCTCGCCCCGGAGCACGCGGCCGGTGTAGAGGAGTTCCGCCGCCCGACCCTGACCGAGAATGCGCGGCAGCATGGCGCAGGCGCCCATGTCGCAGCCGGCAAGCCCGACGCGGTTGAACAGGAACGCGATCTTCGCGCCCGCCGTGCCGAGGCGCAGATCCGAGGCCATCGCCATGATCGCGCCCGCGCCGGCGCAAATCCCGTCGATCGCGGCGATCACCGGCTGCGGGCTCCCGCGCATGGCCTTGACGAGTTCGCCGGTCATGCGGGTGAATTTCAACAGATCCTTCGTCTCCATCGCCACCAAGGGGCCGATGATCTCGAAAACATCGCCGCCGGAGGAGAAATTGCCGCCCGCCCCGGTGAGCACGACGGCCTTGACCGCCTCTTCCTTCTGCAGCGCGAGGAAGAGATCGGTGAGTTCGCGGTAGCTCTCGAAGGTCAGCGGGTTTTTCTTCTCCGGCCGGTTGAGCGTGATGGTCGCGACCTTGCCGGCGACCTCCAAAAGGAAATGCCGCGGGGCATAGCCGGAAACCGGCAAGGTGACAGAATTGGCCATCGTCATGCGGAAAACCTGCTCATGGTAAAGGGGCTCATTTGGGCATTTTCTCGGGTGCCGAAGCCTGCGAGCCTGCACGGTCGATGGCTTTCTGGATCGAGATCTTGGTCGAGGAGAGCAGCCGCATCAGCGCCGCGATATCGGGCGCGGGGAGGTCGGCAAAAACATCCGCGATCCAGGCTTCATGCCGTTCCGCCATGGCGCGGAACTGCTTGCGGCCCTGCGCGGTCAGTGAAATCACCTGCACGCGCCGATCATGCGGGGCCGGGCGCTTGTCGATCAGGCCTTCCTCGACTAGCCCGGAGACGACGGTGGTGACATTGCCGTTCGACACCATCAGCCGTTGCGAAACCTCGCCAACGGTCATGCCGGTGGCGGATTTCTCAAGCTGCGCCATCAGATCGAAGCGGGGCAGGGTGGTCCTGAATTCCTCGCGCAGGCGGGTGCGGATTTCCCGCTCGATCAGCGTCGAGCAGGTCAGCATCCTCAGCCAGAGGCGCAGTTCTTCCTTGTGGTCGCCGGGGCGCTCGGAGGCCTTGGTTTCGCGATCAAAGCTGCGCGGGACCGGGGCCTCGTCCATCAGAACTCTCCGCCGTTGATCAGGAGGGACTGGCCGGTGATGGCGCCCGAGCCCGGCCCGCAAAGGTGGAGCACGGTGGCGGCGACTTCCTCGGGCGCGATCAGCCGGCCCATCGGGTTATCCGCAGCCAGGCGCGATTTCGCGTCGCTCGCGGCCATGCCGGTCTTGCTCGCGATTTTCTGGATGGCATCGCCGACAAGATCGGTATCGGTGTAGCCGGGCGAGACGGCGTTGACGGTGACGCCGGATTTCGCCACCTCCAGCGCCAGCGCCTTCACCAGCCCGATCACCGCGTGTTTCGCCGCGCAATAGGCCGAGACATAGGGGTAGCCGCGATGCCCGGCGGTGGAGGCGATCGCGATCAGGCGGCCGGAGCCCTTCGTGAGCATCGCCGGCAGGACCGCATTGAAGGCCGTCACCACCCCGATGGTGTTGAGTTCAAACATCGCGCGAAAGGCCGCTGCGTCGGTACGATGAAACGGCGCCGTCGATACCCCGCCGGCATTCGCCACCGCGATATCAAAGAGCTGGGGCTCCGCGAGGTCGAGGATGGCGGCGCGGGTTGCCGCCTCATCCGTCACATCGGCGAGCGCGAAGGCATGCGCGGCCCCGTCCGCGACCGCCCTTTCGAGCGCCCCCCGGTCTCGCCCCGTGATCGAAACCCGGGCGCCGGCCCCGGCGAGTGCCGCGGCGATGGCCCGGCCGATGCCGCGCCCGCCGCCGGTCACCAGGGCATGCTGCCCCGTCAGAATGCTGGTCATGGCTTGCTGTTCCGCCCGCTATCCGGTTTATGAACTCGATATTATTTCATGTTCAAAGCAATTGTCCAGAGGCAGGTTTCCGCGCAATTGAAAAATCCGGATAAACACGTAAAAATAACTCAGTTTCAAGGCGCTAATATAGGTCTTGGTTTGAATTCAACCGGGATTCCGCTTTGCCTTCATGGAGGCTATTGCCATGATAATGTTTTAAGCTTAAAATGATAAGAGATTGTCGGAGGGGGAGTGGGGAATGCGCATCGCGGTTGTGGGTGGCGGGCCGGCAGGCCTCTATTTTGCGCTTCTGATGCGGCGCGATTGGCCGGGCATCGATGTCACGGTGTTCGAGCGCAACAATGCCGACGATACCTTCGGCTTTGGCGTCGTGTTTTCGGATCAGACGCTCGAGACCTTCCGGGCGACGGATGAGAAAAGCTATCAGGCGATCGCGGAGAGCTTCGCCTATTGGGATGACATCGAGATCCATTTCAAGGGCACGGCGCACCGCGTCGGCGGCAACGGCTTCTGCGGCTGCTCGCGCCGCACCTTGCTGCTGCTGTTGCAGGCGCGGGCCCGCGAGGTCGGGGTGAAGCTGGTGTTCTCCGAGGATGTGGCCGATGTCGCCACGCTGTCGGCGGATTACGATCTCGTCGTCGCGGCCGATGGCGTCAACAGCCGGATCCGCGAGACGTTCAAGCGCGATTTCCAGCCGGAGATCGACCTGCGGCCCAACCATTTCGCCTGGATGGGCTCGACCCGCCCGTTCGACGCCTTCACCTTCTTCTTCAAGGAGACGGAATTCGGCATCTTCATCGCGCATTGCTACCAGTACGAGGCCGGCCGCTCGACCTGGGTGCTGGAAACCGATCCGGAAACCTTCCGGCGCGCCGGGCTTGGCACTATGGATGAAGCCGCTTCGGCGGCGTTCCTCGAGGGCGTGTTTGCCGAGGAGCTGCAAGGCCATCCCTTGATCATCAACCGCTCGAACTGGCGGAATTTCCCGGCCATCCGCTGCCGGAGCTGGGTCAAGGACAACATCGTTCTCCTCGGCGATGCCAAGGCCACCGCGCATTTCTCGATCGGCTCGGGCACCAAGCTGGCGATGGAGGATTCCATCGCCCTGCACCAGGCGTTCCATGCCACCAGCACCGGAAAGACCGGGCTCCACGTCGCGGAAT
>CAZNAT010000093.1:6395-10984 GCA_964571245.1 uncultured Methylobacterium sp.
CATCGTTGGCGCATTTCGAGAAAGCGCGCCGCGAGGACGTCGAGAAAACCCAGCACGCGGCGGATGTGTCGCTGGTCTGGTTCGAGGATGTGAAGCGCTTCTGGCACTTCGAGCCGCTGCGGTTTGCCTTCGGGCTGATGACGCGTTCGAAGGCGATCACCTACGACAATCTCGCGTTGCGCGCGCCGGAAATGGTGCAGGCGATCGACCGTATGGTGGCCGACACGCTGGGCCCCGACGCCAAGACGCGGCGGGACGGCACGCCGGTGCCGCCGATGTTCCAGCCGTTCATGCTCCGGCAGATGCGGGTCGAGAACCGCGCGGTCGTCTCGCCGATGTGCCAGTATTCGGCCAGCGAAGGCCTGATCAACGACTGGCACGTGATGCATTACGGCGCCCGTGCCGTCGGCGGCGCGGGGCTCGTTTTCACCGAGATGGTCTGCGTTTCCCGCGACGCCCGGATCACCCCGGGCTGCGCCGGGCTCTATACCGATGCCCAGGAAGCCGGCTGGAAGCGTATCGTCGATTTCGCGCACCAGAACTCCCCGGCGAAAATCGCGCTGCAGCTGGGGCATGCCGGTCGCAAGGGCGCCTCGAAGCTGATGTGGGAGGGCATGGACCGGCCCCTGGCGGAAGGCGCCTGGCCGATCCTGTCGGCCTCGCCGCTGCCGTACTACCCCGAGAGCCAGATCCCGCGCGAAATGACCCGGGCGGATATGGACGCGGTGAAGGCCGATTTCGTCGCCGCGGCCTTGCGCGGCGAGCGGGCGGGGTTCGATATGCTCGAACTGCATTGCGCCCATGGCTACCTTCTGGCGAGCTTCCTGTCGCCGCTCACCAACCACCGGCAGGACGCCTATGGCGGCAGCCTCGAAAACCGGTTGCGCTTTCCGCTCGAGGTGTTCCGGGCCTTGCGCGCGGCCTGGCCGAAGCACAAGCCGATGTCGGTGCGCATTTCCGCGACCGACTGGAAGGAGGGCGGCATCACCGGCGATGCCGCCGTCGCCATCGCCACCGCCTTTGCCGGCGAGGGCTGCGATCTCATCGACGTTTCGACCGGCCAGACCGTGCATGATTCCGCCCCGACCTACGGGCGCATGTTCCAGACGCCGTTTTCCGACCAGATCCGCAACGAGGCGCGGATTGCCACCATGTGCGTCGGCGCGATCACCACCGCCGACCAGATGAACACCATCGTTGCCGCCGGGCGGGCCGATCTCGTGGCGCTGGGGCGGCCGCATCTGGCGGATCCCGCGTTCACCTTGCGCGCGGCGGCCTGGTATGGCGCGGATACGGCGCAGCCGGTGCAATATATGCCCGGCAAGGACCAGATCTTCCGCAATTCGGTGCGCGAGCGCGAGGAACTGACGGAGCTCAAGCTCAAGGCACGCCCGAAGCGGCATGACGCAGGGCTTCGCGATGCCTCTTCCCGTCCTGCCGGGGAATAGGTCATAGTCCCGCCCAACGAATCGCCCGTGCGTTCCGATGCGCGGGCGGGAATTTTCGGGCGGGACCTTCCATGAGCAGGAGCACGGCGTGACATTGGTCAAGACCATGGGTGTGGGTGGCGTCGCGCTGATCGAGATCGACAGCCCGCCGGTGAATGCGACCTCGCGCGCGGTGCGGCAGGGGTTGCTCGATGCCATCCTCGCCGCCGACGCCGATGCCGGGATCGAGGCGATCGTCATCGCCGCCGCCGGACGGACCTTCGTCGCCGGGGGCGACATCACCGAGTTCGGCAAGCCGCCGAAGGAGCCGCATCTGCCGGATGTCGGTCGTCGTCGCCTGGCACGGCACGGCGCTCGGCGGCGGTTGCGAGATCGGCCTTGCCGCGCATGCCCGCGTCATCGCCCAGGATGGCCAGATCGGTCTGCCGGAGGTCAAGCTCGGGCTCATTCCCGGCGCGGGCGGCACCCAGCGTCTGCCGCGGCTCGTGGGGCTTTCGGCGGCGATGGCGATGATCAGCTCGGGACGCATGGTTGCGGCCACGGAAGCCAAAGCGATGGGGCTCGTCGATCTCGTCGCGACCGGCGATCTGCGCGCCGAAGCGATTGCCCATGCCAGAACGCTGGTCGGCAAGCCGCTGCGTCGTACCGGGGAGCTCGCGGTCCCGGCGTTCGAGGCTGCGGCGATCGACAAAGAGGTCGCCGCTATCACCAAGCGGGCGCGCGGGCAGATCGCGCCGGTGGAAGTGACGCGGCTCGCCCGGCTGGCGGCCACGCAGCCGATCGCCGCCGGCATGGCCGAGGAGCGCGCGACCTTTTTGACCCTGATGAAGGGCGAGCAATCCGAGGCCCTGCGCTACGTGTTTTTCGCCGAACGCGAGGTGGGAAAACGCCCCGATCTCGCGGCAGCGCGCGCGCGCGACGTTCATCAGGTCGGCGTCGTCGGGGCGGGGACCATGGGCGCCGGGATCGCGGTCGCCTTTCTCGACGCCGGTTATAGCGTGACCATCATCGAGACCACCGAGGCCGCTTTGGCGCGCGGGCGCGAGCGCATCGAGGGGCTTTATGCCCGCTCGCTCGCCAGTGGCCGGCTCTCCGAAGCCGGCCGGGCGGAACGGCTCGGGCGGGCGCTGTTCACGACCGAACTTGGGGCGCTGGCCACCGCCGATCTCGTCATCGAGGCGGTGTTCGAGGAAATGGCGGTGAAGATCGATCTTTTCACCCGCCTCGAAGCGGTGCTGCGCGCGGACTGCGTGCGGGCGACCAACACCAGCTATCTCGATATCGATGCGATGGCCGCGGCACTGGCACGGCCCGAAAACCTCGTCGGGCTGCATTTCTTCTCGCCGGCCAACGTCATGAAGCTGCTGGAAATCGTCCGCGCGCAAAAAACCGCGCCGGATGTGCTCGCGACCGCGATGGCGGTGGGTAAGAAGCTCCGGAAGATCGCGGTCGTCTCCGGCGTTTGCGATGGCTTCATCGGCAACCGCATCCTCGCGAAATTCCGCGCGCAATGCGAATTCATGCTCGAAGAGGGCGCGATGCCGCATGAGATCGATGCGGCGCTGGAAGACTACGGCTTCGCGATGGGGCCGTTTGCGGTCTCCGATCTTGCCGGCCTCGATATCTCCTGGGCGCGCCGCAAGCGCCTCGCGCCAACCCGCTCGCCATCGGAGCGCTACGTGCCGATCGCCGACACCCTGTGCGAAATGGGCCGTTTCGGGCAGAAAACCGGCGCCGGCTGGTATGCCTACGTCGAGGGCAAGCGCGTCGTCGACCCCGAGGTCGAGCGCATCGTCCGGGAGAATGCCGTCGCGCGCGGGTTGCCGCAACGGGTCTTCACCCCGGAGGAGATCACCCGCCGCGTGCTGGTCACCATGGCCAACGAGGGCGCGAAAATCGTCGAGGAGGGCATCGCCGCCCGCCCGCTCGATGTCGATATCGTCCTGCTCAACGGCTATGGCTTTCCGGCGCACAAGGGCGGGCCGATGTTTCTGGGCGATCGCCTCGGCTGGGCGGGCATTCTTGCGGAGATGGCGGTCATCGAGGCGCGCGACGGCGCGCCCTTCACCGTTTCCGCGCTGGTTCGCAGGCTGGCGAAAGACAATGCCACCGCTGCGGCGCTCAACCGCATCGGCGGATAGGCGGGCTTGGGCACGGCCCGGCTCACCCCGTTTTCCAGCCCTCGCTTCCGGTGTTGTCCCGGCTGCACGCACCCCAAAAGGATTTCCGGCTCGACAATCGAAAAATTGATATTATAAAAAAAATCGATTTTCTGGATCCGGGCTGATTGCGGGTGCGATGACGCTGATCGATATTTCCCCTGCCTTCCGGGCAGGCATGCCGGGCTGGCCTGGCGATACGCCGTTCGACGCCGCGCGGAGCTGGAGCCTTGGGCCGGACTGCCCGGTAAACGTCTCCAAAATCGTGCTTTCGAGCCACGTCGGCTCGCATGCCGATGCGCCCTCGCACTTTGACGCCGAGGGCCGGCCGATCGACGCGATGCCGCTCGAACTCTACATCGGCCCCTGCCATGTCGTCGATGCCCGGGGCGCGGGCGCGCGGATCGGCGTCGCGGATGTGCTGCCACAGCTGCCCGGGCGCGTGGAGCGGGTGCTGATCCGGCAATACGAGCACTACCCCGAACAATGGGACGCCGATCTCAAGGGGCTGGAGCCGGCGTTGATCGCGGCGCTGGCCGCGCGCGGGGTCCGGCTGATTGGCGTCGATGCCGCCTCGGTCGATCCGGCGAACTCCAAGACGCTCGACGCCCATCACGCCATCGAAGCCCACGGGATCGCGATCATCGAGGGGCTGGTTCTCGATGCGGTCGCGCCCGGCGGCTACGAGTTGATCGCGCCGCCGCTGAAGATCGAAGGCTGCGACGCCGCGCCGCTGCGCGCGGTTTTGCGCACACTCACGCCATAGGAGCTTCCCGGATGACGATTTCCCGCGCTGATCTCGAAGCCCTCGACCGCGCCGACCCGCTGGCCGGAAAACGGGCGGAATTCCTGCTGCCGGAAGGCATGATCTATCTCGACGGCAATTCGCTCGGGCCATTGCCGCGCGGCGTGGAGGCGCGGGTTGTCGATCTCATCCGCCGGCAATGGGGCGAGGACCTCATCGTCTCCTGGAACAAGCACG
>CAZNAT010000094.1:0-10214 GCA_964571245.1 uncultured Methylobacterium sp.
CGCGAGGGTGGCCGCACCGTCGGCGCCGGCGTCGTCGCATCCATCCAGGATTGATCGCGGCAGCGACAGATTTTGAAAGCGCGCCTTCGGGCGCGCTTTTTTTTTGTGTTTGGCGTGCGTGTCAGCGCACAGATCCTGTTGCCCGGCCAGAGTTTGTGCTCTCAACTGAAAAACGGACAGGAGATCACCGGATGAACAGGCAAATCTTCAAGAGGGGCGCGGCGATCGGTGCCGGCGTGGCGGTGCTGGCGTTGATGGCGCTCGGCGCGCGGGCCCAGAGCGCCGAGGAGGAGCCCATCAAGCCGGAGCAGGTTCCTGTGCTTGTTCGAGCGGCGCCCGGCGTGGATGCCAGCGTCAGGCTCTGCTGGTTCAAAGGCTATCTTCAGGACAAGGACCCGGCCGGGACCAATCTCAGGGCGGCTCCGAACGCCAGGGCAGAAGTTCTCGCGCGGGTTCCCAACCGGCGCGATGAGGCGGGAATCATGATCGCGCCGGAGTTTCAGGTCATCGGATCGAAAGATGGCTGGTTTCTCGTCCGTAACATGCGCTGGGAAGGCTACGATCTGCCCGGAGCACCGATTTTCAGCGGGACGGCCTGGGTTTCAGCGGCGCTTGTCGGCGCGGTGATGGAAGATATTGACCTGCGCCAGCGACCGGAGCCGAAATCCCCGCTGGTGATGAAGCTGCGCGGCAAGGGGCCCGACGGTCAGGAATGGTCGGCGGGCGATCTCAAGGTTCAGCGCATGCATGGCTGCAGCGGCTCGATGGTGGACGTGACCTTCGAGCTCCCGGGCAAGAAGACCGCCAGGGGGTGGGCGAGCGGGGCCTGTGCCAATCAGGTCACGACCTGTGGTGGCGGCCATCTTCTGGTACACGAGCGAAAAGGCGCTCTCGTTCCACAGGAAAGCGAATGAAGCTGCGGCGTTCGGGGGGCAGCCCCTTCTCTTTGGGCGCGCGCGAGCATACATCAACGGAACATCCGGCCGAAAACGCCTTTGCCTATGCGCTTTTGCCCCAGCACCTCACGTCATCGGGAAGGTCCGTCCATGCTCGTCACCACCGCCAATGATCTTGCCGGCTTTCGCATCGTCCAGCATCTCGGCGTGGTGCGCGGCATTACCGTGCGGTCGCGGTCGGTGGTGGGAAACCTGATCGGGGCGATCGCCGCCTTCTTCGGCGGGCGGATCGGGGTTTATGTCACCCTGGCGGAAAACGCCCGCACCGAGGCTTTCGAGCATATGGTCGAGCATGCGCAGCGCTCGGGGGCCAATGCGATCATCGCCATGCGCTACGATACCAACGACATCATGGCCGGCATCACCGAGGTTCTGGCCTATGGCACCGCCGTCATCGTCGAGCCGGAGTGATCATGGAAGATCAATCGGTGCAGCTTGGCCTGGGGCTGGTCTCGATCGGCCGCCCCTGGGGGCAGGATATGGCGCCGCCACCGCCCGAAAGCGAGGCGCGGGCGCTGCTCGAAACCGCCTTCGAACTCGGCATCAAGGTTTATGATACCGCCCCGGCCTATGGGACGAGCGAGCGGATTCTCGGGGCGTTCCTGCGCACCCTGACCGAGGATCAGCGCCGCACCGTGTTCATCGCCACGAAATTCGGCGAATACTGGAGCGCGGATGGCAAGACCGGTGTCGACCACAGCTACGATGCCCTGATGCGCAGCCTCGACCGCTCGGTGGAGCATTTGCGCGACATCGATCTGTTGCAGGTGCACAAGGCGAGTGTGGCCGCGCTTTCCGGTGAGGATCTCAAATGGGCGCTCGAAGGCGCGCAGGCGATGGATATTCCGCAGATCGGCGCTTCCGTCAGCGATCTGGAGGCGGGGCGCTTGGCGATCTCGATGGGGTTTCACTGGCTGCAAATGCCGTATAACGCCCGCAGCACCGCGCTCGAACCGCTGTTCGCCGAGGCCGAGGCGGCGAATGTCCATATCCTCACCAACCGGCCGTTTGCCACCGGCGCGCTGTTGGCCGATGCCGGGGCAGGGGGGCGCGAAGGCGCGATGAAGGCGGCGTTCTCCGCCGTTCTCGCGCAGAACCGCCATGGCGTGGTGCTGACAGGCACCAAATCGGCCGCGCACCTGCGCGAGAGCTTTGCCGTCTTTTCCGCGCTTGTTGAAGGCTGATCTACCTCAGCGAGCAGGGCTCCGCCATCCGGCAGAGCCCCGTGGCTTCAGCCGCCAAAGCGGTTGGCGCCTTCCGTGCCGCGCTGGCACCAGAAATAGATCAGCGGAATCCAGCCAATAACGGGCAAGAGGTAAAACAACTGCCACCAGCCAGATTTGTCGATGTCATGCAGGCGTCGGGCGCCAGCTGCCAGAGATGGAATGATGAGCACCAAGCCTGCTATACCAGAAACATAGGCCGGCAGGCGGCTGTTTCCACCGACGATGATGTTGAGAATGATATCAAGCCCAACCTGGAGGAGGACAGCGAAGAGCGTGAAATACCAGAATTCCGACCGCATCGCGCGGCCGCTGAAGTCGGCGTATTTTGCCAAGCACGTTTTGATTGCGTCGGAAAACCCCATGATAGCCCCATTCTGGATGTGCAATGGCGTCACGAGGCGCGATGCAATCAGCGGCCAGCAGAAGAGTCAAACGCGTGAGGCAAATGGGAGGTTGATAACCGCCTTGCTTTTGCCCGCGTATTTTGGCATGAGGTCGCTCGCTCTAGGGGAGTAGCTCAGCTGGTTAGAGTGGCGGTCTCCAAAACCGTAGGTCGTGGGTTCGAATCCCTCCTCCCCTGCCAATTTTCTTGCCCTGCCATCCTATCCCAACGCGAGAGAAGAACCCACGACTTGTCCCTGATCGCCGGTCGGGCTTCGCCCGGAGGCGATCAGCAAAAAAGCTGGGTTCGAATCTCCCCCTTCGGCTATTTTCCTGCCCCGTCAGATTTCGCTGTCGTGCGGGATAGCCGAAAAAATCAGCCCTTCTTCTTCGCGCTTCTCACGATGTCGTCGATCCGGTTGAGGATCGGCTGCGGCGCCTGGGTGAAATCCGGGTTGAACCCCCTCAGGTCATCCGAGAGAATGCGGATATCGGCGTCGATGCGCGACATTTCCGGCGCGGCAAGATCGGTCTCCTGCTGCTTCATCGCCATTTCGAGCCGGTAGAGCACATCCAGCAGCTTTGCGCGGCGGCTTTCGCCTTTGGCGTCCTCGCGCTTGAAGCGGTGATAGCCCTCTGCAAGGTCGGCCGAACGCGGCAGGTAGCTCGCGAAAAAACGCCGCGCGAGGCCGAGCTTGACCGGCTCCGCCATCAGCCGCGCGTGGATCTTGTCCGCCTCGGCGGCCAGAGCGAGGAACTGCCGGGCGATGGTCGAATCGGCGATCGAGCCGGCGGCGCCGCGGATGCGGCCGATATCGTGCTTGGCTGCCAGCAGAAGATCGAAATGCGCCGGCGGGGAATAGGCCTCCGCCGGGTAGTGCGGCGGCGATTCGCGGACGACGCGGGCTTCGATCACTTGCAGCTCGGCGCGCTCTTTCGCATCGCGGCGAGCCCACTTGCCGAGCACCATCCAGGCGATGAAGGAAAGGACCAGCGGTGCGGTTGTGACCACAGCCACACCGAGAACCTTGAGAGCCAGCAGCGCAAAAAAAACAAAGGGCGCCATGGCTGCCGCCAGCGCCAATGCGCTAAAACCGCGAAACAAGGCCATTTCCCTCCCGGTGGCTTCTGGCTGCGAGGCAAACCCGTGCCGACCCCAGATAAGGATGACACGGCAGGTGCCGCAAGATGAATTCACGTCCATCGCATCAAAAATGAGAATTTGACGATCTGGTCGGGAAGCGTTAAGCAAATCGCATTCCCTGAAATCGTCAGCCTATGTTTCGAACCCGCCCGGCGGGAACGGGGTGTTGCAGGCGAAAAGGGAGTGGACGTCCGAGGATGCCGATGCCCGAAGGGGAGGAAGCCCGAAGCACTGAGGGGCAAGCCCTTGTGCTTCAGGGTGCGGTACCCGATCTGGGCGGGATGGATTTGATGCGGAAAAGCGCCGCCGGCACGATGCCGGGCACCTTTTCGCAGTGACAACGAAGGATCGAGGGATATGGCGAAGCCGAACCCAGTTGAGTTTCTGCAGGAAGTGCAGAACGAGGGCAAGAAGGTCTCCTGGCCGACCCGCAAGGAAACCATGATCACCACCGCGATGGTGTTCGTGCTCGTGGTTGTTGCCTCGATTTTCTTTCTTCTGGCTGATCGGGTCATCCGCTGGTCGGTTGGTCTGGTTCTGGGCCTCGGGCGCTGAGCCCGGTTTCGCGAGCGAAGGATACGGATATGGACGCTGCTGCAGAAACCGCCCCCCGCCCGACCGGCCGCCCCAAGCGCTGGTACATCGTCCATGCCTTCTCGAACTTCGAGAAGAAAGTGGCGGATGACATCAAGAACGGCGCCGACCGGCTGGGACTGGCGGGCCTGTTCGAGGAAATTCTCGTGCCGACCGAGAAGGTCACGGAAGTGCGCCGCGGTCGCCGGATCGAGACCGACCGCAAGTTCTTCCCCGGCTATGTCATGGTCAAATGCGATCTGACGGATGACGCCTATCACCTGATCAAGAATACCCCGAAGGTGACGGGCTTTCTCGGTGCCGACAAGAAGCCGGTGCCGATCCCCGATAGCGAGGCCGAGCGCATCAAGGGCCAGGTCGTCGAGAACATCGAGCGCCCGAAGACCACGATCATCTACGAGATCGGCGAGAACGTGAAGGTGGCCGAAGGCCCGTTCGCTTCGTTCAACGGCGTCGTCGAAGAGGTCGATTTTCCGCGCCAGCGCCTCAAGGTCGCGGTGTCGATCTTCGGCCGTGCGACGCCGGTCGAACTGGAGTTCTCTCAGGTCGAGAAGCTGAAGTAAGGCGGGTTTCCGCCCCGTTTTTACTTTCGTCAGTTTTTCTGGCGGTTCAACTTGCGTTTTCGGGCATTTTCCCGTATCCGCACAACCCTTGCGGCGTGGAGCCTTTTCCGTTCCGCAAAAAACTCCGTGGCAGGCGGTTGCCTCTCGCTTCTCGGCGACAGGCACGTAAAAGCCCGACCACGGTCCAAATCGGTATCGAGACAGTCTGTCCACGTACCACTTCTGCCCCAAGCGCCGGGTTTTCCGGCGTGTTGGGTCGTTCGCTTGCGTCGGCTCCGCCGGCGTGAGGGACATTGGAGAGAGCAATGGCAAAGAAAATCGTCGGCTATATCAAGCTGCAAGTCCCGGCGGGGGATGCGAAACCCGCGCCGCCAATCGGTCCCGCGCTCGGTCAGCGCGGTCTGAACATCATGGAATTCTGCAAGGCCTTCAATGCGAAGACCGCGCAGGTCGAAAAGGGCACGCCGATCCCCGTCGTCATCACGGCGTTCGCGGATCGTTCGTTCACGTTCGAAATGCGCCAGCCGCCGGTGACCTTCTTCCTCAAGAAGGCTGCTGGCCTGAAGATCGGCAAGAAGCCGGCTTCCGGCTCCAAGACCCCGGGCAAGGGCGCGATGGTCGGCAAGGTGACCGAAGCGCAGCTGCGCGAGATCGCCGAGAAGAAAATGGTCGACATGAATTGCGGCACGCTCGATGCGGCCGTGTCGATGATCCGTGGTTCCGCCCGTGCGATGGGCCTCGAGGTCGTGGGGTAACGTCATGAACAAGCAAGTCAAAGCTGAACTGAAGTTGCCGAAGCGCGTTGCCAAGGCCCGTGAAGGCATCGAGCGCACCAAGCTCTATCCGCTCGCGGAGGCCGTGAAGATGGTCAAGGCGCGTGCCACCGCCAAGTTCGACGAAACCATCGAGATCGCGATGAATCTCGGCGTCGATCCGCGTCACGCCGACCAGATGGTCCGGGGCGTGTGCAACCTGCCGAACGGCTCCGGCCGCACGGTGCGGGTTGCGGTATTCGCCAAGGGCGCCAAGGCCGATGAAGCCAAGGCCGCCGGTGCGGATATCGTCGGCGCGGAAGATCTCGTCGAGATCATCACCTCCGGCAAGATCGAGTTCGATCGCTGCATCGCGACCCCGGACATGATGGGCCTCGTCGGCCGCCTCGGTAAGGTGCTTGGCCCGCGCGGCCTGATGCCGAACCCGCGCGTCGGCACGGTCACGATGGATGTCACCGCCGCCGTCAAGGCATCGAAGGGTGGCGCGGTCGAGTTCCGCGTCGAGAAGGCCGGTATCATTCACGGCGGCATCGGCAAGGCGTCGTTCGATGAAGCCAAGCTGGTCGAGAACATCAAGGCGTTCGTCGATTCGGTCTCGAAGGCCAAGCCGGCCGGCGCGAAGGGCACCTACCTGCAGCGCATCTCGCTCTCGTCCTCGATGGGCCCGGGCGTGAAGGTGGAACTGGCGAGCGTTACCGCAGGGTGATGTGGAACGGAGGCCCATCGATCCGGTGCGCCTCCGCTTCGCTCCGCGCGAGAACGGCCTCCGGCCTGATGGGCCGGGCGTGAAGGTGGAACTGGCGAGCGTCACCACCTGAATCCGGGCAACCGGGAAGAAAATCAGACCCCGTGCCGAAAGGCGCGGGGTTTTTTGTTCACCACGATGTCAATGGCTTCGTCGCATCGCGGGTCAAACCGGAGCGCGGACGGCGGTCTGATACGATTTGGTACATAAACCGGTGCATAGTGGGCAAACCGGGCCGCGTATCGCTGGCCTCATCCTTGCAACCAACCGGTTTCGGGTTCCCGTTGTTCCGGAGAGAGACAATGCAGGCGAAGCGGTTTGAAGCACTGGATGGGTGGCGGGGCATCGCCGCGCTCATGATCACGTTCTACCACGCGCCGATCGCGCATCCGCTGCGCGAGCTTTCCGGCTGGAAGAACATGGAATTATTCGTCGATTTCTTCTTCGTCCTTTCCGGCTTTGTCATCATGCATGCCTGGGGCGCCCGCCTGACCGGGGCGGGGGCCGCCCGGGAATTCATGACCAAGCGGTTCTGGCGCATCTGGCCGCTGCATTTTTGCATCCTGTTCGCGTTTTTCGGCATCGAGGTGCTGAAGGCCGGCGTGGGCGCCTTCATGGCGCTGCCGATCGAGGATGCGCCCTTCACCGGCTCGCGCTCGTGGTTCGCGCTCCTGACCAATATCGCGATGGGGCAATCGCTCAACCTGCACGGCACGACGACCTGGAACGGCCCGGCCTGGAGCATCTCGGTCGAGTTCTGGACCTACCTGATTTTTGCCGCGACGGCGCTGGCGTTTCGCCGCCATCTCGGCCGGGCGCTGGTCGCCATCGCCATCCTTGCGGTGGCGGGCGTGGCGTGGTTTTCGCCGATCTACCTGTTTGCAACCCATGATTTCGGCCTGATGCGCGCTGTTTACGGCTTCTTTCTCGGCGCCGTGACCTATCGTCTCGTCCAGTCGGACCGGCTGGAGGTCGAGGGCAGCTCGGGCGTCGAGATCGCCGTCGTTCTGGCGCTGGCGAGCTATTTGATGTCAACCGGCGTCAACGTCACCTCGCTGCTGGCGCCGCTGGTCTTTGCCGGGGTGATCGTGGTGTTCAGCCGCGGCAACGGCATTCTGACCCGTGCGCTCGAAAGCCGCCCGATCCAGGCGCTGGGGTTGTGGTCCTATTCGATCTACCTCGTGCACGCGCTGCTCTATTACGGCCTGCGGCTGGTGCTGGTTCTGGTCGAGAAGGTGACCAGAATTCCGCTGACGGCGGCAGGGAGCGGCAACGAGCGGGTGTTCACCTTCGGCAGCGGCGCGCTCGATTGGGTGGCGATTCTGGCGCTGCTGGCGCTGACGATCGCGATTTCGGCCAAAACCTACCGGCTGATCGAGCGTCCGTTCATGCTTTCGGCGGCGGCAAAACCCGCAGCGGGAAGCGGGGCGCAAATCGCGACGGCGTGATCGGCCGGAACAAACTTCGCGATTTTGTCAAGCCCCCCTCTTGCATCCTGCGCGCCAACGCATTACTGAGCACAGCTTGCGAAGAAGAATCGTGGTTTTCCGCGATGCTTTTTTGTCGCCGCCCTCCGGGGTGGTGAGCTGAAACGGGCAGGGCCACCGCAAGGTGTTCCCATTGCCCCGATCAGTCAATCCTGTCCGAGACTGCAGGTGCAAAGGTTGCCAGAAAATCCGACGATCCGGTTCGCGCAAGCGATCGGCGGGAGGTTTTATGGCTACCGGCTTAATCCTTCGCTGCCCGTTCGGGTGGCGGTTCCTCCGGGGGTAGCCGATCCCCGAGGAGAAAGCCTGCATAGATGGGGAAGGGAATTCATGCTGCGCCTGGTTTTCCGGGCGGCGGCATCGTTTTCGTTTTCTCGGCCTTGGGATCATGCGGAGTTTCCGCACGTCTTCAGGGGGACAGGCGGGCCTTCGGATCGGATTTTCATCCGTGAAGAGGGTCATGGCGGGGTAACCCGCCTTTGAACCGTTGTCCCTTTGGATCGCCATGTGGCGCCGCCAGGGGATGGCTGAGCGCAGAGCGGGAGCAGGGGGATGTCCTTCCTGGTTCCGATCCGGAGAAAAGCACGTGGATAGAGCTGGAAAAGAAGAGCTCGTCTCGACACTCAACTCGGTCTTTCAGAAGTCCGCCGTTGTCGTCGTTGCGCATTATTCCGGCCTGACCGTTGCCCAGTTGCAGAAGCTCCGCAGGGAGATGAAGGCTGCTGGCGCCACGGTGAAGGTCTCGAAGAATCGCCTCGTGAAGATCGCGCTCGATGGCACTGACGTTGCGTCCATCGCGAGCCTCATGAAGGGCCCGACCATTCTTGCCTATTCGGCGGATCCGGTCGCGGCACCGAAAGTGGCTGTCGAATTCGCCAAGGGGAACGACAAGCTCGTCATCCTCGGCGGTGCGATGGGCAAGACCGCCCTTAACGTTGACGGTGTGAAGGCTCTGGCCACCATGCCGTCGCTCGATGAACTGCGTGCGAAGCTCCTGGGCCTGCTTGTGGCCCCGGCGACGAAGATCGCGCAGCTCTCGACCGCGCCTGCTGCCAAGCTCGCGCGCGTGTTCGGGGCGTATGCCAAGCGAGACGAAGCTGCCTGAGACGAAGAACCCAAGTCGGAGCCGCCCGGATGCGGGCCGCTCCAGTGAACCGAAAACGAAACATTAGAGCCGAAGGATTGTACCATGGCTGACCTGACCAAGCTCGTTGCCGAGCTGTCGAACCTCACCGTTCTCGAAGCTGCCGAGCTCGCCAAGATGCTCGAAGAAAAGTGGGGCGTTTCCGCCGCCGCCGCCGTTGCTGTTGCCGCTGCCCCGGGTGCCGGTGCCGCTGCTGCCGCTGCGGAAGAGCAGACCGAGTTCAACGTCATTCTTGCCGCCGCCGGCGACAAGAAGATCGAAGTCATCAAGGAAGTCCGTGCGATCACGGGTCTTGGCCTCAAGGAAGCCAAGGACCTCGTGGAAGCCGCGCCGAAGGCCGTCAAGGAAGGCGTTTCCAAGGATGAGGCCGCCAAGCTCCAGAAGCAGCTCGAAGCTGCCGGTGCCAAGGTCGAAATCAAGTGATTTTGGCCCTTTTGGGCTAAAAAAAACGATTGTCCCGCGCGGGTTTTCTCGCGCGGGCCTTTTTGGTCTACGGGCCTGATTTTGGCATTTTAGCGGCAGCGCCTGAAGGCCAGTAAACGTTCTACCCAAAAACGTTCTACCCAAGCGATCGGCCCGAGGGGCCAATGATATCCTCGTGGATACGATCGTTTCGGTAGGCCGTTTTTTCACAAGACGGCGATCACCCTCCAGATGTGGTCGTTTTTGACGAATTCTGGAAGTGCTTTAACGAGGATCAAAGATGGCGAATGCTCTGCAAGCTCAGTCGGGACAATCCAATACCCTGGTTGGGCGGAAGCGGCTTCGGAAATTCTTCGGAAATATCCGTGAAGCGATCGAGATGCCGAACCTCATCGAGGTTCAGAAGGCCTCCTACGACCAGTTCCTGATGGTGGACGAGCCCAAGGGCGGGCGCCCCGACGAAGGCCTCCAGAGCGTCTTCCGGTCGGTGTTCCCGATCTCGGATTTCTCGGGCGCCTCGCTGCTCGAGTTCGTGCGCTACACCTTCGAGCCGCCGAAATACGACACCGACGAGTGCCGTCAGCGCGGCATGACCTATGCCGCCCCGCTGAAGGTGACGCTGCGCCTCATCGTGTTCGATATCGACATCGACACCGGCGCGAAATCGGTCAAGGACATCAAGGAGCAGGACGTCTACATGGGCGATATGCCGCTCATGACGATGAACGGCACCTTCATCGTCAACGGCACCGAGCGCGTCATCGTCTCGCAGATGCAC
>CAZNAT010000095.1:0-7047 GCA_964571245.1 uncultured Methylobacterium sp.
CTTGTCATGGGCATGGAACGCCTTCAGCGCCTGGAAAACCGGCGTATCATAGCGCGCCGGCACCGCTTCCCCTTGCGCGATCCACGAGAACAGATCGCGATCCTGCGCCTCGATCAGGGCTTCGAGATCGTCCATCTGCGCCTCGTTCAATTCCTCGATCACGCTCTCGGCGTAGCGGCCCATCAGAAGATCCATCTCGCGCGTGCCGCGATGCCAGGCGCGAAACAGGATCCGCTTGCGGCGCGGCTCGAGATTGGCCGTCGTTCGGGAAAGTCCGGTCATGCGAAGGCTCCGGGGAAAACAAGAGGTTGATGGAAAACACGGCGTGAGCTGGCCCGATCCGGCATCCGGCCCGATCCCGTGTTGGACCATCGTGCCCCGGCGCCGAAAAACGGCGCGTCGGCCGCGAAGTCAAGCGTAAAACGCCTCGCCTCGTGCGCGCTTCTGGTGCTATCCCTGCCGCATGCGCCCCTCGGAACTCGATCCCTATTTCGCCCCCGTTTCCAGGCTGCCGGGCATTGGCCCGAAGCTGGCGCCGCTGTTCGATACCCTGACCGGGCGGGCGCCAGAACCGGCCCGGATCGTCGACCTGTTGTTCCACCTGCCCATCGATATCGTGGACCGGTCGCTCTCGCCCTCGATCGCCAGCGCACCGCAGGAGGGGATCGTCACGCTCAAGGTCACGGTGGAGGCGCATCGTCCCGCCCCGCCGGGCCGCGCCCGGGCACCGAGCCGGGTGGTGGTCGGCGATGAGACCGGCGACGTGACGCTGGTGTTTTTCCACCTGCCGAAACAACAGATCGAGACCATGCTGCCGATCGGCGCGACGCGGATCATCTCGGGCCGGATGGAGCTGTTCGACGGCATGCGGCAGATGGTCCACCCTGACCGTATTCTGCCGCTGGCCAAATTCTCGGAAGAGGATGCCTTTGAGCCGGTCTACCCGCTCACCGAGGGCCTGACCGCGCGCCGGGTCCAGAACACCGCGATCGCCGCGCTGGAACGCGCCAGACCGCTGCCCGAATGGCAGGACGAAACCGTGCTGGCACGCGAGGGTTGGCCGGGGTTTCGCGTGGCGCTCGAAGCCATGCACCACCCGAAATCGCCGGCGGCGTTCGGCCCGGAATCCCCGGCCTACAAGCGCCTCGCCTACGACGAGCTCCTGGCCGGGCAGATAGCGCTGCAGCTGGTACGCGCCCGCGAGAAAGGCCCTGCCGGGCGCGCGCTTCGGGGCGACGGTCGCTTGCGGAAAAAGATCCTGGCCGCCCTGCCCTATGCCTTGACCGGCGCGCAGAGCCGGTCCCTCGCCGAGATCGAGGCGGATCTGGCCAAACCCGAGCGCATGCTGAGGCTGTTGCAGGGCGATGTCGGGGCCGGCAAGACCATCGTCGCGCTGCTGGCGATGGCGATCGCGGTCGAAGCCGGCACGCAGGGCGCGATGATGGCGCCAACCGAAATTCTCGCCCGCCAGCACTTCGAACGCATCGCCCCGATGGCAGAGGCGGCGGGGATCCGCACCGGGCTCCTGACCGGCCGGGCGGGCGCAGCTGAACGCGCGGCGACGCTCAAGCGCCTCGCTTCCGGCGAGATCGATATCATTCTGGGCACCCACGCCCTGTTTCAGGACGAGGTGAGCTTTGCCAACCTCGGGATCGCGGTGGTCGACGAGCAGCATCGCTTCGGCGTGCATCAACGGCTGGCCTTGGCGAAAAAGGGCGAGGCCGTCGATCTCCTGGTCATGACCGCGACCCCGATTCCGCGCACGCTGGTGCTCGGGTATTTCGGCGATCTCGATGTCTCCGTGCTCGACGAAAAGCCCCCCGGGCGCAAGCCGATCGATACCCGGCTCGTCAACCACGAGCGGCTCGACGAGATGATTGCCGGCATCGGACGGGCGATCGGTTCGGGGGCGCGCGTCTATTGGGTCTGCCCGCTGGTCGGCGAAAGCGAGAAGCTCGAACTGGCCGCTGCCGAGGAGCGATTTTCTGATCTGGTGGCACGCTTTCCCGGCAGGGTCGGGCTGGTGCACGGCAAAATGCCCGGCCCGGAGAAAGACAGCGTTATCGCCCGTTTTGCCGCCGGGGAGATTTCGATCCTGGTTGCAACCACGGTGATCGAGGTGGGCATGGATGTGCCGGAAGCGACGATCATGGTGATCGAGGAGGCCCAGCGTTTCGGCCTCGCCCAGTTGCACCAACTGCGCGGGCGCGTCGGGCGCGGTGGCGAGAAATCCAACGCGATCCTGCTCTATCGCGGGCCCTTGTCCGAAACCGCGCGGGCGCGGCTCGAAATCCTGCGCCAGACCGAGGATGGGTTTCGCATCGCCGAAGAGGACCTTCGCCTGCGCGGTGAGGGCGACCTTCTTGGCACCCGGCAATCGGGCGTGCCGGGGTTTCGCATCGCCCGGCTCGACCTGCACCAGGATCTGCTGCGGATGGCGCGCGACGATGCCGTTTTGACGTTTGCGCGCGACCCTGCGCTGACCAGCCCGCGCGGGGGGGCGCTGCGCACCCTGCTCTATCTGTTCGAGCGCGACGAGGCGATCAGGTTGATGACGGCGGGTTAGACTGCGGCGGCTCGCTGGGTTTTTTGGTCTTGAGGTTTTCGGGGTTGAGGCTTTTGGTCAGCTTGCCAAGCCGTGCCGCCGCCGCGATTGCCGCCTTTTTCGGGTCTTCCTCCTCGGGCTTGAGCAAGCCGAGCGACATCACGATCTTGGCGGCATCATCGACGGAAATCGGCACCTCGATGACCTTGTTGCGTGGAATGTAGAAGAAAAATCCGGTGGTCGGGTTCGGCGCGCAGGGCAGGAAAACGCTGATGAATTCCTCGCCTTTGGGCAGGCCGGTAGCGATTTCCGGGCTGGGCGGGGTCGAGAGAAACACCACCGACCAGCACCCGGGCGACGGGTATTCGACGATCCCCACCGTGCGGAACGAGGTGCCCGACTGCGAAAAAACCGTCTCGAAAATCTGCTTGGTCGAGCGATAAAGCCCGCGCACGACCGGCATGCGGGCGAGCAGGGTCTCGCCAAATTCGAGCATCGTCCGCCCGACGAGATTGGCGGTGAGGAACCCGAGCATCGTCAGCCCGAACACCAGCACCAGAATGCCAAAGCCGGGGATCGCGAAGGGAAGATAGGTTTCCGGCAGGTAGATCGACGGGATGATCGGCTTCACCCAGCCGTCGACGAAGGTGATGATCCAGAGCGAGAGATAGATCGTGATGACGACCGGCCCGCTGACCACGATGCCGGTCAGGAAATAGTTCCTGAGCCGTTGCCCCGCCGAAAGGCCGCGCGGCAACGGCTCGGGATGCAGGGTTTCAGGATCAGGCAACAGGCTTGTCATGCGTCAATCTGTTGCGGGCTTTGCCTGCGAGGTCAAGCACGAGCGCGGCGGCTTTCTCGCTCGGCCCCGCGCCTGTCGTCCGCATCGCCTGTTCAAGCCGGACGAAGGCCGCGCGCTGGGCAGCGAATTCGGGCGAGTCCTGCAACAATCGGGCGAAGGCCTTGCCAAGGTTTTCCGGTGTTGCATGCTGCTGGATGAACTCCGGCACCACGTGCTCGCCCAGGATCAGGTTCGGCAAATTGGCGGTCGATACCGTGATCAGCCGCCGCGCGATCGCCGCTTCCCAGTCCGCGACCCTGTAGCACGCCACCATGGGAATGCCGGCCAGCGCCAGTTCCAGCGTCACGGTCCCGGAAGCTGCCAGCGCCGCCCGCGCCTCGCGCATCGCCGCGCGCTTGGCTCCGGGATCACTGATCACCTCGATGCGATCCTTGTTATCCCCGAGCGCCGCGCGAACCGTGGCGACAAGATGCGGCAGCGTGGGGATGACCCAGCGGGGTGTCATCCCCGTTGTGGCCACCAGGTCTTGGCTGGCCACATCCTTCGCGGCCAGCAGCAGCGGCATCAGGCGGCGCAGCTCCGACATCCGCGAGCCCGGCAGCAGCAGCAGCGTCGGCCGGTCGAGGCTGGCCCGCGTGGCCGCTTCGCGCGCTTCCTGCGGCCGCAAGTCGGTAAGGCGCTCGACCAGCGGATGGCCGACATAGGTGCCCGGCGGGCCGTTCAGCCGCGCGAGCGCCTCCGGTTCGAACGGCAGCAGGCACAGGACGTGATCGATATAGGGCCGCATCGCCGGCGCCCTGCCCGGTCGCCACGCCCAGACGCTGGGACAGACCCAATGGACGATCGGGATCTCGGGCGCGGCGGCGCGCACGCGCTTGGCGACCCGCTTGCAGAAATCCGGCGCATCGATCGTCACCAGAATATCCGGCTTTGCCGCGATGATCGCCGCTGCGGTCTCGCGAATCCGCCGGATCAGCAGCGGCAGCTTGCGAAGGACCGGGCCGAGCCCCATCACCGCGATATCGGTTTGCGGAAACAGCGTCTTCAGCCCTGCGGCGACCAGCGCGTCGCCGCCGACGCCAAAGGCCTCGACCACCACGCCGCGCGCGGCAAGCGCCCGCAGCAGGCTCACCCCGAGCTGGTCACCGGAGGCTTCCCCGGCAACCATCGCGATCCGGAGTGGCCGCGCCGCGGTCATTTCCCGGGCCTTCGGCAGCATGCGAGGCGTGATCCCGAGCAAAACCGGTCTCCGTTCTTGCCGGTCATGCCCGCCTCACCCTGCCTGATCGCTGTTGCGAACTTCACGCGGGGTGCAGATCGAGCGATCGCCGCCTTCGCGAATGAAATCCAGCACTTCATGCACGAGGGGATGCGCCTCGAATTCGAGGGAAACATCCTCGACGCGTTCCTTCAAGGTGCCTTCCGGCGCGAATAGCAGTCGATAGGCGCGGCGCAGATCGTGCACCTGTTCAAGATTGAACCCGCGCCGCTTGAGCCCGATGATGTTGAGCCCGGCCAGCTGTGCCTGCCGGTTTTCCCCAACCGCCATGCCATAGGGAATGACATCGTTGGCGATGCCGGACATCGCGCCGATAAAGGCGTGATCGCCCAGCCGGACGTATTGATGCACCCCGGCGCCGCCACCGATGATGACGAAATCGCCGACACGGCAATGGCCCGCGAGCATCACGTTGTTCGAGAACACGACGTGGTTGCCGACGATGCAATCATGCGCGACATGCGAATACGCGAGAAAGGTGCAATCGTCGCCGACCTTGGTCAGCAGCCCGCCCCCCGCGGTGCCGGGGTTCATCGTCACCCCCTCGCGGATCGTGCAGCGCGCACCGATTTCAAGCCGGGAAACCTCGCCCTTGAATTTAAGGTCCTGCGGCTCATGCCCGAGCGAGGCGAACGGAAAAATCCGCGTGCCGTTGCCGACAGAGGTATGGCCCGCCAGAACCACATGGCTCTTGAGCTCGACATCGTCGCCCAGGGCGACATCCGGCCCGACCACGCAGAACGGTCCGATAAAAACATTGCTGCCGATGCGCGCGGCCGGGTCGACCGCCGCGCTCGGATGGATTGTTCCGGCCATTTCGCCTCTCATTCGGTGACAACCATCGCCCCGAGCTCGGCCTCGGCGACGATCTGGCCTTCGACTTTCGCCAGGCCCTTGAACCACCACATGTTACGGCGGCGATTGATGCGGGTCATATGGTATTCGAGCCGGTCCCCCGGCACGACGGGTTTGCGGAACTTGCATTTGTCGATCGTCATGAAATAGACGATCTTCGCGTTGCCGCCGGCATCCCCGGAGGCGACGCAGGCCGCACCCGCGGTTTGCGCCATGCCCTCGATAATGAGAACGCCCGGCATCACCGGCTCGCCGGGGAAATGCCCGAGAAAATGCGGCTCGTTGAAGGTCACGTTCTTGACCCCGATGATATGGCGGCTTCCCTCCATATGGGTGACCTTGTCCACCATCAGAAAGGGGTAGCGATGCGGCAGGCACTCCATCAATCGCTTGATGTCCAATGTCTGGATCGCCACGCTTTCAGCCGCTACGTTTGGTCCGGTTTCGTCGGTCATCGCGTATTCCTGTCGATAGGCCGGGGGGCACCCCGATCGGCCGCCTTGATTCGAAATGCGATCATTGCGACCTAAGTGCTTGTTTTAGCGAGCGATGTCACATGCGACACGCTTTACCTCTGGGTACCACCTCCAGAAGCGGTTCGTCCATAACCCCGTCAGGGTTTTTCAGGATTTCCCGTCCTGATCGGGGTCATTTTTCTGCGTAAGCCGCCGGAGCGAGGCGATCTCGCGAAACTCCTGCCGCGCCGGCTTGGCGGGCGAGCCCAGGAATTTCACCCCGGAGGGCACATCCGTCATCACGCCGGATTGCGCGCCGACCTGCGCCGCCATGCCGATCCGGAGATGGCCGGCAATCCCCACCTGCCCAGCCAGCACCACGTAATCCTCCAGCACCGTCGAGCCGGAAATCCCGACCTGCGCAACGATGACGCAATGCCGACCAATCACCACGTTGTGACCGATCTGGACGAGATTATCGATCTTGGTGCCTTCGCCGACCACGGTATCGCGGTTAGCGCCGCGATCGATCGTCGTGTTGGCCCCGATATCGACGTCATCCTGCAGGATGACACGACCGACCTGCGGCACCTTGAGGTGGCCGATCGGCCCCATGGCGAACCCAAAACCGTCCTGCCCGATCCGCGCGCCCGGATGAATGATGACCCGGTTGCCGATCAGGGCGTGCGAAACCGTTGCCTGCGCGCCGATCGCGCAATCGCGGCCGATCCGGACTTCGGGGCCGATGACGGCATGCGCGCCGATCAGCGTGCCCTTGCCGATTTCGGCACCCTTGCCGATGATCGCGCCGGGATCAACGATCACCCCTGCTTCAAGCTTGGCTTCGGGATGGATGAAGCTGCCGGGCGAAATGCCGGTCGAACCGAAGAACGATTGCGGCCGGGCCGCCGCCGGAAACAGTAGCGCCGCCGCCTTTGCAAACGCCCGATACGGATCGCCGGCGATCAGTGCCGCGCATCCGGGGGCGAGCCGGTCGACAAACTTGGGTGAAATGAAACAGGCGGTCGCGCCGGTGGCTGCGGCAAATTTGGCGTAGGCGGCGTTTTCGAGAAACGTCAGCTCGCCATCGCCGGCATTCTCCAAAGGAGCA
>CAZNAT010000095.1:7057-10161 GCA_964571245.1 uncultured Methylobacterium sp.
GATCCCCCGACGCGGGATCCCCCAGCCTGGCGCCGGTCCTCTCGGCGAGAGCGGCAAGCCGCATCTCGGGAGGCGTGGAAAAGAACTGCGGAACCGTCATGCTGGTGTCCGCGGGGCGGAAAACCGCCCCGCTGCTCGCGCGCCTAGAAGCGCGCGCCGCCCGAGAAGCGGAAGGCCTGCAACTTGTCGCCGCCGGCGCCCCGAACCCTGGTCAGGGCATAGGCGTAATCGATGCGGATCGGGCCCAGCGGGGAAGCCCAGAGCAAGCCCGCACCGATCGAGGAGCGGATGGCGCTTTCATCGCGAACGCTCAAACACTCGGACTGGGCAAGACCAGCCACACAGCCGGGGCCACCATTGATCAGGCCGTCCTTGTTCAGATCGATAATCTTTTTACCCTTGTAGCCAAACAACGTGCCGGCATCAGCAAACACCGCGCCGCGCAAACCAAGCTCACGTGGAATCCCGAAGATCGGGAACGTCACTTCCGCAGTGGCGCCGACATAGGTGGTGCCGCCAATGGCGTTGGCAGAAGCATCTCCAGTCTTATCCCTCGGGCCGATACCGGCGGTGGCGAAACCACGCACGAGATCCGGCCCCATGTAGAAGTGATCGAGCACACGCAGATCTTTATTGCCATAGGCGAACATATGACCGCCTTGGACTTTCAGCATGCCCAGGAAGTCGTCCGTGATCGGGTAATAATAGCGGGCCGAAGCCGTGGCACGAACGAACCGGGAATCGCCACCAAGGCCTGCGATCTCCGGCTTCAGATCGGCGAAGATGCCGGAGGTTGGATCCTTGTTGTTGTCGAGCGTGTTATAAGCGAAGGTCAGCCCAACAAGCGATGTTACGGTCTTACCCTCGGCTTCCTTGATCGCAACCGAAGCTTCGCCATTCAAGATACACGGGGCACCAACCGGGGCACCGGGTGGACAGTCATTATAAAGATGGCTGCCAGAATTCGGAATGCGGATCTTCTGCTGATAGAGCGTGTAGCGGGTTCCGACCGAAAATTCCTCGGTGATCGGCACGCCGGCGCGCAGCGTGAAGCCGACATTGCGCGACTGATAGCGCGAATAGCTCGTCGTATCCGAGAACTTCGTGAAGATATCGAAGCCCGCGGCGATCCGCCGCCCCATGAAGAACGGCTCGGTGAAGGAAAGTTCGCCGCCCCGGGTCTTCTGGCCGTTGTTCACCGCGATGCGGGCGTATTGGCCGCGCCCCTGGAAGTTGGTTTCCTGGAGCGAGACTTCCGCGAGGAAGCCTTCCGAGGTCGAGTAACCACCGGCGATCGAGAAGCTGCCGGTCGGCTGGTCCTCGACATCAATGACAACGACCACGCGGTCCGGCGCGGTGCCGGGCTCGTTGGTGATCTTGACGGTCTTGAAGAAACCGAGATTGCGCAGGCGGCGCTCGCCGCGGTCGATGATCGCCTTGTTGTAGGCGTCGCCCTCGCCGAGGTCGAATTCGCGGCGGACAACGTAGTCCCGCGTGCGGGTGTTGCCGCGCACCACGATACGCTCGACGTAAACGCGCGGGCCTTCCTCGACCGTATAGACGATGCGGACGGTCTTCGAGGCGGCATCGCGGTCACCGCGCGGGCGAACCTGCGCGAAGGCATAGCCGCGCTGGGCCACTTCCCGGCTGATCCCGTCCACGGACTTCTCGACGTCCTCGGCATTGTAGGTATTGCCGGCACGCGTGCGGACCGCGCCACGCAGGCGGCTGGCATCGATATCGGCGATCCGCGATTCCACATCGGTGCTGGCGACGGTGTATTTCTCGCCTTCATCGAGCACGATGGTGATGACATAGCCGTTCCTGACGGCATCGAGCTCGGCATTCGAGGTCACGACGCGGAAGTCGGCGTAGCCGTTCTTGAGGTAGAAACGGCGGATCAATTCGAGATCGGCGGCGATGCGCTCGGGATCATAGATGTCCGAGCTCTTCAGGAAGCTGAGGAAATTCGATTCCGTCGTCTGCATGACGCTCTTGAGCTTCCAGTTCGAAAACACGCTGTTTCCCTGGAAGACAATGGCGGCCACGCCGGTCTTGTCGCCCTCACGGACGGTGAAGGTCACGTCGACCCGGCCATCGGCCTGATTGACGATCTGGGCATCGACCTGCGCACCGGCGCGACCGGCGCGGCTGTAAAGCTCGCGAATCCGCGCCACGTCCTGATCGACCATCGAACGGCTGAACGGGCCGCGCGAACGCGACTGCACTTCGCCGATCAGCACTTCGGTCTTGATCTTGGAGTTGCCGACGAAGGTCACGCGGTTGATCAGCGAGTTCTCGACGACCTGCACGACGATGCCGGAACCGGCACGGCGCACGCGCACATCGGAGAACAGGCCGGTCGCGAAAAGGTCCTTGATCGCCTGATCGATCCGGGCGGGCGTGTAGCTCTCGCCGGGGGCCAGGGTCACGAACGAGCGAATCGTCTCGGTCTCGACGCGCTTGTTGCCCTGAACGCTGATCGACTGGGCCATCGCGGGAGCGACCACCGAAAACATCATGAACAGAGCGGCAAATCCGACGAGGGACCGCCGAAAGACCGAATTCATGCTGCTGCCAACAAAAAAGCCAGACATCCCGTCAAATACCCCAATCTTTGTCCGCCCTGGCCCGCACGCCTGAAAAGCGACGCACGGATGGACGGGCATGTATCCGAAGATACAACACCACCTGCATTTGCTTCTAGCCAATCAGCCGCTCTTTGCAACCGAGAAGACCAGCTTGGTTACGAATTCCTAACTTCCGTGGTGTCGGTGCAACGCTTGACGCCGGCCACAGGCGTGACCGGCGGAAAAACGCAAGCCCCTCCCGGAGGCCATTCTCAAAGAGCCAGTCCTGTCAGATGGATGATGTCGTTCCAGGTCGAGAACAGCATCAGCATGATGACGAGCGCGAAGCCGACGCGGAAGCTGATTTCCTGCGCGCGCGGGCTCACCGGGCGGCCGAAAATTGCTTCCAGCGCGTAGAAGACCAGGTGGCCGCCGTCCAGCATCGGCACCGGCAGCAGGTTGATCAGCCCGATGGAAATCGAGAGAATCCCCGCCAGCAGAAACAGCGGGCCAAGCCCCGATTCGGCGACCTTG
>CAZNAT010000096.1:0-9801 GCA_964571245.1 uncultured Methylobacterium sp.
CCGCCACCGAGGCGCCGTATTTCATCTGTGTCAGCACGCGCGCCAGCATTGAGCCGCCGACATTGTCGATCGCCCCGGCCCAGATCTCCTTGTCGAGCGGGCGGGTTGGCGCATCCTGGAGTTCGGCGCGCGGCACGATGCGGCTGGCGCCGAGGCTCTGGAGGTAGGCCTCCGTTTCCGGTCGCCCGGTGACCGCCACCACCGAATAGCCGCGCCGGGCCAGGATCGCGAGCGCGACCGAGCCGACCCCGCCGGCCGCCCCGGTGACCAGCACCTCGCCACCCGCCGGGGAAAGCCCATGCGCTTCCAGCGCCATCACCGCCAGCATTGCCGTGAACCCGGCGGTGCCGATCGCCATCGCCTGCCGGGTTGTCAGGCCCTCGGGCAGGGGGACAAGCCAGTCGGCCTTCACCCGTGCTTTTTCCGCGTAGCCGCCCCACCAGACCTCGCCGACGCGCCAGCCGGTGAGCACCACCCGGTCGCCGGGCTTGTAGCGTGCATCCCCGGAAGTCTCGACGGTGCCGGCGAAATCGACCCCCGGCACATGCGGGTAGGTTCGCACCAGCCCGCCTCCACCCGTCAGGCACAGGCCATCCTTGTAATTAAGGGTGGAATACTCGATCCTGACCGTGACATTGCCATCCGCCGGGAGCTGGCTTTCATCGAGCGCGCGCACCGATTGGCTGATCTTGCCGGTGTCGTCCTTTTCGACGACGAGGGCCTTGAACGACGCGGGGGCCTTGAACGACATGGAAGTCTCCAGTATTCGGCGGAGGGATTGCGAAAAAGAGAGATAGGGCACGGCGGATCGCCTGTCATCTCGGACAAAAGAACAGGGAGTGGCGCGTGCCGAACATCGAGATCGAAAGGCGCGGCAAGATCGCCATCCTCACGTTGAACCGCCCCGGGCGCCGCAACGCGCTCGACGCCCCGACGATCGAGGAGATCGACCGCTTCTTCGATCGGCCGGATCCGGCGGTGCGGGCGGTGGTGCTGCGCGCCACCGGCGAGCATTTCTGCGCCGGGCTCGATCTTCAGGAGCACTACCAGCTCAACCGTTCGCCGGTCGAGTTCATGCGCATGTGCCAGGCTTGGCATCGCGCCTTCGACAAGATGCAGTTCGGCTCCATTCCGGTGATCGCGGCGCTCAAGGGCGCGGTGGTCGGCGGCGGGCTGGAACTGGCGGCCGCCACGCACGTCCGGGTGGCCGAACGCTCGACGTTTTTTGCGTTGCCGGAAGGCCAGCGCGGCGTATTCACGGGGGGCGGCGCGACCGTGCGGGTCGCCCGCATCATTACGCCGGCGCGGATGATCGACATGATGATCGCGGCGCGCACCTATGACGCCCAGCGCGGCTATGATGTCGGGCTGGCGCATGAGATCGTCGAGAACGGCGCGGGCGAGGCGCGGGCGATCGCGATCGCCGAGGCTGCGGCGGAACATTATGATGTCACGAATTTTGGCATTCTGACCGGGATTTCGCGGATCAACGACATGTCCACCACCGACGGTCTGTTCGCGGAATCGCTGCTGGCCGGCATGGTGATGACCAACCCGGACCTGCGGCCTTCGCTGGAGGCATTCTTCGCCAAACAGGCACCGCGGCTTGAGCCGAAGGCGTGAAGCCGCGCCGAGGTTTTTTGAGTTAGGCGGGTCCTGGTTGTAAAAAGTTGAGTCGAGAAAATACTTTAATATATTGATTTTAAATAATAAAATTTAGTTTAAGGCGTTGAGATATCGATTCCATCCTGGCAAAAAATTGCCACCCCGGTGTGCGGTCATGCATCATCGGGTTTATACGTCGGGGCTTGCCTTGCCCGCGTGACGCAGCTACCTAACGGAGCAGCGCGGGTGTAGCTCAATGGTAGAGCAGCAGCCTTCCAAGCTGAATACGAGGGTTCGATTCCCTTCACCCGCTCCAGATTTCCTCCGCCGCGATCGAACCCTCGTTTGACGCCGATCCCCGGACGCACGCTTTGCGCAATCCTTGCAGGATCGTCCGGAGGGGATCGGCAGGAAGAACTGGGTTCGATTCCCTTCACCCGCTCCAGCGACTTTCCATGCGGATCGCAGATCATGAAAGCGCACGGCTTTCGTGGGGGTGGGGGGGACAAGCGGACCTGGTGCCGGCTCTGCCCCTATCGCGTGTGACGTTCGGCCTCAGCCGCCTGGGGGGATTTGAGACCCTCCACCCACGTTCGATCGGTGAGGGAGACATCGGCGAGGGTGCGCTGATCGAGCACCGCGAGAAAGGCCTGCAGAGCGCTGTCGATCAGCGCCGGGAGATGGCAAATCCTGGTGATCTGGCATTGGTTGCCGGTCAGAAAACACTCGACCAGGCCAAAGTCGGGCTCGGTCGCGCGGACGACATCGCCAATCCGGATTTCTGCCGCCGGCCTCGCAAGGCGCAGCCCGCCCGACCGCCCGCGCACTGCTTCCAGAAAACCGGTCCGGGTCAGCTGGTTGGCCACCTTCATCAGATGGGTTCGCGAAATCCGGTAGCGCCGCGATGCTTCCTCGATGGTGACAAGCCGGGGCGCTGCCGAATCCACCATCATCAGCAGGCGGAGCGCGTAATCCGAGAACGATGTCAGTCTCATCCGGGTCATCCTTTTAGATGCATTTTTTCTCTATCTTTATTGCCGGCTCCGGTATACATGCATTTCAAATATATCTTTATGCCGGGAGCCCCCATGCCGTGCGATGTTCCGCGAACCCCGCCGAACCCTTTTATCCGCGGGGAGGTGTTGGAGATTGATGCCGAGCTCATCGCCCGGGTCGTGGCGGACTTTTATGCGTCGGTCCGGGCAGACCAGCTCCTCGGTCCCATCTTCGCGGCCCATATCGAGGACTGGCCGGCGCATCTTGGCAAACTGGAGCAGTTCTGGTCGTCGCTGGTGCTACAAACCCCGGGCTACAAGGGCACGCCGATGCAGGCTCATCTCGATCTGGGCGATATCACACCGGCGCATTTCGAGCACTGGCTGATGCTGTTCGAGGCGACCCTCGAGCGGCATTGCACACCCGAACAGGCCGAGCTGTTCATGGATCGCGCCCGACGCATTGCCCAAAGCTTCCAGTTCGCGATCGCCCGGGCGCGCGGCGAGATGCCGGGCCGCCCAGCCCTTACCCGGAATTGAAGCAGGAACCGATCTCAACCCCAATGGAGGTTTCCCATGAATGCCGATGCATTCCAACGCATAGCCAACCCGCCGGTCATGGACGACGGACGGGAGACGCGCGGCGGGAGGCCGCATCAGGGTGGGCAACAACAGGGCAGGCAACAACGGGGCAGGCAGCCGGAGGCGCCTGTGACGGACAGGCTGCATCCGGGCGTGCTCAAGATCATGGCAGGCTGTTTCATCGTCATGATGCTGGCGTTCTGGGCGGTGTTTCGCAACTCGTCCGAGGCCGCTTTCATGGTGGTGATTTCGGCGGTGTATCTGGCGATGTATCTTGGAACGCCGCTCGTCATGCTCCGGGTTAACCAGCACCACACCCCGGAGGCAGAACACGGCAGCTTTGCGGATTTTCTCGACCATCGGATGGAGACCGCAACCGGCACGATCACCGGGCGGGAGGTTGTACTGCAAGCCTGCAGCATTCCCGTGGCGCTGGCGCTTGCCACGATCGGCATCTGCGTGGTGATCGCCACAAGCCCATGACGTCAGATGCCCATGAAGACATATGCCCATGAAGACATGCGCCCATGACGTCATACGTCCCGGATGCCGGGCCCGGCCGGGTATCGCGAAATATGCCCGCCCGGATCGCGGTCGATTGGTGTCCAATGCCCTGCCTGCCGCATGATCCCTCCATCTACATCGATCAGGATAGCCTTGAGGATCTGGTCGAGGAGTTTTGCTGGCGATTGAGGATCAACCCGCGGCTGAGGCCAGTTCTATATGTTACCATTGGTAAACACTGGTACGCATTCGAGCAGGTTCTCTGGCGGTTCCTGATGTCGGCCCTGTTTCAGGAGGGGGGGCATCCATCCATGGTGCGGCGGGCCCTTGAAGGCGCCGAGTGCATCTCGCTCGTCCAGCTCGAGGAGATCTCGGAGGTCATGCTGGTGTCTTGTCTGAAGGTATTCCCCTTCCATGCCGCGGCATCGCTCAATGCGCTGACCGAACGTATTCTCGGGGCCGTGATCGCTGGATACGGCGCGGATTGGGATGCGGCATTGCCGGAGATGCGGAAAACCCGGATGGCCCGGGTGGCGGAAATTCTCGAGGCTGGTGCGATCTTCCGCTAGCGCATTTTCAAGCGAAGTGGCTACCGGTTCGCGTGAGGAAAATGCGGCAAGAAAGAGCGTGGCGCATTTTCAAGCGAAGTGGCTACCGGTTCGCGTGAGGAAAATGCGGCAAGAAAAGCCCTTCGCATTTTTGAGCGAAAGGGTGCCGGTTCACATGATATCGCTGCTGTTGTCGGCTTTCACCCTAGGTGAGCGGGTCGTCGATCAGGCTGTCGGGCGATGCGAGCTTGGTCAGGCTGGCGATATCCGAAATATGGATCTGCCGCCCGGCGACGTGGACGCCGTAGGATTGCAGCGTCACGAACGTCCGGGAGAGGACTTCCGGCACCATGCCGAGCCGGCTGGCCAACACCTTCTTGTCGAACGGCAGATCGAACCGGTCGGCGCCGCCCTGTTCGACGCTGAAGCGCACCAGCCAGGCGGCGGTTCTTTCCAGGCTGGAGCGCAGCTTCTGGTTTTTCAGCTCCTTGAGGACCCCCCGGTAGGCTCGTGCCAGTTCGAGGGTCAGGGCCCGCGCAAAGCCGACGTCGGTGTTGAAGACACTGCGGACAGCATCCGAGGGAATCATCAGGATCCGGGCGGAGGAGAGCACCCGGGCGGACTTCAGATACGGTTTTTCGAGCACAACCGCCGCGAGAATGAAACTGCTGCCGGGGCCGAGCACCGCAACGGTGGTCTCCCGGTCGCGATAGCGCGAGAACAACTCGACCTGCCCCTCGACGACCAGATGCAGGAAATCCGGCGATTCCCCTTCGCGGATGAGTTCGACATGCGCCGGAAAACGTTGGAGGAATGCCCCCCGTAACAGTTCCTGGAGATTGTCGCCCTCCGCACTCGCGACGAGCGGCAGATTTCTGACCGTTTCGAATTCGGCTGGGCGCATGGCAAGTTCCTCCTAGGATTCACCAGACAGCGGGCAATCAATTTTGTCTTTGACTTTTATCAATTCAAAAATTGCAATATGCCACACCAGAAAATGACAAACCATCATGCCATCGTTGAGTGTTTTCGAAAGCCCTCTTGAATCGCGCGATTGCGCAAAACGGGTTGATCCACATCAAGGGGATTGTGGGCGGATCTTACAAACGTGCCTCCGTCAGCGGGATCAGAGCCCGCTTTGGGGGCAAACATGGCCACACATACCGTTACCAAATCCGAACAGGGCGCTGCGCTCTGGATGTCGACTTTCGCCTTTACCGTCTGCTTTGCCGTCTGGACCATCTTCGCCATCATCGGCATCCAGATCAAAAAGGACCTCGGGCTGACCGAAACGCAATTTGGTCTGCTGATCGGTACGCCGATCCTGACCGGCTCGCTGATCCGGCTGATGCTCGGCATCTGGGCCGACCAGTACGGCGGTCGCCTCGTCTACTTCTGGACGATGGTGACGGCGGCCTTCGCGACCTTCGCGCTGACCTATGCCTACGATTACACCACCTTCCTGATCGCCGCCCTCGGGGTTGGCATCGCGGGCGGTTCGTTCTCGGTCGGCATCGCCTATGTCTCCAAATGGTACCCCAGGGGCAAGCAGGGCACGGCGCTCGGCATTTTCGGCGCCGGCAACGTCGGCGCGGCGGTGACCAAATTCATCGCCCCGACCGTGATGGTCGGCTACGGCTGGAAAATGGTGGCCTACGTCTGGGGCGCGGCGCTGCTCGCGACCGCCGTCATCTTCCTGTTTTCGACGAAGGATGACCCGGATCTCGCCGAACGCCGCGCCAAGGGCATCAAGCCCGAGCCGCTCTCGGCGATGATGGAGCCGCTCAAGAACATTCAGGTCTGGCGCTTTGCGCTCTACTACTTCTTCGTGTTTGGCGCCTTCGTCGCGCTGGCGCTCTGGCTGCCGCGCTACCTGATTGGTGTCTATGGGTTCGATGTCAAAACCGCCGGCATGATCGGCGCGATCTACTCGATCCCGGCCTCGCTGTTCCGTGCCTATGGCGGCCATCTCTCCGACAAGCTCGGGGCCCGCACGGTGATGTACTGGACGTTCATCGTCTCGGTGATCTGCACCTTCCTGCTGTCCTATCCGCCCACGGACTACGTCGTTCAGGGCGCCAGCGGGCCGATCACCTTCCGTATTGCAACAGGGGTAGGCGGGTTCATCGTCCTCACCTTCGTGCTCGGCTTCTTCATGAGCCTGGGCAAGGCGGCGGTCTACAAGCATATCCCGGTTTACTACCCGGACCGCGTCGGCGCGGTTGGCGGTGTCGTCGGCCTTGTCGGCGGTCTCGGTGGTTTCGTGCTGCCGCTCGCCTTTGGCTGGCTGCTCGACCAGACCGGCATCTGGCAATCGTGCTTCATGCTGCTGTTCGTGGTCGTGTCCGCCTCGCTGATCTGGATGCATCTGGCGATCCGCCACATGGAGCAGGAAGCGGCTGGCCCCGAGTTGCGCAAGCTGCCGCAGCTGCCTGAAATGCAGCCGATCCACGAGCCGCACCACGAGGGCGCTCTCTCGGGCCACCTGATCGATGACTGGCGGCCCGAGGACCAGAAGTTCTGGGAAGAAAAGGGGCGCGCCATTGCCCGGCGCAACCTCTGGATCTCGATCCCGGCGCTGCTGCTGGCCTTCGCGGTGTGGATGGTGTGGTCGGTGGTCGTGGCCAAGCTGCCGCAGATCGGCTTCAAGTTCACCACCGGCGAACTGTTCTGGCTCGCGGCGCTGCCCGGACTTTCCGGCGCGACGCTGCGGATCTTCTACTCCTTCATGGTGCCGGTGTTCGGCGGGCGGCTCTGGACGACATTGTCGACCTGGTCGCTGCTGCTGCCGGCGCTCGGCATCGGCTTTGCGGTGCAGAACCCGCAGACACCGTACTTCATCTTCGTCCTGCTGGCGCTGCTCTGCGGCTTCGGCGGCGGCAACTTCGCGTCCTCGATGGCGAATATCTCGTTCTTCTTCCCCAAGAAGGAGAAGGGGCATGCGCTGGCGCTCAATGCCGGCCTCGGCAATCTCGGGGTCAGCGTGGTGCAGTTCGTGGTGCCGCTGATCATCACCGCCGGCGTCTTCGGTGCCATCGGCGGCGAGGGCGTGCCGCTCTCGAACGGCCAGAAGCTGTTCGTGCAGAACGCCGGCTTCATCTGGGTTCCGTTCATCATCGCCAGCGCCGTCGCGGCCTGGTTCGGAATGAACGATCTGGCGAGCGCCAAGGCCTCGTTCGCGGACCAGGCGGTGATCTTCCGTCGCCAGGACAACTGGATCATGAGCTGGCTCTACGTGGGCACCTTCGGCTCGTTCATCGGCTATTCCGCCGGGTTCCCGCTGCTCGCCAAGACGATGTTCCCGGCCGTGGACAGCCTGCAATACGTCTTCCTCGGCCCGCTGGTCGGTGCGCTCTCCCGGGTGGCGACGGGCTGGGTCTCCGACAAGTGGGGCGGCGGCCGCGTGACCTTCTGGGTGTTCATCGCCATGATCTTCGCGGTGGGCGGTGTGCTCTACTTCCTCGGCATCAAGGATCAGCCGGGCGCGTTCTGGGGCTTCTTCGGCTGCTTCCTGGCGCTGTTCTTCCTGACCGGTGTCGGCAATGCCTCCACCTTCCAGATGATCCCCGCGATCATGCGCAAGCAGATCGCGCGGCTGGAGCCGCAGATGAACCCCGCCGAACTCGTCAAGCAGTCCGACAAGGAAAGCGCGGCGATCATCGGCTTCACCTCGGCGGTCGCGGCCTACGGCGCCTTCTTCATCCCGAAGAGCTACGGCACCTCGGTGGCGATGACCGGCGGCCCGGAGGCAGCCCTGATCGGCTTCATGGTCTTCTACGTGAGCTGCATCTACCTGACCTGGCACTTCTACACCCGCCGTGGCGGCCTGCTCTACGACGTCGAACGGGGTGGCCCTTCGACGCCGGCGCCCGCGCTCAAGCCCGCCGCCTGATCTCGCCTTCTGTGATTTTGCCTTCTCTCACGAGGATATCGACATGAGCCATTTTCTCGACCGTCTGACCTTCTTCACCAAGGTCAAGCAGCCCTTTGCCGACGGGCATGGCATCACCACCAGCGAGGATCGTCGCTGGGAGGACGGCTATCGCAAGCGCTGGCAGCACGACAAGATCGTCCGCTCCACGCATGGCGCGAACTGCACGGGGTCCTGCTCGTGGAAGATCTACGTCAAGGGCGGCATCGTCACCTGGGAAACCCAGCAGACCGACTATCCCCGCACCCGGCCGGACCTGCCGAACCACGAACCGCGCGGCTGCTCGCGCGGGGCCTCCTACAGCTGGTATCTCTACTCGGGCAACCGGGTGAAATACCCGCTGATCCGCTCGCGCCTGCTCCGCCTCTGGCGTGAGGCGCGCGCGGTGCGCACCCCGGTCGCGGCCTGGGCCTCGATCGTCGAGGACCAATCGAAGCGCGACAGCTACACCAAGAAGCGCGGTCACGGCGGCTTCGTGCGGGCGCATTGGGAGGAAGTGAACGAGATCATCGCGGCGGCGAATGCCTATACCACCAAGACCTATGGCCCGGACCGGATTTTCGGCTTCTCGCCGATCCCCGCGATGTCGATGGTGAGCTATGCGGCCGGCTCGCGCTATCTCAGCCTGATCGGCGGCGTCTCAATGTCGTTCTACGACTGGTACTGCGACCTGCCGCCGGCCTCGCCGCAAACCTGGGGCGAGCAGACCGACGTGCCGGAATCGGCCGATTGGTACAACGCCGGCTTCATCATCCTCTGGGGTTCGAACGTGCCGCAGACCCGCACGCCCGACGCGCATTTCTACACCGAGGCGCGCTATCGCGGCATGAAGAGCGCGGTGATCTGCCCGGATTATTCCGAAGCCTCGAAGTTCGGCGATATCTGGCTCTCGGTGAAGCAGGGTACGGATTCCGCCCTGGCGATGGCGATGGGCCACGTGATCCTGAAGGAATACCACGTCGACCGGAAAGTGCCGTATTTCCGCGATTACGTGCGCCAGAATACCGATATGCCGATGCTGGTCCGGCTGGTGAAGCAGGGCGATACCCTGGTGCCGGAACGCTTCCTGCGCGCGTCCGACTTCGCCAAGGGCCTTGGCGAAGCCAATAACCCCGAGTGGAAAACGGTCGCCTACGACGAAAACAGCGACAAGATCATCGTGCCGAAGGGCTCGATCGGCTTCCGCTGGGGTGAACAGGGCAAGTGGAACCTCGAAGAGGTCGACAGCGCCGGCAAGGAGGCGACCTATCGCCTGTCCCTCGATGCGATCAAGGATGGCTACGAGGCGGTTTCCTTCCCGTATTTCGGCAATATCGAGCACGAGCACTTCACCCACTCGGATCACGCCAGCGTGTTGAAGCGCAACGTGCCGGTGAAGAAGCTCAAGCTCGCCGACGGTGAAGCCCTCGTCGCCACCGTGCACGATCTCTTCCTCGCCAACTACGGCGTCGATCAGGGTTTTGGCGGCGACAATGTCGCCAAGTCCCATGACGAGGACACGCCCTATACCCCGGCCTGGGCCGAGAAGATCACCGGCGTCTCCCGCGACAAGATCATCCAGGTCGCGCGCGAATTCGCCACCAACGCCGAGAAGACCAACGGCCGTTCGATGATCATCATCGGCGCGGCGATGAAC
>CAZNAT010000097.1:0-1064 GCA_964571245.1 uncultured Methylobacterium sp.
ATGAGCCCGTATCAGCACGGTGAGGTGTTCGTGACCGATGACGGCGCGGAAACCGATCTCGATCTTGGCCATTACGAGCGCTTCACCGGCCGTTCGGCGATCAAGGCGGATAACATCACTACCGGGCGGATTTATCAGGAGATCATCGCCAAGGAGCGTCGCGGCGACTACCTCGGCGCGACCGTGCAGGTCATTCCGCATGTCACCGATGCCATCAAGAATTTCGTGCTTTCGGGCAACGACGAGTATGATTTCGCGCTGATCGAGGTCGGCGGCACCGTCGGCGATATCGAGGGTCTGCCGTTCTTCGAGGCGATCCGCCAGCTCAAGAACGACCTGCCGGAGAAACACGCGCTGTTCGTGCATCTGACGCTGCTGCCGTATATCCCCAGCGCCGGAGAACTGAAAACCAAGCCGACGCAGCATAGCGTGCAGGAATTGCGCTCGATCGGCATCCAGCCCGATATCTTGCTGTGCCGCACCGATCGGCCGATCCCGGAAGGCGAACGGCGCAAGCTGGCGCTGTTCTGCAACGTCCGCGAAAGCGCCGTCATCGAGGCGCAGGATGTCGACCAGATCTACGCCGTGCCGCTCGCCTACCACGCTGAGGGGCTCGATACCGAAGTGCTCCGGATTTTCGGGCTGGAACAGAAGGCCGAGCCGGACCTGAGCCGCTGGCACCATATCGTCGATACGCTGAGGAACCCGGAAGGGCAGGTCACCATCGCGATCGTCGGCAAATACACCGGCCTGAAAGATGCCTACAAGTCGCTGATGGAAGCGCTGGTGCATGGCGGCATCGCCAACCGGGTCAAGGTCAACCTCGACTGGATCGATTCGGAAATCTTCGAGCGCGAGGACGCCTCGAGCTACCTCGAACACGTCCACGGCATTCTGGTGCCCGGCGGCTTCGGCTATCGCGGCGCCGAGGGCAAGATCCAGGCGGCGCGCTTCGCCCGCGAACACAAAGTACCGTATTTCGGCATCTGCTTCGGCATGCAGATGGCCTGCATCGAGGCCGCACGCAACCTTGCCGGCATCGAGGGGGCGTCTTCCACCGAATT
>CAZNAT010000097.1:1074-8751 GCA_964571245.1 uncultured Methylobacterium sp.
AAGGGCCAGCTGGAGGTCCGCGCGGCGGGCGGCGATCTCGGCGGCACGATGCGGCTCGGCGCCTATGATTCGATGCTCTCCGCCAACTCGCGCATCGCCAGCATCTACGGCTCGACCGCGATCAACGAGCGCCATCGCCATCGCTACGAGGTCAACATGGCCTATCGCGAGCGGCTGGAGGCCAAGGGGCTGTTGTTCTCCGGCGTCTCGCCCGACGGGCTCCTGCCGGAAACTGTCGAATACCCGGATCATCCCTGGTTCGTCGGGGTGCAGTATCACCCCGAGTTGAAATCGCGGCCGTTCGAACCCCATCCGTTGTTTGCGAGCTTCATCGAGGCGGCGGTGGTGCAGAGTCGCCTGGTGTGATGGCGAGGCAGTCAGGCCTTGCCAGGCGGCTGGGCTGCTGCCCTGATGGGCTCAATCACGCCGCAAAGCCAATGGGTGCCTCATGAAGACGATCGACTACTACTACTCCACCCGCTCGAATTTCACGCTGCTGGGCGCGGCGCGGCTTTACGCATTGGCGAAGAAATACAATCGCCGCATCGTCCACCGGCCGATCCTGCTGTCGGTGGTCATGCCGCCGATCGGGGGCCAGCCGTTCGGCGAGCGCCCGCCCTTGCGCACGCTCTACTCGATGACCGACGGGCTACGCTTTGCCAAGCATCTGGGGATCCCGCTGCTGCGCGAACCCGTTCATCACGACGGGCCGGTGGAACTTCCCTCCGGCATCGTGATTGCCGCCCAGCGCGCGGTGACGCGCGGCGAGGCGGGGGATGTCGATGCGCTCAGCCTTGCGGTGCTCTCCGCGCTCTGGATCGATGACCGGGATATCGCTGATCGCGCGGTGATCGGCCCGCTCTGTGTCAAAGCCGGATTTGCCGATGCGGAAGCGCTGATGGACGAGGCGCTGAGCGAGAATGTTCAGGCGGAACTCGCCCGCAACTGCCGCGAGGCGATCATCCGCGGCGTTCTGGGCGCGCCGACCTATTTCGTCGACGACGAGAATTTCTACGGCCAGGACCGGCTCGATTTCGTTGAACACGCGCTGGCCGCGGCGCGCTAGAGCGCTCTAGCGCCATTTTTCCCCAATGTGCGCTGGCGCACAGCGCCCGCCCCCGGGGCAAGGCTTCCATTCTCGTCGGTCCTGATGCATTCTTCCATGCATCACAGGAGAAAAACGATGATGCAGGCTGGTTCGAGCGTTTTGACCTCGTTGCTCGGGGTGCCCAATTTCCTGCTCTACATGGTGGTTGGAACGGCGCTGCTGACGTTGTTCGTCATCACCTACATCAAGATCACCGCGCATGACGAAATCGCGCTGGTGCGCGAGGGCAATGTTACCGCATCGATTGCGCTCTCCGGCACGATCATCGGCTTCGTCATCCCGCTCGCCAAGGCGATCGCGCAGGCCACCAGCATTCCCGACATGCTGGTCTGGGGCATTGCGGCCTTCATCGTCCAGTTGCTGGCCTATGGGCTCGCGCGGTGGCTCATTCCGGACCTGTCGAACAAGATCGCGAGCAACATGGCCTCGGCGGGGACGATGCTCGCCAGCATCTCGATCTGTTCGGGCATGCTCAACGCCGCCGCCATGAGCCTTTGAAAACCATGAGCCTTTGAGAGCCATGAGGTGACGATGAAACGCTCGCATGCCATTGCCCTCGGTGCCACCGGGTTGATCGTCGCCGGCGTCTGGCTCGGCCAGTCCGGCAATAGCCGCGTCGACAGCAGCGCGCCGACAGCCGATCCCGGTCAGGATGTGCAGGTTTTTGCCAGCGTCGATGAATGCAGGAAAGCCCGGAACCCGTTCCCGTTTGCCAACCGCGACAGCAGCGGCCAACCGATCCCGAGCGAGCCGGAACTCGCCTGCGAGCGCGAATTCAAGGCCGCGAGCGAGACGCACGTGGCCAGCGCGCCCAAATTCGCCGATCAGAAAGCCTGCGAAACCCAATACGGCGCCAACCAATGCCGGCCCGCGACGTTCAACGGCGCTGCCGTCTTCGTGCCGGCCATGGTCGGCTTCATGGTCGCCAATTACCTCTCGAACCAGCGCACGCCGCAGGCGCTGCTGCCGCCACGCCAGATGGGGGCGGCGCCGTGCCCGCCGGGCGTGACCCCGCAGCAGATGCCGGGGTGTCTGATGCCACGCCAGGCCTCCTCAAGTTCATCCTCGTCGAGTGGCGGCTGGCGATCCTGGTCGACATCCTCGGGACATACCGTCAGCCGCAGCGAAAGCGCGCCCGCCAGCGCCCCCGTGCGCGTCCCCTCGGACGCAGCCTCCGCGCCGGCGGCCCGAACCGCGCTGGGGGCCGCGCCGGCCCGTTCGGCGTTCACCTCCTCTTCGTCCTCGTCGCGCAGCTCCTCCTCATCCTCCTCCAGCGTCTCGCGCGGCGGCTTCGGCTCGACCGGGCGCGCCACCTCGTCGAGTTCATAAGCGATGCGGCGGATCACCCTTGCCGAGCGCCCCGACTGGCGCGAGAAGGCCGAGCAGGTCGGATTTTCGTTCCACAGCGCGGAGGGACGTCCTTACTGGGACGAAACCGGCGCTTTTGGCTTCACCCTGCGCGAGATCGAGGAGGATATCGAAGCCCCCGTCGCCGAGATCGAGGAGATGGCGCTGGAATTCGTCGGCCAGGCTTGCCGCGACGAGGAAACCCTGACGCGCCTGGCGATCCCCCGCGAATTCTGGCCCGAAATCTGGAATTCCTGGCAGCGCGGCGATCGCAATCTCTATGGCCGGTTCGATTTTGCCTACGACGGCCAGGGCCCGGCCAAGCTGCTCGAATACAACGCCGACACCCCGACCGCGCTCTTGGAAACCGGCGTGTTCCAGTGGCTCTGGCTGGAGGAACTGCTGGCCAATGGCCAGTTGCCGCGCGGCGCGGACCAGTTCAACTCGGTGCATGACAAACTGGTGGCGGCGTTTTCCGGCCTCAAGGGCGGCAAACCCTACCGCCTGCATCTGGCGTGCCTACGCGATAGCGACGAGGACCGCGCGACGGTCGGCTATCTCGAGGAATGCGCGCAGCAGGCGGGGATGCAGACGAGCTTCCTGCATGTCGACGAAATCGGCCTGACGAAAGCCGGCAAATTCGTCGACCTTGACAACGCGCCGATCGAAACCCTGTTCAAGCTCTACCCCTGGGAATGGATCATGCGCGAGGAGTTCGGCAAATCCATCCCCGGCTGCGGGACGCAATTCGTCGAACCGATCTGGAAATCGCTGCTCTCCAACAAGGGGTTGCTGCCCTACCTCTGGCGTATGGCCCCGAACCATCCCAATCTGGTGCCGGCGTATTTCCCCGATGAGGCCGCCGCGGATCTCGGGCCGTCCTACGTCGAAAAGCCGCTGTTCAGCCGTGAGGGCGCGAATATCCGTCTGTTCGAGCGCGGCCGGGCGATCGGCGATACCGAAGGCCCCTACGGGCAGGAAGGCTTCATCCGCCAGCAGAAGATCACGATCCCGGATTTCGGCCATGGCCACGTCGTTATCGGGGCCTGGGTCGTGGCCAGCGAACCGGCCGGCATGCTGGTCCGCGAAGACAAATCCCCGATCACCGGCAATCTGGCGCGGTTCATCCCGCATTTCATCGAGCCGTGAGCGGGCATGACCGCCGTGTCTGCCGGCTTCCGCGCTGCCACGCTTCGCGCAGGCAATGCCTATGCCGCGTGATGTTTTCTCGTGCGTGACGTTTTCGTACGGCGGTGCTAGAGCACGTTTCGTTTTGACGGAATCAAAACCGCGCTCCGGCTCTTTGTTGTATCGCATGGTGTGACGCAAAACCGGTTTCCACTTTTGCGCACCATGCTCTAGAGCATTTTCGAGCGAAGTGGATTCCGGTTCGCGTGAAGAAAATGCAGCAAGACAGGAAGATTGAGCCACTGAAGTGAATTTGAATTCACTGAAAGGGCACTAGAGGCACGTCTCCCTCATACGTCAGGAACCTCATGGCCCGCGCGCTCGACCATCTCGTTATTGGCGTTCCCGATCTCGCCAGCACCGGCGCGCGGCTGGCGGCGCTCGGCTTTACCGTCGGCGGGGTCAACCGCCACCCCTGGGGCACCGAGAACCGCATCATCCAGTTTGCCGACGAGACCTTCCTTGAATTGATCACCGTCGCCCAGCACGGCGCGATCCCGCCGCACAAACCGCGCCATTTCTCGTTCGGCGCCTTTGTCCGCGACGCGCTCAAACGCGCGCCGGGGCTTTCGATGCTGGTGCTCAAATCCGCCGATGCCAAGCTCGATGCCGCCGATTTCGCCAGCCTGAACATCGGCGATTTCGAGCCGTTCCACTTCGCGCGCCAGGGCCGGCGGCCGGATGGCGGTGATGTCGATGTCGCCTTCACGCTGGCGTTTGCCGCCGATCCCTCGATGCCGGAATCCGGCTTTTTTACCTGCCAGCAGCATTTTCCGCAGAATTTCTGGGCAAAGCCCGCGCAGACCCACGCCAATGGCGCCTTGGGCGTCGCCCGCGTGACGCTGGTCGCCGACAACCCCTCCGACCACCATATCTTTCTCTCCGCCTTCGTCGGCGAGCGCGCGATGCGTTCGACCTCGTTCGGCATCGAGATCGAGGCCGGCGCCAATCATTTCGGGCATGCTGGGACGATCGAGATCATCTCGCCGGAAGGCTTTGCCTTTCGCTACGGCGAACCGGCCCCGAAGGTTTCGACGCCCCGGTTCGCCGGGATCGAGATCACCGTCGAAACCCTGGCGCCCCTCGAAGCCCTCACCAAGAAGGCCCATATCCGGTTGCTGGCGCATGCCGGCGGCCGGACCCTGCCGCGCGAGGCCGATCCGACCGAGGCGGGCGAGCTCGGCACGACCCTGCGCTTTGTTCCCAAGGGGGAGGCGACGCGATGAAGGCGCTCGCCCTCGTGATGAAGTATTTCGCGCATCGGGGTGAGTGCCCGGGCGACGCGTTTTTCCCCTCCCGGCCTCCCCGGGATTGAATTCAGGAATTTTTGATGACCGAACCACCCCGGATACCCGACCACACTACGGTCCGCATCGGCGAAACCGGTACCCGCAGCGTTGAATTCGGCAACCATTTGCCTTTCGCGCTGATCGCCGGCCCCTGCCAGATGGAAAGCCGCCAGCACGCCTTCGACATGGCCGGGGCGCTCCAGGAGATCTGCGGCGCGCTCAAGATCGGGCTGGTCTACAAGTCGTCCTTCGACAAGGCGAACCGCACCTCCGGCTCCGCCGCGCGCGGCATCGGGCTCGACAAGGGGCTGGCGATCTTCGCCGATCTTCGCCGGGAGTTCTCGCTGCCGGTGATCACCGATGTGCATGAAGCCAGCCAATGCGCGGTGCTCGCCGAGGTGGTGGATGCGCTGCAAATTCCCGCCTTTCTCTGCCGACAGACCGACCTTTTGACCGCCGCGGCGAAAACCGGCCTCGCGATCAACGTCAAGAAGGGCCAGTTCCTCGCGCCCTGGGAGATGAAAAACGTCATCGAGAAGATCCGCGACGCCGGCAACACCCGGGCGATGGCCTGCGATCGCGGCACCTCCTTCGGCTACAACACGCTGATCAGCGATTTTCGCGGGCTCCCGATCATGGCGGCCGAGTGCCGCTGCCCGATCATCTTCGACGCGACGCATTCGGTGCAGCAGCCGGGCGGGCAGGGTGGTTCTTCGGGCGGGCAGCGCGAATTCGTCCCGGTTCTGGCGCGGGCCGCGATTGCGGTCGGTGTCGCCGGGCTGTTCATCGAGACGCATCAGGACCCGGACAACGCCCCCTGCGACGGGCCGAACATGGTGCCGCTGAAGGAAATGCCGGCGCTTCTTTCCCGCCTGATGGCGTTCGACGCCCTCGCCAAACAGCCATAGGTAGCCGCCCATGCCTGTCATTCTTGCGATCCTCGGTGCCCTGATGTCCGGTCTTTTCATGTGGGTTGTCTGGGGCAACGGCATGGAAGTCATCAACCACTGGCTCGACCAGCGCGCGGAAAAATCCAGGGCCGAGAAGGATTCACGGGCGATTGCCGACGCGCGGGAGAAGGCAGCGCGGGCGCCGCTCCGCGCCATCGAGGACCCGCGCGAGGCGGTGATGGTGCTGCTCTCGAAGCTCGCGATGCTGCGCGGCGAGATCACCGCCGAACAGAACGTGGCGCTGAGCGCGATCGCCACCGATCGCCTCGGCCTTCCCGGCAAGCCGGAGCACCACACCACCCTGGCGGCCTTCGCGGCCAAGGCGGCGACGAGCGCGGATTCGGTGGTGGCGGATCTGACGCCGCTGTTCCACGTCAAGCTCTCCGACGAGGAACTCGACGATCTCTTCGCGATGCTGGCCGAGATCGCGGCCCTGCACGGCGGACCGACCGAGGCGCAGGAGCAGATGATCGGGCGGGTGCGCTCGCGGATGAACTACAAGGGCGATCTGGCCTGAAGCCGAAGACAGCCTAAACGTGGTCAGGCGCTGGCTCTGGCGATCATCGACAGCAGCCGCGTGGCCACGATGTCCGGCGTCAGCTCGCCGGTGATCCTGTCTGCATAAACGCCGTCGGCCCGGAAAACATAGGTCTGCGGAATGCCGCGATGCTTGAGCGCGCGCTGGTAGACGCGCCCATGGTCGAGTGAAAGCCTGGAATAGGGGTTGCCATGCGCGCGGAGATAGGCGCTGGCATTGGCCTCGGTGTCATCCGCCGCCAGCCCGAACAGCCGGATACCCGGTCGTTTCGCCAGCGCCATCAGCTCATCATGCTCCATCCGGCAATTCGGACACCAGGAGGCCCAGATGTTGAGCAGGCTGACCCCATCGAAAAACGCCGCCCGCGTCAGCCCGGGAACCGGGCGGTCGCCGTTGAGAACACCGGGAACAGCCGGAAGGTCCCCATTCTCGGGCAGAACCGGGGTCAAAAGATCGATCCGCCCGGTCTGCGCGGCATAGCCGAAGGCGCCAAGCGTCGGGGCCGCCAGCAGCAATCCGCCCAGCATGATCCGTCTATCCATGTGCTCCGCTCTTGCTCTCGCCCTTCGTCAGGGGTTCACCTGGTCATCGTTGTATCGGGCAACAATCGGGCACAACCGGTTGGAAAGGCGTGAATCATCGGGCCTGATCCTCCATTTCGGTTGACAAAGCCTTGCGGGTTTCCCGAAATTGCGGGCGGATTTCACGCAGAATTTTCCCGTGAATGCGCCCAAGGCGCGTTTTTCACACGCAACGAGCCCGATGGGGCTCGACCCGAGTAGGCCGTCCATGCCGCACCTGAACGCCCCCATGCATCGCCTGATATGGTGTCTCGCCGGCCTCGTTGCCCTGCCGGGGTTGACGCTGGCGCAAACCGCCGCACCCAAACCCGAATTCCTGCAGGCGACCATTCCGATTTACAGCCAGATCGTCCGGTTTTCCGCGCCCAGCCGCTATAAGGCCGCGTTTTCGAAGGATAATGAAGGTCGGTTCTTCATCTTCGAGATGATCCCTGAGGGCGAGAGCCTCGAAAAATGGTCGGGCATGATCACGCTGACCGGGACCAACACTTCTGGCGCGCCATTGCCGCCCTTGCGCAGCTACGTCCAGAGTTTCGCCAGCGGCTACCAGAAGGCCTGCCCGCAGACCTTCGTCGCCACCAGCCTGTCGGAAGCGCCGCTCGGCGAGCACGAGGCGTTGATCGTCTATCTGAGCTGCGGCCGCCTCACGGTTCCGGCGACGGCCCCGGCCGGGCAC
>CAZNAT010000098.1:0-8730 GCA_964571245.1 uncultured Methylobacterium sp.
GCCAACGCCGCGCCGAAGAAGGCGATGGCGAGGAGGCGGGGGATGTGGCCAGCGCGAACGGCCGCCTCCCGCCGCTCGGACCCGCGACCCGGGCGTCCGATCGTGCCGAGGGCGGCGCGCTGCTTGAGGCTGGCGAGCGCCTTCACCCGGCGTTCGGTGGTGAAATAACCGGGATCGACCATATCCAGCCCGGCCTTGGCGGCGAAAGCATCCGCCGCCTCGCCGGTCAGGAAAACTGTGGCGCCACTTTCCAGGACCGCGCGCGCCGCCAGAACCGGGTTGCGGACGCGCCGGAGCGAGGCCACGGCCCCAGCCGCAAGGCTCGCGCCATCCATGATCGAGGCATCGAGCTCGTGCTCGCCCGCGGCGTTGAGTGCTGCACCGTAGCCGGCGTTGAAATGGGGGCTGTCCTCCAGCACGACAATCGTCGCCTGAACGGCGTCGATCGCGCGGCCGCCGGTCTTGAGAATGGCCCAGCCTGCGCGGAGGGCTGCGGCGATATGCTCGCGGCTCTCCGCCCATTCCGCTTCGCTCATGAGGCTGCGGTCCAATGTCCCGCAGCCGCCATGCAACCCGATGGCGATATCAGCCACGGGCTTATTTGCCCGGCTTGATGTTCATCGCGAGGGTATCCTCGTCGACGCGGGCCTTGATCGTCACCTTGCCCTTCTGCATCGCCCAGGCCGAGCCGACCGCGACGATCGGCAGGCGCTGGCGATCCTTCTCGACGAGCGCGTTGGCGTCTTCGAGATATTTGCGGCGCTTGGCCTCGTCCATTTCGATGGCGGCGGCCTGGAGCAGCTTGTCCATCTCCGCGTTCTTGTAGCCGAGCACGTTGAACGCGCCCATTTTCACCGCCGGGTCGTTCGAATGGGCGAGGGAGGAGAGCGTGTAATGCGCTTCCCCGGTGAGCGTGCCCCAGCCGGACATCGAGAACGAATATTCGCCGCGGGTGCGGGCCGGGAAGAACACCGCCGCCGGCTGCGCGTTCGGGGTCGCGTCGATGCCGATTGCCGCCAGCATCTGCGCGATCGAGGTGCCAACCTGGGTATCGCCCGGCAGGCGATCCTTGGTGAAGGCGAACTGGATCTTGAAGCCGTTGGGATAGCCGGCCTCGGCGAGCAGCTTCTTGGCGGCGGCCGGATCATACTTGCGCGGGCCGAGCGCCTTGTTGAAGCCGAAGATCGAGGGGGTGACGAGCTGGTTGACTTCCTTGCCAAGCCCCTCCATCGCCACTTCCGCCAGCGCCTTGCGGTCGATGGCGAGATCGATGGCCTCGCGCACCCGGACGTCGAGAAGCGGGTTCTTGGCCAGCGCCGATCCATCCTTGGCGGTGATGTTCGGCGCTTTCTCGCGCATGTCCATTTCAGCATTGAAAACATAAACGGTATCAATGATCTGAACGTCGATCTTCGGGTCACGCTTGAGCGTTGCCACATCCGTTGCCGGCACGCGGGTGATCAGATCGAGCTGGCCGGCCTTGAGCTGGGCGACGCGGGCGGCATCATTGGCGATCTCCTTGCGAACATGCTTGGCCCAGGGCTCCTTCGGACCCCAGAACCCGTCGAAACGGTCGAGGACGAGATCGCCCTTGGGCTCCCAGGAAACGTATTTGTACGGCCCGGTGCCAACGGCGGCCTTGCCGGAGTTGAAGGCGGCGTTGGCGCTCTCCTTGGTTAGCCCGGCGGCGGCCTTCGCGGAGACCACGAACAGCCGGATGAAATCATTCGGCAGGTTGGGGGCGGCGCCGTCGGTGATCACGTGCAGCGTATGCGCATCGATGATCTTGGTTTCCTTGACGCGGCGGACGTAGATCGTCGTCGGGTTCGGGCCGGCGACCATCGGGATGCGCTCGATCGAGAACTTGACATCCTCGGCGGTAAAATCGGAACCATCGTGGAATTTCACACCCTGGCGGAGTTTGAACTCCCAGGTGGTGTCGTTGAGCGGCTTCCAGCTTGTCGCGAGGCGCGGCTCGAGTTCGAGCCCGTCGCCAGACCAGACCAGCGTATCGAACACATGCTTGAGCGCCTCGGCATGGGTGCCGGTGGCGGTGAAATGCGGGTCGATCGAATCCGGCCCGCCCCGGACGCCGATGGTCAAGGTCTGGGCCAGCCCCGGCGAAGAGAGGGCCGTGGTCGAAAGCGCAGTCGCGCAAAAAGCGGCAAAAAGGAACGGACGCATGCTGAAGACCTCCTGTTAAGGACGCCTCAGCCGCCAGGGCCGGGCGCACATCCGTGTATTCAAGGCCAGTATTTTGCTCCCGTCAATTCCTTGTGGAACTATTTTTGTTCGGTATAGTGGTTATGTCGGCAATGTAAGTTCTATATGGAACCAATGATGCGAGAGAAAGCGGCGTTCCGCGTGGTGGACGGGCAGCCTGAGGTTCAGGAGGCCGCCGGCGTCGTTTCGGTCGACCGGGGCGATGCGGCCGAGCTTCTCGATCGCCAGCGGCTCGATGCCCTGACCGAGGCCCGGTTGTGGAAGAACCCCTGCGGTTTCGCCGCGCGGTTCAACTACCTCGCCTTGCGCTACAACGTGCCGCTCTATGGCTGGGTGAAGGAACGCTTCGATCTCAGCCGGGTCGAATTTGTGATCATCTACAATCTCGCCATCGCCGGGCCGTTTTCCGCCAGCGAGATCGCCTCCTCGACCGCGTTCCCGAAGAATACGCTGAGCCGCGCCGTCAACCGCCTGCTCAAGCTGGGCCTGATCACGCGGCAGGCGGCTGGCGACGACCGCAGGATGCAGATTCTGACGCTGGCCCCCCCGGGGAAGGCGATTTTCGACGAGGCGCTGCCGCGCTTTGCCGGGCTCGAGCAGGAAATGCTGGCGCCCTTGAACCTCGTGGAGCGGGAAATGCTGTCGATGCTGCTCGCCAAGGTGGTGCTGGCGATGTTCCATGCCCAAGCCGACGACAGCCGCGAGATATCCTGATGCGAGATAGCCTGATGAAAGCAGCAAGGCCTGATTTAAGCGGCAATTCCCGACGAACGCGGGAAGACCTGACGAAGCCACCAAGAACGCCCCCACCCATCGCAGCCACACCAATTTAACTCTGGGATACTTGCCATGCGTATTGCCGAAATGAACTGGCTGCAGGTTGCCGAGCACGCCGAGCGGGATGACCGGGCGGTGCTGCCTCTCGGCTCGATTGAGCAGCATGCCTTTCTCAGCCTCGCCGTCGATGCGATCCTCTCCGAGCGGGTCGCCGTCGAGGCCGCCGCCGCCTGCGAGAAGACGGCGGGGCATCCCGTTCCGGTGTTCCCGGTCGTCAATTATGGTTTCACGCCGAATTTCATCGATTTTCCGGGGACGGTGACGTTGAAGCTCTCGACCTACATCGCGCTGATCACCGATGTTCTCGACGGCATGGCGCGCTCGGGGTTCAAGCGGATCGTGATCGTCAACGGCCATGGCGGCAACACCCCCGCGCACGGCGCGGTGCTCGAATGGCTCGATCGCAACCGCGGCACTCAGGTCAAATGGCACAATTGGTGGAGCGCGCCGGAGACCTTCGCCAAGGTGAAAGCCATCGACCCCGTGGCGTCGCACGCTTCATGGATGGAAAACTTCCCCTGGACCCGGCTGCCAGGCATTGCGCTGCCCGAGGTCCAGAAGCCGATGATGGATCTGGCGCGCTTCGTCCAGCTCGATCCCGGCGCCAAGAAGACGCTGCTTGGCGATGGCAACTACGGCGGCTTCTACCAGCGTGCCGATGCCGAAATGCTGGCCATCTGGCAGGTGGCGATCGAGGAAACCCGGCAGTTGATCGCGGAAGGCTGGGATTGATGCTGGGGTTTGTCATCCAGCGCCTGTTTCAGGCGGCTCTGGTCATGCTGGTGATCTCGGCGCTGGTGTTCGCCGGGGTTTTCGCGGTCGGCAACCCGATCGACGTGCTGATCTCGCCCGATGCCACTCAGCAGATCCGCGAAGCGACGATCAAGGCCTATGGGCTCGATCAGCCGTTGTGGAAGCAATACGGCGATTTCCTCGGGCGGCTGGTCCGCGGCGATTTCGGTCGCTCGTTCATCTACAACATGCCGGTGCTGGAACTGATCCGGACGCGGATTCCGGCGACGGCGGAATTGACCCTGACCGCGGTGTTCGGGGCGACGCTGCTCGGCGTGCCGCTGGGGATGTACGCCGGCTACAAGCCGGACAGCCTCGCGTCCAAAACCATCATGGCGGTTTCGATCCTCGGGTTTTCGGTGCCGACCTTCTGGATCGGGCTGGTGCTGATCTTCACCTTCGCCGTGCAGCTCGGCTGGCTGCCGGCCGGCGGGCGCGGCGAGACGGCGGAGCTGTTCGGCATCCAGTGGAGCTTTCTCACCGCCAACGGCTGGAAGCACATGCTGCTGCCGGCGCTCAACCTGTCGCTGTTCAAATTCGCGATGATGGTGCGGCTCGCCCGTGCCGGGACGCGCGAGACCATGCTGACCGACACCGTCCGCTTCGCCCGCGCCGCCGGCGAGAGCGAATGGACGATCCTGTCGCGCCACGTCCTCCGGCTGATCGCGATCCCGATCGTCACCGTCTTCGGGCTCGAACTCGGCTCGACCATGGCGTTTGCGGTGGTGACCGAGACGATCTTCTCCTGGCCCGGCGTCGGCAAGCTGATCATCGACAGCATCTCCTCGCTCGATCGCCCGGTGATGGTGGCCTATCTGATGCTGGTGGCCTTCTTCTTCATCCTGATCAATTTCATGGTCGATATTTCCTATGCGGCGCTCGACCCGCGCCTGCGCACGAGGCGCGCGTCATGATCGATCCATCCAGCCCGCTCGCCCGCTTCTGGGATGAATTCCGCCACAACCGCGTCGCGGTCGGGGCGCTCGGCGTCGTGATCCTGATCATGGGCATCGCGATCCTCGCGCCGCTGATCTCGCCGCAGAACCCCTATGATCTCGCCACCCTGGTGCTGACCGACGCCCGCCGCCCGCCGGGCTATGTTGGGACGAAAGGCTTCACGCATTGGCTTGGCACCGATGCGCAGGGGCGGGATCTCCTGTCCGCGATCCTCTACGGGCTTCGGATCTCGATCCAGATCGGCGTGATGGCGGGAGCGATCGCCTTCTGCCTCGGGGCCAGCATGGGCGCCTTCGCCGCCTATTTCGGCGGAAGGGTCGAGGCCCTGATCATGCGGATCGTCGATTTGCAGCTCTCGTTCCCGGCGATCCTGCTGGCGCTGGTGCTGGCGGCGCTGCTGGGGCAGGGCAAATGGCCGCTGATCGCGGCGCTGGTCACGGCGCAATACGCCTATTTCGCCCGCACCGCGCATGGCGCCGCCTCGACCGAGCGTTCCAAGGAATACGTCGAGGCCGCGCTTTCAACCCCGCTTTCCCCGCGCCGGGTGGTGTTCCGCCATATCCTGCCCAATTGCCTGCCGCCGCTGATCGTGGTCGCGACGGTGCAGATCGCCAATTCGATCGCGCTGGAGGCGACGCTGTCGTTTCTCGGGCTCGGCCTGCCGGTCAGCGAACCCTCGCTCGGCATGCTGATCGCCAACGGGTTCCAGTACATGCTCTCGGGCCGCTACTGGATTTCGATCTACCCCGGGGTGGCGCTGATCGTGCTGATCGTGGCGATCAACCTGGTCGGTGACCAGATCCGCGATCAGCTCAACCCGAGGCTGCGCCGATGAGTGCCTTGCTGCAAGTGCGCGACCTCAAGACCTGGTTTGCCACCCGCGCGGGCGAGCTCAAGGCGGTCGACGGCGTCTCCTTCGATGTCGGGGCCGGCGAGATTGTCGGGCTTGTCGGCGAGAGTGGCTCCGGCAAATCCGTCACCGGGTTTTCGATCCTCGGGCTGGTCGATCCGCCCGGGCGGATCACCGGCGGTTCGGTCAGGCTGGAGGGGCGCGAGCTCGTCGGGTTGCCGCGCTCGGAACTGCGCGCCATCCGCGGCCGCCAGATCTCGATGGTGTTTCAGGACCCTTCCGCGACGCTCAATCCGGTTTTGACCATCGGCCGGCAGATGCAGCTCGCCATCGAGGCGCATGAAAGCGTCAGCGAAAAAGCGGCGCGGGACCGCTCGGTGGCGGCCCTCACCCGCGTCGGGATTCCCGATGCCGGCCGGCGGCTCGACAACCATCCGCATCAGTTCTCCGGCGGGATGCGCCAGCGCGTGGCGATCGCGATCGCGCTGCTCAACCGTCCGGCGCTGGTGATCTGCGACGAGCCGACCACCGCGCTCGATGTTTCGATTCAGGCGCAGATCCTGACCGAGATGAAGGCGCTGGCGCGCGATCTCGGCACGGCGATGATCTGGATCAGCCATGATCTGGCGACCGTTTCCTCGGTGGCGAGCCGGCTGCTGGTGATGTACGCCGGGCGCATCATCGAGGAGGGGCCGGTGGCGGAGGTGTTGCGCAACCCGCGTCACCCCTACACCGCGGGGCTGCTGGCCTCGTTGCCGGCGAATGCCGAGCCGGGCCGCGATCTGATGCAAATCCCGGGAACAACACCCTCGCTGTTCGACCTGCCGCCGGGCTGTGCCTTCCAGCCGCGCTGCCCGCAGGCGCAGGCCGCCTGTTCGGCGATGCCGGACCTCGCCCGCGACGGCCACCGGGCCGCGCGCTGCCACTTTCCATTACAGGCGGGGGGGCAATGAACCCGATCATCTCGGTCAATGCGGTCTCGAAGCGCTTCGCGCCGCGTCTCTCCCTCGGCGAAAGAATCGCCGCGCGGCTCGGCTCGCCGATCGAAACCCGGATCGTACATGCGGTGGATGGGGTGAATTTCACCATCCGGCAGGGCGAGGTTCTCGGGCTGGTCGGCGAATCCGGTTGCGGAAAATCGACGCTGGGGCGGGTTGTCGCCGGCATTCACCCGCCCAGCGACGGCGCGGCGCTGATCGACGGTCAGCCGGTGATGAACGCGCAGAAGGGCGGTCGCAAGACCACCACGCGCATCCAGATGGTGTTTCAGGACCCCTTCGCCTCGCTCGATCCGCGCATCCGTATCGGCGAGACGATCTCCGAAGGCCCGATCGCGCATGGGCTGGTGACGCGGGCCGGGGCGAAGGACTATGTTTCGGTCTGGCTCAAGGCGGTTGGATTGCCCGAGGAGGCCGCCGAGCGCTTTCCGCACCAGTTCTCGGGCGGCCAGCGCCAGCGCGTGGCGATCGCCCGCGCGCTCGCCATGAAGCCGGATGTGCTGGTCTGCGACGAGCCCGTGGCCTCACTCGATGTCTCGATCCAGGCGCAGATCATCAACCTGTTCCTCAAGCTCCGGCGCGAGTTCGGCCTGACGATGCTGTTCATCAGCCATGATCTCGGGATTATCAGGCATATCTCCGACCGGATCGCGATCATGTATCTTGGCCGGATCGTCGAGATGGGGCCGACCGAGGCGGTCTATGCCGCGCCAAAGCACCCCTACACGCGCGCCTTGCTCGACAGCGTCCCCAAACTCGTCACCCAATCGGACGAGCTGGTCTCGTTCAAGCCGATTACCGGCGAGTTGCCTTCGCCGCTCTCGCCGCCGCCGGGCTGCCATTTCCATCAGCGCTGCCCGTTCGTCGCCCCCGTCTGCCGCCAGACCGTCCCGCCGCTCGACGCGGATGGCACCGGGCGCTCGGTGGCGTGTCATTTTCCGCTCTGAAACCGCCTGAAACGCAAGGGAGATACGACCATGGAACCCTGGCAATGGCCCGATAGCGAATGGCAGGCCCGCGTCAATGCGGTGCGGGCAGGGCGTTCGCTCAAGCCGAAATCCTGGCCCGGCGGCGCGACCTGCGCCGTGGCGCTCTCCTTCGACAGCGACCACGAAACCAACGAATTGCGTGATGGCGGCACTTCCGTCGGCCGGATGTCCTGGGGACAATACGGCAATCGGGTCGGTGTGCCCCGCATTCTCGATATTCTCAAGCGCGAGGATATCCGGGCGAGCTTCTTCGTGCCGGCGGTCGCCGCCCTCCTTCATCCGGACGAGCAGCGCCGCGTGATCGCGGAGGGGCACGAGATCGGCCTGCACGGCTGGATCCACGAGGTCAATTCCACCCTGCCCGAGGAGGTCGAGCGCGACCTGCATTTCCGCGCCGCCGATACCCTGGAAACGATCACCGGGGTTCGCGCCGTCGGCATGCGCACGCCGTCCTGGGATTTTTCTCCCGCGACGCTGAAAATCCAGCGTGAACTCGGGCTGATCTACGATTCGTCCCTGATGGCCGACAACGACCCCTACGAGCTGATCGACAACGGCGAGGCCACCGGCGTCGTCGAGCTCCCGGTCGAGTGGATCCGCGACGACGCGCCGTATTTCAACATGAACCGGTTTCAGGCGCTCCGGCCCTATACCCCGCCGCCGGCGGTGCTCGATATCTTCATCCGCGAATTCGAGGGCGCATTTGACGAGGGCGGGCTGTTCCTGCTGACGATGCATCCGCATGTCATCGGCTATCGCTCGCGCTTGTTTATCCTCGAAGACCTGATCCGCCATATCAAGGCGCGCGGCAACTGCTGGTTTGCGACCCATGCCGAGATCGCGCGCCATTGCGCCGCCGAGGCGGGAATCGTCTGATATCGTCTGCGTGACAACGGGGGCGCGAGAACGGGAGCCATCGAATGTCCGGGTCAAAAGGCATGCGCCGAAACCTCGCCAATTACGGCGATGCGGAGTTCTCGGTCTTCCTGCGCAAGGCCTTCATCAAGGCGCTCGGCTATTCCGATGACGCGCTGTCGCGCCCGATCATCGGCATCGTCAACACCGATTCCGGATTCAACGCCTG
>CAZNAT010000099.1:0-8268 GCA_964571245.1 uncultured Methylobacterium sp.
GAAACCGGGCAAAAGCCCCCTGACGGAGCAAATGGCATGTCGATGAAGGCAAAGAGCGTCCTGATAACCGGCTCGACGAGCGGGATTGGCCTGGCGATGGCGAAGGCCTTCGCGGCGCTTGGCGCGAATATCATGCTGAACGGGCTTGGCGACGCCGGCGAGATCGAGCAAACCCGCGCTGGTATCGAACGCGAATTCGGCGTCAAGGCGCGCTACAATGGCGCCAATATGCTCAAGCCGGACGAAATCCGGGCCCTGGTTGCGGAAGCCGAGCAGGCGTTCGGCGGCATCGATGTGCTCGTCAACAATGCCGGCATCCAGTTTGTCTCGCCAGTCGAGGATTTCCCGGATGAGAAGTGGGAGCAGATCATCGGCATCAACCTTTCCGCGGCGTTTTACGCGATCAAGGCGGCGATACCGGGGATGAAGCGGCGTGGCGGCGGGCGCATCATCAACCTGACGTCGGCGCATTCGCTGATCGCCTCGCCGTTCAAATCGGCCTATGTCGCCGCCAAGCACGGCGTTGCCGGGCTGACGAAAACCGTCGCGCTGGAGGTTGCCCAGAACAGGATCACGGTCAACGCGATCGCGCCGGGCTATGTCTGGACCGCGCTGGTCGCCCGCCAGATCCCGGATACGATGAAGGCGCGCAACATGACCGAGGAGGAGGTCAAGCAGAAGGTTCTGCTCGCCGCCCAGCCGACGAAGGAATTCGTGACGGTCGAGCAGGTCGCGGCGCTCGCGGTCTATCTCGCTTCGGATGCCGCGGCTTCCGTCACCGGCACCACGATCTCGATGGACGGCGGCTGGACCGCGCAATGACAGCGGCATGCTCGGGCGCAGCGGCTTCGGGTTCGCGTTGAGAAAATGCGCGAGAGCAAAACCCCAAAGCCGATCCAGTTGGCCTTGCAGGGCGGGGGCGCGCATGGCGCCTTCACCTGGGGCGTGCTGGATGCCATTCTCGCCGATGCGCGGCTGAAGATCATTGCCGTCAGCGGCACCAGCGCCGGGGCGATGAACGCCGTCGCGCTCGCCGAGGGCATGGCAGAGGGGGGAGTGGCCGGTGCGCGCACGCAGTTGCGGGCGTTCTGGGAAAAAATCGGCGATGGCGCGCGCTATTCCCCGATCCAGCGCTCGCTCTTCGACCGCTTGTTCGGAAAATGGGACATCGAGCAGACGCCAGGGTTTCTCTGGTTCGAATGGATGAGCCGGATCACCAGCCCTTACGAAACCAACCCGCTCGATCTCAACCCGTTGCGCGATGTGCTCAAGGATGAAATCGACTTTGCCAAGGTCCGGGCCTGTACCGATCTGAAGGTTTTTATCGGCGCAACCAACGTCCACACCGGGCGCATCACGGTGTTCGACCAGAAGGAGCTGACCGAGGCGCATGTGCTGGCTTCGGCCTGCCTGCCGAGCCTGTTCAAGGCGGTCGAGATCGACGGCATCCCCTATTGGGACGGCGGCTACACCGGCAATCCCGCGCTGTTTCCGCTGTTCAAGGTCAATGAGAGCGCCGATCTCTTGATCGTCCAGCTCAACCGGGTCATCCGCAAGCAAACGCCGACGACCGCCCGGGCGATCGAAAACCGGCTCAACGAGATCACCTTCAACGCCTCGTTGCTCGGGGAGTTGCGGGCGATCGATTTCGTCCAGCGCCTGCTCGACGACGGCCGTATTCCGGCGGATCGCTACCGCCGCCTCCGCCTGCACCGGATCGATGCCGATCGGGCGCTGGCGGATTTTTCATCGTCCTCGAAGGTCAATGCCGAACCGGATTTCATCCAGCTCCTGTGCCGGCGCGGACAGGCCGCCGGCAAACGCTGGATCGCCCAGAATTATGACGCGATCGGTGAACGCGGCACGCTCGATGTCGCCAGCCTGCTCAGCGGGCAATCGCCTGCGCGGGATTAGCGCCCGCCCGCCGTTCGCGCCGCGCCCGGCGCCAATCCGCGAGATTGGCGATCAGTTGCAGGGCTGCGGGCGTGACGATCAAGGTCAGGACCGTCGCGAACGACAGCCCGAACAGCATCGCGGTTGAAAGCTGCACCCACCACTGCGTCGCCGGGGCGCCCATGGTGATGTCGCGCGCGACAAAATCGACATTGACCCCGAAGGCGATCGGCGCGACGCCGAGCACCGAGGACGCCGCCGTCATCACCACCGGGCGGGCGCGCTCGGCGCAGGTTCTGACGATGGCATCGTGGGCCGCCATGCCTTCCTTTCGCAGCATGTCGTAGGTGTCGATCAGCACGATGTTGTTGTTCACGATCACCCCGGCGAGGCTGATGATCCCGAGCCCGGTCATCACCACGCCGAAGGGCTGGTTCATCACGATCAGGCCGATGAACACACCGATCAGCGCCAGAACCACCGAGGACAGGATGAGCCCGACGCTGGTGAAGCTGTTGAACTGCGCCAGCAGCACGGCGAAGATCAGGAAGATCGCCGCGCCAAAAGCCTTCGACAGGAAGGCCGAGGCCTTGGCGCGCTCCTCGTCCTCGCCCTTGAGCCGGAAGAAGATTCCCGGACCCAGATCGAGCTTCCCCAGGGCCTCGGTCACCTGCTTTTGCGTTTCCGCGGCCTGAATGCCCTCGGCGATATTGGCGGAAAGGTTGATCACCCGGTTGGTGTTGACGCGGTTGAGGGTGCCGACGGCGCGGGTCGCCTCGCGCTTGACCAGCGTTCCGATCGGCACCGGGCCGACGGGGGTATTCACCAGCATGTCGTCGAGCTGGTCGAGCGAGCGCTTCCCGGGCGGAAAACGCAGCAGCACATCGACCGGCTTATCCGCGGTGGCCGGGCGGTATTCCGTCAGCTTGACGCCATTGGTGACGAGTTGCACCGCCGTGCCCACCATGCCCGCGCCGGCGCCGACCTTGGCGGCCTCGCCCCGGTCGAGGCGCAGCGTCCAGTCGATCCCTGGCAGCGCCAGCCCGTCATCGATATCCTTGAGGTCGCGGTTTTCGTTCAGCATCGCCACGACCTTTTTCGCGGCGGGTTCGAGCTTTTCCGGGTCAAGGCTTGAGAGTTCGATCTGGATCGGCTTGCCGGTTGGCGGGCCGGCTTTCGGCTTGGTGACGGCGATTTCGATCCCGGCGATATCGGCGGTCTTTTGCCGGATGTCGTCCATGATGTCGCTGGCCTTGCGCCGCTTTTGCCAATCAATGAATTCGAACTGGATCACCCCGACGGTATCGGCGGAAACCTCGTTGTTGCCGCCGCGCCCCTGATCGCCGACCCGGGTATAGATCGTGTCGATCTCGCGCATCACCGCGATGCGGGCCTCGACCTCTTTGACCATCCGGTCCTTTTCGGCGAGGCTGAGGTTGCCGCGCGCCCGCACCTGCACCAGCGCGTAATCGGGCTCGACATCGGGGAAGAATTCCACGCCCTTGCCGACCTTGGCATGAACCATCGGAATGGCGATCAGCATTGCGATCGCGAGCATGATCGTCGTGCCGGGGTAGCGCAACGCCCAATGGATGGTGCGCATGTAAAACCCCTCCCGCGAGAGGGCCGCGCCGTCTTCGGGGACATTCGAGCGGCCGATCAGCGCGCCCAGCGCCGGCACGAAGAACAGCGCGTAGATCAGGCTGGCCGAGAGCGTCGCGATCAGGGTCAGCGGCAGGTATTTCATGAACTCGCCGACGATGCCCGGCCAGAACAGCAGCGGCGAGAAGGCGGCGATGCGCGTGGTCGTCGCCGCGATCACTGGCACGGTCATGCGGCTGGCGGCGAGCGCATAGGCTTCCTTGGGAGCCACGCCCTCGGCCATGCGCCGTTCGGCGAATTCGGTGACGATGATGGCGTCGTCGACCAGTTCGCCGACCGCGAGAATGAGCGAGAACAGCACCACGATATTCACCGTGAGGCCGAACATCTGCAGCGCGAGAATGCCGGCAAGGAACGAGAACGGCACCGCGAGCCCGACCAGGATCGAAGCCCGCACCCCCAGCGTCGCCAGAATGACGATCGCCACCAGCAGCACGCCGGAAATCACCGAATTCTGCAAATCCGACAGCATGGTGCGGATATGGATCGAGCGATCCTGGGTCGTCGTCAGCTCGATTGTGGTCGGCAGCAGCGGGCGCGCCTTGTTCAGTACGTATTTCACCCCGTCCACGGTGTCGATCAGATTGGCGCCGGCGCGTTTGGAAACCTCGATGGTGATCGCCGGCTTGCCATCCACCCGCGTGATCGAAACCGCGTCCTTGAAGGTCGGCCGGACCTCGGCGACATCCCCGAGGCGGACGACCGCGCCGGATGAGGCGAGCACGGGCAGCTTGAGAATATCCTCCGGCTTTTCAAGCAGGCCCGGCACCTTCACCGAAAATCGCCCGGAAGTATTTTCGATCGCCCCCGCCGCGATCAGCGTGTTGCTGGCGGCCACCGTGCGTACGAGATCATCGAGCGAAACCCCGTAGGCCGCCAGCAGCGTCGGCTCGACGATGATCTCCACCACCTCGTCGCGCGCGCCTTTCAGCTCGGCGGTCAGAACCCCCGGCACCTGCTCGATGCCGGTGCGCAGCTGACGCGCCAGCCGGACCATGGTCTGCTCGGGCACATCGCCCTTCATCGCGATGATGATCACCGGGAACAGCGAGAGATTGACCTCGGTGACCTTCGGCTCATCGGCGTCGCGCGGCAGATCGCGCTTGGCGTCGTCGACCTTGGCGCGGACATCGGCGATCGCCTTCTTGGCATCAAATCCGGGCTGGAATTCGAGTAGGACAAAACCGCCGCCCTCGAAGGCGGAGGCGCGCATTTCCTTGACGTTGGCGACGGATTTGAGCTGGGTTTCGAGCGGCCGCAGGATCAAGCGTTCGGCGTCTTCGGGCGAAATCCCGCGCTGCGTCACCGAGACATAGACAATCGGGATCTGCACATCCGGTTCGGCTTCCTTGGGGATCGAGACATAGGCCAGCGAGCCCGCGACCAGCAGGAACAGCATCGCGGCGATGGTCAGGCGAACATGGGAGATCGCGTAGGCAATCAGGCCGTTCATGGCTTTGCGGCCCTGCCGACCGTCTCCGGGGTTTCCCGGACCGCCTGGACCTTCTGGCCTTCGCGGACGAATTCCTGCCCGCGCACGATGACCTTCGTGCCTTTGGCGACACCGGAGATCCAGATCGTGGCGTCCTCGTCGTCGACAAGGTTGACCGGCACGAAGCGCACGATCTCGCTGTTATCAACAATCCTCAGCCCCAGCTGGCCCTCCGGCGAGAAGGTGAGGGCGGAACGGGGGACCCGCGCCGCCTCGATCGGCGCCAGCGCCAGCGAGACTTCGGCGGCAATGCCGTCGGGGATGGTGGCATCGGGGTTGGCAAAGCCGATGTCGACGCGATAGGTCCGCGTCTGGGCGCTGGGCCGACGCGAGACAAAGCGGATCGATCCCGAGCGGGTTTCTCCCGTCACCAGCCGGATTTCGGCCTGATCTCCGATCCGCACCCCGCTCAGTCGGCGCTCGGGCAGTTCGATCACCGCCAGCATCGGATCGGGGGCGATGATTTCGGCGATCGCACCGCCGACCTGCATCCCCTGGCCGATTTCAACGGTCACGTCGTTGACGATCCCGGCGATCGGCGCGACGATGTTGGCGCGGAGAAGCTCGGCTTCCGCGGTGGCCAGCGCGGCTTCGGCGCCCTGTTTTTCCGCCCTGAGCTGTTCGAGGTTCAGCGTGGGGTAATTGCCGCGTTTGGCCAGGATCTCGCGGGCATCCAACTCCGCCGCGCGCTGGGCGAGCCGGGCTTTGGCCTGGGCGACATTGGCCTCGCGCGCCTCGTCGGAAAGTTCGGCGATCAGGTCGCCGACCGCGACCCGCGCGCCGCGTTTCACCGCCACGCGGGTGACGATACCGTTGGTGCGCGCGCTGACCATGACGCGCTGGTCGCTCTGGGTGCGCCCGGTCAGCGTCAGGCGGCGCGCGTGCGGGACGACCTCGACATCGGCGATGACCACGCGGAACAGCGGTTTTTCCGCCTGATTGGCGCGTGCGGATGTCGCAGGCGCTGCCACGGGCCTCAGGTAGCCCGAACCGATCCACAGCGCGGCGAGAACCACAACCGCCAACGCCGTCACACGCGCCCAGAACATCAACAATCCTTCCCGCCGATGGCGGCTCAAAGAAATACCGGCGCTGCGGCAGCACCCGGCGCGGCGCCTTGATATCAGGCAACGATTGACCGGGAAACCTCGTTGCCGCATGAGCGGGCGATGAGACACCCGCATCCGTTCCAACCCGTCTGTTTTTTTGTCAGCCTATTCCCCTTTATTGTGGCCAGCCGATGACGGATGCCTCACCGGTTTCACCCGAACGGGCCGACAAATTGCGCTTCATCGGCGAGAATACCTCGCTGCTTCCCGTGCCGCATGTGCCGGAGATCCACCTCCATGTCGCGCATGAGGCGATGGCGCTCTGGCAAAAGACCGAGGACGAACTCGCCGAAATCGGTCTGCCGCCGCCGTTCTGGGCTTTTGCCTGGGCCGGCGGCCAGGCCTTGGCGCGCTATGTTCTCGATCACCCCGATGTCGTCGCTGGCAAGCGGGTGCTCGATTTCGCCGCGGGCTCCGGGCTGGTCGCGATTGCCGCGGCCAAAGCCGGCGCGGCCTTGGTGGAGGCTGCGGAAGTCGACGCCTTCGCCGCCGCCGCCATCGCGCTCAACGCCGCGGCCAACGGGGTCGATATTCCCGTCGTTCTCGGCGATCTCATCGGCGAAGACCAAGGCTGGGATGTCGTTCTGGCTGGCGATGTCTGTTATGAGCAGGGCATGGCGGGCCGCGTCATCGCCTGGCTGGAGGCGCTTGAGGCGCGCGGCGCCGTTGTGCTGATCGGCGATCCCGGCCGCAGCTATCTGCCCAAGGCGCGGCTTGAGGAACTCGCGAGCTACATGGTGCCGGTGGTCGGTGCACTCGAGGACAACGAGATCAAGAAGACCAGCGTGTGGCGCTTGGCGGGCTGAGGGCGCCCGCAGGCGCCCCCGGTCCGAGAGGCGCGGGTGTTATTCGCCCCGCTTGGCATCCATCGAATAGGTGCCGGCGCCGGCGACCATCAGCGCGAGGAAGCCGCCCGCGATCCCGATGTTCTTCATGAAGAACAGATACTGCACGTTATCACTCAGCTTGAAATGGAACAGCAGCGCGGCGAGCAGGGTGAAGCCGGCGAGGCCAAGCGCCGCCCAGCGGGTCTTGAAGCCCACCAGAACCATCAGCCCGAGGCCGATTTCAGCCAGGATGACCAGCGGCAGCAGCATGCCGGGAACGCCGGCGCTTTCCATGTATTTCTGGACGCCGCCGCCGCCAAAGGCTGCGAACTTGTCGTAGCCGGCCTTGATGAACATGACCGAAAGCATCACGCGCGCCGCCAGCAGCGCCAGATTGTTGATTGCAGGATTATTGAGCATGGTTTCCCCCTGATGCGCCCTTAGACGAAAGACGTAGAAACGGGGTAAGACGGCTGCTGTCAACGCCGCGCCAGCCCATCTTGGTTTGCATGAATGCAATGACCAGTGCCGGAGTATTAGACTGAATGCAAAAAAGGCCCGGTTTCCCGGGCCTTTCGCTGTTCTGTTCGAGCTGGGCGGATGGATCAGAAATCCATGCCGCATCCGATCCCGGTTGTTGCCGGGGATCGGATTGATCGTTTTCCGCATCCTCTTTTTCGCAAAACCGGAAACCACTTTTGCGGAGGATGCGGGAGGGCGGGCAGGATTTCTTTAGAAATCCATCCCGCCCATGCCGCCCATGCCGCCGCCGCCCGGCATGGCCGGGGCGGATTCGCGCTTGGGGGCTTCCGCGATCATCGCTTCGGTGGTGATCAGGAGGCCGGCGACCGAAGCCGCATCCTGGATCGCCGTGCGCACAACCTTGGTCGGGTCGATGATGCCGGCCTTGACCATATCGACGTATTCGCCGGTCTGGGCATTGTAGCCGTCATTGTAGCCCTTGGCTTCGACGAGCTTGCCGACGATGACGGCGGCGTCGTCACCGGCGTTGTCGATGATCTGGCGAGCCGGCGTGGTGAGCGCCTTCTTGACGATCTCGATGCCGATCTTCTGGTCTTCGTTGGCCGGCTTGAGCTTGCCGATCGCGCCAGCGGCACGGAGGAGAGCAACGCCGCCGCCCGGCAGCACGCCTTCTTCCACCGCAGCGCGGGTGGCGTTCAGCGCGTCGTCCACGCGGTCCTTCTTTTCCTTGACTTCGATCTCGGTCGAGCCGCCGACGCGGATCACCGCGACGCCGCCCGCGAGCTTCGCCAGACGCTCCTGG
>CAZNAT010000100.1:0-7952 GCA_964571245.1 uncultured Methylobacterium sp.
CCGGGTCGGCCCGCTCAGCTGGTCGGCGCGTTCACGTCCCGAGAACAGCCCGCCGATGTAATGTCCGGTCCGGTCAATGACGAACACGATCTCGCCGACCGCCGTCGAGGAGGCCTCGCCGATCCCGAAATGCTTGGTGAAAAGATGCTTCGGATCGGACGAACCGACAAAGCCCATCACCGGCCGGCGGTCGGTCCCCAGAATGGTCTTGCGCGAGAAGATCGTCGGCACGCCCACGAGTTCGATTTCGCGGGCATCGCGCTCGACGCGGAAGGTCAGGCTCTTGCCCTCGCTCACCGAAACCCGGCGCGCGATATCATCGAAACTCTCGATTTTCTCGCCATCCACGCTGAGCACGCGGTCACCGGGCTTGAACCCAGCACTGGCGGCGGCCGAATTCTCGGCGATATTGGCGATGATCGGCTGCACCATGGTGCGGCCGACGACCATGTAGCTGATCGTGAAGATGACGAAGGCGAGGAGAAAGTTCGCCAGCGGCCCGGCGGCGACGATCGCCGCGCGCTGCGCGATGGATTTATGGGGGAAGGAATCGGAGCGCTCGGATTCGGGCATCGCCGCCGCGCCGGCGTGATCCGGCACGCTGGCCGCATTGAGATCGCCCTTGAACTTGACGTAGCCGCCGAGCGGGATCGCCGAAAGCGCCCATTCGGTGCCCTTGCGGTCATGGAACCGTGCGATCCGCGGGCCAAACCCGAGCGAGAAGGTCTCGACCTTGACGCCGCACCAGCGCCCGACCAGGAAATGCCCCATCTCGTGCACGAAGACGACCAGCGCCAGCACGAAGAGAAATGGCAGCAGATAGCCGAGGAAGGTCGAGAAGAAATCAAACCCGCTGATCAAAAACGCCGGCACGCGCGCACCTCAAGAATGGAGTTCCATCGTCTCCCTGGGGGGCAAAGCCACCCGGAGTTAATGATTTGTTAAATATGGGTGCCACTTCGATGCGGCAAAGACAAGGCAAGGCCACGGGCTTTCTGCCACGATGGTTAAGGCTCGAACTCGAGGCCGAGACTGGGCCGGGGCTGGGCCGAGATGCCCTATTTCAGCAGCAGCAAGCCGCGCGCCGCGAAGGCCACGCCGCCGATGGAGATGCCGATGATCGCCGCAGCAACCGCCGCAAAAATGAACCCGTCGAGCCGGTCCATCACCCCGCCGTGCCCCGGAATGATCCGCCCGGAATCCTTGACGCGGAACCGGCGCTTGAAGGCGGATTCGAAGAGATCGCCAAAGATCGAGGCCAGGGACAGCAGCGCCGCCAGCCCGGCATGATGAATGCCCGGTGTTCCCAGACCGAAGATCCAGAGCACGAACAACCCGCCGAGCACGCCGCCGAGAATGCCGCCGCCAAAGCCGGACCAGGTCTTATTCGGCGAAATCCTCGGGGCGAGTTTCGGTCCGCCGAAGGTGCGGCCGGCAAAATAGGCGCAGACATCGCTCGCCCAGACGACCGCGAACAGAAACAGCATCGCGATCAGGCCAAAACCGGCGCCATAGGCCGTGCCGGACGCTGGCGGCGCCGCGCCGGAGGTGACGCCATATTCCAGCCGCAACGCGACAACCGAGAAAAACAGCGCCGTCGCGTAGAGGATGCCGCCAAGGCCCCAGGCCCAGAAATCGGGCTTGTTGCGCGTGATCGAGAACCATTCCTGCAGGACCAGCAGCGACAGCACCGCCCAGACCGCGACAAAGACGCCGCCGCCGATCCAGGTGCTGCCAATGGCCAGCACCGCCATCACGATCGCGGAAATCACCCGCAGCTGGAGTTCGCTCATCGTGACAGGTCTTTCATGGCGGCAGGCCCTTCATGACAGCAGGCCCTTCATGCGGATAATCCGCCACGGGCGGAACCGGCACCCGGGAAAAGGCGGTCTTCGCCGCCATCAGATGCCCCCGAAGCGGCGATGCCGGCGCGCGAATTCCGCCAGAGCCGCGTCCAGCGCCGCCTCGTCAAAATCCGGCCAGAGGACCGGCGTGAAGAAGAATTCGGTATAAGCACACTGCCAGAGCAGGAAATTCGAGATCCGCTGTTCGCCGGAGGAGCGGATCAGAAGGTCCGGGTCGGGGATGCCCGCCGTATCCAGCGCCGCGCTGATCATGGTCTCGGTAATCGCCGTTGCGACGAGCCGTCCGGCGGCGACCTCGGCTGCCAGCCGCTGAACCGCGCGGGTGATTTCGGCGCGCGCGCCGTAGTTGAAGGCCACGATCAGCGTCAGCCCGGTATTGCCGGCGGTGGCCGCTTCCGCTTCATCGAGCAGCGACAGCAGATCCGGCTTCAACCCCTCGCGTTCGCCGATGATCCGGATGCGGACATTCTGGCGGTTGAGCGTCGCAAGATCCGAGCGGATGAAGAACTTGAGCAGCGACATCAACTCGCCGACTTCCTCGGCGGGGCGCGTCCAGTTCTCGGTCGAGAACGAGAAAATCGTCAGAAACCGGATATCGCGCGCGATCGCGGCCCGCACCAGCCGACGTACGGACTCAAGCCCGGCCCGGTGCCCCGCGACGCGCGGCAGACCCTGGCGCGTGGCCCAGCGGCCATTGCCATCCATGATGAAGGCGAGATGGCGCACCCCATGCGTGCCCCCGCCAAGCGCCGCCGCGCCGCTCTCCGGTTCGGCCGCACCGCTTTCGGCAACACGATTTGGAACCGAACCCGGCATCCTGGCACATATCCTTCCCGGGAAAGACGCGGCGATCCTGAAGCGGAAAGACGCGGCACGTCCGGCTGGTCCCGGACTGTTCTGGCGCGTGAACGCAACGCGGACACGAACCTCTTCTCGTCACCTACGATGCGCCGCCAGCCTCCGCTTCGCAAGCAGCCGCGGGGCGCTATCCTCAGAATTGGCGAGCGGGCCCGAAGAATGCGCAAACCCGGCCTGACAACTCACCCTGCCCGGCCTGCAAATGCCGCCCCGGGGCGGCTTTTCATCCACAGAGGGGCTTTCTCCTTAGACCTGCATGATTTCCTTTTCCTTCTGCACCAGTGCAGCGTCAATCTCGGTGATCGTCTGGTCGGTCGCCTTCTGCACCTGATCGGCGTTGCGGGCGGCATCGTCCTCGCTCATTTTACCGTCTTTTTCGAGCTTCTTGAGCCCATCGAGCGCATCACGGCGAACATGGCGGGCGGCAACGCGCGCGGCCTCGGTATATTTATGGGCGACCTTGACCATTTCCTTGCGGCGCTGCTCGTTCAGTTCCGGCACGCGCAGGCGGATCGTCTGCCCCTCGGTCTGCGGGTTGAGACCAAGCGAGGACTCGCGGATCGCCTTTTCCACCATCTGCACCATGCCGCGATCCCAGACCTGCACCGACAGCAGCCGCGGCTCGGGCACGCTCACGGTCGCGACCTGGGAGAGCGGCATCTTGGCGCCATAGGCATCGATCTCGACGGGGTCGAGCATGCTGGACGACGCCCGCCCGGTTCTGAGCGAAGACAGGTCGTTCTTGAGGGCGCTCACCGCGCCGGCCATGCGCCGCTTGATGTCCTGAAGATCGTAGCCACTCATTTCCCGTCTCCTTCTGGCGCCATGCGCCCGTCGCTTTGGCGCGGTGCGCCGATCTCTCTGGCACAGCACTCCCGGTCGAATACGAACCGGGCGGCGAATTCGCCATTATTCCTGTCATTTTTCTTGTCGGATGCGCCGGCAAAGATCAAGTCGGGCGCCATGGTTTTCAAATCGCCAGCCCTCCGGCAGCGGCGTTCCCGCCCGGCGCCGGGCCTTTTTACATCGTCACCAGGGTCGAACGCCCCTCGCCGCGCAGCACGGCGGCAATCGAGCCGCGCTCCTGGATCGAAAATACCGCGATCGGCAGCTTGGCGTCCCGCGCCAACGCGAATGCGGCGGTATCCATCACCTTCAGATCGCGCCGGATCACCTCGTCGAAGGTCACCTTGTCGTAGCGCGTCGCCGTCGGGTCCTTGCGCGGATCGGCGGTATAGACGCCATCGACCTGGGTCGCCTTGAGCAGCACATCGCATTCAAGCTCGGCCGCCCGCAGCGCGCCGCCGGTATCGGTGGTGAAGAACGGGTTGCCGGTGCCGCCCGCGAGCAGCACGATGCGCCCCTTGGAGAGGTGATCCTGCGCCTGCTGGCGGGTGTAGGTTTCCACCACCGAGGGCATCGCGACGCCGGACATCGCCCGGGCCGGCTGGCCGAGTGCGGTCAGCTGCGCTTCGAGCGCGATGACGTTCATCACCGTGCCGAGCATGCCCATCGAATCGGCGGCCGGGCGCGAGAGGCCCATGCCGTGCATCTGGGCGCCGCGGAAGATGTTGCCGCCGCCCACCACCACGGCGATTTCAACGCCAAGCTCGATCGCCTCGATCAGATCCTCGGCGATCTGCTTCACCGTCGGCTGGTGAATGCCGAAGGCCTCGCTCCCCAGCAGCGCCTCGCCGGAAAGCTTGACCAGCGCGCGCTTGAAAATGGGGACGCCGCCCCGCTGTCTGCCGTCGGTGACCATGGTCTCTCCTCAACTCCGGGGGCGCGCGACAACAGGCGGGGCTTTGACAAGCACCGAAAAGGCCGCACCGAAAAAATTGCGTTCCCGCTTCTATCGCCATTCCCGGCCGCAGGAAACCGCGCGCAGGCAACTTCCAACAGGAAAGCCGGCAAAAAACGAGGCAAGCAAGCAGGTGTCACGAAAAAGGCGGCTTGCGCCGCCTTGATCGTCTCTCCTCATGCCGCCGGCTTCAGCCGTTGCCGCCCGCCGCCGCCGCGACTTCCGCCGCGAAATCGGAGGTTTCCTTCTCGATGCCCTCGCCAAGCGCGAAACGGACATAGCCCGCCAGCACGATCGGGGCGCCGGCCGCCTTTTCGGCTTCCTTCACCGCCTGGGCCACGGTCTTGGAACCGTCATGCACGAACGGCTGATCCACCAGGCAGACTTCCTTGAAGTAGGTCTTGAGGCCGGATTCAACGATCTTCTCGACGACATTGTCCGGCTTGCCCGAGGCCTTCGCCTTTTCGGCCAGCACCGCGCGCTCGCGCGCAACAACCTCGGCGCTGATCGTGGTCGCATCGAGGCCCTGCGGGTTCGTGGCCGCGATATGCATCGCGACCTGACGGCCGATCGCATTCAGCGCATCGGTCGCGCCGGTCGATTCGAGCGCCACCAGCACGCCGATCTTGCCGAGGCCCTCGCCCACCGAATTGTGGAGGTAGGAGGCCACAACCCCGCTGCCGACCGACAGCGACGCCACGCGGCGCAGCGTCATGTTCTCGCCGACAGTCGCGACCGCATTGGCAATCGCTTCCTGCACCGTGCCGCCACCCGGATAAGCGGCGGTCTTGAGCGCCTCGACATCGGCCTTGCCCGAACCGGCAACCGCCGCGATATCGCGCACGAGTTTCTGGAACTGCTCGTTGCGGGCGACGAAATCGGTCTCGGAATTGACCTCGACAACCACGCCCCTGGTGCCCGCAGCCGCGATGCCGACGAGCCCCTCCGCCGCCACGCGGCCGGACTTCTTGGCCGCTTTCGCGAGGCCCTTGGTGCGCAGCCAGTCGACCGCGGCCTCCATGTTGCCGGCACTCTCCACGAGCGCCGCCTTGCAATCCATCATGCCCGCGCCGGTGGACTGACGCAGTTCACTCACCATACTTGCGGTAATCGCCGCCATGGCCGATCCCTTTCCTTAAAAACAAATGCTCAGCAAGAAGCCGCAACCCCGTGGCTGCGGCCTCGATGATTCATGGTCCGCAGCTTGGCCCGCGGCCTGGCTTCCGGCTTGCGCCGGAAATGCCGTCCGGCGGATCAGGCCGCCAGCGTACGGGCGGTTTCGAGCCAACCTTCGCGGGTGGCACGACCGTTGAGCTTCAGCTCGGCATCGAGCGCGGCAACATCGGCATCCGACATCGCGGCGAGCTGCCAGAAGTGGAAGATCCCGTATTCGTTGAGCTTGGTCCCGAGCTGCGGGCCGACGCCGCCGAGCTTCGACAGATCGTCCGGCGCGCCCTGCGGGGCCGTGAGCTTGACGAAGCCTTCGGTGGCCGCGGCGACGACCGGCAGGTCTTCGGCAATCGGTGCCGAGGCCGCGCCGATGTCGATGCCGAGCGAGGACTGGCCACGCGAAATGCCGTCGATCGCGGAACGGGCAACAAGATCGCAGTAGAGCGCGAGCGCACGGCCGGCATCGTCATTCGCCGGGATCGGGAAGGTCACGCCATCCGGGTTGGAATTGGTATCGACAATCGCCACCACCGGGATGTTGAGGCGGTTCGCCTCCTGGATCGCGAGGGCTTCCTTGTTGGTGTCGATCACGAACAGAAGATCGGGCGTACCACCCATGTCCTTGATGCCGCCGAGCGCCCGGGTGAGCTTTTCCTGCTCGCGGGTGAGCATCAGCCGCTCTTTCTTGGTCAGGCCCTGCGCGCCGGCAGCGAGGATCTCGTCAACCTTGCGCAAGCGCGAAATCGAGTTCGAGATCGTCTTCCAGTTGGTCAGCATGCCGCCGAGCCAGCGCGAATTGACGTAGTACTGCGCCGAGGACTTGGCCGCCGCCGCGATCGGGTCCTGCGCCTGGCGCTTGGTGCCAACCAGCAGGATGCGCCCGCCACGGGCAACGGTATCCGAAATCGCCTCGAGCGCACGATAGAGCAGCGGCACGGTCTGGGCGAGGTCGATGATGTGGATGTTGTTGCGGGTGCCGAAGATGAACGGCGCCATCTTGGGGTTCCAGCGGTGGGATTGGTGGCCGAAATGCGCGCCAGCTTCGAGAAGCTGTCGCATCGAGAAATCAGGAAGTGCCATCGTCGTTCTCCGGTTAGGCCGCCGCAGGGACGAGTCGCCGCCAACCGGCGACACCGGATCGATCGAAATCGAAACCCTGCGTGAGGAATAAAGCGCGCCTAATCCATCAGCCGCCAAAAAGCAAGTCTCAACCCGGGCAAAGCACGTCCCGCCGCGGAAAAAGCAGCCCCCAGCCCCGGAAAGAATACCCGCAACCTCCGAGGGGCATGCCCGTCAATAGGGTTTCACATCGAGAATACCGGGCACGCTGGCAAGCGCGCTCATCTGCAGCGCCCCGAGATCGAAACGCCCGGGCAACCTCAGATCGACCTCGCCGCCATCCGACATCATCACGGTCATCGAGAGTTCGCCCTCCCCGCCGCGCCGGAGAACCTTGTCGAGGCCGGCGATCGGCGTCTCGCCATGCCCGCGCCCGCCGGCAACCGAATGTTCGGAGACGAAGATCCGAATGCCACGCTGCGTGCGCGCCAACGCCTTGTCGAGCGCCTCCATGTCCAGAATGCGAATCCGCAGATCCTCGCCATCGATCGATCCGGCGAGGGTGAGAAAAAGCGGGGTGCCCGGCTCCAGCAAGGCTCGTTTCTGGGCCATCATCTCCGAGAACAGCATGGCCTCGAACTGCCCGGTGCGATCCGAAAGCGAGAGGATCGCGATCTTGTTGCCATTCCGCGTGCGCTTGACGTCGATATCCAGCAAAATCGCCGCAAGTCGGGCATGCGAGGCCCCGCTGCGAACCGCGCGCTGGAAGGCCGAAAAATCACTCAGCGAAGCCCGGTCGAGCAGGGTCGAGAACTGGTCGAGCGGATGCCCGCTCAGGAAAAACCCGGCCGCTGCGTGCTCGCGCCGCAACCGTTCCGGCAGCGTCAGCGGCTGCGCCTCCGGCAAAACCAGCGTGCCCCCCGCGCCGTCGCCGAAAAGCCCGGCCTGGCCACTGGCGACTTCCGCGCCATGGGCGTTGGCCTCGGCAAGGATGGCCTCGAGCCCGGCGATCAACCGCCCGCGATTGATATCCAGACAATCGAGCGCGCCCGCCCCAATCAGTTGTTCCAGCGTTCGCTTGTTGATCTGCCGCGGGTCAATGCGGCGCGCGAAATCCGTCACCGAGATGTAGGGCTTGTCGCCGCGCGCGAGAACAATCGAACGCGCGGCTTCGGCGCCAACGCCCTTGATCGCCGACA
>CAZNAT010000101.1:0-7913 GCA_964571245.1 uncultured Methylobacterium sp.
ATCCGCGAGATCAGCGAGGCGGCATCCAGCGCAGGCCAGTCGCGCCGCATCAGCAGCTCGCACGCGGTCGGCGCATCGGGCGAGGAGCGGATCGTGGCGATGACCTCGTCGATATTCGCCACCGCGATGGCGAGGCCGACCAAGACATGCGCCCGGTCGCGCGCCTTGTTGAGGCGGAATTTCGTCCGGCGGCTGATGACCTCCTCGCGGAACGCGATGAAGGCGACCAGCATGTCCTTGAGGTTCATCAGCTCGGGGCGGCCGCCGTTGAGCGCGACCATATTGGCGCCGAAGCTCGACTGGAGCTGGGTGTAGCGATAGAGCTGGTTGAGCACGACATCGGCGATCGCATCGCGCTTCAGCTCGATCACGATCCGCATGCCGTCGCGGTCGCTTTCGTCGCGCAGGTCCGAAATGCCTTCAAGCCGCTTCTCGCGCACCAGATCGGCGATTTTCTCGATCAGCGTGGCCTTGTTCACCTGATACGGGATCTCGTGGACGATGATGGCTTCGCGATCCTTGCGGATTTCCTCGATCGAGGCTTTCGCCCGCATGATGATCGAGCCGCGCCCGGTGTGATACGCCGAGCGGATGCCGCCACGGCCCAGGATCATCGCCCCGGTCGGAAAATCCGGGCCCTTGATGATCTCGTTGAGATCGGCGATCTCAATGTCCGGGTTCGCCATCACCGCGAGCGCGCCGTCGATCACTTCGCCGAGGTTGTGCGGGGGGATGTTGGTCGCCATGCCGACGGCGATGCCGCCGGCGCCATTGACCAAGAGGTTCGGGAACCGCGCCGGCATGACCTTGGGTTCGTGCTCGGAACCGTCGTAGTTCGGCTGGAAATCGACCGTATCCTCGTCGAGATCGACCAGCAGGTTCATCGCCGCCTTGGACAGCCGCGCCTCGGTGTAGCGCATCGCCGCCGGCGGATCGCCGTCGACCGAGCCGAAGTTGCCCTGGCCGTCGATGAGCATCAGGCTCATCGAGAATTCCTGCGCCATGCGGACCATGGCATCATAGATCGATTGATCGCCGTGCGGATGGTATTTACCGATCACGTCGCCGACGACGCGCGCCGATTTGCGATAGGGCTTGTCCGGCGTGTAGCTGTTCTCGTGCATCGAAAACAGGATGCGGCGGTGCACGGGCTTCAAGCCGTCCCGCACGTCCGGCAGGGCGCGCGCCACGATCACGCTCATCGCGTAATCGAGATAGGAACGCTTCATCTCCTCGGTGAGCGAGATCGGGCGGATTTCGGAACCGTCACCCGAAGCGGGGCCGGTCGGTTTTTCGTGGTTTTTATCGTCGGACAAGGATGGACCCTGGTTAAGCCATAGGTGGAAAGGCGCGGCATATCGCCACGCGCGATTCTTCAACGATTGTTTCTAGGCTATTCCGGGGCGGGAAGCGAATGTCCGATGGGGATAAGTCCCATGCAGCGTCCGGTTACCGCAGCCCGGTTATCCCGCTGCGATCCACGCCATGATGCGCCCCTCCGGCGCAAAGGTGAGGGCCCCCGCGATCCAGAAACTGATCGCCAGGAAGGTCAGGGTCTTGCGGTGGCCGGTGATGTTCTGCGCCCGGGCATAGCGGATCGCGGTGAAGATCGAATACAGCGCCAGCACCGACAACAGGTGGATCGGGCCGAAGCCGGCGATGCTCACCGGAAAGATCGAGCGGATGAAAAACGACGACAGCGACACCACCAGCATCGCGCCGAGCCATAGGTAGCCAACCGTACGGTGCGCGGTGCTGCCTTTGCGAAATCCCCAGAATTGCAGCGGGGTCAGGGCGGCAACGAGGAGCGCGGCGGAAATATGTACTTTGATAAAGAGCGAGGCCGCGTAAAAAGGAGCAAGCGTCAACGGCGTTCTCCGTGGCAGGCCGAACTCCGTGGCAGGCCGAACTCCGTGGCAGGCCGAAGCGGGGCACGCACGGAATGTTAGTCTCTCTTACATAATTCATCCGCGACGACAAGCCGGAGCAAAGGCGAGATCATGTTTTTTCCTCCCGTCATCGTCGAATTTTTCCTCTCGGCACTGACGACGCTGATGGTGACGGTCGATCCGCCCGGGCTGGCGCCGATCTTTCTCAGCCTGACGCTGGGCATGAACGCCCTCGAACGCCGTTCGGTGGCCCTGCGCGCGACGCTGATCATGACCGGGGTGATGGCGGGGTTCGCCGTCTTCGGCCAGTCCCTGCTCAGCGCGCTCGGCATCGGCTTTCCGGCGTTTCGCATCGCCGGCGGGCTGCTGTTGTTCTGGATCGCCTTCGAGATGATTTTCGAGTTGCGCGGGCGGCGCAAGACCAACGTGGCCCGCACCGCGATCGACGAGGATCATATCCGCAACGTCGCGGCTTTCCCGCTGGCGATCCCGCTGATGGCCGGCCCCGGCACGATTACCGCGACCATGCTGCTCGCCGGCAATGCCGGCGGCAACACGCTCAAGCTCGGCGCGCTCGTGGTGGTGATCGCGCTGGTCGCGATCGCCTGTTTCCTGGTGTTTCTGGTGGCGGAACGGATGTCAAAACTGCTCGGTATCACCGGCAATCTCGTGCTGACGCGGTTGCTGGGCGTTATTCTCGCCGCGCTCGCGGTGCAATTCGTGATCGACGGCATCCGGGCGATTGCCGCGCTGCCGAAAATCTGAAGCAACATAGGGCGGAGGCTGCCATGGGGGCTTCACTTGTCACCACTTTCCGCGCGATGGCACATAACAACGCCTGGGCGAACTTCCGGCTGCTCAAGGCTTGCGCCGGGCTCACGCAGGACGAGTTCCTGGCGGCGCGAACCAGTTTCTTTCCCTCGATCGCGCTGACGCTCAATCACACGCTGACCGTCGATTGGTTCTATGTCGACGCGTTGGAAGGCGGCACGCTCGGGCTCGACGCCTTCGCGCAGGACCTTCCCTGCCCGCTGCTGGCGGATCTCGCGCGCGAGCAGCGCGCGATCGATGTGCGGCTGGTGGCGCATTGCGACGGGTTGACCGAGGCGGCCCTTGACGACATCGTCCGCATCGACCGGCGCACCCGCGTGCAGCGCGAGCGGAGGGATCGGCTGCTGCTCCACCTCTTCCAGCACCAGATCCACCATCGCGGGCAGGTTCATGCGATGCTGGCGGGGACCAATGTCAAGCCGCCGCAGCTTGACGAGTTCTTTTCAATCGGCGAAGCTTCGTTGCGCGCGGTCGATTTCGCCGCGCTCGGCTGGACGGAGGAGGATATTTGGGGAGCGCATGAGCTGCGCGGTTAACGCCGGAATAGGATGGCTTGATCGCTGATATTTTACAATTCCCCGCCGGTTCGGCGATATCTTTCTTCATTCATGTGTCTATTGTTTCAGGGGGAATTTGCCACCCTCGACAATTTCGCATCAGATTGTTCCGCAAAAGCAGGGGGACATCCATGAAGACAGTAAATGTTTTTCTCGGTGCTTTTGTTATCGTAGCCCTGTTTGCCACGCCAGCCGCCAGTGAAGGCGGTGGCGAAGGCGGCGGTGGACCGGGCCTGGTGACCGCGCCGCGGCCGGCACCGCAAAAACTTCCACCCGGCAGTTCGACACGGTTTAAGGATGGCAGCGCCATCACGTTCTCCGGTCCCGGTCTCACGCAGGTCAGCTTTACGACAAGCTCGGGCTATTCCATTTCGGGGCGCTTGATCTCCGATCCCCGCGATCAGCGCAGCCTGTGGATCTATTCGCGTGTCATCACCTTCCGGGCCGACTACGGCAATGTGCTCAGGGCCTATTTTCTGCCTGACGGAATGACAAAAATCGAGAAGGTCAATGATTTCGGTCGGCAGCCCGAGATGATATGGCAGCGCCGCTAGCCCCTTCGCCGACCGATATCGACACGGGTCTCGCGCTGCCGGTGCAGCATCTATTGGGGGGTGCCGAGCCGAAGGAACCATCGCTCTGGCGCAGCGGCGCCCAAAAATGGAGATCTCCGCGCTGCCAATTGCAATTGATAGGGTGATGCATCAAGCCCGCTGTCCGGCGCGCTTGCCCGGCGGTGCTGTTGCGTATTCCAAATTCATACGCCCAGCGCCTTCTTCCGCGCTTTGAACACCGGCGAGTGCTCCAGCGGCAACGCCGTCGTCGCCTTGATCTTCTCCATCGCGAAGCGTGAGGTGACGTTTTTCAGCGGCACCGCCTTGATCAGGCGGCGATAGAAATCATCATAAGCGTCGATGCCCGGCACCACCACCCGCATCATGTAATCGACATCGCCGGACATCCGGTAGACATCCACCACCTCCGGCATCTCGCGCACCGCATCGGCGAAGCGGGCGAGCCAGCCCTCGGAATGGTCCGAGGTTTCGATCGAGACGAAAATCGTGATCCCCAGTGCCAGCTGCGCCGCGTCGAGCAAGGCCACGCGTTTGGTGATGACCCCGCTTTCCTCCATCTTGCGGATTCGGTTCCAGCACGGGGTTGGCGAAAGCCCGACTCGCGCGGCGATTTCGTTCAGCGGCAGCGAGCCATCGTTCTGAATCAGCGCGAGGATCGAGCGATCGAAAGAATCCATTTTTTGTTCCCGCCGCTGTCTCAATGAGCCTACGCTGCTGACGCATAAAAAAACAGAATTATTTCCCTAATAGATCCAGCGTCATTGTCAATCTCAGAATATTTTTCTATTTTTTGTGACAGCGATGGGTCGGCCGGATGAGGCCGGAATATCCTCAGAATACCCCATCCGAATATCCCGTAACGAGGCAGCATGTTCCAGCTCTCCGGTTTCCGCCTTTTCCGTCTCGCCCCCCTCGCCGCCGTTCTGGCGGTCGCGGCATTGCCTGCCTTCGCGGGCGAACCGCTGCGCGGGCTCATCGATGCCGCCGGCCTCAACGCGCGTCTGGGCGAAAAATCGCTGGTTGTCGTCGATATCCGCTCCGGGGAAACCCGCGAGAACGGTCGCGCGCTGTTTCAGGCCGGGCATGTTCCGGGCTCGGTCCATGCCGATTATGCCCATGCCAGCTGGCGGCTGCCGCGCGAGAAGACCTCGGTCTATTTGCCCGAGCCGGCGCAGTTCGAGGCGCTGGCCGGTGATCTCGGGATCGCGCCGGAAAGCGATGTCGTCATCGTTCACGAAGGCAGCGATGCCAGCAGTTTTGGCGCGGCGGCGCGGGTTTACTGGAGTTTCAAGGCGATGGGGCACGCCTCGATCGCCATTCTCGACGGCGGCTATCGCGCCTGGAGCGCCAACAAGGCCCGCCGGATCGAAACGGGCGCGTCCCTACCCGCCCCGTCGATCTACGAGGCTCGGCTGGTGCCGGAACTGCGCGCCTCGCTCGACGAGGTGCTGGCGGCTGAGAAAAACGGCGCGATTCTGATCGACAGCCGCCCCGAGAGCTTCTTTTCCGGGCTGGAAAAGCACAAGGCCGTCGCCGGCTTTGGCCATATCCCGGGCGCGGTGAACATCCCGCACGCACGGGCGATCGGCCCGGACTTCAAGCTGCGCGATCGCGCCAGCCTGGCGAAGGAATTCGGCGCGGCAGCCAAGGCCGATACCGCCATCGCCTATTGCAACACCGGCCACTGGGGCGCGACCGACTGGTTCGTGATGAGCGAGATCCTCGGCCAGAAGGGCGTGAAGCTCTACGATGGCTCGATGCTCGAATACAGCCTTGAAAAGCGCGGCGCCATCGTCACGCCGCGCGCGGGTTCGGGGTCGTAACCAGCGATCTTTTTACCCCGTCGCGTGGTGTGCCCGGCGGGGACGACCGCGCGGCGAAGGCCTGCCGGGAAACCCGGCTGGAAACAAAAAACCGCCCGGCTTTCCCGGGCGGTTTTTCGTATGCGGCGACGCAGGGCGATCGGACGAGCAGATCGCGCGCTGGTTTTTCGGCCCGCCCTTCGCCGGCGGATTCCATGCGGGTGGAAAGCGCCTCAGAACGGGATATCGTCGTCGATGTCCGCGCCGCGTCCGCCGCCTGCCGCCGGGCGGCGATCGGATACCGCGCCCGGGCTGCTGCTGCGCCCGCCACCGCCGAAGCCGCTGGAGCCGTCCTCGACTTCGCCGCGCCCGCCGCCGCTATCGCGCCCGTCGAGGATCGTGAGTTCGCCGCGAAAACGCTGCAACACCACTTCCGTGGAATATTTTTTCTGGCCGTCCTTATCCTGATACTCGCGGGTCTGGAGCTGGCCCTCGACATAAATCTTCGAGCCCTTTTTCAGATATTGCTCGGCGACCTTGGCGAGGTTTTCGTTGAAAATCACCACCCGGTGCCACTCGGTCTTTTCCTTGCGCTCGCCGGATTGCTTGTCGCGCCAGCTTTCCGAGGTCGCCAGATTGAGCGTGACGATGGGATCGCCCGATGGCATCCGCTTGACCTCCGGGTCGCGCCCGAGATTGCCGACCAGAATGACCTTGTTGACGCTGCCTGCCATGTCTCTTCCTTCGCCTTCGCTCTGTCTCGATCGTCTATCGCAAGCGCCGGGCGCCGGGCCCGGGGGTGCGTCCAAACGGCGCGCGTGGATGCGGCCAAGCGGCGCACCTTAATGCGGGTTGGCCGCCGCGGACAGATGGCCAGGCCTTTGTCCACAGCTGGTCCTGCGATCCCTGATCGCCCTCGTAACGCAAAATTAACCAAAACGGCCTTATCGTGCTGAGGTGGCGGTGAGTCCTGTCCGAGAATCTGGCCCGACAGACCCAGCCTATATCTTCTGAGCAGATGAATTCCGTTTTGACGGCGCGGCGCTAGCCGCGTCCACGCCTGTTTTTGTGCGTCGGATTGCGAGGAGAGATCGATGAAACGCATGGTCGTCGCCGTTGTTGCGTTGCCGGGCGCTGCGCTCGCGCATAGCTTTTACCCCTACGAATGCTGCTCCGACCGGGATTGCTATCCGGTCGCGGTGGAGAATGTCCGCACCCTGCCGGGCGGCTGGGCACTGGAGGACGGTACCTTCATCGGGTTTCGCGAGGCGCGGGTATCGCCCGATAACAAGTACCATGTCTGCCGCTACGAGGACGGCAAGGGCAAGATGATCTCCGTTCCCGGCAAGCCGGCCTGTTTCTGGGCACCCGTCGGCGCCTCCTGATCAAGGCTCCGGTGGTTGGCGGCCAAAAACCTCACGTCCTGCCTGGCAAGCTCGGAAGCCTTGAAAACTGGTCATAACACCGGAGGTCCTGTCAGAAAGCGTCAGGATTCCGATGCCTGTTCTTGTTATGTTCTAGACATTCCCGATGATCCGTGCAAGCCTTTTCTTGAGCCAAAACTGCGATTCGATGCATTAGTTGGCTGCGGTGCGATTGAAGCTCGGGCCGTGCTGGCCTAGGGTCTGGACCTATTTATTTCGAGGAAGGCGGTTGGATCAAAATGCACGAGATTGAGGAGCAAGCCTGTAGGAAACCGCCTGGTTTTCAAAGGTTTGCGACATGAAGATCGTGCATTTTCATCCAATCCGAAGGACATGATTTTGATGGCGAACTGGTGTGTCGAAACGCTCAACCGGGCAGCAAGCCCGCATTTCGCGGTTCTCCTGCCATTCCATCCATCAAAATCATGCCGTTTCATCGAAATGAATAGGTCCAGACCCTAGATCATGCCCAACCCTTTTGTCCTTGCCGGAATTTCCGGAAACCGGATCGCCATGCCCAAGACCAAATCGGCCCCTCAGGATGACGGGGCTCCTATCGAGCGCCTTTTTGACGATGCAGCCCTGCGGTTTCCCGGCGAGCGGGTGCTCTCGGTGCGTGGCGCGCGCGAGCACAACCTCAAGAACGTCGATCTCGTCATCCCGCGCGACAAGCTCGTCGTGTTCACCGGATTGTCCGGCTCCGGCAAATCGAGCCTTGCCTTCGATACGATCTATGCCGAAGGCCAGCGCCGCTACGTCGAGAGCCTTTCGGCCTATGCGCGCCAGTTCCTCGAGATGATGCAGAAGCCCGATGTCGATCAGATCGACGGGCTCT
>CAZNAT010000102.1:0-3759 GCA_964571245.1 uncultured Methylobacterium sp.
TACGAGAAGAACGATCTCAACACCTCCGACATGCATCCCTTCATCCACCCGCTGACCGCAGCGGTGGACCCGGCCTGGGAATCGCGTTCGGACTGGGAGATCTACAAGGGGCTCGCCAAATCATTCTCGGCGGTGGCGCCCGAAGTGCTCGGCGTCGAGAAGGACGTCGTGCTCAACCCGATCATGCACGACAGCCCGAACGAGATCGCGCAGGCCTTCGATCCGAAGGACTGGAAGAAAGGCGAATGCGAGCCGATCCCCGGCAAGACCATGCCGACGGTGACGGTCGTCGAGCGCGACTACCCCAATACCTATGCGCGCTTCACCTCCCTCGGCCCGCTGATGGAGAAGGTCGGCAACGCCATCAAGGGCATCGCCTGGAATACCGCGCATGAGGTCGAGCATCTGCAGGCCCTCAACGGCGTGCATACCTCCGGCCCGACCAAGGGCATGGCGAAGATCGTCACCGATATCGACGCGACCGAGGTCATCCTGATGATGGCGCCGGAAACCAACGGCGAGGTCGCGGTCAAGTCCTGGCGCTCGCTCGAAAAGACCACCGGGCGCGAGCACGCCCATCTCGCGCTGCCGAAGGAGGACGAGAAGATCCGCTTCCGCGATGTGGTGGCCCAGCCGCGCAAGATCATCTCGGCGCCGACCTGGTCGGGGCTCGAGAGCGAGAAGGTCTGCTACAACGCCGGCTACACCAACGTGCACGAGCGCATTCCATGGCGCACGCTGACGGGGCGCCAGCAGCTCTATCAGGACCACCTGTGGATGCGCGCCTTCGGCGAGGGCTTCTGCGTCTATCGCCCGCCGATGGACCTGAAGACCATCAAGCCGGTGATCGATCTCAAGCCGAACGGCGAGAAGCAGATCGTGCTGAACTTCATCACCCCGCACCAGAAGTGGGGCATCCACTCGACCTATACCGACAACCTGATGATGCTCACGCTCTCGCGCGGCGGGCCGATCGTCTGGCTCTCGGAGACCGACGCGGCCAAGGCCGGCATCGTCGATAACGACTGGGTGGAGGCCTACAACTCGAACGGCGCGCTCGTCGCCCGCGCGGTGGTCTCGCAACGCATGAAGGAGGGCACCCTCTTCATGTACCACGCGCAGGAGAAGATCGTGAACGTGCCGGGCTCGGAGATGACCGGCAACCGCGGCGGCATCCATAATTCGGTGACCCGCGCGATCCCCAAGCCGACGCATATGATCGGCGGCTATGCCCAGCTTGCCTATGGCTTCAACTACTACGGCACGATCGGCACCAACCGCGATGAATTCGTGATCATCCGCAAAGTGAAGACCGTTGATTGGCTCGAGCGCCCCGCCAAGGACGCCAAGCCGGTCTTGGGCTCCACCGCCTTCGCTTCCGCGACCGCAGCCGAGTAAGGAGAAAAACCATGAAAATTCGTGCTCAGATTGCGATGGTCCTGAACCTCGACAAGTGCATCGGCTGCCACACCTGCTCGGTCACCTGCAAGAACGTCTGGACCAACCGCGAAGGGATGGAATACGCCTGGTTCAACAACGTCGAGACCAAGCCCGGCATCGGCTACCCCAAGGACTGGGAAAACCAGACCAAGTGGAAGGGTGGCTGGAAGCGTAAGGCGAATGGCCGCATCGAGCCGCGCATCGGCTCGAAATGGCGGGTGCTGGCGAATATCTTCGCCAACCCCGATCTGCCGGAAATCGACGATTACTACGAGCCCTTCACCTTCGATTACGAGCACCTGCAGAAGGCGCCCGAACTCGAAGCCTTCCCCACCGCGCGGCCGCGGTCGCTGATCACCGGCCAGCGGATGGAAAAGATCGAATGGGGGCCGAACTGGGAAGAAATCTTGGGTGGCGAATTTGCCAAGCGCTCGAAGGACGCCAATTTCGAAGGCGTCCAGAAGGAGATGTACGGCCAGTTCGAAAACACCTTCATGATGTATCTGCCGAGGCTGTGCGAGCATTGCCTCAACCCGGCCTGCGTCGCCTCCTGCCCCTCGGGCGCGATCTACAAGCGCGAGGAGGACGGCATCGTCCTGATCGATCAGGACAAATGCCGGGGCTGGCGGATGTGCGTCTCCGGCTGCCCCTACAAGAAGATCTACTACAACTGGTCCACCGGAAAGAGCGAGAAGTGCATCCTGTGCTATCCGCGCCTGGAAGTGGGCCAGCCGACGGTGTGCTCGGAAACCTGCGTCGGTCGCATCCGCTACCTCGGCGTCATGCTCTATGATGCCGACGAGATCGAGAACGCGGCCTCCGCCCCGGATGACAAGGATCTCTACGCCGCCCAGCTCAAGGTCTTCAAGGATCCGAACGATCCGAAGGTGATCGCGCAGGCGCGCAAAGATGGCGTGCCGGAAGCCTGGCTGGAAGCGGCGCGGCAATCGCCGGTCTGGAAGATGGCGATGGAATGGAAGATCGCCTTCCCGCTCCACCCCGAATACCGCACCCTGCCGATGGTCTGGTACGTGCCGCCGCTGTCGCCGATCACCGCCGCTGCGGAAGCGGGCAAGATGGGGATCGACGGCGCGATGCCGGATGTGAAGTCCCTGCGCATTCCGCTGCGCTATCTCGCCAACCTGCTGACGGCGGGCGACGAGAAGCCGGTCGCGACCGGGCTCGAACGCATGCTGGCGATGCGGGCCTATATGCGCGCCAAGACCGTCGATGGCGTCATCGACGAGGTCGTGGCCAACAAGGTCGGGCTCACCGGTCTCCAGATCGAGGAGATGTATCGCTACATGGCGATCGCCAACTACGAGGATCGTTTCGTCATCCCGACGACGCATCGCGAGACCACCGAGGATGCCTATGAGCTGCGCGGGGGCTGCGGCATCTCGTTCGGCAACGGCTGCTCCTCCGGTGAAACCAACCTGTTCGGTGCCAAGACCATCACCGGCAAACCGGCCAAAACCCCGATGGAGATTGCGTGATGCGGACCCTCAAGGCGCTTTCCGCGCTTCTGACCTATCCTTCCGCCGAGCTGATCGCGGCCATGCCCGAGATCGCTGCGCTGATCGAGGCCGACAAGCTCCTCGCAAAAGCCGATCGCGCCGCGCTTGGCGCGCTCGTCGCCTATCTTCGGGACGGCGACCTGTTCGACCGGCAGGAGGCCTTCGGCCTGATGTTCGACCGCACGCGTTCGCTCTCGCTGCATCTCTTCGAGCATGTCCACGGCGAGAGCCGGGATCGCGGTCAGGCGATGGTCGATCTGATTAAGGTCTATGAGGAAGGCGGGTTCACGCCGACGACGGAAGAACTGCCGGATTTCCTGCCGCTGTTCCTCGAATACGCCTCGACGCGGCCGCCGCAGGAGGCGATCGATCTCATTGCCCAGCCCGCGCATGTGCTGACCGCGCTGGCCGAACGCCTCGCCAAGCGCAAGTCGCCTTATGAGGCGATTTTCCGGGCCCTGCTGACATTGTCCAAAGCCAAGCCGGACAAGGCCGCGCTCGAAGCCCTGCGCGCCGAGCCGGACCCCGAGCCGGACGATCTCGAAGCACTCGATGCCGCCTGGGAGGAAGAGGAGGTGCTCTTTGGCCCCGGCGCGACCTCGGCCTGTGGCAAGGAAGGCCTTGGCGCCAAATTGCGCCAGGCTAATCGCCCTGCGCCCGGATTGGAGCCCGTTCCGGGCGCCGGCCCGCGCACCGCCATCCACCATTCCGGTCCCCGGGCCTGAGATAAGGGAGACATTGTCATGGCCAACTACCTCAATCACGCCCTGTTCGGCTGGTATCCCTACCTCTGCCTCACCGT
>CAZNAT010000102.1:3769-7879 GCA_964571245.1 uncultured Methylobacterium sp.
GTTCCTGCTCGGCTCGATCATCCGCTTCGACCGCGAGCAATACACCTGGAAGACCGGCTCCTCGCAGATGCTGCGCCAGAAGCAGCTTCGCATGGGCTCGAACCTGTTCCATGTCGGCATTCTCGTCATCTTCTTCGGCCATCTGGTCGGGCTGCTGACGCCGATCTGGATTTTTGACGCCATGGGAATTTCCCACGGCTTCAAGCAGTTGATGGCGATCGTCGTCGGTGGTCTCGCGGGGCTGATGTGCCTCGCCGGCATCGCGATGCTGACCCATCGCCGGCTGTTCGACCCGCGCATCCGGGCGACATCGAGCTTCTCGGATACCGCGATCCTGCTGATCCTGTTCGCGCAATTGCTGCTGGGCCTCGCCACCATCCCGGTTTCGCTCGGGCATCTCGACGGGCACGAGATGGTCAAGTTCATGACCTGGGCGCAGGGCGTGCTGACGTTGCAACCCGATGCCTGGATGCAGGTGAAGGACGTCAACCCGATCTTCAAGGCGCATCTCTTTCTCGGGATGACGATTTTCCTCCTCTTCCCGTTCACCCGGCTGGTCCACGTCTGGTCCGCGCCGATCTGGTATCTCGGGCGGCGCGGCTATCAGGTCGTTCGCACCCGCCGCAACCTTTCAGCGGCGGAGTAGGACCATGATCGGAGCTGCCACCCCCGAGCCCGCCGTCCTTGCCGGCTGCGAATTGAAGGCCCCCAAGCGCGAAGCGCAGCCAAGGATCGTCAGCGTCAATGGCGTCATCATCCCGCGCGGCGATATCGCGCGGGAAACCCAGAACCACGCCGCCAAAACCCCGATCGCGGCCTGGAAACTGGCGGCGCGGGCGCTGGTGATCCGCGAATTGCTGCGCCAGCAGGCGGCGAACCTCAAGCTTGACGCGGAGCCGATGGCGGACGAGGAAGGCCGCCGCGAAACCCCGGATGAAGCCGCGATGCGGGCGCTGCTCGACCAGGAAGTTGTCTGTCCTACCGCCGACGAGGATACCTGCCGCCGCTACTACGCCCAGAACGCGGCGAAGTTTCGCTCGGCACCGCTCTATGCGGCCCGGCATATCCTGATCGCCGCCGCACCGGGAGATTTCGACGCCCGGGACAAGGCACGCGCCGAGGCTGAACGGATCCTGGCGGTGCTGGCGGAGGCGCCGGAAGCCTTTGCCGGTCTCGCGCTGGCGAATTCGGCCTGTCCTTCCGCCAAGGTCGGCGGCAACCTCGGCCAGATCGGGCCGGGGCAGACCGTACCGGAATTCGAAAAGGCGCTGGCGATGATGAAGCCGGGGCAGGGGGCGGTGCTCGTCGAGACCCGCTACGGCCTGCATGTCGTGACGCTCGATCAGAAGGTCGATGGCGACATCATCCCGTTCGATTTTGTCCGCGAGCAGATCGCGGCCTATCTCGACGAGAGGGTGCGCCGCCGCGCCATGCACCAGTATGTTTCCATTCTGGCGGAACAGGCGACGATCGTCGGCGTCGATTTTTCCCCCGAAGACCAACCCCGCACCCCGTGAGGTCATCGATGCTGCTCGGAACCCTTCTGGCGAAACTGGAAACCGCGTCCTACTCGGAGGTGTTGCTCGAAGGGATCGGCGATCTCGTGCTTCTCACGCGGATCCGGGAGATGGCGGAACAACATGGCGAAGACCCTGCCGACTATGCCTCGGGCTCGGTCGCACGGTTCAGCCAGGGGGCGAGCGACGAGGACTGGCTGGCGGTGATGACCATGCTGGAGCGCTCGCCGGAGCCCGCCGCCGGGTGTTTGCGCCATATGGTCGAATGGTCGATCGCACGGGACGAGAAAGCGCTGGCAGCCCCGGTTGCTGCCGCCCATCCGCACAGCTGCACCTGCGGAGGGCAGGGAGGCTGCCATGGCGAACCCTGAGGCCGACGCCTTTTCCATGCCGCCGTTGTCGCCGGAACTGCTGGAGAGGCCGCTCGACTATCTGGTCGCCGATCACGATCGGCACCGGGCGCTGTGCGTCCACCTCAGGCGCGTCGCGCAGCAGGAGGAAATCGACGGGGCGAGCGCCCGCGACATCTCGCGTTTCCTGAAGGAGGACCTGAAGCGACACTTCGAGGATGAGCGCCTCTCGCTCTACCCGGCCCTGCGCAGCCGGTCCGCGGATGATCCGGAGTTCTTGCAGTCGCTGCAGGAAATCGAAGCCTTTCATGCCCGAACAGCGCCGTTCGTCGACGATCTCATCGCGCAGTTCGACCGGCTCGCCGGAAAAAACCGGATCCGGCTCCCGCATGAACTTTCCGAACGTCTGGCCGAATATGCCGAACGGGAACACCAGAGCCTCGCGTTTGAAAACGGGGTCATCATGGTGATCGCGGGGGTTCGCCTCAAGAAAAGCGACATCGAGAAACTTCGAAACGCCATGAAAACCCGGAGGGGGCTCGCTCCGCCATGACAACGCCCGCCACACAAGCGATGCTTGATCGCCTCTTCGATCGCAACGTAGCCTGGGTTCAGGCCAAGACCCGCGACGACCCCGATTATTTCCGGCGGATGGCCGAGCAGCAGCGGCCGGATTACCTCTGGATCGGCTGCTCGGACAGCCGCGTCACCGCCAACGACGTCCTGGGGCTCGATCCCGGTCAGGTGTTCGTCCATCGCAACATCGCCAATATCGTCCACACCAGCGACATGAACATCCTTGCCGTCTTGGAATTCGCGATCCAGCATCTCGAGATCAAGCACATCATTGTCTGCGGGCACTACGGGTGCGGCGGGGTCGAGCGGGCGCTCAGCGACGAAAAATCGGCGCTCGTGGATCACTGGCTGCAGCCGATCGTGATGCTGTACCGCAAGCACCGGGCGTTCCTCGATCAGATCCCCGACCCGGTCAGGCGGCTGAACCGGATGTGCGAAATCAACGTGGAACTCCAGGTCCGGCGGATCGCCAGCACGCCCATCGTCGAGCAGGCCTGGTTGCGCGGCATTCCGCTGAATGTCCATGGCTGGATCTACGGGGTTCATGACGGGCTGATCCGCGCGCTCGGCACGCCGATCGGCTCGCTCGCCGAACGTGATGCGCTGGCGACCATCGACGCGCGGGTGATCGACCCGGTCGAGCCCGAGAGCATGGTCCGCCGCCACGCGATGGATGCGTTTTCCGAGTTGACATCCTTCGAGCCGCCGCAGGGCCTGGAGTGCTGCACCGGGCTGGAACTGAAGCCCGGGAGGCCTTGAAATGCCGGTCGAAGACCCCCGGAACAGCCAGGGCCGCGCGGCGCGGATCGGCATCGTGACGATCTCCGACCGCGCCAGCGCCGGGCTTTACGCCGATGCGAGCGGCCCGGCCATCCATGCCTATCTCGATGAGATCATCACCTCCCGCTGGGAGCCGGTCATCCGGGTGATCCCGGATGGTATCGAGGCGGTTTCCTCGACGCTGATCGAACTGGCGGAGACCGAAGGCTGCGATCTCATCCTGACCACCGGCGGCACCGGGCCAGCGCCGCGCGACCTGACGCCGGAAGCGGTTCAGCGCGTCATCACCCGCGAATTGCCGGGTTTTGGCGAGGTGATGCGCCGCATCAGCTTCGAAACGGTTCCGACCGCCATTCTCTCGCGCCAGCTCGCCGGTACCCGTGGCAAAACGCTGATCGTGACCTTGCCGGGCAAGCCGGCCTCTATCCGCACCTGTCTGGCGGCGGTCTTCCCGGCCATCCCCTATTGCCTCGATCTCATCGAAGCTGCCCGCATCGAAACCGACCCGGCGCGCTGCGCCGCCTTTCGGCCCACCCCCTGATCTCCTGAAGAGCGCCGCCATGTCCCTGCACCCGGAAACTCCGATGCCCCCTGAAGCCCCTCGGCGGATCGCATCGCTGCCGTACCCGGAAGGGGCTTATCCCGACCGCATTCTGGAAGCGGTGGTCCGGCAGCTTCAGGCGCGAGGCTTGCGGATCGCCGGCGTCATCCAGCACGATCTGACGCGGCGAAACCGCTCGCGCTGCGACATGCGCCTTGAGGACCTTGCCTCCGGAACGGTTATCGGCCTGTCGGAGGATCGCGGCGCGGAAGCGCGCGGCTGCCGCATCGATCAGAATGGGCTGATGCAGGCGGCAGCCCTGATCCGCTCCGCGCTGGAATCCGGC
>CAZNAT010000103.1:0-7380 GCA_964571245.1 uncultured Methylobacterium sp.
ATCCTGGCCACCGAAGGGTTGCTCGAACTGCTGCCGAACCGCGGCGCGCGCGTCGGCTCCGTCAGCCAGATCGAGATCGAGGAAATGATCGAGGTCGTCGCCGGGCTTGAAGCCACCGCCGCCGAACTCGCCTGCCGCACCATCTCCGAAGCCGAAATCGACGCGATCGACGCCAAGACCATCGTGATGGTGAAGGCCTATCAGCGCGCCGACGAGACGAGCTATTTCACGCTCAACCGCGAAATCCACGAGGCGCTGATGAGCGCGGCGGACAACGCCACCCTCGCCGGGATTTACGGCAATATCTCAAGCCGTATCCAGCGCATGCGCTACACCGCCCACAAGACCCCCGAGCAATGGAAGCGGGCGGTGGATGAACACATCCGGATGGTCGAACTGCTGCGGGCCCGCGACGGCGAGGCGCTCGGCCGGTTGATGCGCGATCACCTCCGGGGGAAAAAGGCCGTTATCCGCGCGGCCTACGGCGCTTGAGGCTCCATTCCTGAATTCGACCGATCGGCTTCAAGAGGTTGTCGCGCATCGGTCCGGGCGGGCAAAGGCCTTGCCCCCCATCACCATCGGAAAGAAGAAAGCGCCCGGGATGCCCGAGCGCTTTCGTTCCTTTTGCCAGCAGTCACTGTCTTGCCAGATCTTGCTCACTGCATCTTGATGTTCGCGTCCTTGACGACCTTGCCCCAGCGGGCGATTTCCGAGGTCACGAACTTGGCGAAATCCGCGCCGTAGATATTCGGCACATCCGAGCCGTTCTTGGCCCAATGCTGCTTGATCTGGTCTGTCGCCAGCGCCTTCTTGATTTCCTGCGTCATGCGCTCGACGATCTCCGGCGGCGTGCCCTTGATCGCCCAGACCGCGTACCAGGTCGAGACGACGTAGCCCTTCACCCCGGCCTCTTCCGAGGTCGGAACCTCCGGCACTGCCCCCGAGCGCTTTTCCGCGGCCACCGCGAGCCCGATCAGTTCCTTGCCCTGGATCTGCGGCGCCGAGGAGCCCAGCCCGTCGAACATCACGTGCACATGCCCGGCCACGAGATCCTGCATCGCCGGTCCCGCCCCGCGATACGGCAGATGCGTGAGGTTGGTGCCGGTCATGATCTTGAAGAGCTCGGCGGCCATGTGGTGCGTCGTGCCGTTGCCGGAGGAGGCAAAATTGACCTTGCCCGGATTGGCCTTCGCATAGGCGATGAACTGCGCGAGGTTTTTGATCTCCGGCAAGGCTTTCGGCGACATCGAGATCACCTGCGGCGGCATCGCGATCACCGCGATCGGGACAAAATCCTTTTCAAGATCGTATTCGAGCTTGGGGTAGATCGCCGGAGCGATGGCGTGGTGCGCCGCGCCGATGAAGAAGGTGTAGCCATCCGGTGCCATCTTCGCCGCCGCTGTCGCGCCGACCGTGCCGCCAGCCCCGCCGCGGTTGTCGACGAGGATGCGCTGGTTGAGCTGGGTATCGAGAATGGCTGCGAGCGGGCGGGCAAAGGCATCGGTCCCCCCGCCCGCCGGGAACGGATTGAGAAAGGTGATCGGCTTGGCGCTCGGCCAGGCCTGCGCCACGGCCGGTGCGCCGGCGACAGCCAGGACGGCGCCGGCAACGCCGGCCAGCGCGATGGCGCGACGGGAAAGGTGGCGCAGTGTGCTGTTTTTAATCATTGTTTCATCTCCCTCGTTTTTTTACGGATGGCCTTTTTTGTGGCCGTTGCCTTCTTGGCCGTTGCTTTTTTTGCCCACCTTTTTTGCCCTTGCCGTTTTTCCGGTTCCTCGACACCAGGCAGAGCACTTTAGGCGCTTATAATACAAAATTCACTTTCTGCTTTCAGTTGGATCACGCCGCGCCAAGTTGCGCAAGGCTGGCGACGAGATCACTGAACCGTTCGCCCTGAACCCGGACATGCGACCGCAGCGCGGCTGCGGCGCCCTCGCCATCCCCTGCCAGGATAGCCTGAAGGATTCGCTCGTGTTCCGAAAACGAGGCTTGCACCCGGTTGCGGACGCGCAGCTGGAGGCGTCGATACGGCTGCAGCCGCTTTTGCAGCGCCAGCGCCTGTTCGGCGAGAAACTGGTTGCCGGAAGCGGCATAGATCGCCTGATGGAAGGCCGCGTTGGCCTGATAATAAGCGTCGGCATCGCCAAGGTTGGCTTTGCAGGCGGCGTGGGCCGCGACAAGCGCCGCCGTTTCCGCCTCGGAGATGCGCCGCGCCGCAAGCCGGCCGCAGATCGATTCCAGTTCGGCCATCACCTCGAACATCTCGTAGAGCCGCTCCGCCGTCAGGCTGGCGACGATGGCCCCGCGCCGCGGGCGGATCTCGACCATCCCCGCCATTGCCAGCTGGTGCAGCGCCTCGCGGATCGGCGTGCGCGAGACCGAAAACCGCGTCGCCAGCATGACCTCGTCCAGCCGTTCGCCCGGCAGGAACTGGCCGGCGACGATGCCGTTTTCGATCTCCAGCCGGAGACGATGCGAGGTGTTGGCAGCGCTTGCATGCTCCATGGTGCGCTATGTATACAAGATGATTGACGACGCATGCAAGATCGACCATTCACAAGGTGTCGCATGACAAACTCTCCCGCCTATGCCGCTGCCCGGCCACGGGCAGGCAGGATCGGCGCGCGTGACAAGGGAGGCGTGAGGGGTGAATATCGGCTTTCTGAACGAGTTGCTGAATTCGATCGCCGCGCAGGGGCGCAGCCTCGTCGACCGGGCGCTCGGCCTCGGCGACGCCGCCAAGACCCTCGACCGTATGCCACTCCCCGATCTCGCCCGTCTGCTGCTGACCGCGCGCGGGGAAGCCTCCGGCGTCGTCATCGCCCGCGAGATCATCGCCCGGTATCAAGGCCTGCCGCACGCGGGTCGCCTCGCCTTCCTGCAGGCGCTGGCGGATGACTTTGCCGCCGACCCGGTGGCGATCCGGCGGGCGTTTGCCGCCTATGACGCCAGCCCCGGCCACGCGACGCATCAGGCGCTGCTTGATGCCGTCGAGCCACCACGCCAGGAAGTGCTGCGCCGGATCAACCTCGCCCCCGGCAATACCACCGGCCTGGTGCGGATGCGCGAGGACCTTCTCGACGCCCTCGGTAAATTCCCGGCGCTCGAACCGCTCGATGCGGATTTTGTCCATCTGTTTTCGTCGTGGTTCAACCGGGGATTTCTCGTGCTCAGACGCATCGACTGGTCCAGCCCGGCGCATATCCTCGAAAAAATCATCCGCTACGAGGCCGTCCATGCCATCGAGAGCTGGGACGATCTGCGCCGCCGCATCGAGCCACCGGACCGGCGCTGCTTCGCGTTTTTTCACCCGGCGCTGATCGACGAACCGCTGATCTTCGTCGAGGTCGCACTCACGGCGGATACCCCGGCCGCGATCGAGCCGATTCTGGCCGAACAGCGCGCCATTCTGAACCCCGATGCGGCGGCGGCGGCGGTGTTCTATTCGATTTCGAATTGCCAGCGCGGGCTGGCGGGGATCTCGTTCGGCAACTTCCTGATCAAGCAGGTGGTGGAGGAGCTGCGGCGGGAGCTGCCGGGGCTTTCGACCTTCGTGACGCTCTCACCCGTACCCGCGTTCCGCAAATGGGTCGAAAAGGAAGCCGCCGATCCCGGCTCGGATTTCGTCTCGGACGAGGACCGCATCATCCTCAAAACCCTCGATGGCGAGGACACCGACCCGGCCGGGCTCGACGCCGCGGCGCGCGTGCTGACGCCGCTGCTGGCGCGGTATTTTCTGGAAGCCCGGACGTCCTCGGGCAAGATCATCGATCCGGTGGCGCGCTTTCACCTCGGCAACGGCGCGCGGCTCGACCGGCTGAACCTGTTCGCGGATTTTTCGGCCAAGGGCTGGCGGGATTCCTATGCGGCGATGGTCAATTACCTCTATGATCTGCCGGCCATCGAGCAAAACCACGAGCGTTTCGTCAGCCAGGGTGAGGTTGTTGCCTCGCCTCTGGTGATAAAAGCCGTCAGGAATGGCTCGGCGGCCCGCGAGTTCAACCTTGCGCGCAGCCCGAAACGCTAGACAACCGATCCTGTAACCGTGAACAAAGCCCAGATGACCAACCATCTCTTCGACCAGATCCGTGCCCGGATGCCCGCCCCGACCGCCCGCTTTGCCACGCTTGGCGACGGACGCGCCTATGCCTACCAGGATGTGCTCGAGGTTTCCGCGAAATTCGCGAATACGCTCGTCGGCCTCGGCGTCCAGCCCGGTGACCGGGTGGCGGTACAGGTCGAAAAAAGCATCGAGGCCCTGATGCTCTACCTCGCTTGCGTGCGTGCCGGGGCGATTTTCCTGCCGCTCAACAACGCCTATACCCCGGCCGAGGTTGAGTATTTCCTGGGCGATGCCAAGCCAAGGGTGTTTGTCTGCGATCCGCCAAAAGCCGAAGCGCTGCGTCTGGTCGCCGCGGCTGCCGGCGCAAGGCTGGAAACGCTGGGGACGAAGGGGGACGGCACGCTCGCCGACACAATGGTGGCAGCGCCAGCCGTTTTCGCCGATGTGCCGCGCGGGCCGGATGATCTCGCGGCGATCCTCTATACCTCCGGCACCACCGGCCGTTCGAAGGGAGCGATGCTTAGCCACGAGAATCTCGCCTCGAACGCCCGGGTTCTGGTCGAGACCTGGCGTTTTACGCGGGAAGATGTGCTGCTGCACGCGCTGCCAATTTTTCATACGCATGGCCTGTTCGTGGCCACCAACGTCATCCTGTTCGCCGGCGCGTCAATGATCTTCCTCGCCAAGTTTGATGCCGACGACATTTTGAACCGCATGCCCGGGGCGACCTCGATGATGGGGGTGCCGACCTTCTACGTCCGCCTCGTCGATCACCCGCGCCTGACGAAGGCCGCCACCGCGCATATGCGGCTTTTCATCTCGGGCTCTGCGCCGCTGCTGGCCGAGACGCACCGCGAATTCCAGGCCAAAACCGGGCATGCGATCCTCGAACGCTACGGCATGACCGAAACCAACATGAACACCTCCAACCCCTATGAGGGAGCCGAGAAGGGCTCACGCATCGCCGGCACGGTCGGGTTTCCGCTTGCCGGCACCGATCTGCGCGTCACCGACCCCGAAACCGGCATCCCGCTCGGCCCGGAGGAGATCGGCATGATCGAGGTGCGCGGCCCGAACGTCTTCAAGGGCTACTGGCAGAACCCGAAGAAGACCGCCGCCGAATTCCGGCCCGACGGGTTCTTCATCACCGGCGATCTCGGCAAGATCGACGCCCGCGGCTACGTCCATATCGTCGGGCGCGGCAAGGATCTCATCATCACCGGCGGCTACAACGTCTACCCCAAGGAAATCGAAGGCGAGATCGACGCCATGCCGGGCGTCAACGAAAGCGCGGTGATCGGCATTCCGCACAAGGATTTCGGCGAGGGCGTGACGGCCGTCGTCGTGCCGTCGAAGGGCGCGAGCCTTTCGGAAGCCGGGATCATCAAGGCGCTGGAAGCCCGGCTCGCCAAGTTCAAGCAGCCCAAGCGCGTGCTGATCGTCGACGAGCTCCCGCGCAACAGCATGGGCAAAGTTCAAAAGAACGTGCTGCGGGAGAGGTACAGGGACCTTTACACGGCGTGACGCCGCGCAGCCCTATGGGCAAAGTTCAAAAGAACGTGCTGCGGGAGAGGTACAGAGACCTCTAAAAAGCCTGATTGCGCTAACGCCCGTTGACGTGGAACCAATCCACCCGAGATAGTCAAATATTGAATTATCACGGGAGGGCACCATGCTGAGATCGATGCTTCTGGCAGGCTTTGCCGCTGCTGCGCTGCTAACCGGTGCTCAGGCGGCGGAAATCAAAGTGTTCTCGACCGGGGCCAGCAAGGCGATCGTTCAGGCGCTGGCGGATGGGTTTGCCGCCAGAACCGGCCACACCCTGGTGATCACCTCCGATACCGCCGGCGGCGTCGCCAGGCGCGTCGAGGCCGGGGAGCCCTTCGAGGTGGCGATTGCCACCCGCGGCGTCGTCGACCAGCTGATCGGCAAGGGCAAACTCGCCACCGGCAGCCGCGCCGATATCGCCTCGACCTCGATCGGCATCGCGGTGAAGGAAGGCGCGCCACAGCCGGATATCTCGACCGTTGACGCCTTCAAGGCGATGTTGATCAACGCGAAAACGGTTGCCTATGTCGACCCGGCCTCGGGAGGCACCAGCGGCATCTATATCGCCGGGGTGATCGACAAGATGGGGCTCACCGAGACGCTCAAGCCCAAACTCCGGCTTCAGGCCGGTGGCTATGTCGCGGAACGGGTCGCGAAAGGCGAAGCCGAAGTCGTGATCCACCAGATCAGCGAGATCCTCCCCGTCAAGGGCGTGACGCTGATCGGCGGCTTGCCGAAGGAAATCCAGCTCGTCACCACCTATTCCGGCGGTCTTGCCCCCAATGCCAGCGAGCCGGCAAAAGCGTTTCTCGCCCACCTCGTCGGGCCGGATGCGGATGCCGTGCTGAAATCCGCCGGCATGGACAAGCCGAAAGCACCGTGATGCCCGGCAGTTGACAGCAAAAAGGCGCCTGCGGGCGCTTTTTTTTAATCAACAAGAACGGGCTCTAGAGCATTTTTTACGATGAAGTGGGCACCGGTTCATCGAAAGAAAATGCGACAAAACAAGAAGATAGAGCGGTCGATCTCATTCAGTCAGATCGGAAACCGCTCTAGCGGAACGCCGCCGGCAACCACAGCGATATCTGCGGGATATAGGTCACCAGCAGCAAAACCACGAAGCTCGCGCCGTAGAACGGCCAGATCGTGCGCATCGACTCCGAGATCGAGACCTTGCCGATGGCGCAGGCGACGAACTGCACCGAGCCCACCGGCGGCGTATTCAGCCCGATCCCGGCGTTGAGGATCAGGATGACGCCGAAATGCACGGGGTCGATGCCGATCGCTTTGACCACCGGCAGGAAGATCGGCGTGCAGATGATGATCATCGGCGCCATATCCATGAAGGTGCCGAGCACCAGCAGGATGACGTTGATCAGCAGCAGGATCACCACCGGGTTGGAGGAGATCGAGTTCATCAGCTCGATCGTCGCCTTCGGCACCTGCAGAAACGCCATCAGCCAGCCGAACGAGCTGGAGGCGCCGATCACCAGCAGCACCATCGCCGTGGTGCGGACCGCGCCGAGGGTCGCTTCGGTAAAGCCTTTGAAATTAAGCGCCCTATACACCAGCGTCGTCACGAGGAAGGCGTAGATCACCGCCACGCAGGAGGATTCCGTCGCCGTGAAAACGCCCGAGCGCACGCCGCCGAAAATGATGCCGATCAAGAGGATGCCCGGAAACGCCGCGACGAAATACCGCAGCAGCATGTACCAGCCCGGAAAAGGATCGGCCGGGTAGCCGCGCTTTACCGCCACGGCCCAGGCCGT
>CAZNAT010000103.1:7390-7648 GCA_964571245.1 uncultured Methylobacterium sp.
GACGCAGAGTAGCAGCCCGGGAACCACCCCCGCCGTGAAGAGATCGGCGATCGAAATCGTCCCCCCCGCCGCCAGCGAATAGATGATCATGTTGTGCGAGGGCGGGATGAGCAGGGCGATGATCGCGGAATTCGCGGTGACATTGACGGCATAATCCGCCGCATAGCCGCGCTTGACCATCTGCGGGATCATGATGCCGCCCACAGCGCTCGCATCGGCGACCGCCGATCCGGAAATACCGCCGAACAGCGTGCAGGT
>CAZNAT010000104.1:0-7525 GCA_964571245.1 uncultured Methylobacterium sp.
TTCCCGGAGCCAAGCCTGGAAAGCCTATTTCCGAGAACACCATGATCTATGCCTGCTACCGCATGGGCTATCTTGGCCGGCAGACGGTGCATGGGTTTCGGGGGCTCGGCTCGACCTGGGCGAACGAAGCCGAACGCTACAAGCCCGACTGGATCGAGATGGCGCTCGCCCACGAGGATGAGGACGAAGTGCGCGGCGCCTATAACAGCGCGCTCTATCTCACCCCGCGAAGGCGGATGCTGCAAGATTGGGCCGACGTGATCGACGCGGCAACCGCAGTGTCGGATGTCGAGAAGGATCCTATCGAGTTCTCACAGCTCACGGGCTGTTCTGCGCCCATCCAGCGCTTGCCGCCGAGCGACCGGAGACAGCCGTATTGGCAGCGCCCTCGTTGGGCGGCTTCGCGATAAGCGTCACGGCTCGGAACCGCTGATTAAGAGCGCGGCTTTCCACCATAATTATTATAAACGTCAGTTACTTAGATGCATCCGTGAATAGTGGGACTGAACAATAAGAAGCAGTATCGTATCATATCCTACCATGCCCTACGTCACAAATTCACCTACGTCGGAAGAGCGCCCTCATGGCGGACATTCGTTCAATCAAGCAGGCAATCACGGTGAGCGGCATCAACCATCGAGCTTGCCAATGCCCTGTACCCTAAGACACGATAACAATCCCCCCACGCAAAAGTCCTCCATGGCCTTCAGGGTCACCGAGATGTTCCGTGAAGAAAGTCGCCCACCCGACATGTGATCGATCCGGCGATTGTCGGCGAATGTGTACAGCGTACAGCTCAGAATAAACTGATAGGCCTGCAAGGCATCATCGCGCGATGACTTTGGTTTGATAGATATCATCGCCTCGACATATCGGCGAGATATTTCATCAAATAGCGGTGCAACTATTTCGTCCATCCAGAGTTGCACGCCTGCTATCTGTGAGATGAGGCGACAATAATTCATCCACCCCGGCTCACCGGATTCAAAACGGCTCAAGAGGGGGCCGTAAAATGCGCGGATGAGAAGTCGAGCCGATGCTTCCGGGCGATCTGGATCGAGGTCCAGCTCCGCAAGCCTTCGCAGCCGCTCTTCGTTCAACCACGCGCTGCGGCGTTCTATGACTTCCGTGAACAGCGCTTCCTTGGTTCCAAAATGATAATTCACAGCGGCGAGCCGTGTGGACGCTGCATCCGTTATTTCTCGCACCGAAACGCCGAAATAGCCCCGGTCCGCGAACAGCGACTCGGCGGCGTCCAGGATCTGCTCGCGCAGATCCGGTCGTTCCGTTTGCGGCTTGGAGATTGCCTTTTTTGGCTTAATATCTGGTAATTTCAATCATCTTCTCCCCCAAAAGCGCCCCGAATTGACATGTGAGTGGAACGTTCGTATCACTCGATCAAGGACGCGCAGCCTACGCTGGCTTCCGTCACAAAAATAGATGGTAGGGGAACGAAACTGTGAGACCGATCCTGATCCGTAACGGCTATGTCATCACCGGCGATCCTGCGATCGGCGACGTGCCCAGTGGGGATGTTTTGATCGTGAACGGACGCATCGCTGAGATCGGTCAAAACCTTCACCATGATGAGGCAGAGGAGATCGACGCGACCGGCACGATTGTAATGCCAGGCATGGTCGATACGCATCGGCATACTTGGCAGACTCAGCTACGCGCGATTTGCGCCGACATGAGCCTCATGCAGTATATGCGCTGCATCCGCTTCAACATCTCGCCCGTCTATACGCCAGAAGATGTCTATGTGGGCAATTATATCGGCGCCCTAGAAGCTCTGAACGCCGGGATTACTAGGCTCTGTGACGTCTCACATACGTCACACAGTCAGGAACATGCCGATGAGGCCCTCCGCGGCCTGCGGGACGCCCGGATTGCTGGCCTCTATGCCTACGGCTTCTATCCAGCACCGGTCGACCGGCCTTATTTTACGAGCGTCGACCAACGCATCGCCGATGCGGAACGGATAAGGACGCAGCATTTTTCGTCGGACGATCAGCGGCTGGGCATGGCGGTCGCGATCACCGAGGTCGGGATGTATCCGTTCGATTCGACGCGTAAGGAGATCATGACAGGCCGCCGACTTGGCGTGCAGCAAACAATTCACACGAACTGTTTCTGGGGCTCCGCTTTTTGCAGCGGTATAGAGGAACTCGCGGCGGCCGGACTCCTTGGACCCGACCAGGTCCATGTGCATTGCAATTCCGTGACAGACAACGAACTTCGCCTGCTCGCCGATAATGGCGCCAAGGTTTCATGCACGCCCGATACGGAACTGCAGATGGGCATGGGCCACCCCTTGATCGGCCGCGCCCACGATGTCGGCATCAAGCCTACACTTGGGGCCGACGTTATCTCCTGCAACGGTGGCGACCTACTCACGCAGGCACGCCTCGGTCTTCAAGACGCGCGCGTCCTGGCCAACGATCCGGTCAATGCGCAAGGTCGGATGCCTGAGGATATCCCATTCAAGGTACGTGACGCGATCGCGTGGATGACGATCAACGGCGCGGAAGCGATGGGTCTTGATCATCGCACGGGATCGCTCACGCCGGGCAAGGATGGCGATATCGTTCTCATCGCGCCCAACGACTTCAACCTCATGCCGCTGAACGACATGGTGGGCGCGGTCGTGCTGCAGGCTAACGTTTCCAACATCGATACGGTGGTCCTGCGCGGCGAGGTCGTGAAGCGCCACGGTCGCTTGACTGGCGTCGACTTCAAGCAGTTGCTCCGCATGGCGGAGGGCTCGCGCGAGCGGATCATGGAGCAGGCCCTGCGTCGCGGTCCGCTCGTTCCGCCGCCCAACACCACGGCAATGGCAGAGATGGAGGAGACCGCGCGCCAGAACCTGGCCGCATAGCGGGGTAGGAAACCAAAGGCGCCGCATGAACCGCGTCGGCGTCCAACGAGGAGGGGATTACGAAATGGATAAGCTTTGGCCGCGCGCCGCGCGGATCGGACTTCTTTTGCCTGCGGTCGTTGGCACAAGCGCTTACGCACAGACTGAGCCGGCTTCATCGGCTGCGAGCACTCCGCAGCCGGAGGCCGTATCGACGCCCGCCGCACAGGATCAGGGCGCCGGTCTTCAGGACATCATCGTGACTGCGCAGAAGCGCAGCGAGTCGGTGCAGAAAATTCCTCTCGCGGTGACGGCCCTATCCGGCAATGACCTCGCGAAGGCGGGCATCAACAGCATCGAGGGTCTGCAGGCCGCCGTCCCCAATCTCAACCTCGGCCAGCAGCTCGGCGTCGCGAGAATCTCGCTGCGCGGCATCGGCCTCGACAACCTCAGCACCGGCGCCGAGGGAAGTATCGCTTTCCACCTCAACAGCGCGTTCATTTCGCGCGGCGCCGCAGCGCTCAGCGCATTCTACGACGTCGATCGCGTGGAAGTTCTGCGCGGGCCACAGGGCACGCTCTATGGCCGCAACGCGACCGGCGGCTCAATCAACCTCATAACGCGCCAGCCCACCGACACGTTTTCGGGTTATGGCGATGTCACGGTCGGCAACTATGGTCGTTTGGCGTTCGACGGCGCCGTCAGCGGCCCGATTGTCTCTGATAAAGTGCTCGCGCGGATCGCTTTCTCGACGGACGACCGCAACGGCTATGGCCGAAACATCACGACCGGCACTAGGATCGACGACACCAATGCCCGTTCGATCCGTGGTACGCTGAAGCTTTTACCCGCCGACGATCTCACCATCACTCTGATCGCCGACTATCATCGAGAAAATGACAACGCGAACGGCTATCATTATTTCGGACCCGCGGGCCAGACTGCCAGCGGCCAGACAATCACACCTTTCGGCATTCAGTTCGGCGGCGTCACCGCAAGCAATCCGCGCGATATCGCAAACGAAGCCGATCCGTTCAACCGGCGCACGATCTGGGGTGTCAGCAGCGAGATTGCATATCGATTCGGCGGCGTCACAGCCAAGTCGATCACGGCCTATCGCAGCACGAAATACATTACCGGATCGGACCTCGATTCCACCAGTTTTCGTCTCGCGCCGATCTTCCAGAACGAAGACGACAAACAGTTCAGCCAGGAGTTTCAGCTCTCGTCCGAATCCGACCGGTTCCGATGGCTGCTGGGGGCATTTTATTTCCACGAAAATGACGCCGGCGCGATCATCATTCCCTACAATGATATTGGCTTCGGCGGTCCCGGCGTCATCCGCCAGGGCTATTATGCCGGCGGGCGTCTCGAGACTGATGCCGGCGCCATCTTCGGGCAAGCGACCTACAATCTGACCCCGGAGATTCACCTCGTCGTCGGTGGCCGTTACAGCATCGAGCGAAAAGGCATTTCCGAACAGCTTCAGTTCGACCTCGCGCGACCCTATTCGCCCGCCAATCCCGTCGCGCCGCTCGCCCAGTGCGGAGCCGATATCCCATCGGTCCCGACCTGCCAACCGCACAAGACCTTCCGATCCTTCACGCCGAAAGTGGCGCTCGAGTATCAAATCACGCCCGACGCTTTGCTCTACGCCTCGGTTTCGCGAGGCTTCAAAAGCGGCACCTACAATGTCGGCGGCGTGCAGCCGCCCGTGAAGCCGGAGAAGGTCACGGCCTATGAAGGGGGCCTGAAATCGGAATTCCTCGATCGGCGGCTCCGCATAAATCTTGCCGGCTTTTATTATGATTACAAGGATCTCCAGGTCGGCAAGGTGGTCAACGCGTCACTCGCGCTGGAGAATGCGGCGACAGCGACGATCTACGGTGCCGAGCTCGAGTTGCGCGCGCGCCCCACGCCCGACTTAGAACTGGGTCTGACCGGCTCCTATCTCAACGCCAAGTTCGACAGTTTCATCAGTATCGATCCCGCGCGACCCGGAGGTGACGGGCGCACCGTCGACCCGGCGACCGGCGCACCGGCTTTCAACAACGCCGGCAACCGCCTGCCGCAAGCCCCCAAATGGACGGTCGACGCCATGGCACAATATACCGTGCGCTCGGACCATGGATCCTTTGCCCTTCGCGGAGAGGTCTTGTGGGTCGATAAGGTCTATTTCAGTGCCTTCAACGTTCCGCAGGTGTCGCAGCCGGCAAAGACCAAGCTCAATGCCTCGCTGATCTACACCGATCCGGGCGATCGCTGGAGCGTGACCGTCTACGGCAAGAATCTCGCCAACAAGACGTACATCTCAAACGCCTTTGTCAGCTCCAGCATCGTGGGATTTGGCGTCAACGGCTTCCTCGAGGAGCCGCGAACCTATGGCGTGACCATCGGGTATAAGTTCTAGCCGGGAATATATTCTCATGATCACGATTCCCACCGCCGAGTCCATCATCGACATTTCGATGCCCATCGAGAATGATATCGTATCGGATCCGGCGGCCTTTCGTCCACGGGTCCGATATTTCGGGCACGATGATACACGAGAACAGATGCTGGCCTTCTTCACCGGAATGAGGGCCAGCGACCTGCCCGATGGCGAGGCGTCGACGATCGAGTAAGTTGTGTTGATCACCCACACCGTCACGCATCTCGACGCACCTTACCATTTTCATTCGACGATGGATGGGGGCAAGCGGGCGATCACGATCGACGAGGTTCCGCTCCACTGGTGCTGCCAACCAGGCGTCAAGCTCGATTTCCGGCATTTCCCCGATGGCTATGTGGTGACCGCCGAGGATGTTCGGGCTGAACTCGATCGGATCGGCGTCAAGCTCAGCCCGCTGACCATCGTGGTCATCAACACGCGGGCCGGTTCGGCCTACGGCACGGATGACTATGTCAACGCGGGGTGTGGAATGGGCCGCGAAGCCACGCTTCACCTGCTTGAGCGCGGTGTCTGGATGACAGGCACCGATGCATCGTCATGGGACGCGCCGTTCACTTACACGGCGCAGAAATATGCCGAAACCGGGAATGCCGACCTGATCTGGGAGGGGCACAAAGCGGGTCGGGAAATCGGCTATTGCCATCTGGAGAAGCTGCATAATCTCGAAGCGCTTCCATCCTCCGGATTCACCGTGATGTGTTTCCCGACCAAGATCAAAGGCGCTTCGGCAGGCTGGACCCGCGCGGTCGCCGTCCTCGACGATTGAATGGAGTCTGGCCATGAGCAACAAGGTCATCATCAGCTGCGCGGTGACGGGATCGGCGCACACGCCGACGATGTCGGACGCGCTCCCGGTCACGCCCGAGGAGATCGCCGAGCAGTCGATCGCCGCCGCCGAAGCGGGCGCGGCGATCCTGCATCTCCATGCCCGCATCCCCGAGGACGGTAGGCCGACCGGCGATCCCGAGGTCTATGCCCGCTTCCTGCCCGTGATCCGGCAGCGCACCGACGCCGTCATCAACATCACGACGGGCGGTGCGGCCACCATGCCGGTCGCCGAGCGCCTCGCCGCCTCTGCGCGTTTCAAGCCCGAGCTTTGCTCGCTCAACATGGGCTCGCTCAATTTCGCCTTCTTCCCCGCCGCGAAGCGCATCGCCGACTGGAAATACGCGTGGGAGAAGGACTATGTCACCGGCTCCGACGACTATATCTTCCGCAACACCTTCCGCGATATCGAGACGATCCTCACGACGATGGCGGAGGCGGGTACCAAATTTGAGCATGAATGCTATGACGTCGGCCATCTCTACAATCTCGCCCATTTCGTCGATCGCGGCCTGGTGAAGCCACCCTTCTTCGTCCAGATGATCTTCGGCATATTGGGCGGCATCGGTGCCGATCTCGAAAATCTTCATTATATGAAGGAAACCGCCGATCGCCTCTTCGGACGCGGCAATTACCGCTGGTCGGTGCTCGCCGCGGGTAGGCACCAGATGCCCTTTCTGACGCAGGCGGCGTTGCTCGGCGGCTATGTCCGCGTCGGGCTCGAGGACAGCCTTTTCATCGAACGCGGCGTCCTTGCGGCTTCGAATGCCCAGCAGGTCGAGAAGATCAAGCGCATCCTCGCCGAAATGGGTCACGAACCCGCGAGCCCCGCCGAAGCGAGGGAAATCCTCGGTCTCAAGGGCAGTGACCGCGTCGCCTTCTGAGCCGTGCACAGGAAGCAAGCGAATGAGGGCTTCGGTCATCGACCGATTCGGCCGTCCAGACACGGCCCTTTGGCGTGCCTGAGAATCCGTATCGCCAGATGAATTCGTACCTCATCTTCATGATCCAACAACGGCACAATGCACAGCCCGTATACGCGGATGTCGACGGGGCTGCTTTCAAGGCGCGCTGTCGCCGCTCACGGCGACAGAGATGGTGCATTCACGGTCACCCGAATAGCTGATTTCCTTTGCTACTCGGCAAGGGAAAACCGTTGGCACCGCCGATTACACCGATACACCGTTTGGAAAAGCTGGATTGGAACGCCTCGCGCGCGCGCATCCGTCCCGCTGGGCGCGCTCAGCGTGACTATTCCAATGAAGTGTATGGGGTCATTTGCTCCGCCACGAGACGTCGCCGGTGCAGGCTCAACAATCCTCAATCAATGAGTGGAAGGAATAGTTCGCCAACAAATTGAATTGGACGATGAGCCCCAAGGCGCGGCAAAT
>CAZNAT010000105.1:0-5770 GCA_964571245.1 uncultured Methylobacterium sp.
CAGGCGCCGTTCGGCAAGGCCCGCGAGCGCTCTTGAACCGACCAACGTCACCTCAACCCCGCCGGCAAACTCGCGGATCAGGTCCTGCGTGTAATCCCGGCTGACCGTGCCGGGTGTCGCCAGCACCGAGATCATGCCGGTCCTGGTCATTGCCGCTGCCGGCTTGATCGCCGGAACCGTGCCGACGATGGGAATCGAATAGCGCGCCCGCAAGCTCGGCAGCACCAGCGTCGAGGCGGTATTGCAGGCGATCACGATGCAATCGGCCGCAAAATCCTCCAGCGCCTCGGCGATCACCTGATCGACCCGCGCGATCAGCACCTCGGGTGCCAGCGCACCATAGGGAAACAACGCGTCATCGCCGAGGTAGAGGTAATCCGCGTCGGGCCGGAGCGCACGCAGGGCACGAAAGACCGTCAGCCCGCCAAGCCCGGAATCGAACACCAGGATTTTGGGGCGCGGAGCGGGGTGGGGACCAGTCGACATAAGGTTCTCGGCGGCACAGGGTTCGCGAGCGCTCCGGGGCAATTCCCGTCAATTGCCGGTTCTGCCGCCCGAAGCAAGCAGCCGGACGATATCGTCCACCGCCCGTTGCCCGGCAATCGCCGCGCCGCCGGCGGTCATCGAGGCCACGCCGGCGTTGGCCTCCCCCGCGAGCCAGATCCGGCCATGGATCGGCGCTTCGAGCGCCGCGCGGGCGTCGGCATGCCCGGGCCTTGCGATCGAATAGCCGCCGAGCGAATAGGGATCGGCGCTCCAGCCGGCGAGCCTTCCGCCGGTGATTGCGCGGTCCGCGTCCTTGCCGAGGATCGCGACAAGCCGCGCCCGGATGGTGTCGACCGCGACTTTCTCGCCCGCTCTGGCGAGATTGCGCGCGTAATCACCGCCGAACATCGCCACCACGAGGTTGCGATCAAACGGCCAGAACTCGAAATTGACGAGATCATCCGGCGAGGATGCACCCGACGAGACCCCCTGATCGAAGAACTGCGTCCATGGCGTTTGCCCGAAGCGCGTGCCATCGACCCTGAGCGCGACCTTGGTCAAGGCGCCCATGCCGAGCCCGGAAAGCGCGCCCTGCGTCGCCACCGGCAGCCCCGGCGTGAACCGGATCGCGCCCGATTGCAGCACGGAAACCGGCACGGTGATGATGACGGCGCGTGCCCTGATCTCGCCGTGCGGGGTGGTGAGGCGAACCGCATCGCCGCTGGCATCGACGGCGCTGACAGGTGTTGCCAGGGCGATGTCGAGGCCCTGCGCGTAGCGTTCCAGCAGGGTGCCGTAGCCGCCCGGCAAGACAAAGTCCTCGCCGGAATCGAGCTGCTGGTAATCGCGGATCGAAACCCGCTCGGGGTCTTCGCCCAGCGAAAGCAGCGTCATGCTTTGCGCCGCCTCCATGAGATCGGGCGCATGCCGGCGCGCGGCTTCCGCGAACGACAGATCCGCCCCCGCCTCCTCCTGGTCCACCGCCGCCGAAAGACGCCCGAAGGCCCCGCGTCGCCGGCCGCGCTCTTCCGCGGGAATCGGCTGGCCGCCCCGGAAAACGTTGAAGCCGCCCCAGAGTGCGTTATCGTCGACAAGTTCGAACTGGTGCTTTTCGGCGGCCTCGCGCCATGGGTTGCGCTCGGCGAAATGGATGAAGAACGCCCCGGCCTCGAACCCCGCCCCGAGCGTCTGATCTGTATGAACCCGCCCGCCGACCCGCGGCCTCGCCTCGAAAATCCTGGCGCGAAAGCCTTTCTCGCGCGCCCGCTGCCCGGCCATCAGCCCGGCAGCGCCGGCGCCGATGATCGCGATATCGACATGGGACTGCGCCAGGGCACGCGCTGCCGAGCCGAGGACGGCGGGCGCGGCGACAAGACCGGTCGTGAACGTGCGGCGGGTGACCATGAGGACCTCGGACAACGGATTATTCGCGCCCCTGCTATCAGCCTAGCAGAGCCTGCGAAATCATGGCACCCCGAGGCGGTCGATTGCCGTCAATTTTCCGTGTGGCAGCGGTGTTGTTGCCAAAGGCGGGCTCCCGTTTCCAACAAGACGCCCAGTCGCGCATTACTCCGCCGGGCGGCCGCGCTTGACGAGCCAGGCGATCGCGCCGCGCAACGTGCGGATGTCCTGCTCAGTAGGGCTCAGCCGATGCACGATGTTGCGGAAATTGCGCACCATCACCGGGCGCTTCTTTTCCGGAAAGAAGTACCCGGCGCGATCGAGATGGCCTTCGATAAACGCGAAAAAAGCCAGCAGGGTCTCGCGTTTGGCGGGCGAGCTCGCCTCCGGCATCGCGAAGGGGGCCGCTTCGCCATTGGCATGCCGGAACCATTCGTAGCCCGTCAGCAGCACGGCCTGCGCGAGATTGAGCGAGGCGAACTTCGGGTTGACCGGGAAGGTGATGATCGCGCTCGCCAGCGCGACATCGTCGTTTTCGAGCCCGGTCCGTTCCGGGCCGAACATCAGCCCGATGCGCTCGCCCCGATCGATGCGGGCCTTGGCCTCCGCCATCGCCACCGAGGGCGCATGGACGGGTTTTGCCTGTCCGCGTTCGCGCGCCGTGGTGGCGTAGACATGGTGGAGATCGGCCACCGCAGCTTCCAGCGTTTCGAACAGCTGCGCGTTTTCGAGAATATCGGTGGCCCCCGCCGCGGCGGAAATCGCGCCCTTCTTCATCCGGGTTTTTTGCGGCCAGCCATCGCGCGGCGCGACAAGCCGCAACTCGCTCAGCCCGAAATTCGCCATGGCACGCGCGCACATGCCGATGTTCTCGGCCAGCTGCGGGCGGACAAGGATGATGACGGGGCGGGTTTGATCGTTCATGCTGGTTCTGATTTCAGGATTGGCGATTTCGAGCAGGGTGGTAGCCTGTATCCAGTGCACGATTTTCCATCAAGCTACGCATCATCGGGACGATTTTTGCATGAAAAGTATGGCCGAACATCCGACCCCCCTGGAGACATTCATCAATCCTGTGCTGGGCTTGCCAGCATGGAACGTCAAGCAAGGACACAGCAGCTTTCTGACCTTTGAGTTTGGTGAGCCAAATCTGGTCGTGCACGAATATGAAAGCGAAAGGCGAGGTTTTCGAAGAATCGCCTATGTTCGGGGCAAATTTCACCTCTGGATCTATTGCTGCAACTGGCGCGCACTTCAAGATGGCAAACAGACCGCGTCCAGCGAGGATTCAATCGAAGTGATCCGAACCGCGGCGGTGAATTTCAACGGGCAAAAACTGATATCCATTGATGTCACCCCTGAAAATGGCCGCTCTGCTTTTCATTTCGATCTTGGAGGTAAACTGGAAACATGGCCCCACGGCAATGACCTCTCGGACGAGCAGTGGACGATACTCGCACCAACTGAATGTTTTGGATTTCGAGCGGATGGAAAATACTCGAGAGGCCCATTGGACGTGCCGTGCAATGAGGCGCTCTGGCATCCGCTACGTTGAATCAGCCTGATTTTGAGCAGTAAGCGCCTCGACGCCGAGTGATCATTGCCATTCAATGTGCTCCCCTTCGCCTATCGTCAATCTTTGCGGGAGCGTGAAGGGGTGCTATAGCCCGCTCCGGTTCTCCCGCACGGGATTTTCGGGCGCTTCTCCAACCCGGAACACCGCCCGTTTTTGTCAATCTCACTTGCTGCCTGAGGCTTCGTCGCAATGAAAAAAATCAAGGTTGCCAACCCGGTCGTCGAGATGGACGGCGATGAAATGACCCGGATCATCTGGGATTTCATCAAACAGAAGCTGATCCACCCCTATCTCGATATCGACCTGCACTATTACGACCTCGGCATCGAGAACCGCGACCGCACCAACGATCAGGTGACGATCGACAGCGCCGAGGCCACCAAGAAGCACGGCGTCGCCGTCAAATGCGCGACCATCACGCCCGACGAGCAGCGCGTCGAGGAATTCAAGCTCAAGAAGATGTGGAAATCGCCGAACGGCACGATCCGCAACATTCTCGGCGGCGTGATCTTCCGCGAGCCGATCATCTGCAAGAACGTGCCGCGCCTCGTGCCGGGCTGGACCCAGCCGATCGTCATCGGCCGCCATGCCTTCGGCGACCAGTATCGCGCGACCGATTTCGTGGTGCCGGGCCCCGGCACCATGACGATCAAGTTCGTCGGCGACGATGGCAAGGTCATCGAGCATGAGGTCTACAAGTACCCCGGCGGCGGCGTCGCCATGGCGATGTATAACCTCGACGAGTCGATCTACGACTTCGCCCGCGCCTCGCTCGGCTACGGCCTGATGCGCAAGTACCCGGTCTATCTTTCGACCAAGAACACCATTCTCAAGGCCTATGATGGCCGCTTCAAGGATATCTTCCAGGAAGTGTTCGAGAAGGAATTCGCGGCCGATTACAAGGCGGCGGGCATCACCTACGAGCATCGCCTGATCGACGACATGGTCGCCTCGGCGCTCAAGTGGTCCGGCGGCTACGTCTGGGCCTGCAAGAACTACGACGGCGACGTGGAATCGGATATCGTTGCGCAGGGGTTCGGCTCGCTCGGACTGATGACCTCGGTGCTGATGACGCCGGATGGCAAGATCGTCGAGGCGGAAGCCGCGCATGGCACCGTCACCCGCCATTATCGCGAGCACCAGAAGGGCAAGTCGACCTCGACGAACTCGATCGCCTCGATCTTCGCCTGGACGCGCGGCCTCGCGCATCGCGCCAAGCTCGACGACAACGCCGAACTCGCCAAGTTCGCCAAAACGCTCGAGAAGGTCTGCGTCGATACCGTCGAGGCCGGCCATATGACCAAGGATCTCGCGCTCCTCGTCGGCGCCGAGCAGAAATGGCTCTCGACCTCGGGCTTCCTCGACAAGGTCGATGAGAACCTCCAGAAGGCGATGGGGGTGTAAGCACCTGTTTCGATAAGCATCAAAGGGGCCGCAAGGCCCCTTTTTTGTAACTAAAATTATATCGGCTACCTAGCAGAGGCATGTGATGGCGACAGCAAAGCAGATGACTGGCGAATCTGGAGAACGCTTCGTCACAAAATTTTGCTCTTGCCCTCGCTGTAAGCGGGAAAAAACATTAGTGCGTCTTCCAACAAATTTTAAATGTGCCGATATTATTTGTGATTTTTGTGGCTTTCTTGGGCAAGTCAAAACTTCAAGCAAAAGAGATACTTCAAGCCTGCCAAAATCTATCCTAGGCGCCGCTTGGGGACCGCAAAGCGAAAGAATGACATCGGGAATTTACTTCCCGCTGTTTATTGTCCTGACAAATAGCGAAAGTGATTTCGGAGTTTTCTATCTTTCCGCCGACTTACAAAAACGTGAAATGTTCAAGCCGAGAACTCCACTCAGTCCTTCTGCAAAAAGAGCTGGCTGGCAGGGATACACTTTAGATATTGATTCTGTAAGAGAGCGCATAGTTCGTATCAGATGATCGTCTACCAGACAGAATAAAGAAATACCATGCCTGCCAGCCACACCCGCGAAACCTTCCGTTTCCTCCACCCCTTCCGGGTCCGCTATTCCGAGATCGACGGCCAGGCGGTGGTCTACAACGCGCATTACCTGACGTATTTCGACACCGCGATTTTCGAGTTCTACCGCGCCATCGGCTACGACCAGTTCCGGGAAGCGAGGGAATTGCAGGAGGATTGGCACGTCGTCCGCGCGCTCGTGGAATACAAGGCACCGCTGACCTACGATCTCGTGTTCGAGGTCGGCGTGCGGGTCGAGCGCATGGGTAATTCCAGCCTGACCTACACGCTGGCGATTTTCCCCGCCGGCGACGACACCCTGCTCTACACC
>CAZNAT010000105.1:5780-7494 GCA_964571245.1 uncultured Methylobacterium sp.
GGGTTTTGATCGTCCAGTGGATCGCTGAGCCGCGGACAGGAGCCATGCGCTCGCGCACTTGTCGTTTGAGTTGAGGCCCGGCATACTTGCGGGATGACAGTAAATGGTTCTTTTTCCGCCGCCGAGCTTGATGCTGCGGTCGCGGCCGGTGTTCTCGATGCCGATTCAGCCCAGCGGCTGAAAGGCTTTCTCGCCGCGCGCGCGCCCCTTCCGGCCAGCCCCCAGCAAGCCTTCACCGCCCAGCGCCCCAAGTTCGATCTCACGCACCTGCTCTGGTATGCCGGCGCGCTGATCACCATGAGCGCGATGGGCCTGTTTTCCACCCTCGCCTTCGCGGCCATGGGCGGCAGCGGCCTGATGGTAACGGGCCTCGCCTATGGCCTCGGCTTGTGGTTTACCGGGCACCGGCTCTGGCAATCCGAGGAAACCCGCACGCCGGGCGGGCTGCTGATCGCCGCCGCCGTCGGCATGGTGCCGCTGATCGTTTTCGGGTTTCAGGAAGCGACAGGCGTCTGGGCCGGTTTTGCCTTGCCGGGCAAGTACCAGGGCTTCTTCCACTACATCAAGGGTGGCTGGATACCGATGGAGATCGTGACGATCACCGTCAGCCTGCTGGCGGCACGGCGTTATCCCTTCGCCTTCATCGCCTTCCCGGCCGCATGTTGTCTGTGGTTTCTGTCGATGGATCTCGCGGCCTATCTCCTCGTCGACATGCTCGCCAATTACGAATTTCGCCGGCAGGTCTCGCTTTGGTTCGGCATCGTGCTGTTCCTCGCCACCTGGATCTATGAGCTGCGACCGCGCAAATCCGATTATGCCTTCTGGCTGCATCTCGTCGCTGCGCTCGCCTTCTGGGGCGGGCTGACCTTCCAGTCGAGCGCGAGCGAGATCGGCAAGCTTCTGTATTGCCTCATCAATGTCGGGCTTATCGGGGTTTCGCTGTACGTGGGCCGTCGGGTCTACACCGTCTTCGGGGTCCTCGGCGTCATGGTCTATCTCGGGCATCTCGCGTATAATGTTTTCAAGGACTCGATGCTGTTCCCCTTCGCGCTCTCGGCCTTTGGGCTGGGCATGGTTGCGCTGGGAATCTTCTTTGCGCGCCGCCGCGCCGCCCTGGAGGCCAAAATGGAAGCCTGGCTTCCGCCCGGGCTGGCCGCGCTGCGCCCATGGCCGGCCCGCGCCAAGGCGGAATGATCAAGGCGCGATGATCATTCTATTTCGCGGCGGGTAAGGTCACCCTGCGGCTCGATCGGTTCGGGCGCCAATCTTCCGCGGGCGACGTCGTGAATGCGCTGGGCGATCAGCGGGTTCTGCTCCATCAGGATGGCGAAATCATCCCGATCCAGCACCAGCAATTTCGTGGCTTCCAGCGCCCGCACCGTCGCCGTTCGCCGCCCTTTGCGCAAAATGGCGATCTCGCCGAAGAAATGCCCCTCGTCCAGCCGTACCCGCCGATCGGCGAGTTCGACCTCGACCGCGCCGCTGGCGATGAAATACATCGAATGCGCGGGGTCTTCCCGATGGACGATCACTTCGCCGTCCTCGACCACGCGCGAGCGCAAGAACCGCATGATCGCAGCGATTTCCACCGCATCCAGTTGCGCGAACAGCGGCACGCGCGCGACCATGTTCCAGGTCACGACGAAGTCACGGCGATGGATCACTTCCGCGAAGGCCGTGGCGATGATACCGACCGGCAGTGACAGCATCACCA
>CAZNAT010000106.1:0-7244 GCA_964571245.1 uncultured Methylobacterium sp.
CTCGAAGGCATCATCGATTTCGCCGCCGAGAAAAAGCGTCTCGCCGGCGAGCGGGACAAGCTGAACAAGGATATCGACGGGACGATGCGCAAGCTCGACAATCCGGATTTCATCGCCCGCGCGCCCGAAGAGGTGATCGACGAGAACCGCGAGCGGGTGGCGGAGGCGCAAGGCCGCATCGCCCGGATCGATGAGGCGTTGAAGCGGTTGGGGTAGTTCATTTCCCGCACACGAAGTTCGGCTAGTCTGCCCGCGAAATAGGGGGGCTGGCGATGCATCGATTCGAAAACCGTGACATCCGCGCGTTTCTCTCGGTCGATCGTCGTGATTTCCTGCGCGCCCTTGGGCTCGGCGCGGGGTTTGTCCTCACCGACAGCGCCGTCTCCCGACATGCCTGGGCGAACCCGGTTTTCAAGGCCGATCCGTTCTCGCTTGGCGTGGCTTCCGGCGATCCATCCACGGATGGTTTCGTGCTCTGGACCAAGCTCGCGCCGGAGCCGCTGGCGCCCCATTCCGGCATGCCTTCCCGCCCGGTCGAGGTGAAGTGGGAGATTTCCACCGAGGAGACGCTCGGTACCATCCTTCAAGCGGGAACCGCGATGGCCCGGCCGCAGCTTGGCCATAGCGTGCATGTCGAAATCGGCGGGCTGGAGCCGGGGCGGGCGTATTTCTACCGCTTCGAGGCCGGGGGCGTCCGCTCCCCCGTCGGTCGGGCCAAGACCTTCCCCGCGCCGGGTTCGATGGCGCCGCTGCGCTTCGCCTCCGCCGGCTGCCAGTGGTACGAGGAAGGTTACTTCACCGCCTGGCGCCGGATTGCCGAAGAACGGCTCGATTTCGTCGCGCATTACGGCGACTACATCTACGAATACAAAGGACGCACGCCCGGCGGAACGCGGGATGTGCCCGTTGTCCGGGAATTGCCGGGCAGCCCCGGAAAATGCCTGACGCTGGCGGATTATCGCCACCGCTATGCGATCTACAAGCTCGATCCGGATTTGCAGGCGGCGCATGCCTCCACGCCGTTTCTCGTGAGTTTCGATGATCACGAGGTCGAGAACAACTGGGCGGGATTTGAAAGCGAATACCAGGGCGTGACGCGCGGCGAATTTGCGCTGCGCCGCGCGGCAGCGTTTCAGGCCTGGTACGAGCATATGCCGCTACGCGCGGCGCAGATGCCGCGCGGGCCGGATGTTCTCGCCTACCGCCGGTTCAGGATCGGCGGTCTCGTCCAGCTCGACATGCTCGATACGCGCCAGTACCGCGACCCGCAGCCCTGCGGCGACGGCTGGAAGACCTGCGCGGAAGCCAAAGCCGCGCGCCGCACCATGCTCGGGAAAACCCAGGAGGACTGGCTCTACGCCGGGTTCCGGGAGAGCCGTGCCCGCTGGAACCTGCTGGCGCAGCAGGTGCCGATGATGCGCCTCGACCGTGACCCGGACCCGGCGATCACCGAGACGCATATGGATAAATGGGACGGGGCCGAGGCCGCCAGAGCCCGGCTGTTCGACGCCGCGCAAGGCGCCAGGCTCGCCAATCTCGTCGTGCTCTCGGGCGATGTGCACCACCATCGCGCTGCCGAACTCAAGGCGGATTTCGACAACCCGGCCTCGAAAACCGCCGGGGTGGAGTTCGTCGCGACCTCGATTGCTTCGGCGGGTGACGGCAGCGATCGGCCCAAAACCTCGCCGGCGCTGCTGTCCGCCAATCCGCATATGAAATTTTTCAACGCCCAGCGTGGCTATGTGCGCCACCAGGTGAGCCCGGATCGCTGGCAGGCGGATTTCCAGGTGCTGGACAAGGTTTCGGTCAAGGGCGCGCCGATCCGGACCCGGGCGAGCTTTGTGGTTGAAAACGGCAAGGCCGAGCTTAACCGGGCTTAGAGCCTTCTCGAACGAAGTGGATTCCGGTTCGCTCGAAATGCTCTGGCGGGGAGTGAGTGTGGTCATCGAGCAACACTTCAGAGCGATTGCAGATTGGAACCGTACGGGAGCGTTAAATGCCGCTTTTGCGCCACAAACGAAGTCGCAAGCTATTCTCGCGATTATCCTTCGATAACAGGTCTTTGCGGAGTGCGTGTTGGCAGAAGCGGCGTCAATGATCGGGCAGGGCGGGCGTTGGCGGCTGCGCCATGCAAATGTTCCGCGTGGCGGCTGCATCGGCGCGCCATCGTTCGCCGCGGCGGGAGCTGGGGCGGATTTTTGGCCCGTTCGAAAGAATTTGGCCGAAAAATCCGTCGTCACAGGGGCGCTGCATCTTCGCCCTATCGGTGCCCAACTTGGCGTGCGTTTTGAAGGGATAAACGTGCAGGAGACCGTGATGGTCTCTGGTGCGCGGTGGAATTTCACCGGTCTGGATGGTTTTGGGCGCGAACGCGCAACAAAGGGTCCGGGCGAGGAAGTCGAGAAACATGGCTATGCTGACCTCTGAACATCCCGCGAGATGGGGCTTTGGCTTGGCCATTTCCCCTCCTTCTGCCGTCAAAGCCGCTGGTGCGATTTGCGCGCGGTCGCCGGTTTTCCGGTTGCCACGGCGTCTGGCATCGTTTTCCTGGGCGCGGGCGCTGATGTTGATTGCCTTGATGGCGCCGGTTGGTGCGGCGCGCGCTTTTGACGTCAAGGAAGGCCCGCCTGCGCCGGTCGAAAAGGGGACGCTGTTCAAATCGGTGGGGGATTCCCTGCGGGCCGGTCTGCGGGCTCTTTCCAGCGGAGACCCGGGTTCGGCGGTCGAACCGCTGACCTTCGCTGCCCGCGAGGGCAATGTCGCCGCGCAGTGGAAGCTCGGCAGCATGTACAAGGACGGCGACGGCGTGCGCCGCGATGACTACAAGGCCTACCAGAATTTCTCGCAGATCGTGAATTTGCGCGCCGATGAAAGCCCGGATTCGCCGCAGGCCCGCATGGTCGCGCAGGCCTTCGTCGCGCTGGGCAGTTATCATCTCGCCGGGATCCCGAATACCCGCGTCCGGCGCGATCCCGCCCGCGCGACGGAAATGTTCCACTACGCCGCCTCCTATTACAACGACGCCGATGCGCAATATCACCTTGGCCGCGTGCTGGCCGATGGTCTTGCCGGTGAGAAGAACCTCCAGCAGGCCGCGCGATGGTTCAACCTTGCTGCCGAGCAGGGGCATTGCTACGCCCAGGCGCGGCTCGGCCAGATGCTGTTCAACGGTGACGGCGTGCCACGGCAGGCGCCGCGCGGGTTGATGTGGATGCAGCTTGCGGTGTCGCAGGCGGATTCGCAGCGCGATGGCTGGGTACTCGAGCTTGATGAAAAGGCCCGCCAGCTCGCGACCGAAGATGAGCGCCGGCTTGCCGAGGCCTTCCTCAAGAAGCGTGCTCGCGCGACACGGTAGATTTTTTGCTGAATAAAGCGTAAATTTCCCACCCCTGTATCGGTCTGGTTGGGAAATCTGCGATGTCTGGTGTCTGCGTATCGCGTTTGATCCGGTTTTGTAGACCCGCGCGCAGCTCTGAAACGCGCGCTGCTATGCTCGCCGCGACGGTTGCTGCCGCCTCGCTTGTCGTGGCTCCGATTCGGGCCGCCGAGATCATCGGCGTGGCCGAAACCATTGAAAACCGTGTTTCCGGGGAATTGCCCGGCGCCCGCCGTACCCTGCGGCCGGAGGCGGACGTTCACCTCCATGAAATCATCCGCACCGAGGCGCAATCCGCCGCGCGGCTGCGCTTTGCCGATAATTCGGATCTTCGGCTGGGTCCGCAGGCCCAGATACGGCTCGACGGCGTCGTCTATTCCGGCAAGCCGGGGGCCGCGATGCAGCTGACGAAGGGTGCGCTGCGGTTTTTCAGCGGCAATGGCCCGGCGGGCAGTTACCAGATCCGCACGCCGGTCGCGACGATCGGCCTGCGCGGGACCGGCGTCGGGGTGGTGCTGAGCGGCGGGCGGGCTTATGTCACCCTGCTGGAAGGCGCCGCACGGGTCTGCACGCCTTCCGGGCAATGCAGCGATCTCGTCAACCGCTGCGACTATGTGGCGGTTGATCGGAGCCGCGCCGACCCGGCACGGCCGCTGACGGCGGCGGTGCCGACGTTCAACGCCGTCTGTTCCGGCGCCGCCTGCGGCGCGCCGCTGTGTACGGTGAGCGCGGCGGCACCTGCCCCCGACAGGTCCGCGACCCCTCCCAGTCCGCCGACGCGCGGCAGCTACGGCTATGATCCTGCCGGTGGCGGCACAGCGGGCGGCGGTGGCAATGCCGGCGGGGCCGGTGGCAGCAGCGGTAAGCGCTGAGCCTCACCCGCTGCGTATTCGGGCGGCCTTGTGATACCATCACATCAAGATGCTGTGCTGTCGCGCACAGTTTTTGGCTGGGCGCGGCGATAGCGTCTCCGGGAAATCTTCAGGAGTATGCCGCCATGATGTCCCGGAACCACATGAATTCCCGTGAACCTTGCCGCGGGCGCAGGCTGGTCGCCGGCATGCGCGTTGCCGTCTTCGCGGGACTGTCGGTGCTGGTGCTGTCGCCCTCGCGGGCCGCCGAGGTGATCGGCAAGGCCGAAAAGATCGAAAACCGGGTCATGGGCCAGAAAGACGGTGCGCCGCGCGATCTGGCGGTTCCCGACGAGGTTCATCGCGACGAGATGGTCCGCACCGAGGCCAAGGCACAGGCCCGGCTGCGCTTCAAGGATGAGACCGATCTCCGGCTCGGCCCCGGGGCAGCGATCAAGCTCGACGCTTTCGTGTTCTCCGGCAAGAAAGACTCGGCGATGGAGCTGATGCAGGGTACCATGCGGTTCGTTTCCGGCAATGGTCCGAAAGGCAGCTACCTCATCAAGACCCCGGTCGCGACGATCGGCCTGCGCGGCACCACCGTCGAGGTCACGATCCGGCAGGGGCGCACCTATGTCTCGCTGCACGAGGGGCAGGCGCAGGTTTGCACCCGCTCCGGGCGGTGCATGGATCTGAGCAATGCCTGCACCTATCTTTCGGTCGACGCCCGCGGCGTGACCCTGCCGCAACCGCTGTCAAATCGCGTGCCGACCTATTCGGGCCAGTGCACCGGCGATTTCTGTATCGCGGACCGCTGCACGCCCCAGCTTTCAGGCGCCGGACCGCAGACACCGGGTGCAACCCCGCCGAGAGCGACCCCGCCCAAAATTACCCCGCCCAGGAAGCAGCCGCCGCGGCAGCAGCGTCCGCGCCGCGTGGCGGATGACGAATACGATGTCGAGGAGCCGGTCTATATCCCGCCGCGCGGGCAGGCCCCGGTTTTCGTGCCCGTGCTCCCGGGCTTTACGATCGGGCCGGGCTTCGGGCCGCGCGGCCCGCGCTATCCCGGTACGCGCCCGCCGATGCCGAACGGTCCCAAATACCCGGGCCGTGGCCCAGGCAGAGTTCCGGGCCTCTTCTGAGGTCGTTCAGCCCAGCCGGCACCACACCGGAACATGGTCGGAGGGTTTTTCCTCCGCCCGGAGGTCCTTGTCGATACCGGCCTCCACCAGCGCATCCGCCGCGCGCGGCGAGAGCAGCAGGTGATCGATGCGGATGCCGTTGTTGCGCGGCCAGGCGCCGGCCTGATAATCCCAGAACGAATAATGCCCTGATGCATCGGTGGTGGCGCGGAAGGCGTCGGTGAAGCCGAGGTTTTCGAGCCGCTTGAGCGCCGCACGGCTCTCGGGCAGGGCCAGCGCATCGGCGGTCCAGATCTCTGGGAATTTCGCGTCTCGCGCCTCGGGGATGATGTTGTAATCCCCGGCGATGACGAGCTTTTCTTCCAGCGCGAGAAGGCCGCGGGCGTGTTCGGTCAGCGCGGCCATGAAGGCGAGTTTGTACTCGAATTTCGGCCCCGGCGCGGGGTTGCCGTTGGGGAAATACACGCAGGCGACGCGGAGCGCTTCGCCGGGGGCGCCATCCTTGCCCGGCACGGAGGCCACCACCTCGAGATAGCGCGCCTGTTCATCCTCAAAACCGGGGATGCCGCGATGCTCGACCTCGATCGGGAACTTCGAGAGGATGGCGACGCCGTTGAAAGTCTTCTGGCCGTGCGTCGCGATAGTGTAGCCGAGCGCTTCGATCTCCTCACGCGGAAATGCCTCATCCTGGCATTTCAGCTCCTGCAGGCAGACGATATCCGGCTGCCGGGCTGCGAGCCAGCGGGTGAGGTGCTCGATGCGCTGGCGGACGGAATTGACGTTGAAGGTCGCGATGATCATGCACGATTTCTAGCAGGCTGGAGGGATGCTCCACCTATGTCTTTGTTAGATGAAGCCGTCCATTTCGAATGATCGGATGCGCCATTCAGCGCACATGATCCGATTCATCAGTTCAAACAATGCAATCCGCTGTTGGACGAATTCCAACGGAACGCCGCAGTCGATCGAGATTTCCGTTTCGGAGTGACGGCAAAGAATATCTTCGTCACGAATAAGGAAAAACATAGCGAATTGGTTTGCCTGATTTTCAGCCGATCGTTCTTCGCCGTGTGCCATTGCAAATGCTTTTGGGCTACCATGGAAGCCTTGCACATATGCTTTGTGAAGGAAGGCATGCCCAAGCTCGTGCGCACCTGTAAAGCGGGCATAGTCTTGCCCAGCTTTCATGTTTTGCCAAAGCCTGCGATCGAAATGCATTATCGGGTTTGGACGGAACTCCACGTAGGCATATGGCCGTGCAGCAAATTTCTCTGAAGTCCGAAGTTCCATGACGCCGGTTTTTGGAAATTTGTGCGTGCCCGCGAGACTTTCGATTGTAGTTGCAACGCAGGGACGGCATCCGCTTTCGCGGATGAAACGCTTGCGCGCTTCATCCGCGATCTTTTTGTTTGCGTCCCTAAAAAGGGGATCGACGATATGATCGTCAAACATTCACCAACTCCTCAGCTGCACCCCGTCGTGGAGCCACAGGTGTCACATTTGAGGCACGTCCCGTTTCTCACGAGGGTGAAGTTCATGCACTCGGGGCAGGCTTCGCCGACATAGCCCTTCATCTTGGCGATGGAGCGCTTGGTGGCGATATCGTTTGCGCCTGAGAAACCCATCTTGGTGCTGGCCTCACCACTCGGCTGTGCCGCCGGCGCCGCAAACCCAAGGCTCTCGATGGCTTCCGCGATCGATTGCTCCTGCTTGAGCGCGGTGGAACCGGCCATCGCGTAGACCGTCGAACTCGTGACGGCCGTTGTCGTCATCGCGCCCGTGCCACCGCCGCCGCCCTCGACCACGCCGAGGAAATTGGTCGATTTGCCGCGCCCCAACCCCTTTGAAACAACCCGGTTCGCGAGGGAGGCATGC
>CAZNAT010000107.1:0-6932 GCA_964571245.1 uncultured Methylobacterium sp.
TCAACCGGTATCCACTTGATCGGAAAATGCGCTGAGGCCGAAAGCCGGGACGATGCGGCCAACCCGCCTCGCCATTGATGCATTTGGCCCCGGCAAGGCGGCCGGGTCACCCCCGGCTGCTTGTTGCAGGGCTATGTTGTTGCCGCGCCCAATACCTACTGAACCGCGCCGCGCTTTTTGCCGAACCCCGGAATATGGCAGACGCAGCCGGACTGCACCGGCACCATCTGGCCGACCGAGCAGCTCCCGCGCGAGGTGACGCAGACCGAGGAGTAGGCGCGACGGCGCGGGGCCACCACATAGCCATCATCCTGGTAGCGCGGGCGCGGCCGGTAATAGCCCGGCGGCGGCGTTTCGCGGTAATAGCCCGGGGGCGGGGCTGGGCGGTAATAGCCCGGCGGCGGCGGATAATACTGGGCTTCCACAACGCTGGTCGCGGCCGTCATGAGTGCCAGCCCACCAAGAACCGCCTTGATGCCAAGCGGAAGGCCTTTGCCCAAAAAGCGTGTACTGATCATCGGGATGACATCTCCATTCTGGTCTCCAACGCTGGTATTCTAGTCCGCCAACCTGAAGCTGTCATGAAGGAATTCCCCGTCCGCACGCAGGGACAGGTAAATCACAGCCCCTTTTGGGCGACGGTCGGGACGAAACGCGCTTCACCCGTTGCAGCGCCTCCGCGAGATCGATAACAACAGAAGCGGTATTCAGCCCTGACGATTGATCGAGTTGAGATGACGGCACGCCCTTCACAGCCCCGCACGGGGACGACTACCCGGGATGAGACACCGGCCCCGGGGGGCTCTGGTCCCGGCTGGCGCCTTTCGACCCGTGACCCTGATTTCGAAGCCCGCTTTGCCAGCCTGCTCGGCGCCAAGCGCGAAGCCTCGGAAGACGTGGACCGCGCGGCCGCCGCGATCATCGCCAATGTCCGGGCGCGCGGCGATGCTGCCCTGCTCGAATATTCCGCGCGGTTCGACCGGATCGATCTGGCGAAAACCGGCATCCGCATCGCCGGTCACGAAATCAATGCCGCCCGCGCGGCCTGCGATCCGGCGCATCTGGCGGCGCTCGAATTCGCGGCCACGCGGATCCGGGCGTTTCACACCCGCCAGAAGCCGCAGGACCAGCTGTTCGAGGACGCACTCGGGGTCAAGCTGGGCTGGCGCTGGTCGGCGATTGCCGCTGTCGGGCTCTACGTACCCGGCGGTTCGGCCTCCTATCCCTCGTCCGTGCTGATGAACGCGATTCCCGCCAAGGTCGCGGGGGTCGACCGGGTGGTGATGGTGGTGCCGACCCCGGACGGCGAGGTTTCCCCGCTCGTGCTGGCCGCCGCGGCTCTCGCCGGGGTCGACGAGATCTACCGCGTCGGCGGCGCGCAGGCCATCGCGGCGCTGGCCTATGGCACGCAGACGATCCGGCAGGTGTCGAAAATCGTTGGCCCGGGCAATGCCTATGTCGCGGCGGCGAAGCGGCTGGTGTTCGGGCAGGTCGGCATCGACATGATCGCCGGGCCCTCGGAAGTCGTGATCATCGCCGATGGCAGCGCCAACCCGGCGTGGATCGCCGCCGACCTTCTGGCGCAGGCCGAGCACGATGCCGCCGCCCAATCGATCCTGATTACCGATGATGCGTCGCTGGCCGAGGCGGTGATCGCGGCGCTGGCCGGGCAACTGACGCTGTTGCCGCGCCGCGCCATTGCCGAGGCCAGCTGGCGCGAGAACGGCGCGATTCTTCTGGTGGCGGATATGGCGGAAGCGATCGGCCTCGCCAATCGGCTCGCGGCCGAACATCTGGAAATCATGACGCGCGAGCCCGAAGCGATCGCCGCCGAGGTTCGCGAGGCTGGCGCGATCTTCCTCGGCGGGCATACGCCGGAGGCGATCGGCGATTACGTCGGCGGTTCGAACCATGTCCTGCCGACCGCGCGCTCGGCGCGGTTTGCCTCCGGGCTCGGCGTGCCTGATTTCATGAAGCGGACCTCGATCCTCCAGTGCGGGCCCGAACAGCTCGCGGCACTGGGGCCGGCGGCGATTGCGCTTGGCGAAGCCGAGGGGCTCGATGCGCACGCCCGCTCCGTCGCGATCCGGCTGAACCGACGGTGATGGGATGAGCGAGGGATCCGACAGCTCGGGCCGTCGCCTGGTCTCGATCACGCTCGATGAGGCCTCGATCGAGCGCGGCACCCCGGATCAGGAGCACGAACGCGCGATCGCGATCTATGATCTCGTCGAGGAAAACCGCTTCGGCATTCCCCAGCACCCGGGCGGTCCCTATGCGCTCGGCATCGGACTGATCGCCAACCGGCTCTCCTTCGATATCCGCCTTGAGGATCAGACGCCGATTGTCGTCCATCTTCTCTCGCTGTCGCCATTCCGCAAGGTGATCAAGGATTATTTCCTGATCTGCGAAAGCTACTACGAGGCGATCCGCTCGGCCTCGCCGGACCGGATCGAGGCCATCGACATGGGGCGTCGCGGCGTGCACGACGAAGGTGCATCGCTGGTGATCGAGCGGTTCGAGGGCAAGATCGAAATCGACCACAAGACCGCGCGCCGCCTGTTCACCCTGATCGCGGCGCTGTCCTGGAAGGGGCAGGACCGGTGAACGACCCCGCCCGGCATAAACTGCAGGCGGTTCTGTTCGTCTGCTCGATGAATTCGGTGCGCTCGCCGATCGCCGAGGGCTTGGCGCGGTTGCGTTACGGCAAGCGGATCTATGTCGATTCCGCCGGCCTGACAAAATCGACGCGCGACGGTTTCGCGCTGGCGGTGCTGCGGGAAGTCGGCGTCGAGTTTGAAAGCGACGAGCCCGCCACGCTCGACGAGATCGATTGCGAGGCTTTCGATCTCGTCATCGCGCTCTCGCCCGAGGCGCATCGCCGGGCGGCGGAATTGCTGCGGGCTACCGCGGTCGAGCTGCTCTATTGGCCGATCGAGGACGCGACGCAAGTCAGCGGCAGCCGCGAGCAGCGGATCGAGGCGTTTCGCCGCGTACGTGACCTCATCGACCGCAACCTGCGCGAGGAAATCGGCGGCCGGCTCAAATCCGCGCCTTAGAGCATGATGCGCAAAAGCGTGTCCCCGCGAAGGCGGGGGTGGGCTCCGGTTCGCGTCAAGAACCGAAGGTCCGCGCACGCGAAAATGTGACAAAACAAGACGATAGAGCATGGGAGGTGAATGTGAATTCACCGAAAAAATGCTCTAGCAACCGGACCCTACGCCGAGAGCCCTTTTTCCACCAGAAACCGCTGGTGCTGCTCGATCAGGGTACCGTCCAGCGCCGCCCGGATCAGCGTTCGGGTGTTCTCAAGACCATAGATCGCGGTGAACGAGCCGAAGCGCGGGCCGCGCTCCTCCCCCAGCAGCACCTGATAGAGCGCGTTGAACCAGGCGTTCGAGACCCCCGGGCGCTCCGGGGTCGCGCCCTTGGCACCGAAATCCTGGTAGCGCGGTACGGCGCGGGCAACGTCGTAGACCACCTCCTGGATCGCTTCCGGGCTGGCGTCATCGGGCAAGGCAGCGAGCTTGACGAGGAGCGCGCCGAATGCGCCCCGCTCCACCTCGTCCGCCGGGCGATAGTTCTTCTTCGGCTTCACGAAATCGCGGAAATAGCGGATCGCATAGCCGACGAGGCTGTCGAGCCGCGGGTGGGTTTTAGGTGAAGCGCCCGGCGCATAGCGCTGGAGAAAGCCCCAGAGCACGGCCTTGTCCTCGGCATTGGCGACGGCGACGAGGTTGAGCAGCAGCGCGAAACTCACCTGGGTCGCCGTGCTGTTGCTGCCCGCCGCCGCGATCCGCTCCGGCGCGGGTGGATGGCCGGCATGGATATGCCAGACCGGGTTGCCGAGCTGCGCCTTCTGATCGATCCGGCCGAAGGAATCGAGAAACGAAAGATATTCGTCGACCGCCCGCGGGATGACATCGAAATAGAGCTTCTTGGCCTCGCGCGGGCGCTGGAACATGTAAAGCGACAGGCTCTCGGGCGAGGCATAGGTCAGCCATTCGTCGATGGTGAGGCCATTGCCCTTCGATTTCGAGATCTTCTGGCCGTTTTCATCGAGAAACAGCTCGTAGTTGAAGCCTTCCGGCGGCTCGCCATCCAGCGCACGGACGATCTCGCCCGATAGTTTCACCGAATCGATCAAATCCTTGCCGGCCATTTCGTAATCGATGCCGAGTGCCACCCAGCGCATCGCCCAATCGGGCTTCCATTGCAGCTTGGCATGGCCGCCGGTCACCGGGGTTTCATACCCCTTGCCGGTTGCCGGATCGCGCCAGACGATCGTCCCGGCCGCCACCTTGACCTCGTCCACCGGCACCTGCATCACGTGGCCGGTCTCCGGGTGGAGCGGCAGGAACGGCGAATAGCTCGCGGCCCGCTCCTCGCGCAAGGAAGGCAGCATCACCTTCTGAATGGCGTCGTAGCGCGCCAGCATCTTCAGCAGCGTCGCGTCGAACATCCCCGAGCGGTAGCACTCGGTCGAGGACATGAACTCGTAGTCGAAGCCGAACTGATCGAGAAAAGCACGCAAACGAGCGTTGTTATGCTCGCCGAAACTCGGGTGCGTGCCGAACGGGTCCGGCACCCGGGTCAGCGGCATGCCGATGGCGGCAGCCAGCAGCTCGCCGTTCGGCACATTCGTCGGCACCTTGCGCAAGCCGTCCATGTCATCCGAAAAGGCGATCAGCCGCGTCGGAATCTCGCCGCCGGTCAAGGTTTCGAAGGCGTGGCGCACCATGGTCGTGCGCGCCACTTCGCCGAAAGTGCCGATATGCGGCAGGCCGGAGGGGCCGTAGCCGGTCTCGAACAGCACCGCCTTCTTGCCCGATTTGGCAAAGCCGCCGCGACGTTCGAGCCGGGCGACGATTTTCCGGGCTTCCTCGAACGGCCAGGCGGAGGAGGTCTGGGCCGCTTCGCGATACGCGAGAAGGCCGGACACAGGACTGGAAGGAGACATCGCGCTAAACCCGCTCAGGAAAACCCGTATTGTTGGGAAAGACCCTCGTTACGAGCCAATCACGGGTGCGTCAATCAATAGCGGGGTCGGCAATCAGTAGAACGGGATCGGGAAATGCTTGAGATAGAGCTTGGCAAAGCGCCCGTCACGACTGATCCGCCAGAGCGCGTAGTCAACCGCATTGCGCAAATCCGTATTGCCGCGGCGCATGACGATGCCCGCGCCCTCGCCGAAATACCGGCTCTCGGTGAACGGACCGCCGACAAAACCGCAGCAATCGAGCGATTCCGAGCCGTTCATCCAGAACGCAATCCCGACCCCGTCGCCAAAGACAAGATCGGCATCCCCGCGCCGCATGGCTTCCAGTGCCTGCTCGAAGCGTTCGAAGCGCACCAGCCGTGTCGCCGGGAAAAACGCGTTGAGATAGGCCTCATGCGCGCCGCCGCCGACCACCGCCACGCTTTTCCCCTGAAGATCCGCCACGCTCGCCGAAGCGATCGGCTTGTCGCGCCGACCGGCAAATCGCGCCGGCGAGCGGTGCGTGGGCGCGGAAACCTCATAGGCGCGCCGGAGATCGCTGGTAATCCGGTGCCCGGCGATCACAGCATCGGCCTCTCCGGTATCGAGCGCTGGCAGCAGCAGATCCCAGCGCCGCGGCTGAACCGTGCACTGGAGGACAAGCTCGGCGCAGATCGCCCGGGCGAGATCGATGTTGAACCCTGCCAGCCCGCCATCCCGGCCGATGTAGTTGAACGGCGGAAAGTCTTCCTCGGTCACGAAGCGGAGGGTCATCTGGCGCGGAAGGTCGCGCCGCTCGATCCGCCGGTCGGGATCGATGAACGTGGGAATGGGCAGACCGGTCCGGGATTCCGGGGCGAGACCGGAACCCTCGGCAAATGCCGCGCGCCCGGCGGGGGAAAATACCGCCAAAACCAGCCAGAATGCCGCCAAAAACCGGGCGTTCGCCGCAAAAATGTGCAAGATCACCCAGATACTCCGTTGCATCATGCACGTCATCCGGCTCGGCTGTCCCATGTTTTGGCCCTGCCGGCAGGTTTAACGATGGATTTCCAACGCGCAATCCCCGAATTGTCCGATCGCGGTGGTTGCCTTCGCGACACTTTTGCGACAGGAGAAGGCGTCCTTCTCGCAACTGCGAACAGTCTTTTGCAGCGGTGAAGAAAGCTCGGCGACGGCACTTCGGAGAAGCCTCATGACGAAATGGGTCTACACGTTCGGCGATGGCACGGCGGAAGGCAGTTCCGCGCTCAAGAACCTTCTCGGCGGCAAGGGCGCGAACCTCGCGGAGATGTGCAATCTCGGCCTGCCGGTTCCGCCCGGGTTTACGCTTTCGACCGAAGTCTGCACCGCCTATTACGACAATGACCGGCACTACCCGGCGGATCTGGCGGCCGAGGTCGATGCCGCGCTCCGGCACGTCGGCAAACTCGCCGGCTGCGGCTTTGGCGATGCGAAAAACCCGTTGCTGGTGTCGGTCCGCTCCGGCGCCCGCGCCTCGATGCCGGGCATGATGGATACGGTGCTGAACCTCGGCCTCAACGATGTCACGGTCGAAGCGATCGCGGCGCTCGCGAACAACCCGCGCTTTGCCTACGACAGCTACCGCCGCTTCATCACCATGTATTCCAACGTCGTGCTCGACCTCGAACACCATAATTTTGAGGATATTCTCGAGGAATTCAAGGATTCCAGGGGGTTTACGCTCGATACCGAGCTTTCGGCGGACGACTGGAAACACATCGTCACCGCCTACAAGGCCTGCGTCCTGCGCGAACTCGGCAAGCCGTTCCCGCAAGACCCGCACGAGCAGCTCTGGGGTGCGATCGGCGCCGTGTTCGGCTCGTGGATGAACGCCCGCGCGATCAAATATCGCGAATTGCACGCCATTCCCGAAAGCTGGGGCACCGCCGCCAACGTGCAGGCGATGGTGTTCGGCAACATGGGCGAAACC
>CAZNAT010000108.1:0-6396 GCA_964571245.1 uncultured Methylobacterium sp.
ACGCGTAGCAAGCGGATTTGCAGGCCGCCCGCTTTGCCGCTCGGGACATTCCCCCACACCGCACACCCCCGAAAGGCGCGTGCGAGGCGTGCGTTATGGATAAGCCGGCAAGCGGTGTCAACGGCCAAGGGCGCATCACCCGCGAAAAACTCACCGCGAAACCGCCGATTGCGCTCGCGGCGGCAATCGACATTTGTCGCCAACCGCCTTATGGCCAAGTGCACAGTGCCTTTTGGCCGGGATTTGACGCGGCGAGATCGATTTTCCGGCCGATCAAAAACCCGGCAGCGCACGCCATCAATCAGGAATTGCCCCATGAAATCCCCCTATCGGCAAGGTCGCGACAAGGACGGACGCAACAAGGATAGCCTTGGCGGCGATCCTTCGGCGGGCGGCGGCAAATTCGGCGGCGACAAGCCGGCGGCAGGCAAAGGCGGGCCACGCAAGGATTTTGCGCCCAAGGATTTCGCGTCAAAACCCGGTATGGCGCCGCGTGCGAGCGTAAAGAGCTGGCACCCCACGGAAGCCGAAGCCCATCGCGGCGCGCGGCCCCAGCACGCCGAGGGCGCGCCGCGCTTCAAGGACAAGGCGCGCTTCGCGCCCAAGCCCAAGAAGGACAAGCCGCGCCCGCCCGAGGATTGCGACGTGCTCTACGGCATCCACACGGTGCGCGAGGCGCTGCTCAACAAGAGCCGCCAGCATCGCCGCCTGCTGGTGACCGAGAATGCCTTCGTCCGCCTCTCCGAGGATATCGATCTGCCGCTCGCGCCGGATGTGGTGAAGGCCGAGATCATCAACCAGCTGCTGCCGCCCGATGCCGTCCACCAGGGCGTCTATCTCGAAGCCGAGCGTCTGCCCCTGCTCCGGCTTGAGAAACTGCCGCAGGACAAGGTGATCATTGCCCTCGATCAGGTGACCGATCCGCATAATGTCGGCGCGATCTTCCGCTCCGCCGCCGCCTTCGATGTCGGGGCGATCCTGACCACGTTCCGCAACTCGCCGGAGATCACCGGCGTGCTCGCCAAGGCCGCCTCGGGGGCGCTGGAGCACGTCCCGATGGTCGGGGTCACCAATCTGGCCCGCGCGCTCACCGAGCTGAAGGATGAAGGCTATCTCATCGTCGGCCTCGATTCCGAAGCGCCGGAAGCCATGGGCTCGCTCGCGCTCAGCCTCCCGGTGGTGCTGGTGCTGGGCGCCGAGGGCAAGGGATTGCGCCAGTCCACCCGCGCACTCTGCAACCATCTCGTGCGGCTCGAACTGCCCGGCGCGATCAAGAGCCTCAACGTCTCGAATGCCGCCGCCATCGGGCTCTACGCGGTCAATCAGGCGCTCGGCACGCGCTAGGGGCAGGCCCCTGGCAGACAAGCACTCCCCCACCTGCTGTTTTCTGACCCGAACGAAAAAACCCCGCCGTTTCCGGCGGGGTTTTCTGTTCGTCATCTCGCCGGAAGCGATCAGCGGGTCTCGACCGTGTAGATGTCCCGGTCTTTCGTCTCCTTGACGAAGATCAGGCCGATCACGAAGGTGCCGAGCGCCACGACCACCGGATACCAGAGGCCGTAGTAGATATCGCCGGTCGCGGCCACCATCGCGAAGGAGGTCGGGGGCAGGAAGCCGCCGAACCAGCCGTTGCCGATGTGGTAGGGCAGGCTCATCGCGGTGTAGCGGATGCGGGTCGGGAAGAATTCGACCAGCGCCGCAGCGATCGGGCCGTAAACCGCGGTGACATAGAGCACCATGATCGTCAGGATCGCGATCACGCTCCAGGACTGAACCGAGGTCGGGATCACCGATTCGAGCTTCACGATGCTCGGATCACCCGCCTTGGGGTAGCCCGCAGCGACCGCCGCCGCCGTGAAAGCCGCGATATTCGCCGGGATCGTCGGCGCAATCGCCACGTCCTTGCCGTTGACCGAAACCTTGGCCGGAGTGCCAACCGCGGCGGGCTTGAAGTCGTATTTCACGGCCGCACGGGCCAGCGCCACGCGGGCCACGTCGCAGGACGCGGTGAAGACACGGATACCGACCGGGTCGATCACGTTGCCGCAGGAGGCCGGATCCGCCGAAACCTCGACCTTGACGCTCTGGAGCGCGGCATCGAGCTTCGGGTTGGCGACCTTCGTCAGCGCCTGGAACAGCGGGAAGAAGGTCAGTGCCGCGATCAGGCAGCCGCCGAGGATCACCGGCTTGCGGCCGATCCGGTCCGAGAGCGAACCGAAGAAGATGAAGCCGCCGGTACCCAGAATGAGCGACCAGGCCACCAGCACGTTCGCGGTGAAGAGGTCGACCTTGAGAATGCTCTGGATGAAGAACAGCGCGTAGAACTGCCCAGTGTACCAGACCACGGCCTGACCGGCGACGAGGCCGAGCAGCGCGATGATGACGATCTTGAGGTTCTTCCATTCGCCGAAGGCCTCGCCGAGCGGCGCCTTGGACTGCGTGCCCTCTTCCTTCATCTTCTGGAAGGCCGGGGATTCATGCATCTGCAAGCGGATCCAGACCGAAATTGCCAGCAGGAAGACCGAGAGCAGGAACGGAATGCGCCAGCCGGCAATCGCGTAGCCGGTGCCCTTGGTGAAGCCTTCCTCGCCCATGTAGAGGCGCAGCGAGAGGATCACGACCAGCGAGAGCAGCAGGCCGAGCGTCGCGGTGGTCTGGATCCACGAGGTGTAGAAACCACGACGACCCACCGGGGCGTGTTCGGCCACATAAACCGCCGCACCGCCGTATTCACCGCCGAGCGCGAGGCCCTGAAGCATGCGCAGCACGATGAGAATGACCGGCGCGATCCAGCCGATCTGCCCGTAGCTTGGCAGCAGGCCGACCAGGAAGGTCGAAAAGCCCATGATCAGGATGGTGATCAGGAAGGTGTGCTTGCGGCCGATCAGATCGCCGAGGCGCCCGAAGAACAGCGCGCCGAACGGACGCACGAGGAAGCCCGCAGCAAAGGCGAGCAGCGCGAAGACCGCGCGCGTCGCTTCGTCGAAGGCCGAAAAGAACTGCGCGCCGATGATGGCCGCCAGCGACCCGTAGAGGTAAAAATCGTACCATTCGAAAACGGTTCCGAGCGATGAAGCGAGGATGACCCGCTTTTCTTCACGCGTCATCGGACGGATTTGCGTGGGTGTCTGGATCGCGGCAGCCTGTGCCATGAGCGTTCTCCTGTTGAACTTTTTCGACATTTTTCAGAAAAATCGAGCCAATACGCCCAACCGAGCGACGCAAAACGTCCCCCTCGGCACCCGGAGGCACCGAATTCCGAAAACGATTCTGTTGTTCGTCTGTTGCTCCCTAGCGGATGCACGGGGCTATTGGGTACACGCCAACACCCGAAAGCTTAAGTTGGCTTTTGGGATGACATACTATCGTCTACCATGGCGATGGCCGTGTCGGGCGGGCGCAGGCGACCGGTTTGCCGCCGGAATCGCGGGTTGCAACCGTTCTGCAAATCGGAGATAGAAACGCCCAAGGCCGGTTTAGCTCAGTTGGTAGAGCAACTGATTTGTAATCAGTAGGTCGCGGGTTCGACTCCTGCAACCGGCACCAGTTATCCCATTGTTTTTAAATATCCATCACGCCAGCAACGATCGTGCGGCAATCTCATCTGCCAGCGCCCGGGAGAAGGCGGATCGCCCGTTATGCGCACGATCGCCCGTCGCGATGCCCCGTTCACGCCGCCCGGATGGTGGCGAGAAACTTGTCCATCTCGGATCTGAGATCGGCGGACTGCGTGTTGAGCATTTCGGCGGCGCCCAGGACCCGGCCGGCGGCCTGGCCGGTTTTGACCGCGGTTTGCGAAATTTCGGTAATCCCGGAGGTTGTCGCGGTCGTGCCTGCGGTAGCCTCGTGCACGTTTTGCGCGATCTGATGCGTCACGGCGTTCTGCTCTTCCACCGCCGCGGCGATCGCGGTTGAAGAAGCGCTGATCTGGCGAATGGTTTCGGTCACTTGCTCGATGGCCTGCGCCGAGTCGTTCGTCGCCTGCTGCACTTCGGTAACCTGCGCGGCAATCTCGGTTGTGGCCTGCGCGGTCTTTTCCGCCAGCATCTTCACTTCCGACGCCACGACGGCGAACCCCTTGCCGACTTCCCCGGCGCGCGCCGCCTCGATCGTGGCGTTGAGCGCGAGAAGATTGGTCTGCGAGGCAATCGTCGAGATGATGCCGACGATTTCACCGATCTGGTTGGCTTTGGTCGCAAGGCGGGAGAGCTGTTCAGTCGAATAGGTCGCAATCTCGACCGCTTTCTCGGTGATCTGGGCGGATTCATGCGTCTGCTGGCTGATTTCCCGGATGGAGGACACCAGCTCCTGGGTCGCCTGCGAGACCGAATGCATGCTCGCGGCGGTTTGCTCGGAACTGGCGGCGATCGAGTTGGAATGCGTGCTGGCATCGGAAGAGTCGGTCGCCATCGCGTTAGCCGCGGTGCGCAGCTCGGCAGCATTGACGGAGACACGGTTGACGATGCCGCCAACGGTGGTCTCGAACTGGTCCGCCATTCTGTGCATCTCGGCTTTGCGCTCGGCGGCGGCGCGCGCTTTCGTCGCTTCCTGCTCGGCCTCCATGTCGCGCACGCGGGTCGCGTTGTCCTTGAACACCTGCATCGCCCGCGCCATCTGGCCAACCTCATCAAGGCGCTCGGTGCCCGTCACCGCCACCGTGAGATCGTTGCTGGCAAGCCGCGCCATCGCCCCGGCAAGGCCGGTGATCGGGGTCGATATCAGCCAGCGGGTCATCAGCCCCACCACGATGAGAACCCCCAGGAGCACCAGGCCGGAGGTCAGCACGGCGGTGCGGATGGCGGCGTTGGTTTGATCCGTCAGCGCGCTGGACTCGTTCTCCATAAACTTCGTGGAATCATTGACGAGTTCGGCAATCTGGGTACGCAGCGCCGACATCTGCGGGGTATATTTTTCCTTGGCGATCTTTTTCGCCGCGTCGTTGTTGTTCTTGACCGCTTCGGCGAGCGCGGCCTGCCCGGAGGGCGCCAGCGCGTCATGCTTGCTTCCGATGTCCCGGATGCGACCCGCCAGATGGGGAAGCTTGCCGAGCGCCTTCGCCAGCTCGGTCTCAAACCCCTTGGTGGCGGCGGCAAAATCCTCGGCGATCTTGCGCAGCTCGGCCGGGTCATCCTCGGCAATGGCGAGATAAAGGATGCGCCCCTCTTCGGACAAAAACCGGTTGACGCGCGCCATCGACACGGTTCCACTGCTGATATTCTCTCCGAGATCGGAGTATTTGTCGTCGATGGTCCGCATCGCGCTGCTGCTGAGGTATAACTGCGCAGCCATCCCCAGCGTCATGCAAAGGGTCAGGGGGAGCAAAATCTGCCAGATCAATTTCAGGTTCGAGAGTTTCATCAAGGGCCCCCTTTTGCGCCATCGCAGATCGCGATCCGAAAGAGACGTGCTGAACCGCATCATCCGCCATCGAATCTCCATGTCATAATTTCTATTTAAAGTTGTAATATGTGGTTAATTTCAGCAGAATTCTCTAATGTTCTTCATTCTCATGAATTGCCCCATAAACACCAACATCCCAGGCCGTTCTCCTCCTGAGAAGCGCCGGCATCTGGCCTGAAGCTTGCAAAAACACCGCCGGTACCCGCCGCGTCACTTGCCGGATTGAGCGAGATCAACGATCGTTCCGGCTCGACGCGCAACATGAACGCGATTGAGCTTGGGCTGGCACGGAACGGCCATTGCCAGACGAGGCTGGCAACGTGCCGGCCATTCGATGTGATGCGGCGTTTACCCGACAATGCCACCACGTGCGTGATTTTCAAAAAATTCGGTTTTCGCGCTTCAGCGCAAGGCGATGGCAAGCAAAGGACCACCTGTCATGATCAAGGATATCCTGGTTCACCTCGACGGCTCCGACGATGATGCAATTCGGCTGGCGCATGCGGAGCGGCTGGCGATGCGCTTCGAAGCGCATTTGCGTGGGCTGTACCTCAATCCCATCCCGGATTTTCTGGTCGCCACCCCCGAATATTCGGTGGCGGCCGAGATGATCGTCGCCAGTCAGGAAGCCGCCCGCGCGCTCGGTAATGCGGTCGAAAAACGGCTCGCCGAGCGCTTCAGCCGCCTTGGCGTGCCCGTGGACCTGCGCCGGATCGATCTCTATCCGGGTGCGGTCCGCGGCGAGCTCGCCAGTCAGGCGCACAGCACCGATCTTCTGGTCGCGATGCGGCCATACCCCGCCGGCGACACGCCGGTCCGCGAAGATATCCTTGAGGCCGCGCTGTTCGATGGCGGGCGCGGGGTCTACGTCGTGCCGGACCGCCAGACCGCACCGGTCCGCGACGCCGAAACCATCCTGGTCGCCTGGAACGATACCCGCGAAGGCGCGCGCGCTCTCGGCGAGGCCATGCCGTTTCTGTCCCGAGAGCGGCACGT
>CAZNAT010000109.1:0-3972 GCA_964571245.1 uncultured Methylobacterium sp.
ATGGACGACGGCCCGGTGGCGGTTCACCCTCCGGGCTGGCCGCAGCCGAAGGGCTACGCCAACGGCATGGTGGCGAAGGGGCGGTTTCTCGTCACCGGCGGGCTCGTCGGCTGGGATGCCGCCGGCCGGTTCCCCGAAGGCCTGATCGCGCAGATCCGCCAGACGCTCGAAAACATCGTCGCCGTGCTCGAAGCCGGCGGCGCCAAACCGGAGCATCTGGTGCGCATGACCTGGTACGTCACCGATATCGAGGCTTACCGCGCGAGCCTGCGCGATCTCGGCCCGGTGTACCGCGCGGTGCTCGGCCGGCATTTTCCGGCGATGGCCCTGGTGCAGGTGGTGAGCCTCGTCGAACCCGCCGCGCTCGTCGAGATCGAGGCAACGGCGGTCATCCCGGATTAATGGCGCGAGCCTCCTTCCCCCTATTCGCAAACCCCGCATTCGAGAGCCGGAAAAGGGCAGACCATGGCAAAATCCGAAAAAGCCTCCAAGTCGGGCAAGAAATCCGGCAAATCCGATACGAAGAAAGCCAAAAAGCGCTCACAGGCGGTGATGGTGATCGATGGCGCGCGCGGCCCTGCGGCGTTCTCGGGGCCTGCCAAGGTGATCATCGCCGGCGCGGGCGTCGGCGGGCTGACGCTGGCGTTGATGCTGCACCAGCGCGGGATTTCATCCGTGATCTACGAGCAGGCGAGCGCCGTCAGCCCGATCGGCGCCGGCATCAACGTGCTGCCGCACGCGATCCGCGAACTGGTCGATCTCGGGTTGCTGCCCGTGCTTGATGCGGTCGGCATCCGCACCAGCGAACTCTTCTACATGAACCGCACCGGGCAGGTCGTCTGGCGCGAGCCGCGCGGGCTGGGCGCCGGGTTCGAGGTGCCGCAATTCTCCATCCACCGCGGCCGGCTACAAAAGCTGATCCACGACGCCGTGATCGAGCGCATGGGGCCGGGCGCGATCGTCACCGGGCGCCGGCTCGCCGGTTTCGTGCAGGATGAGGGCGGGGTCACCGCGCATTTCGTCGATAGCGTCGACGGCTCGGGCAGCGAAACCGTGCGGGGGGAAACTCTCGTCGGGGCCGATGGCATTCATTCCGCCGTACGCGCGCATTATTATCCGCAGCAGGGCCAGCCGAACTGGAACGGCGTGCAGATGTGGCGCGGCGTGGCGGAGTTCCCCGCTTTCCTCGACGGCCATTCGATGATCATCGCCGGCGGCATGGGCGCGAAATTCGTGCTCTACCCGATCGCGCCGGGCGAGACGCCGCAAACCCGGCTGACCAACTGGGTGGTGAACGTGCGGGTCTCCGATACCCCGCATCCGCCGGGCAAGGAAAGCTGGTCGCGGCGCGGCCGGCTCGATGAAGTCCTGCCCTATGCCCGGCGCTTCGAGGTGCCGGGGTTCGATCTCGTCAGCCTGATCAAGGCCACCGACGCGTTCTACGAATACCCGATGTGCGACCGCGACCCGCTGCCGCGCTGGACCCATTCGCGCGTCACCCTGCTCGGGGACGCCGCGCATCCGATGTATCCCGTCGGCTCCAACGGCGCGGGACAGGCGATCCTCGATGCGCGGCGGCTCGCGGATTGCCTGCGCCGTGCCGAGCACCCCTATCAGGCGCTGCTCGAATACGAGGCGGATCGCCTGCCCAAAACCGCCGAGGTCGTGACGCTCAACCGCAAGGGAGGACCGGAGCGGGTCATCGACGAGGTGGAAAAGCTGGCCCCCGCCGGCTTCACCGATATCGAGCGCGTGCTCTCCCACGACGAGCGCCGCGCCATCGTGCGCGGCTATGCCGGCAAGGCCGGCTTCGCGCTCAGCCAGGTCAACAAGAAGGCGGGATGACGCCTTCTCTCAAGCCTGATCACGCCTCCGGCGGCGGCAGGAAATCCACCTCATGGCGGGCGGAGAGCGCGACGACTTCCGCCGGGTTCTGATCCTTCATCGAATGGATGCCCCAGAAGAGGTCGTAGAGTTTGCGCGTCGGCGACACCCAGAAGAAGCACTTCACGCTCTGGTCGGTCTTGTTGAAAATGCCATGCGGAATGCCCATCGGCAGGCGGATGAGATCCCCCGGGCCGGCTTTGACCTCGCGCCCGTCGAGCAACAGCTCGAAATTCCCTTCGAGCATATAGATGAACTCATCCTGCGTCGGGTGGATATGCGGCGGCACGAAGGTGCCCGGCGGAAAGGTCGCGTGCCAGGAGAACGAGGTCTCCGACAGCGATTTCGGCACGTAGATCTGGCCGAGAATATTCCAGGAAATACCGTCGATTCCTTCGCCCGCGCGGGTAATGCCGGGGGTAAGCTTCATGGTCGTCTCCTCGTGTTCGGTTCAGGTTATCCTGGATTAAGACAGCAAGTCATCCCGGATTCAAACATGCAGATAGCGGTCCTTGAGCACGGGATCGGCGACGAGCTGCGCCGAAGTCCCGTTCCAGACCACCCGGCCCTTTTCCAGGATGACGTGCCGATCGGCGAAGCTCGCCAGCGCATCGACGTTCTTGTCGATCACCAGAATCGCCTCGCCCTCGCGCTTCAGGCGGCGCAGGCAATCCCAGATCTCATGCCGGATCAGCGGCGCGAGCCCTTCGGTGGCCTCATCGAGAATGATCAGCTTGGGGTTGGTCATCAGCGCGCGGCCGATCGCCAGCATCTGCTGCTCACCGCCCGAAAGCTGATTGCCCATGTTGCTGCGGCGCTCCTTGAGGCGCGGAAACAGCCCGAAAACGCCTTCCAGCGTCCAGCGCGCTGGGCCAAAACGCGAGGCTGCGGTGGCGATCAGGTTTTCCTCCACCGAAAGCGTCGGGAACACCTGCCGCCCCTCGGGCACCAGCCCAATGCCGCGCTGCGCGATGCGGTAGGGCGCGGCCCCCGTCAGCACTTCGCCCTCGACACGGACAGACCCGCCGCGCGGCCGCACCAGCCCCATGATCGAGAGCACCGTCGTTGTCTTGCCCATGCCGTTGCGACCGAGCAGCGTCACCACCTCGCCGGCACCCACCGCCAGATCGACCCCGAACAGCACCTGACTGTCACCATAGGCGGCTTCCAACCCTTCAACCCTGAGCATCAGACCACCTCCTCGCCGAGATAGGCGATGCGGACCTCGGGATTGTCCCGGATTTCGGCCGGTGAACCCGTGGCGAGAATCTGGCCGTAGACCAGCACCGATACCCGGTCCGCCAGCGCGAAAACCGCCTCCATATCATGCTCGATCAGCACGATGGTGATCCGCCCCTTCAGGCGCTGGAGCAGCGCGATCAGCACGGCGCTTTCCTCCGGCCCGGTTCCGGCCAGCGGCTCATCGAGCAGCAACACGCGCGGTTTGGCGGCGAGCGCGATGGCGAGTTCGAGCTGGCGCTTCTCGCCGTGGCTGAGCAGGCCCGCACGGGTCCCCGCGCGATGCTCAAGCCCGACCTCGGCCAGCGCGGCACGGGCCGGCGCGTTCAAGGCTTCCTCCTCCGCAGCGCGGCCAAAGAACCGGAAACTCGTGCCCTGGTGCGCCTGAACCGCGAGCGCGACGTTCTCGAGGACCGAAAATCCCGGCAGGATCGAGGTGATCTGGAAGGAGCGCACCAGCCCCTGCCTCACCCGCTGCGGCAACGAAAGCCCGGTGATATCCTGCCCATCAAGCAGAACCTGCCCGGAATCCGACCCGATCAGCCCGGAGATCTGATGGATCAGCGTCGTCTTGCCGGCCCCGTTCGGGCCGATGATCGCGTGGAGTTCGTTGGGCGGAATGGCCAGCGTCACGTCATCGGTGACGCTCAGCGCGCCATAGCGCTTGCACAGGTTTTTCAGGGTCAGCGCCGGCTCGGTCATCTGCCGCCTCCCCGATGCCGGATACGATCCAGCGCGCCCATCAGTCCGCCACGGGCGAACAGCACCACCAACACCAGAAACGGGCCGAAAATCAGCTTCCAGTGCTCGGTAAAACCGGAAAGCCATTCCTCTAGCACCAGGAACGCC
>CAZNAT010000109.1:3982-6224 GCA_964571245.1 uncultured Methylobacterium sp.
GATTTCGCGGGCGCGCAGCATCGGCATGGTCGCCACGGCGACGCCGCCGCGCCGATCACCGCGCCATGGAGCGAACCGAGCCCGCCGAGCACCACCATGACGATGAGTTCGCCCGAGCGCTGCCAGGTCATATAGGCCGGGCTGACAAACTCGGACTGGTTGGCGAGCAGAAATCCGGCGAGCCCGCACAGCATGCCGGCGATCACGTAAATCGCCAGCTGGTAGCGAAACAGCGAAAACCCGATCGCCGCCATGCGCTGCGGGTTCTCCCGCGCGCCGCGGATCACCCGTCCGAAGCGCGACACCACCAGCGCGCGGCAGAGGACATAGCTCACAACCAGGAAACCGAGCACGACGTAATAAAAATGCCGGTCGCGCTTGATCCAGTCGAGGCCGAAGAGCTGGCTCCGGCCGGAAAGCGTCATCCCGTCATCCCCGCCATAGGCGGCGAGCGAAACCGCGAGAAAAAACGCCATCTGCCCGAAGGCGAGCGTGATCATGATGAAATAGACGCCCTTGGTCCGCAGCGAGAGCGCGCCCGTCACCAGCGCAAAACCGGCGGAGGCCGCGAGCGCGAGCGGCAGTTGCAGGGCCGCATCCTTGATGCCGTGCGAACTGAGGATGCCGACCGCATAGGCGCCCATCCCGAGAAACGCCGCGTGCCCGAAGGAGACCAGCGCGCCGTAGCCCAGGATCAGATCGAGCGAGAGCGCGGCGATGGCGAAAATCATCACCCGCGTCACCAGCGAGAGAAAATAGCTCTCGGTGCCAAAACTCGCGGCGATCGGGATCAGCGCGAAAGCCACAAGCAGCAGCAGCGGCACGGCCTCGCGGCGGAAGATTCCACGCGGGACGTCTGGCGACGGATCGGGAAGGGAGGCGGGCATGCGTGTCATTTCTTGGCCGGAAACAGGCCCGCAGGCCGGAAGAACAGCACTGCCGCCATCAGGATATAGGTCAGCATCGGCGCCAGCGCCCGGCCGGTCTGCGCGGCGGCGGAAGGATCCATCACCGCGCGCAGGAGGCTCGGCCCGAACGAGCGCCCCAGGGTATCCACCAGCCCGACCATGATCGCGGCGATGAACGCGCCGCGCACCGAGCCGATGCCGCCGATGACGATCACGACGAAGGTGAGGATGAGAAGATTGTCGCCCATGCCCGGCTCGACCGAGAGGATCGGCGCCACCATCGCGCCGGCAAACCCGGCCAGCATCGCGCCGAACCCGAAGACGATCATGAACAGCTTGCCGATATCGACCCCCAGCGCGGAAACCATCGGGGCGTTGGCGGCCCCGGCGCGCACCAGCATGCCGATGCGGGTTCTCGCGACGAGAATGCCCAGCAGCACCGCGACCGCAAGGCCCGAGCCGATGATCGCCAGCCGGTAGACCGGGTAGAGCAGCCCGTCCATCAGCCGGATCGAGCCCGAAAGGATATCCGGGATCGGCACCGACAGGGGCGATGCCCCCCAGAGCACTTTCACGCCCTGATTGAGAAACAGGATAATGCCGAAGGTCGCCAGCACCTGATCGAGGTGATCCCGGCCATAGAGATGGCGGAAGACCAGGAATTCGAGCAAGAGCCCGAAGGCGAGCGCCGAAGGCAGCGCCAGCGCGAGCCCGAGAAAGAAGTTTCCGGTCATCGCCGTGAACATCGCGCTGAGATAGGCGCCGATCATGTATTGCACGCCGTGCGCGAGGTTGATGAAGTCCATGACGCCGAAGACAAGCGTCAGCCCGGCGGCGATCAGGAACAGCAGCACGCCAAGCTGCAGGCCATTGAGTGTCTGCACAAAGAAAAGCGTGAGGGACATGGAACCCTTGGGATGTTCGAGGTGTCCGAGATTTGCCGGCGGCTTGCCGCGCCGTCACCCTGGCCGCCACCCTGTTTGAGCAGGGTGGCGGATCAGCAGCCCTATCCGCGCAACTCAGCCGACGGCTTTATCAGCCGGCAGGCTTGCAATCCTTCGCGTAGACATCGACGTAGTTCTCGAAAATCTTGGTGCGAATGGAGGTCTGGAACTTGCCATCGGGGCGGGGAACAACCTGAACCAGGTAGAAATCCTGGATCGGATAGCCGTTGACGCCCATCTTGAAATTGCCGCGCAGCGACTGGAAATCGGCCTTGCGGAGCCCGGCCCGAACCGCGTTGCGATCCGAGACCTTGCCACCGGCGCTCTTGATCGCGGAATCGATAAGAAGCGCCGCGTCATAGGACTGCATCGAGTAGGTGCCCGGAACGA
>CAZNAT010000110.1:0-3271 GCA_964571245.1 uncultured Methylobacterium sp.
TCCGGCGGGATCGATCTCCTGATGATCAACAAGTTCGGCAAGATCGAAAGCGAGGGCGGCGGGCTCCGCGATGTCATCGCGCTGGCGGTTCTGCAGGAAATTCCGGTGATCATCGGGGTGCCGATGCGCAACCTCGACGCCTGGAACGCCTTTGCCGGCCCGCTGCATGCGCCGCTCGAGATCTCGCAGGCCGCCTTGGCCAACTGGATTGACGCGCAGCTGACGCCGGGCAGGCACCGCGATGCCGCCACGGATGGTGCGCAGCCGGAGCCTCCCGCGGCATGGCCGCATCCCGCGTCGGAACTTGGCGTCTCATGACGACCATGTCCCAGCGGCGTTCCTGGCAGGGGCCGGCGGTATTCAGCTACGGCTTCCGGCCGTTCTTTTTCGGCGGCGCCCTGCTGTCGGCGGTGCTGCTGGCGGTGTGGATACCCTGGTATTTCGGGGTGATCCAGCTGCCGAGCGCCCTGTCGCCGTCGGCATGGCACGCGCACGAGCTGCTGTTCGGCTATGTGCCGGCCATCATTGCCGGATTTCTGCTGACGGCGGTACCAAACTGGACCGGGCGATTGCCGATCGTCGGATATCCGCTCGCCGGGCTGTTCGTGATCTGGCTGGCTGGCCGCCTTGCGGTTCTGGTGTCGGCCTATCTGCCGTCGCTCTTGCTGGCGGCGATCGCGCTCGGGTTTCTGGTTTGTCTCACTCTGGCGATCGGCCGGGAGATTGTCGCGAGCCGTAACTGGAAAAACGCCAAGGTTCTGGCCGTGCTCGGCGTGTTGAGCCTGGCGCAGGCGCTGTTCCTGTTCGAGGCGCTGAATCAGGGGCGGGCCGTTTATGGCCAGCGCATCGCGATCGCCGCCATCCTCATGCTGATCATGATCGTCGGCGGGCGGATCGTCCCGAGCTTTACCCGCAACTGGATCAAGCGGGAAAACCCCGGCCCGGAGCCCGCCGTTTTCGGCGCGTTCGACCAGTGGAGCATGGTGCTGGGCGGGGTGGCGCTGGCCGTCTGGGCGCTGCTGCCCGCGCTTCATTCCCTTTGGCCGCAGATGGATGTTCGCCTTGTCGGCGTGCTTCTGCTCGCGGCCGGGGCGCTCCACCTCATCCGGCTCTGGCGCTGGGTGCCGCAGCGGACGCTTTCCGAACCGATCGTGGCGGTGCTGCATCTCGGCTACTTCTTCGTGCCGCTCGGTTTTCTGCTGAGCGGCGCCGGGATGGTGCTGGTGGTGGACGGCGCCGAAACCGCCGCCATCCACGCCTGGACGATCGGCGCCGTCGGCATCATGACCCTCGCGGTGATGACCCGGGCGACGCGTGGCCATACCGGCCAGCCGCTGAAAGCGCCATTCGGGACCGTGGTGCTGTATCTCGCGGTGATGCTTGCCGCCATCTTGCGTATTCTGGCGGTGTTCCTGCCGGAATCCTCGCCGGTTTTACTCCCCATCGCGGGCGGGGCCTGGGGCGTCGGGTTTTTCGGGTTCTGCCTGCTCTATGGGCCGATGCTGCTGCAAGCCCCGGACCCGGCCCGGGGTTAGGGGCCGGCCCCATTCACTCCAGCCGTCCGGATCATGCCGCTTCGCCGAAACGAGTGAGGCTGGACCCCAGGGCCTTTTACAGCCAGGATTTTACCGCAAAGCCCAGCACCGCCGAGAGGCCGAGCGTCGGGATCATTCCGAGCTTGAAGCGGAACATCGCCACCATCGCGACGAGCGCGAGCGCCGCCGCCGCAGGATCGAGGCTCGACCACACCGGCCAGGCCAGATCGAGCGGGCCGAACGTCAGCGTGCCGACCTGCCGGAACAGCGTGTGCAACCCGAACCAGACCGCGAGGTTGAGGATCACCCCGACCACCGCCGCGGTGACCGCCGCCAGTGCGCCGGAAATCGCCTTGTTGCCCTGCAGCCGCTCGATATGAGGTGCGCCGAGGGGGATCCAGAGTAAGCACGGCACGAAGGTTACCCAGGTCGTCAGTGTCGCCCCGAGAAGCCCGGCCCCGAGCGGGGAGAGCAAGCCCGGATCGCGGAAGGCGGCGAGAAACCCGACATAGACCAGCACCAGAATGAGCGGTCCTGGCGTGGTTTCGGCCATCGCGAGCCCGTCGAGCATTTCGCCGGGTTTGAGCCAGCCATAGGTCTCGACCGCCTGCTGCGCGACATAGGCCAGCACCGCATAGGCCCCGCCGAAGGTCACCACCGCCATTTTGGAGAAAAACGCCGCCAGGGTCGGAAAAATACTGCTCCAGCCCAGGGCCGCGCCCAGAACAACGATCGGCGCCACCCAGAGCGCGCCGCAGATCGCGATCACCTTCAGCGCGCGCCCAAGGCCAAGATCGGCAGCCGGCGTGGCATGATCGAGCATCACATCGAGCGCGGCCTGGCTTTTTCCGGCCCCAGTGGCGGTGCTGCCATGCCCGCCCCCGGAGGTAAAAAGATCTGGTCGGCGTTTCGTGCCGAAGAACCCGATCAGCCCGGCGCCGAGCACGATCAGCGGGAAGGGGGTGTTGAAGGCGAAAATCGCCACGAAGGCGGTTGCGGCCAGCCCGATCATGACCGTGTTCTTCAGCGCCCGCTTGCCGACGCGGATCACCGCCTCGATCACGACGGCGAGCACCGCCGCCTTCAGCCCGAAAAACAGCGCGCCGAGCCAGGCGGTGTTCTGGAACAGCGCATAGAGCGTGCTCAACGCCAGAATGACGCAGAAGCCCGGCAAGACAAACAGCGTGCCGGCGACGATGCCGCCCCGGATGCCATGCAGCAGCCAGCCGATGTAGATCGCGAGTTGCTGGGCCTCGGGGCCGGGCAGCAGCATGCAATAGTTCAGCGCGTTGAGAAACCGCTGTTCGGAAACCCAGCGCTTGTCCTCGACCAGCACCTTGTGCATCAGCGCGATCTGTCCGGCAGGGCCGCCGAAGCTCAAAAAGCCGATCTTCGTCCAGACGACAAGCGCCTCGCGGAACGTGGGCATGGCGGGCGAAGGGCCGGGCGGCATTGCTGCCGGCCCGGGAGTAACGCGATGGGGAATGCTCATCTCCTGCTTTCCCGTCATGCTTTGCCAGCCGGATTTGGCCAGTTATGGGTTTCCTCGCTGGCATCGCGGCACCAGCGGTAAAACGCGTCGTAGAGCCCCATGGCGGCATCGAGCTGTTCGAGATCATCGCGATACATGCGCGAGAGGCCGAGTGAGGCGGCGAGCAAACCCGCCGCCTGCGGCGCCAGCTCCAGGCGTGCCGTATCCGCCGCCCGGACAATCCGCGCCAGCCGGTCGAGCGCGG
>CAZNAT010000110.1:3281-6221 GCA_964571245.1 uncultured Methylobacterium sp.
CCTTGGCCTTCAAGTTGCTCCAGCGGATTCCACCCAGCCGGTCGAGCGCGGGCGAGGATAGCCCGAACTCCGTGATCATGGTGTCGAAGGTGCAGGTGTGATCGGGCGCGGTCGTCTCCCCGCGGTGGCTCCAGAACACGCCGTCGATATCGAAGGGTGCCGCGCCAAAGCGGTCGGCCACCGCCTCGACCTCGGCCGGCACGACAAACAGGAACACCGCCCCCGGATCGACGAACCGCCGGATCAGCCAGGGGCAGGCGATACGGTCAATCTTGGGCCGGGCGCGGGTCACCCAGAGCGTGCGGCCCTGGCTATCGCGTGCCGGGAGTTTTCCGGTCTTGACCAGCGCCTCGCCCGCCTCGCGCCAGGCGACAAAGCCACCTTCGAGCGAGGAAGCTTCCGCCCCGGCGTGGCGCAGCCAGGCGGCGGCACCTTGCGAGAGCTTCAGCCCTTTCTGGCAGGAGATGACGACCTTCTGGCCGGCATAGAGCGGCGCCCATTCGGCGACATTGCGAAAATCGCGGCGGTGCGAGGCCGGCATCATCCGGGGATCGGCGTTGAAATCCTCGTCGATGCGGACATCGATCAGGATCGGCGCTTCGGGCGTGCCGATGAAGCGCGCGAGTTGGGCAATCGAGAATTCGGTGGGAGAGGGCATGCGTCCATCCCTTTTCTGCTGGGATATTGGACGCGAACGTTGGGCCGAGGCCTCACGGGGTCTTCGCGAGACACCCCTTGCGGCTTCTTTTAGGCGAGCGGATCGCGAGCGTCAAATCATTCCCGAAAACCGCCTTCCGACACCGACTGCTGGACTTGCGTCCTAGGCGCCGGCTGTTTATTGCAAGGACATAGTTTTGTGGAGGTTTTTGATGTTCAGCCGTTTTCTTGCCGTTGCTTTTATTGGCGCCTTTCTTGCCGCGTGCCAGACGACCGCGCCCCACACGCTCTCGGTCGCAACGCTGCAAGGCATGAAGATCGTCGCCGTTGAAGTCGAAGGCATCGATAAAATCCGCTCCTGGCCTGCGCAGGAGGCCGAATTTATCCGCACGGCCAATCCTCCGGCGGAGCTGGTTGAAAAGCTGCGTTCCGAGCCGGCTGCGAGCTTTCCTGAAGTAAAGGCCTACATGACCCAGGCCTTTGTTGCCCGGCTCCAACTAGAGACCAACGCCCAACTGGGCAGCGTCCTGGCTGGGAAAAAGCCGGTCAAGCTCGTACTGCGGATCGAGGCCTTCGATATTCCTTCCGCTGCCAGACGCGTGCTGATCGACCAGACCTTGAAGATGAAAGCACGGATCGATCTCGTCGAACCGGCTTCCGGCGCGGTACTGCTGAGCTATGACGGCCCGTTCTATAGCCAGGATGTCCTTGGCGGCTTCGTCGGCACCTCGCTTGCCGCAGCTTCCTTCGAGCGTGGCAAGGATTACGGTACCGAGATGATTAATAGCTATATCGGTACCTACCGCCACTGGCTGCTCGGGCTTTGATATTCGCTCACAGATGAACGGCAATAGGCTCCCGTAAGGGCGCCTAGGCGGTATGGCGGTTCTGCGGGTGGAGTGATTTGCCCAGGATATGCTCGGCGCTGCGGACGACATGCACCGTCGAGCCGACGATCAGCGGGTCGCAGCCGACAACGACGTTGCGGTCCTTGTTGGGGTAATCGAGCGACGAGAGGAAGTGTTGCAGGCAATTGAGCCGCGCGCGTTTCTTGTCGTCCGATTTGATGATCGTCCACGGCGCATCGGCGGTATCGGTGTAGAAGAACATCGCCTCCTTGGCCTCGGTGTAATCGTCCCATTTGTCGAGCGAGGCGAGGTCGATCGGCGAGAGCTTCCATTGCTTCAGGGGGTCGCTCTCGCGGGATTTGAAGCGGCGGAGCTGTTCGGCCCTGGTGACCGAGAACCAGTATTTGAACAGCCGGATGCCGGAGCGCGCGAACATCTGCTCCAGCAGCGGGGCCTGGCGCATGAATTCGAGGTATTCCTCCGGCTTGCAGAACCCCATGACGCGCTCGACACCGGCGCGGTTGTACCAGGAACGGTCGAAGAACACGATTTCACCGCCCGAGGGCAGGTGTTCGATATAGCGCTGGAAATACCATTGCGCGCGCTCGCGCTCCGAGGGTTTTTCGAGCGCGACCACACGGGCACCGCGCGGGTTGAGGTGCTCCATGAAGCGCTTGATCGTTCCGCCCTTTCCGGCGGCGTCGCGGCCCTCGAACAGCACCACGATGCGTTGGCCCGTCGCCCGGATCCAGTTCTGGGCCTTGAGCAGTTCGACCTGAAGCATCGCCATCTGCTGCAGGTGGGCCTTTTCGCTCAGCCGGTCGGGGTAGGGGTAGGTGCCGGATTCGAAGGCCCGGCGCACCGCATCGGGATCGGCTTCGACCTTGCGCAAGGCTTCGCGCCGCTCGGCCTTGATCGAGCGCCGCGTCGAGGGCTCCGCCGCCTCCGGTGTCACTTCCTTGACGCCTGCAAGGTCGCCGGCGGCCTTCATGATGGGATTGGCGCCGTTGACGGGCCTATCCGCGTCGGACCCAAGGATCTGCTTTGGCGCCTCGCTCGTCGGGCTTTCCGGGGTCTTGTCGTCGAGGATGGCGTCGATCATGGTGTGGCGGACCTTTGTACCTTTGATGGGGACTGCGACAATCAAGGGCGCGCATTCAGGCATGAATGGTCGCAAGACGCATTGATCCCGCGCAAAAATCCCGGCCAGGCGATCGGAAACGCGATGCGGGGGCCCAGGGGCGCCACAGGAACTTCGCCGCGGCGGCCGTCCTCGCGATATCGCGCTTGAAATTGCCGCAAATCCCGCCTAAACGGCGCTCCAGTTCGCACGGGAAACCCGCGCGATCGCCACAACCGCTGCCAGTCAAGCCAGGGAAACCGTCATGGGCAAGGAAAAGTTTTCACGGAACAAGCCGCATTGCAACATCGGGAC
>CAZNAT010000111.1:0-6220 GCA_964571245.1 uncultured Methylobacterium sp.
CCCATGCCCTTCACCATCTTGCCGGGGATCATCCAGTTGGCGAGGTCGCCGTTCTGCGCCACCTGCATCGCCCCGAGAATGGTGAGGTCGATATGCCCGCCACGGATCATCGCGAAGCTTTCGGCGGAAGAGAAATAGCTCGTCGTCGGCAACTCGGTTACGGTCTGCTTGCCGGCGTTGATCAGATCGGGGTCTTCCTCGCCCTCATAGGGGAAGGGGCCCATGCCCATCATGCCGTTCTCGCTCTGGAGCTGAACGCTCATGCCTTCGGGGATGAAATTGGACACGAGGGTCGGGATTCCGATGCCGAGGTTGACGTAGAAGCCGTCTTTCAGCTCCTTCGCCGCGCGCGCGGCCATTTCTTCGCGAGACCAAGCCATGGTGAACTCTCCGAATTGAGCATTTTCGTGCGAAGGGATGCTGGTTCGCGGGGCCGAAAATGCGTGAAAATAAAAACCGAAAAACGAAACCGCCGGTGCCCTAGTGCTGCGGCCTCGGGTGCGGGCGAACGGTGCGGTTCTCGATGCGCTTGGGCGCGTCCGGCATATGCACGATCCGCTTGACGAAGATGCCGGGGGTATGGATCTGGTCCGGTTCGAGTTCGCCGGCCGGAAACAGATGCTCGACTTCGGCCACGGTCACGGTGGCGGCGGTAGCCATCATCGGGTTGAAATTCCGCGCGGTTTTCCGGTAGATGAGGTTGCCCTCGGTATCGCCCTTCCAGGCGTGAACCAGGGCGACATCGGCCCAGAGGCCGGTTTCCATCACGTATTTGCGCCCGGCGAAATGCGGGTCGGAGAATTCGCGCAATTCCTTGCCTTCCGCCACGATCGTGCCGACGCCGGTCGCGGTGTAGAACGCCGGAATGCCGGCGCCGCCGGCGCGGATACGCTCGGCGAGGGTGCCTTGCGGGTTGAATTCCAGCTCAAGCTCGCCGGAAAGGTACTGCTGGGCGAAAATCTTGTTCTCGCCGACATAGGACGAGATCATCTTGCGGATCTGCCGGGTTTCCAGCAACAGCCCGAGATGGATCCCGTCCACGCCGGCGTTGTTGGAGATCACGGTCAGATCCTTGACGCCGGACTCCCGGATCGCGTGCACCAGGGTTTCCGCGACACCGCACAGGCCGAAGCCGCCGGCCATGATGGTCATGCCATCCTTGAGGATCCCCGCGAGCGCCGCGGTTGCATCCGAATATACCTTGCCCATGAAGACCTTCCTCCAAATGCACCACGTTCCGCGCGGACAAGTTCCGGAAACCGTCTGCCCCGAAGCTGTCCAATCCCGCTCTTCTAGCCAACGCGTCCCGGCTTGGGAAGCACTATGGTGCAGAGCAAAAAGCAGCAACAGAACCCCGTTGGCAAATGGTTCGGCCTCTGCGGATGCATTTGTTCGCTCAGCGGTTACCGCCGGACCAGCAGCAGCGCCGCAAGACCGCTCAGGGCGAGGATCGCGAGCGAATCGAGGGCCGCGTGCTCGAAGGTTCCGGCGCTGGCCTCGGCGTAGGCGCGGGTGGCGAGGGTTTCGAAATTGAGCGGGCGCATCAGCAGCGTCGCGGGCAGTTCCTTCACGGTATCGATGAAGACCAGCGCCCCGCCCAGCATCAGCCCCGGCATCATCGCCGGAAAATGGACCCGCAGCGCCAGCTTGAGATCGTTCATGCCATGCACGCGCGCCACCCAGTCGATGCTGCGCGGCAGCCGCGCCAGTGCCAGCCCCGCCTGTCCCACCCCGATCCCGATGAACCGGATCACCAGCGCGAAGACGATCGCCGCGAAGGTGCCGGCGATGCTCCAGCTCAGGCCAAGGCTTGCCAGCGCGTCATCGGCGATCCGCAGCACCGGAAACACCGCGAGAACCAGCACGGTTCCGGGGATGGCATAGCCAAAAGCCGAGATGCGCGCGGCCGGCGAGAGCCGCGGGGCAATCCGGATCGCGATCGACAGGATCGCCCCGAGCACCATCACCGCCAGCGAGACCGAGGCCGCCAGCAGGAGCGAGGAGAGTGCCGCCGAGAGGAACGCGGGGTCAAAACTCTGGCGATGCGCGTAGAGCATCGCGCGCCACAATAAAAAGCCGGTCGGGATGACAAAACCGAGCACCACCGGCATCACCGTGATCACCAGGGCAAACCAGGCGGCGAACCCGGTGAGGCGGATCCGGCGCGGTTTGACGGAATTGCGGGCGGTTGCCCGCCCCGACGGCGCGCGGTCGCGCCCGGCCCAGAGCAGCACCCCGACCACCAGCATCAGCAGCCCCGCGAGCCGGGTCGCGCCGGCGAGATCGCCGCGGTTGAGCCAGAGATCGCGGATCACGACCGAAAAACTCGAAATGCCCAGGTGTTCGGTGGCGCCGATATCGTTGATGGTCTCGAGCACCACCAGCACCAGCCCGGCGACCAGCGCGGGGGCGGCGAGCGGCACGCCGATCCGCAGGAAAAGCGACACCCCGCGCGCACCAAGAATCCGCGCCGCGTCGATGATGTTGCGGCCGCCTTGCGAGAAAATCAGCCGGCACGAGACATAGACATAGGGAAACAGCACCAGCGCCAGCACCACGATCGCGCCCGGCAAGGTTTTCATGTCAAAAAACCGGTAATCCGCGAAGGTCTTCGCCCCGATCAGGCTGCGCCAGAGCGTCTGGACCGGGCCAAAGAAGTCCAGCAGGTCCACCGCCACGAAAGCCGCCAGATAGGTCGGGAAGGCGAGCGGCAGCACCAGGGCGATCTCGACCAGCCGGCGCAGCGGAAACTCATAGATCGCCACGAACCAGGCGGTGATCAGCCCCATCGATCCGGCGAGGACAATCACCCCGCCGATCAGCAGGCCGGTCTCGCGGATGGCGGCCCATTGCGCCGGGGAAACCACCAGCGGAGCGGCGATGCCGCCGGTCATCAGGCCGAGAAAGCCAAGAACCGGGGCCAGAACGAAAACGGCGAGCACCAGCAGCGCGGCAATCCAGGGAAAAACGCGAAGCCGGGGCCGCGCCGCCGCAGCCCCGGTTCTCATCTCCATCCGCGCCGCGGGCAGGCTCATCGTATCCTTTCGGGAACACCGGCACCCGGGTTTCCAGCGCGTCTCTTCCGTCAGCCTGCGAACTCAGCCGCCTGCCTGCAAACTCAGCTCTGCGGGCCGAGATCAAACCCGACCTTTTCGACCAGCAGCGAGGCCGGTTTGCGGTTTTTCGCGATCTCGTCCAGCGGCACGGTATCGACCCTGGGCTTGCCGAAGCCGGCGATGAAGGGCTCCACCGCGATGCCTTCCACCACAGGATATTCGAAATTGGTTGCGGCATAAAGCTCCTGAGCGCCCTTGCCGGTCATCCATTCGGCCAGCCGGATCGCCTCGGCCTTGTTCTTGGCGTTCCTGGTCAACACCAGGCCGGAAATATTCATATGCGTTCCGCCGTCCCTGAACGTTGGCATGATCACCTTGATTGCGCCGGCCCAGGCCTTCTGGTTGGCGTCGAGGTTCATCAGGCCGACGTAGTACATGTTGGCGACGCCGATATCGCAGGCCCCCGAGGCGATATCCTTGGCGACATCGCGATCGCCACCCGAGGGTTTCTTGGCGAGGTTGGCGCGCAGCCCCTGCACCCAGGCCTCCGCCTTTTCCGGCCCCATATGGGCGATGGCCGCGGCGACGAGCCCGGTATTGTATTCATGCGTGCCCGAGCGCGTGCAGAACTTGCCCTTGAAGCGTGGGCTGGCGAGATCCTCGTAGGTCAGGGCGCTGTCCTGGATGCGCTCTTTCGACGCGTAGATGACGCGGGCGCGCGCGGAAACCGCGACCCAGCTGCCGTCTTTCGCACGCAGAGCTGCCGGAACTGCCTTTTCCAGCGCCGGCGTCACGATCGGCTGGGTGATCCCGAGGCCGACGGCATGCGTCAGCGTCGAAACGTCGACCGAGAGCAGGAGGTCCGCCGGGCTGCGCTCGCCTTCGGATTGAATGCGTTCGGCAAGGCCGGATTTGGCGAAGACGACATTGACCTTCACACCGGTCTCGGCGGTGAATTTATCGAGGATCGGCTTGATCAGGCCGGGTTCGCGATGGGTGTAGAGGTTAACCTCCTGCGCGGCGAGCGGGCCGCCGAGCACCAGGATCATCGCGGTGGCTGCCGCCAGGTTAGGCAAGGTAATGGTCATGATAAAGCTCCGTTCAAGGCGGGTTCAAGGCCCGCTGTCGCAGCTGGACGCGTGCCGACTGCAGCGCTCTCATGCCGCCCAAGTTCGGGCGGGTCAAGAAAAAAACGTTATAAAACAAAATGTTAGAACGGTTCTAGATTGGAGTGGTTCGAAACAGATCATCCGACGAAGTCCTCGTCCCGGCCAAGGCGTTGAGGTCAAATCCATAAATCCCCTGGGGCCGTCCCGGCGTGCTCCGGTGCCGTCGGGCGTTTGGAGCCCTCCGCCGCATCGCGCGAAGCGATCCCGCAGCACGGGGCCGCCGCCATGTGAGGGTATGGTCAGTTCAGCGCCACGAGGCCCGGTGCGCGCTTGACGGAGGGCAGCACGGAGGTGCCGCGCCGTTCGCGGGCCTGCAGTTCGGCAAAGCCGCGCGGATGCCCCGCACTGCGATAGCCCGTCGTATCGGTGATCCCGGCCAGGACGGCGCTTCTCTCGACGGCGCGGATATCGCTGGCAACGCGTGCGCGAACTTCATCCGAAGCCCTGACGGACATGATCCCGGGCAGCGAGGCCATTTCCATGGCCCGGACCATCGCCACTTCCCGCTTGTTTTTGAGCGTCTTCACCGCGTCCGAGAAGTGGTTCGCGCGGTAGGGAACCCGGGTTGCGCCGTCGAAATGGCGGATGCCGGTCCGGGTCATGACGAGATCGCCGCGATGCAGGGTGGTGTCGCTGAGCAACGCCGCCGTGGATTGGGTCGCGCCGACGGGCCGGCACGAGCAGCTCTCGGAAATCGCCTGGCGGTAGCGGAAGGCGTTGGGAAGCGAGGAATAGGCAAGCCCGCCGCGCGAGAGGGCGTCGAAATCCTTGGCGCCGGCGGCCGCAGAGAACAGGGCGGTGTCGGCGCCGGGGCAGGCACTCCGGCAGGCCGATTCCTGGATGTTCCAGGCGTCGGTGCCGGAATGGCCGACCGGAAAGGCAAAACCGTCGCACAGGCGAACGCAATAGTTCATCGCGGTTGATGCGCCGGTTACCTTCGCCCGGGCATGCAGCGCGTGGCGGGCCCGCTCGGGCTTGGGAAGATGGCCGGCGGTCTCGGGAAAGAGCGCGCCTGGCGAGAGTGTCGCCCGAAGCGGCTTGTTGTCGAGATGCCGTGCCGGCAGCGTGGCTTCAGGAAGCCGGGGCAGGGGGCGAAACGCGTCGGTTCGCGGGGCATACCCCAGTGCCTGAGCCGGCACGGTGCTTTTCGGCCGGAAAATCTGCGGCAGCGGCGCCTCTGCCCGCGGCAGAAAAGGCTGAACTGCCCGGCGGATCGGCTCGTTGAATTCCCGCATCACGCGCAGCATCTCGGGATGTTCGGAGGCCCGCACCAGCAGCGTGCCCGTGCCGCCAAAAATGACCGCGCCCAGCGCCAGGACCACGCCCCGTCTGCTCCATCGGGAACCGGGGCGGGAAAGGGTATCGGGAAACAGTCTGATCACGCGACGCAACTCCACACTCGTATCCACCACGCGGCGCAGCCGCTCGGTAAACAAGGTCTCAACAAAAAGCAGTTTCGACGGGCATTGCAAGTCATCTTGTTTCAAATTGAGACAAGATGATGGTGAATTGTCATCCCGAACCACTGCGCCAGGAATGCCCGCAAACCGCTTGCCAAAACCGCGGGCTGCTTGTGATCATGAATAGGCGAGACCTTTCCGGGCTTGCGGCTGGCCGAAGGCGATGCGGGCGGATCTCGCCGCGGCCCCAGAGATCTGGGCAAAGAGGAGACCTGGGCAAAGGAGACCTGGGCAAAGGAGACCTGGGCAAAGGTGGGCGATCAGCCAACGAACGGGCAGCCAAACGGGCTTGCCCAAAAGTGCAATTGCCGAAAAGCGGAACTGCCAAAAGCAGGCTTGCCAAACCCCCTGGGGAGAGAGTAAAAGGCCGCTCTCGCAGTGTGGAATCACCCTGCGGCATCGCACGAGGTTTGGCGGCTTGGTCGTCTCGTGGTGGTGGGGGATAATTTAACGGTAGTATAGCGGTCTCTGAATCCGTTTGTCTTGTTTTGAATCCAGGTCCTCCAGCCCACCTCCCGCTCAGAGTATCCAGACT
>CAZNAT010000112.1:0-5879 GCA_964571245.1 uncultured Methylobacterium sp.
GATCTTGTCCGCGCGGATGCCGAGATCATCGACAAGCCATTCGCGCCACAGTTTCCCGAGAACGATGATGCTGCTCGCCGCATGGAACGGCAGCCGGAGCAGAAACCGCACCAGCGCGTTGCTGCGCGCGTAGAGATCGGTCAGTTCCGCCGCATGCAGGTGCAGGATGGTTTTCACCCCCGCAGCGCGCGCGCAGAGCACGATCAGCCCCTTGCGCAGCGCGCTGCCCTTGTCGCCGAAATTGACGTGCAGCAGCGCCAGCCGTCCGGTCAGCGCCCCCCACCAGATCGCCAGCACGGCTTTGGCCAGCAGGATGAGCGAATAACCCGCGCCGCGCTCATCCCGCGTCACCAGGGCTTCGAGGCGATACCGCCCGGCGGCATCACCGCCGCTCTCGAGGATATAGTCCTTGACCCGCCCCATGCCGCCGCCGACCGCGCCGCTCGGCGAGACGATGTAGATGATCTTTTGCGCGCTCATGGATGCCGGGTGCCTGAAAGGTTCTGGATCGAGCATTCGCGGCCCGTGTCCTGCTGGGGTCGGTTGTGCCCGCGATTATGAAAAAATCCGTGCAGGAGCACGTTTCATCGTTCGAATTGTCGCAAATATGCTTGCGAAATTCTTAGCCTGGTGATGCCTGCGGTCCCTTGCGCCGGTCAGCTTCGCCGTGGCCCGGCGGCCAGCAGCGCGGAACGCATCGCCTCGGCCATCGGTTTTCCCTGAAACCACTCGTCAAACGGAAGCGGCCGTGCCGGAAAATCCCGTTTACGCTGCGCCACCACGGCGGGCTCGCGGTACCAGGTGTATTTGTCCGAAAGGTGCCAGGTGATGAGGGCGTCGATCGCCGGATTTTTCAGGACCGGCTGGAGGAAACGCGTCGTCCATTGCGCGACCAATTCGTCACGCTTGGCGGTTTCCCGGGGGAAACTGTCGTCATCCACATCGAATTCGGAGAGGTAGATCCTGAGCTTGCGCGCGCCGATATCCTCGATGAAGCGCAGGAAGGCCTCGATGTCGAAGGCGAGGCCCGGCTTGATGTGCGCCTGAAGCCCGATGGCATCGAGCTTGATGCCGCGATCGAGCATCCGGTCGATCAGCGGGATCATCCGGGCGCGAACCCCCTTGCCCAGCGCGTCGTCCTGCTCGGTGAAGGCTTCGTTCAGCACCAGCTTGGCGGTGCTGTCGATGCGCGCCATGCGCTGGAAGGCCCGGAAGATATAGGCCTCGCCCATCGCATCGAACCACGGCCCGCGCCGGAACCCCCCGGGCGCGCCGGAGCCGGGCCAGAACGGCTCGTTGACAACATCCCAGGAATGCATCGCGCCGGCGTAACGGCCGCCGACGCGCTCGATATGATCCTCGAAAATCCGCTCGATCTCGACCGAGGATTTTCCCTTCAGCCAGGGTGGGGGGTAATCGTTCCAGAACAGGGTATGGCCGCGAAACCACATGCCGTGTTCCCGGGCGAAGGCGAGAAGCGCGTCCGCTTCCTCGAAGTTCATCACGTCTTCGCGGGGGCGGAGGTAATCGAATTTCATCGCCTTGTCGGTGACCAGCAGGCGGGAATGCGTCGCGTGCAGATCACGATAGCCGGGATCCCGGATCACCTCCCAGGAGGAGGACGCGCCAAACAGGATGCCGTTCCGCTGCCCCGCAGCCCAGAGCGGCAGTTCCGATCGCTGTGCCTGCGCGGGGGATGCCAGAAAACCTGAAGACCCAAGAAGCGCGGGCGCGCCGGCAGCCCCCGCGAGCGCACCCAGCACGGCGCGGCGGGACGGCTTTTTGCAGCATGGTTTGCTCATCGACACCTCCCCGATTCCAGATCGCTAAAACCCAACCGATCCATCGCAGAAATCGCTTACCAAAATCATTCGTATTTGCCGGATATTGCGCCAAAAATCGCGTGTGGAAACCGGTTTGCAACCAATCCCGCGCATCGATGAGCCCAACAGGCATCGGCGGAAGGCACCACAAATGAGCGACCTCGAAACCCCCGATCTCGCTGAGATCGACGGCCAGAAAATCAATATCGCGACGCTCGAACACGCGGTTGGCGCGATGATTGCCCGGATTTCGACCGGGCGCGGCTTTCGCTTTTTCACCCTCAATCTCGATCACGTCGTCAAGCGCCGCGACGATGCCGCGTTCCGCAACGCCTATTCGACCGCCGATTTCGTTTCGGCGGATGGTGCCCCGCTGGCGGTTCTCGCCCGCCGCCAATCGCCCGGGATCAAGCGTACCACCGGCGCCGATCTCGTCCTGCCGCTGTGCCATGCTGCGGCGCAGGCGCAGATTCCGGTCGCGCTGTTCGGCTCGGATATCGCGACGCTGGAGAAAAGCGGCGCCGAGCTTGTCCGGCGCTGTCCCGGCCTGACCATCGCGCATTCCGAAGCCCCACCCTACGGCTTTGACCCGACCTCGCCGGCCGCCCACGAAGCCGCGGCCCGGATCGCCGCCTCGGGTGCCCGGCTGGTTTTTGTGGCGCTGGGCGCGCCCAAACAGGAGTTTTTTGCATCCGCCATGGCGGAGCATACCCCCGAACTCGGCTTCATCTGCATCGGCGCGGCCCTCGATTTCATCGCGGGAACCCAGAAGCGTGCACCGATCCTCTTCCAGAAAACCGGGCTGGAGTGGCTCTGGCGGCTCGCCACCAACCCCGGCCGGATGGCCCGTCGCTACGCTGCCTGCGCCGGCGTTCTGGTGTCGCTGGTGATGGCACCCGCGCGGTTCAAGGCGCGGGATATCGCGTTTTAGAGCAATAAACTACGCCCCGCCCGCTTCGCGAATGACGTCCTCGGTCATCTCGAGATAGGCATCGGTGGCCTTGTCCACCGCGAATTCCTTCGCGTGGGCAATGCGCGGAGCCGGATCTCCGGGCGCGGCGAGGCATGCCTCCAGCGCCAGCGCCAGCGCGGCATCATCACCAACCGGCACAATCCTGCCGAAGCGCCCGTGTTCGAGGATTTCACACGGCCCGTCGGTCGCGGTGGTCGCCACCGGCAATCCGTGTTCCAGCGCTTCGGCGATGACATTGCCAAAACTTTCCCGCTGCGAGCTGAGCGCGAGGCACCGGGCGCGGCGATAGGCGATCGAGGGGTCCGCCAGATAGCCGGAGAACGTCACGCGCCCCGCGATCCCCAGGCTCATCGCCAGCGCCTCCAACTCTGCGCGCTGCGGCCCGTCACCGACGATCTCAAGCCGCGCATCCGGGGTTCTCAGGCGAGCAAAAGCCCGCAGCAGCGTCGGAATATCCTTGTCAACGTGGAACCGGCCGACAAAGAGCACCACCGGCGCACGGGCGACGAGCGCCTCTGCGGTCAGGATTTCCGGTGCGGCGGAAGCATAAACCGGGTTGTAGATCCGCATCACCCGGCGGGCGCTGGCGTGATGCTGCGCGATCAGCGCCGTTTTAAGCCCGTCCGAAACCGTGATCGCCCGTCCGCAAAGCCGCGTGAAAACGGGGGAGAGCCGATTGCCGAGCCGGGAGAGAAACTGCGGCTCGGAGGCGAAAAAACCATGAAACGAGATCACGGCGCGCCGATGCCGCCAGACCATCAGGGCGGCAAGCATGTGCTTGAGATTGGCGACGCCGAGCCCGGAAAGCGTGACATCCGGTTTTTCACGGCTGATGAGCCGCGCCAGCCCGATCACCGCACCGAAATGCCCCGCCGGCAGGGTGACGCGCTTGACCGCCGGATCGATGAAGTCGGCGTTCTGACTGGCTTCATAATCGACCGCAAAGGTGACATCGTGCCCCCGGCGCGCAAATTCGGACGCCAGCAGGGCCCAGACGCGCTCTGCTCCGCCGCCGATCAGCGCCGGCATGTAGAAGAGATATTTACGATATCGCATTAACGTCAGCCAGATTAGCGGAGGGCAGGAGTGGTCGAGGACCAGCTTGCTCCTTGCCATAAAAGTAAAAATAATCGGTTGCCAGAACGGTCAGGGGACAGGATTGCGCATTGAATTCGGCCTTGATCGATCGGATTGCCGCCGCTGGCTCCTGAAGCTTCGAGAGGAGATCGAGCGGGCCGGGCATTGCGTGCGCTTTCACATCCAGGACGAGAACGTCGCGCCGGATCGCGCGCTGGATCATCTGCTGGCCGCGGAAAAATACCTGTTCGGACCAGGGGAGCGCGCCTGGGAACCGCTGGCGCCGCAAGAACTCGACCAACCAGAACTCGTCAAACAGGAGCCCGCGCCTGAGGACGGCCAGCCTCTTTCCGCCTGCCGCATCAATCTTTCCGGCGGAAACGCGGCGGGAGCCAGCCCCGATCTCCAGCTTCGTCTGGATGGCCGCCCCGGGATCGCGTCCTGTGCCCGCAGCCTGATCAGCGGGCGCATTCCGCTGGTGGGGCTTCATCGCGCTGACGGCAGCATCGCCGCCTCCGGCCTCCCCGCCGTCGAGGAGCCGGAGATCTTGACCCGCGCCTGCGCCCAGTTCACCGCCCGCATCGGCACCTTGATCCTGATGGCCATCGATGGCCAGCCGCGCACCGAGACGCGCTCGGGCTACCGGAGCCCCAAGCCTTCCCGGCGGCATCCCTACCTTTTCGGCCTGCGCAGTTTTACCTCCAAGGTTGCCCGGCGGCTGTTCGGAACACGCCTCAACGCCGATCACTGGCGGGTCGGGCTTCGGCCGGTGCGCGGCCCACTGGCCGTCGATTGCGATATCCTGATCGAGGACTTCGAATGGCTCGCGGATGATGGCTTGCGATACTACGCAGACCCGGTGCTCTGGGTTGAGGGCGAGAGGACCTTTCTCTTCGTCGAGGAATACCCCTACGCGACCGAGCGCGGCATTATCGCCTATACCGAACTTGATGAAACCGGACGCCCGCTGTTTACGCCGCGCCCGATCATCGAGCGCAAGACGCATCTGTCCTACCCCTTCATCTTCCGCCACGCGGGCGCGCTTTACATGATGCCAGAAAACGCTGCGGAGGGGCATGTCCCGCTCTATCGCGCCAAACACTTTCCCGACGTCTGGGAAGAGGTCGCGCCGCTGGTCCCGGATATCGGCCTGCACGATGCCACCCTCTTCGAGCATGACGGCGGCTGGTGGCTGTTCGGCAACGAGGCCCGCCAGGGGGGGTCGAGCTGGGATTGCCTGCTGATCTTCCGGGGCGAGACCCCGCTCGGGCCGTTCGCGCCGCATGCGGCCAATCCGGTGATCGTCGATGGGCGGGTCGCCCGCTCGGGAGGCCCGATCCTCCGGAAAGACGGCAAGCTCCTTCGCCCGGCGCAGAGTTGCCTCGGCGGTTATGGCCGGTTCCTCCGCTTCCTGGAAATCGAGACCTTGACAATGGAGACCTTCAGCCAACGAGGACGCGGCCGTATGCTGGCGCCGCTCGGCAGCACGATCGCCGGGGTCCATACTCACGCCCGCACCGATCGCTTTGAAGCCATTGATGCACTGACCCCGCGCGCCTTTCGCGGATGACGCGACGGCGCCCGGCCAATCGCCCGCGCTAGGATTTGGCCTGAAACCGCGAGATCATCGGCAGCGCAACGGCGATCATGACGAAGCGCGCGACGTGGTGGGAGGAGACGTAGAGCGGATCGAGCCCCATCGCCAAGCCAAGAACCACCATCGCCTCCAGGCCACCGGGGGCGAAAGCCACGAGGACCTCCGCCAGCGGCAGCCCTACAAGACGGGCGGTAACGAGACCCCCGATCGCGGCAATCCCCGTCGTGACGAAAAAGACGACAAGCCCCGGCAGAAAGAGGCCTCGAACGGTCGCAAAATCAAGCCCGGAAAACCGCGAACCGGCAAATACCCCGACCAGCAGCATCGCCATCGACGAGATGATCACCGGCGGTTCGCCCGAAACAGCCCCGGTAACGTGGAGCAGCCCGGCACCCGCAATGCCACCGAG
>CAZNAT010000113.1:0-5857 GCA_964571245.1 uncultured Methylobacterium sp.
GTCCCGATGTTGCAATGCGGCTTGTTCCGTGAAAACTTTTCCTTGCCCATGACGGCACTCCTGACTTTAGGCGCCAGCGGCGCTGAATTTCGACTGGATGCGGGAACCCCGCATCCGGATTAGGCGTATTTGGCGATAACTTCTTCCGCGACGTTGCGCGGCACTTCGGCATAGTGATCGAACACCATCGAGAACGACGCACGACCCTGGCTGAACGACCGGAGGGTGTTGACGTAGCCGAACATGTTGGCGAGCGGCACCATGGCATTGACGATATTGGCGTTGCCGCGCATGTCCTGACCCAGGATCTGGCCGCGGCGGGAGTTGAGATCGCCGATGACCGAGCCGGTGTATTCCTCCGGCGAGACGACCTCGACCTTCATGATCGGCTCGAGAAGAACCGCGCCGGCCTTCTGGAAGGCTTCGCGCAGGCCCTGGCGGGCGGCGATTTCGAACGCGATCGCGCTCGAGTCGACTTCGTGGTAGGCGCCGTCGATCAGGCTGACCTTGATATCGACCACCGGGAAGCCCGCGAGCGGGCCCGAACCGATGACGCTGGCAAGGCCCTTTTCAACGCCCGGAATGTATTCCTTCGGCACCGCGCCGCCGATGACCTTCGACTCGAAGGTGAAACCGGCGTTGGGCTCGTTCGGCTCAAGGACGAACTTGATCCGCGCGAACTGGCCCGAACCACCCGACTGCTTCTTGTGGGTGTAATCGTGCTCGACCTTGCGGGAAATCGTCTCGCGATAGGCAACCTGCGGCGCGCCAACCGAGACTTCAACCTTGTGCGTGCGGCGCAAGATGTCGATCTTGATGTCGAGGTGCAGTTCGCCCATGCCCTTGATGATCGTCTGGCCCGATTCCTGATCGGTCGAGACGCGGAAGGACGGATCCTCGGTGGCCAGCTTGCCAAGCGCGATCGCCATCTTTTCCTGGTCCGCCTTGGACTTCGGCTCGACGGCCATCTCGATGACCGGCTCTGGGAATTCCATGCGCTCGAGAACGACCTGATGCGCCGGATCGCAGAGCGTGTCGCCGGTGCGGCTGTCCTTGAGGCCGATCACGGCGATGATGTCGCCGGCAAAGGCTTCCTTGATTTCCTCGCGGTTGTTGGCGTGCATCAGCAGCATGCGGCCGATGCGCTCTTTCTTCTCGCGCGTCGCATTGACCACGGCGGAGCCGGATTCAAGCTTGCCCGAATAGATGCGGCAGAAGGTCAGGACGCCGTAGGGGTCGTCCATGATCTTGAAGGCGAGCATGGCGAGCGGCTCGCTGTCGGAAGCCGGGCGGGTGGTTTCCTCGCCGGTTTCGACATCGATACCACGGATCGCCGGGCGATCGAGCGGGTTCGGCAGGAAGTCGACGACCGCGTCGAGCAGCGTCTGGACGCCCTTGTTCTTGAAGGCCGAGCCGCAGAGAACGGGATAGAACGCGCCGTTCAGCACGGCCTTGCGGATGCAGCGTCGCAGCGTCGCCTCATCGGGCTCGTTGCCTTCGAGATAGGCTTCCATCACCGCATCGTCCATTTCGACGGCGGCTTCGAGCATGATTTCGCGGTGCTCCTTGCACAGCTCGACCATATCAGCCGGGATCTCGCAATCGCGGTAGTTCGCGCCGAGCGCGTCGTCATCCCAGACAACGCCCTTCATGCGGATGAGATCGACGAGGCCCTTGAAGTCGGATTCCGCGCCGATGGGGAGCTGGATCGCGATCGGCTTGGCGCCGAGGCGGGTCTTGATGTCCGAGAGGCAGCGATAGAAATCCGCGCCGGTCTTGTCCATCTTGTTGGCGAACACGATGCGCGGCACGTTGTATTTGTCGCCCTGGCGCCAGACGGTCTCGGTCTGGGGTTCGACGCCCTGGTTCGAATCGAGGACGCAAACCGCGCCGTCGAGAACGCGGAGCGAGCGCTCGACTTCGATGGTGAAGTCGACGTGGCCGGGGGTATCGATGATGTTCAGGCGCTTCTTGACGCCGTCACGGCCTTCCCAGAACGCGGTGGTCGCGGCCGAGGTGATGGTGATGCCACGCTCCTGCTCCTGCTCCATGAAATCCATGGTCGCAGCGCCTTCGTGCACTTCGCCGATCTTATGGCTCTTGCCGGTATAATAGAGAATGCGTTCGGTGGTTGTCGTCTTGCCGGCATCAATGTGGGCCATGATGCCGAAGTTACGATAATCCTCGACGTTGTATTGGCGAGCCATGGAAGGTTCCTCGTCCTTTGTTCGGGGCCGGGGCCTGAATTACCAGCGATAATGCGAGAAGGCGCGGTTGGCTTCCGCCATCCGGTGCGTTTCTTCGCGCTTCTTCACCGCGTTGCCGCGGTTGTTCGCCGCATCAAGCAGCTCGGCCGAGAGACGCTCGACCATGGTCTTATCGTTGCGGCCGCGGGCGGCCGTGATGATCCAGCGGATCGCCAGCGCCTGGCGACGCTCGTTACGAACCTCGACCGGCACCTGATAGGTGGCACCGCCGACGCGGCGCGAACGCACCTCAACGGCCGGGGCGACGTTTTCCAGCGCCTGCTTGAACAGCGGCAGCGGGTCGGCCTTGGCGCGGCTTTCGATGATCTCGAAGGCGCCATAGACGATCTGCTCGGCGACGGACTTCTTGCCCTCGTACATGACGGCATTCATGAACTTCGTGAGAATGATATCGCCAAACTTGGCGTCGGGAATAATCTCGCGCTTTTCGGCGGCGTGACGACGGGACATGATGAAACCCTCTTAAACTCTTCGGACGCCAGATCTTATTTGGGACGCTTGGCGCCGTACTTCGAACGGCGCTGCTTGCGGTTCTTGACACCCTGGGTATCGAGAACGCCGCGAATGATGTGGTAACGAACGCCCGGAAGATCCTTCACGCGGCCACCACGGATCATGACGACCGAGTGCTCCTGCAGGTTGTGACCTTCACCGGGGATATAGCCGATGACCTCGAAGCCGTTCGTCAGGCGCACCTTGGCGACCTTGCGAAGCGCCGAGTTCGGCTTCTTCGGGGTCGTCGTGTAGACGCGGGTGCACACACCGCGCTTCTGCGGGCAAGCTTCAAGCGCCGGGACCTTGTTCCGGTTGCTGATGGCTTCCCGGGGCTTCCGGATCAGCTGGCTAATTGTCGGCATACGATGCCCTTCTCTTCAACAAGACCCCCGGGGGGGCGTTTGGGCCTGACGACCCTTGTCTATCCCTGCCCTTTCGGGCGTTCCCCACGCTTACGCATATACCGCAAGCGCAAAAACGCGCCGTTCGGGCCCACCTAAGCTGGGCCCAAAAGGCGCCTAAACCAGAGGATCACCCGGAAAGTTCCGTGCGATCATGACCGGCTCGGTTCCTAGCTCCGAATGGAGCTCGCCACCGACTTGATTCCAGGTCGCTAAAAAGGCAGCGTTTGATCCGGGTCGTTTCACAAATGTTATGCGAAGCATGCACAGATCACGGCCTGCCGTGTGGCGTGCTTCTGACTCGATGGTGGGCGATTGTCAACCGTAAATTCCCGATTTACGCGTTTCCTGCGTGGCATCGGCGAAACCGGCACCGCATAGCGGCCGGTTTTTCGGAGCACCCGGACGAATTCGCGGAACGCATCGTTCAGCTGGCGGTGTTTCCCAGCTCCTGGATCGTTTTGAGCCAGCCTTGCCGGTAGGACTGGCTGCGATCGATCGAGCCGATGATGGTCGAGCGAACCGGGCGGACACCGGCGAATTTCAGGATGTTCCGCTCAAAACTCCGGAGCGAATGCGCCAGATAGAACCAGCGATAGGCCAGAGCGGGCATGCCCATCGTCACGATGATTCGAGCCGACTTGCCCGCGAGGCCTTGCCGCCACCGCCCCTTCTCGTCGCTCGACAGCACAAACCCGTCGCAACTGATCTGTTCGAGGAAAGATTTGAGCATGGCTGGCATGTCACCAAGCCAGAGCGGGTAGACGAACACAAGATGCTCCGCCCGGGCGATCTCGGCCTGCGCCGCACGGATCGCCTCGTTGGGGGCCGGCCGTTTCCATTCCGCGTCCGAGCGAAGGTAAGGCAGGTCGAGCCGGGCGATATCAACGGTGCGGACACGATGCCCGCCCGTTTCCGCGCCATCCCGGTACGCCGTCACCAGGGCATCGCAGAAGTGCCCGCCCTGCGGATCCGGATGGCCGCGAACAATGAGAATTTTCCGCGACACGCCCATCCCTCTCCCGCCAGTTCGGTTCGGCTGTTCTAGAGCATTTTTACGATGAAGTGGACACCGGTTCATCGAAAGAAAATGCGACAAACCAAGAAGATAGATCGGTCGATCTGATCGAGGCAGATCGGAAACCGCCCTAGAGCAATTTTCGCGCCAGTGCTCGTTCAATCAGGTCGGATACCGCTCTAGGATCGAACTCGGTCGCGCCGGCCCTGCCCTATGCTCCGAGCACATCCGAGACGCGGCGCACGACGTCCGCCACCGGGGACTTGGTCAGATCGGCGTCGACCTCCCCCGCCAGCTTGCGCGCCAGCACCGGCGGCATGGCCTTGCGGAGGTCACCAAGCGCCCGTGGCGGCGCGATGATCACCAGCCGGTCGAAGGCGGCCTCCTCGTCGGCCAGCCAGGCGAGCTGCTCGGCCAGAAACTGCGCTTCGTTCCGCCGCCGCGGATCAACGTGCTCTTCGACCGAATAGCGGCCCTGCCCCACCGAGGCATGCCCGGTCGAGCGCTCGCCGCCGCGGCTGTTGCGCATATCGGAAGCGTCATTGGTCCGGACACTGTCCTCGACGGGGGTCAGCGCGTGAATGCGCCCAACCCCCGCAAAAACCTGCGACCGGCCACCATCACACACAAGAACCCAAGTCCGGATTGCCATCGGCATCCCCTTTACGCGACACTGCGAGGTGAGCCCTTCTTCCGGGCGGATGGCGCGACGTCCAGCGTCTCGCGCGCCACAGCCGTGATCCGGTCGAATTCCTGGCTGTATTCATCGACGGCGGTGTCCATGAAGCGCTGCTCGGTGGCGACAAGCTCATCGGCGTTCTTGCAGTCCTTCAGCCCGCTGAGCAGCTCGGCCTGCGCGGCAAGCCGATGCGAGGCAAAGCGGAGGAACTCCGCGCCAATGCGGGACCAGGCATCCGCGATCTGCTGCGCGCTTTTGCCGACAACCTCGATCCCGGAGGCCATGGCGCCGTTCGTCGTCGTGATCATCTCAACGAAATTGGGAGTGGGTTTATCCTGTCCAGACATGGTCGGCTCCTCTGTTGCTGCAGACCTGCGCCCCCGCTGGCGTCTACGCGCCCTTGCTCAAGGTAATGTTGCTCAACTTCCTGAGGCCGCGCGCTGATCCAGATCAATCCCCGGGGGTCAGGGCCGCCAACGAAAAAGGGCGGAGCCGAAGCCCCGCCCTGATCATGCCCACCAAATGGGGCGCTTATTCGGCTGCCGGCAACCGGCGGACCTCGTTCGCCGCCGCGCTGGCATCGGTGGCGTTCTGGGCGACGATCAAGTCGTCGCGACGCGTCGCCACCTCGCGGATACGGGTCATCATCGCGCCCGTGCCCGCCGGGATCAGGCGACCGACGATGACGTTCTCCTTGAGACCCTCGAGCGTATCGATCTTGCCGTTGACCGCCGCCTCGGTGAGGACGCGGGTGGTCTCCTGGAACGAGGCCGCCGAGATGAACGAACGCGTTTGGAGCGAGGCCTTGGTGATGCCGAGCAGGACCGGAACCGCCGTCGCCGGCTTCTTGCCCTGTTCGAGAAGACCGAGGTTGATCTCGTCGAAATCGACCTTGTCGATCTGTTCCTGCGCCAGAAGATCGCTGTCGCCGGCGTCGGTGATTTCGACCTTCTGCAGCATCTGCCGGACAATCACCTCGATGTGCTTGTCGTTGATG
>CAZNAT010000114.1:0-5668 GCA_964571245.1 uncultured Methylobacterium sp.
CGCTCGGCCGCAACGTGCTCGTCGCGTTCATGCCGTGGAATGGCTACAACTTCGAAGACAGTATCCTCCTCTCCGAGAACATCGTGAAGGAAGACATCTTCACCTCGATCCACATCGAGGAATTCGAGGTGATGGCCCGCGATACCAAGCTCGGCCCGGAAGAAATCACCCGCGATATTCCGAACGTCTCGGAAGAAGCGCTCAAGAACCTCGATGAAGCCGGCATCGTCTATATCGGTGCGGAAGTGGCGGCGGGCGATATCCTCGTCGGCAAGATCACGCCCAAGGGCGAGAGCCCGATGACGCCGGAAGAAAAGCTCCTCCGCGCCATCTTCGGCGAAAAGGCGTCGGACGTCCGCGATACCTCGCTGCGCCTGCCGCCGGGGGCCTTCGGCACCATCGTCGAAGTGCGCGTCTTCAACCGCCACGGCGTCGACAAGGACGAACGCGCCCAGGCGATCGAGCGCGAGGAAATCGAGCGTCTCGCCAAGGACCGTGACGACGAACTCGCGATCCTCGACCGCAATACCTACGGCCGTCTGTCCGATATCCTGGTGGGCAAATCCGGCATCGCCGGCCCGAAGGGCTTCAAGAAGGACACCGACATCACCCGCGATGCGCTCGATGGCTTTGCCCGTTCGCAGTGGTGGTTGTTCGCGGTCGCGGACGACGCGCTGATGGGCGAGATCGAGGCGATGCGCAAGCAGTACGACGAGTCGCGCAAGCGCCTCGAGCAGCGCTTCCTCGACAAGGTCGAGAAGCTCCAGCGCGGCGACGAATTGCCGCCGGGCGTGATGAAGATGGTCAAGGTCTTCATCGCCGTGAAGCGCAAGATCCAGCCGGGCGACAAGATGGCCGGCCGCCACGGCAACAAGGGCGTCGTCTCCAAGATCGTCCCGATCGAGGACATGCCGTTCCTGGCCGACGGGACGCCGGTCGATATCGTGCTGAACCCGCTCGGCGTGCCCTCGCGCATGAACGTCGGGCAGATTCTCGAAACCCATCTTGGCTGGGCCTGTGCGGGCCTTGGCAAGCAGGTCTCGGAAGCGGTCAATACCTATCTCAAGCAGGGCAACGTGAAGCCGCTGCGGGAGAAAATGGCCGATATCTACGGCGCGAATGACCCGACGATCAACGGCTTGAACGACGATGATCTCGCGTCGATGGCGAAGAACCTCAAGCGCGGCGTGCCGATCGCGACCCCGGTCTTCGATGGCGCCAAGGAAGCCGATATCGAGGAATATCTCGCTAAGGCGGGTCTGCATATCTCGGGACAGTCGACGCTGTACGACGGCAAGACCGGCGATGAGTTCGATCGCAAGGTGACGGTGGGCTACATCTATATCCTGAAGCTGCACCATCTCGTCGACGACAAGATCCACGCCCGCTCGATCGGTCCCTACAGCCTCGTCACGCAGCAGCCGCTCGGCGGCAAGGCGCAGTTCGGCGGCCAGCGCTTCGGCGAAATGGAAGTCTGGGCGCTCGAGGCCTACGGCGCGGCCTATACCTTGCAGGAAATGCTGACCGTGAAGTCGGATGACGTCGCGGGCCGCACCAAGGTCTACGAGAGCATCGTGCGCGGCGAGGACAACTTCGAGGCCGGCATTCCCGAGAGCTTCAACGTGCTCGTCAAGGAAATGCGCTCGCTGGGTCTCAACGTCGATCTTCAGACAACGAAGATCGGCAATGACCAGCTGCCGCCGGCCGAGGCTGCCGAATAGCATGAAGGGGGAGGGGGTATCCCCTCCCTGCCGGCCCCGCGTTCAGCGCAAGGCCGGGTCGGTGAACAGCGTATTTTATGGAATCGGATCGGGATGCGGCTGGGGCGATTGAAGCCCCCGGCATCCTTCAGGAGACGGTGATGAAGCAAGACGTCATGAACATCTTCAGCCCGACGGTGGCGCCGCAGGTCTTTGATCATATCAGGATCTCGATCGCCTCCCCGGAGAAGATCCTGTCGTGGTCCTTCGGCGAGATCAAGAAGCCGGAGACGATCAATTACCGCACCTTCAAGCCGGAGCGGGACGGGTTGTTCTGCGCCCGGATTTTCGGGCCGATCAAGGATTACGAGTGCCTGTGCGGCAAGTACAAGCGCATGAAGTACAAGGGCGTCATCTGCGAGAAGTGCGGCGTCGAGGTGACCCTGAGCCGCGTCCGGCGCGAGCGCATGGGCCATATCGAGCTCGCGGCGCCGGTGGCGCATATCTGGTTCCTGAAGTCGCTGCCCTCGCGCATCGGCATGCTGCTCGACTTCACGCTGAAGGACATCGAGCGCGTCCTTTATTTCGAAAGCTACATCGTCATCGAGCCGGGCCTCACCCCGATGAAGCAGTATTCGCTGCTCTCGGAAGAGGATTATCTGCACGCCCAGGACGAATACGGCCAGGACAGCTTCACCGCCATGATCGGCGCGGAAGCGATCCGCGAGATCCTCAAGAACATGGATCTGCCCAAGCTCGCGCAGGACATGCGCGATGACATCGGCGCGACCGAGAGCGATCTCAAGAAGAAGAAGCTCGCCAAGCGCCTCAAGATCATCGAAGCCTTCATGGAATCCGGCAACCGCCCGGAATGGATGATCCTGCTGGTCGTGCCGGTGATCCCGCCGGATCTGCGCCCGCTGGTGCCGCTCGATGGCGGCCGCTTCGCGACCTCGGACCTCAATGATCTCTACCGCCGCGTCATCAACCGCAACAACCGCCTGAAGCGGCTGATCGAATTGCGCGCGCCGGATATCATCATCCGCAACGAGAAGCGCATGCTTCAGGAAGCGGTGGACGCGCTGTTCGACAACGGCCGCCGTGGCCGCGTCATCACCGGCGCCAACAAGCGTCCGCTGAAGTCGCTCGCCGATATGCTCAAGGGCAAGCAGGGCCGTTTCCGGCAGAACCTGCTCGGCAAGCGCGTCGATTACTCCGGCCGTTCGGTCATCACCGTCGGCCCGGAGCTGAAGCTGCACCAGTGCGGGTTGCCGAAGAAGATGGCGCTCGAACTGTTCAAGCCGTTCATCTATTCCAAGCTCGACGCCAAGGGCTTTTCCGCCACCGTCAAGCAGGCGAAGAAGCTCGTCGAGAAGGAGCGCCCGGAGGTCTGGGATATCCTCGACGAGGTCATCCGCGAACACCCGGTGATGCTCAACCGCGCGCCAACGCTGCATCGCCTCGGCATCCAGGCCTTCGAGCCTGTGCTGGTCGAGGGCAAGGCGATCCAGCTGCATCCGCTGGTCTGTACCGCGTTCAACGCCGACTTCGACGGCGACCAGATGGCCGTGCACGTGCCGCTTTCGCTGGAAGCCCAGCTCGAAGCGCGCGTGCTGATGATGTCGACCAACAACATCCTGCATCCCGCGAACGGCCAGCCGATCATCGTGCCGTCACAGGATATCGTTCTTGGCCTCTATTACCTCTCGATCATGGCCAATGGCGAGCCGGGCGAGTTCAAGGCCGACAAGGGCGGACGCCCGCTTCAGGGGCTCTATTCCAATCTTGCCGAGATCGAGCACGCGCTCGCGGCCAAGGTCATCACGCTGCATTCCAAGATCAAGTATCGTTGGGAAGGCATTGGCCTCGACGGCAAGAAGTACAAGAAAATCTACGAGACCTCGGCGGGCCGCGTCGTGCTCTCGCAGCACCTGCCGGTGCATCCGCTGGTGACCTTTGACGTCGTGAACAAGCTCATGACCAAGAAGGACATTTCGGGCATGATCGACGCCGTCTACCGCTCCTGCGGTCAGAAGGAAGCGGTCATCTTCTGCGATCGCATCATGACGACGGGGTTCTTCCACGCCTACAAGGCGGGCATCTCGTTCGGCAAGGACGATATGCAGATCCCCGAGAACAAGTGGCCGATCGTCGACGAGACCCGCGCGCTCACCAAGGACTACGAGCAGCAGTACCAGGACGGGTTGATCACCCAGGGCGAGAAGTACAACAAGGTCGTCGATGCCTGGGCCAAGTGCTCGGATCGTCTCGCCAACGAGATGATGCTGCGCATTTCGACCACCCGGCAGGACGAGCATGGCCGCGACAAGCCGGTCAACTCGATCTACATGATGAGCCATTCCGGCGCCCGCGGTTCGCCCACCCAGATGAAGCAGCTCGCTGCGATGCGCGGCCTCATGGCCAAGCCCTCGGGCGAGATCATCGAGACGCCGATCATCTCGAACTTCAAGGAAGGCCTCACCGTTCTCGAGTACTTCAACTCGACCCATGGTGCGCGCAAGGGGCTGGCCGATACCGCGCTCAAGACCGCGAACTCGGGCTATCTCACCCGGCGTCTGGTCGATGTGGCGCAGGACAGCATCATCTCGGAAGTCGATTGCGGTTCGCAAAACGGCATCCAGATGCGCGCCATCATCGACGCCGGCAACGTGGTCGCCTCGCTCGGCATCCGCATCCTCGGTCGCACGACGGCGGAAGATGTGGTCGATCCGGTCTCGGGCGAGGTTATCGCGCCGCGCGGTCGTCTGCTCGACGAAAAGGATGTCGCGAATATCGCGGCAGCCGGCGTCCAGGGTGTCAAGATCCGCTCGGTGCTGACCTGCGAGACCAAGCGCGGCGTCTGCGCCACCTGCTACGGGCGCGATCTCGCGCGCGGCACGCCGGTCAACATGGGCGAAGCGGTGGGGGTCATCGCGGCGCAGTCGATCGGCGAGCCGGGCACCCAGCTCACGATGCGCACCTTCCACATCGGCGGTGCGGCGCAGTTCAACGAGCAGTCCTCGCTGGATACCAACTTCGAGGGCAAGGTCGAGATCCGCAACCGCGCGGCGACCCGTAACTCGGAAGGCGATCTCATCGCCATGGGTCGCAACCTCGTCGTCGCGATCCTCGGGCCGGATGGCAAGGAACGCGCGACGCATCGCATCCAGTTCGGCGCCAAGCTCAAGATCGATGACGGCGACATGGTCAAGCGCGGCCAGCGGATTGTCGAGTGGGATCCCTATACCCGCCCGATCATCTCGGACGTGGACGGCATTGTCCGCTACGACGATCTGGTCGAGAGCCAGTCGCTGTCGGAATCGGTTGACGAGGCCACCGGCATCGCCAAGCGCGTCGTGATGGACTGGCGCGGTTCGGCCCGCACCTCGGATCTCAAGCCGGCCCTGACGATCGTCGATGCCGCCGGCAAGATGCTGAAGCTGCCGCGCGGCGGCGAGGCCAAGTATCTGCTGCCGGTGGACGCGATCCTCTCGGCGGATCCGGGCGCCAAGGTCAAGGCGGGCGACATCATCGCCCGTATCCCGACCGAAAGCGCGAAGACCCGCGACATCACCGGTGGTCTGCCGCGGGTGGCGGAACTCTTCGAGGCGCGTCGTCCGAAGGAAGCGGCGATCATCGCCGAGGTCTCGGGCACGATCCAGTTCGGCCGCGACTACAAGAACAAGCGCCGCATCAACATCCTGCCGGATGAAGAGGGGGCCGAGACGGTCGAATACCTGATCCCGAAGGGCAAGCATATCCACCTTCAGGATGGCGACCGGATCGAGAAGGGCGACTTCATCCTCGAAGGCCCGCCCGCGCCGCATGACATCCTCGCCGTTCGCGGCGTGGAAGAACTGGCCGCGTTCCTGGTGAACGAGATCCAGGAAGTCTACCGGCTTCAGGGCGTGGGCATCAACGACAAGCACATCGAGGTGATTGTCCGGCAGATGCTGCAGAAGGTCGAA
>CAZNAT010000115.1:0-5499 GCA_964571245.1 uncultured Methylobacterium sp.
TTCAGACCCTACCCCCAGGCCGCGCCCGCCGAAGTGCGCTGCCGCACCGGGTGAAAAGCCGGTCGCACCGGAGGACAAAAACCTGGCGGGAGCCGCTGCGGGAGGCTTTGCTCTTGGGCGCGAAGCGCTTATCTCTCGATCATGAATCCCCGCCCGCCCCACCCCGCGGCCTCGACCGAGCCGGAAGCCTTCGAAGACCCCCTCTTCGAAGATCCCCTCTTCGACGACCTCGATGAGGGCGAAGGGGATGGCGCATCTGAAGCGATCGAGACCGTGGAGACACCCGAAATCGCCGCGACGCCGCAAAAGCTGGCGGCGGGCATGGCGGTGATCCGCGCCTTCTGGGAAACCTTGCCGGGTTCGCCCGGCGTCTACCGGATGTTCAATGGCGATGGCGAGGTTCTCTACGTCGGCAAGGCCCGCAACCTCAAAGCCCGCGTCAGCGCCTATGCGCGCGGTGATGCACCGAACAACCGCATCGCGCGGATGATCGCCGAGACGACCGGGATGGAATTCGTCACCACGACGACCGAAACCGAAGCGCTTCTGCTCGAAACCAACCTCATCAAGCAGCTCAAGCCGCGCTACAATGTCCTGATGCGGGATGACAAATCGTTCCCGTTCATCCTGATCACCGGCGATCACGCCGCGCCGCAAATCCTCAAGCATCGCGGCGCCCGCAACCGCAAGGGCCAGTATTTCGGGCCGTTTGCCTCGGCACAGGCGGTCAACCGCACCCTGAATGCGCTCCAGCGGGCGTTCCTGCTGCGCTCCTGTGCCGATTCGGTCTACGAGAACCGCTCCCGGCCCTGCCTGCTGCACCAGATCAAGCGCTGCGCCGCCCCCTGTACCGGCGAGATATCGCTCCCCGACTATGCCTTGCTGGTCGAGGAGGCGCAGGCGTTTCTTTCCGGCAAGAGCGGGACGATCCGAGAGAAGCTCGGCGTCGAGATGATGGCGGCGGCGGAGGATCTGGATTTCGAGCGCGCGGCGCGGTTGCGCGACCGTCTTTCCGGGCTTTCGACCGTGCAGGCCAATCAGGATATCAATCCGGCGGGGGTCGAGGAGGCCGATGTCTTCGCGATTCACGGTGAGGCCGGCCAGTTCTGCATCGAGGTGTTCTTCTTCCGCACCGGCCAGAACTGGGGCAACAAGGCGTATTTTCCGCGCGCCGACCGGTCGCTGGAGCCGGCCGAGGTGCTCGATTCCTTCCTCGGTCAGTTCTACGACGAGCGCCCGGCGCCGCGGCTGGTGATGCTGAGCGAGGAGGTTGAGAACCGGGCTCTGCTCGCGGAGGCGCTTTCGTTTCGGGCCGGCCACAAGGTCGAGATCCTGGTGCCCAGGCGCGGCGAGAAGCGCGACATGGTGATGCACGCGCTGACCAATGCCCGCGAAGCCTCCGGGCGCCGTTTGGCCGAGAGCGCGAGCCAGACCCGGCTTCTCGAAGGCGTGGCGGCGGCCTTCGCCTTGCCCGCGCCGCCAAGGCGGGTCGATGTGTTCGACAACTCGCATATCTCGGGCACCAACGCGGTCGGCGCGATGATCGTCGCCGGCCCGCGCGGGTTCTCGAAAACGCACTACCGGACCTACACCATCCAATCGACCGAGATCACGCCCGGCGACGATTATGGGATGATGCGCGAGGTGATGACGCGGCGCTTCGGGCGGCTGGCGAAGGAATCCCCGCGTGATGCCGCCCCGGATGATCCTGATTCGCTGCCCGCCTGGCCCGATCTCGTCCTGATCGATGGCGGCAAGGGCCAGCTCGACGCCGTGCGCGGCGTGCTCGGCGAGCTCGGGATCGAGGGCGTGCCGCTGGTTGGTGTTGCCAAGGGGGCCGACCGCGATGCCGGCCGGGAGACCTTCTTCATGCCGGGGCGTGAGCCCTTCAAATTGCCGCCGCGCGACCCGACGCTCTATTTCATCCAGCGGCTGCGCGACGAGGCGCATCGCTTCGCTATCGGCACGCATCGCGCCAAGCGCAAGCGCGAGATGGGGCGGAACCCGCTCGACGAGATCGCGGGAATCGGCCCCTCGCGTAAGCGGGCATTGCTGCTGCATTTCGGCACCGCCAAGGCCGTCAGCCGCGCCAGCTATTCCGATCTCGCCAAGGTTTCCGGGATCAACGAAGCCACGGCGAAACTTGTCTACGACTTCTTTCACGAGAAACAGGGTTGAGCGCGAAAAGCGGATGGTCAAAGCTTGACCACATTGGCGCCGCATGGTGCTAAGGACCCTAGAGCCAAGCGATGTCCGGGACCCGTGATGACAAAACGCGAATCAGCGTGGAAAAGGCGTGCGGTCTCCTTGCCGAACCTGCTGACCTATGGCCGCATCCTGGCCATTCCGCTCATCGTCGGGCTGCTGTTCTGGCCGGGTGATCCCGCGATGCGCTGGTATGCGCTCGCGCTCTATGCGCTGGCCGGCATCACCGATTACCTCGATGGCTACCTCGCCCGGGTCTATGCGCAGCAATCCTCGCTCGGCCGGATGCTCGACCCCATCGCCGACAAGCTGCTGGTGGCGGCCTGCCTGTTGATGCTGGTGGCGGTGGGCACGATCCATTCCTGGTCGATCTGGGCGGCGATCGTCATTCTCAGCCGCGAAATTCTGGTGTCGGGGCTGCGGGAGTTCCTGGCCGAAGTGAAGGTTTCCGTGCCGGTGTCGCGGCTCGCGAAGTGGAAAACGACGGCGCAGATCGTCGCTGTCGGGTTTCTCGTCGCCGGGCCGGCCGGGGATGCCCTGTTGCCCAGGGGCTGGACGAGCCTGATCGGGATCACGCTGCTGTGGATCGCGGCGCTGCTGACGATTGTCACCGGCTATGATTATATGAAGGCCTCGATCCGCCATCTGATGGAAGACGAGGCCGGTACGTCATGAAACCCGAGACGAGCCTGATGCACGAGACGAGCCTGAGTTCTGGCGCGCGCAGTTCTGACACCCGCAGTTCTGGCACGCGCATGAAGGTCGTCTATTTTGCCTGGCTCCGCGAGCGGGTCCAGCGTGCCGATGAGGAGATCGCCTTCCCGGCTGCGGTCGTCACCGTGGCCGATGCCCTCGCCCATCTCGCCACGCTCGGCGAGAATTATGCCTATGCCTTCGAGAAACCGGAAATCATCCGCGCCGCGCTCGACAAAAAACATGTCAAGCCGGATACCCTGATCGCTGGAGCGCGGGAGATCGCGTTTTTCCCGCCGATGACCGGGGGCTGACGGCGGTGCAGCCGGCCGGGGTCCAGACAACCGGGGTATTTGGGTGATGAGCACGATCACGGTCCGGGTTCAGCCGGATGATTTTGACGTTGCCGGGGAGGTCGCCGCGCTCACCGCCGGGCGGCGCGATATCGGCGCGGTCGTGACCTTCGCCGGGTTGTGCCGGGACGAGGGCGGAACGCTCGCCGCGCTGGAACTCGAGCACTACCCGGGCATGGCCGAGGAGGAGCTTGGCCGCATCGCGAGGGAGGCCGTGGCGCGCTGGCCGCTTGGTGGGGTGAGCGTTATTCATCGTTATGGCAAGATCCATCCGGGCGAGCAGATCGTGCTGGTGGTCTGCACCTCCGCGCATCGGCTTGCGGCCTTTGAAGCGGCGGAGTTCCTGATGGATTTCCTGAAATCCCGTGCCCCGTTCTGGAAGAAGGAGCACCATCGGGATGGCGGGGCCGGCGATTGGGTTTCGGCAAAAGAGGTGGATGAGACGGCACTTCGGCGGTGGTGACCAGAATTTCGACGAATGCATCCCCTGAAACGATGAAGTTAAACCAATCATTAAACCTGTGATTGTATTCATTGTACAGAAGGATGCTCATGCCAATTGTGCCTCACACCTGCCCGACGGTTTTCCCCTCCGATGCCGGGCCGTTACGGATCCTGATTGTCGACGACCAGGTGGTCGCGCGCGGCGCGGTGCGCTCGGCGCTGGACAGGATCGACCGGCCGCTTCTGGTGATCGAGGCCGACACCGGCGAAGAAGCGCTCTCGATCATGCAGAACGCCAAGATTGACATCATTTTCTGCGATGTTCAGCTGCCGGGGCTTTCCGGCCCGGAGGCGCTCGTCCATGCCTTCGGGGCCAGCGATCTCCGCCCGTTCATGGTGCTGATGTCGACGCGGCAGACCGATGCCGTTCGCGAAGTCGGTCGCCGGGTAGGGGTCTACGAATTTCTAGGCAAGCCGTTTCGCGCCGCCGATGTCATCAACGCGATCAACGCCTATGACCGGCTGCGGCAGGTCACGCATACGCTGCTGATCGACGACAGCGCCACCGCGCGAAAACTGATGACGCGCATTCTCAACCGGTCGCGGTTTTACATCGATCTCCAGGAGGCGGCGAGCGGCGCCGACGCGCTGGCGCTGGCGCGGGCCAAGAATTTCGATGTCATCTTCTGCGATTTCAATATGCCCGGCCTCGATGGTGTCGAAACCGCCGGCAAGCTGCTGGCGCTGAACCCGCTGGCGCAGATCGTGCTGATCTCGACCGAGCAGCAGGCGAGCATGGTGCGCTCGGCCCAATTCGTCGGGGCGTTTGCTTTTCTCAAGAAGCCTTTCCAGGCCTCGGATGTCGATGCCGTCTTCCACGATGCCTTTGCCCTCAAGCGTCCGAGCATCGCCAGGCCGACCCATGCGATTTTTTCGAACGAGGAGGGCCTGCGGGCCAAGGGGGAGGCAGCTGGCGGCGTCGGCGTGGCCTTCGGCGCGGCAGGGGTTGCCTGACCGCGCCTTCAGGTTTTTTAGGCCCAGGTTCTTAGACCCTCTTGCTGCGGTTCAGCGACCCTCTTGCTGCGGTTCAGCCCTCAGGCGGCGCCGATATCGATGGTGTAGTCTTCCATCAGAACGCGGCTGATGTTGCCGGGGGTGAACCGGTACGGGCCGATCTCCGCCACCGGCGTCACTTCCGCCGCTGAGCCGGTGATGAAGCACTCGTTGAAACTCGAAAGCTCCTCGGGCAGGATTCGCCGTTCGATGACCTCGAGCCCGCGCTTTTTGGCGAGCGCGATGACGCTCCGGCGGGTGATGCCATCGAGGAAGCAATCAGCTTTCGGGGTGTGGATCGAGCCATCCTTGGTGAAAAAGATGTTCGCGCCGGTGCATTCGGCGACGCGGCCCTGCCAGTCGAGCATCATCGCGTCGGAATAGCCGCGCTTCTCGGCGCGATGCTTGGAGATGGTGCAGATCATGTAGAGGCCGGCGGCCTTGGCATGGACCGGCGCGCAGGCCGGATCGGGGCGCCGGTATTCGGCGATGTCGAGCCGGATGCCTTTCATTTTCGTCGCCGGGTCGAACATCGACGGCCAGTTCCAGGTGGCGATGGCGACGTGAATGCGATTGTTCTGGGCGGAAACCGCCATCATCTCGGAGCCGCGGAACGCGACCGGGCGGATATACTGATCGCCGCCGCCGTTCTTGGCGACAACCAGCGCCTTGGCGGCTTCGATCTCGTCGATGGTGTAGGGGATTGCGAAATCCATGATTTCGGTGGATTGGAACAGCCGCTCGGTATGTC
>CAZNAT010000116.1:0-2621 GCA_964571245.1 uncultured Methylobacterium sp.
GGGTCGTGCGGCTGAGCGGAACAGGAAAGTGTCGTAAGGGGCATTATTTCCTTTCAAAAGTCCCATTCGGAATTAGGTTGGCGTAGCGGTCTGAGGCCGCCGTTTGCGACGGCGTCAGGCACGGAGAAGTCGTAGCGGCCGAGGAAATTGATGTGACGCCAAGATATCGGCGAGAGCCGAGCGATATCGGCGGGCAGCGGCGGCGTCCCGGCCTCGCTGAGTTGGCGCACGGTTTCCTGCATGTAGACAGCGTTCCAGTGGACGATGGAGTTGAGGGCCAGACCGAGGACCCCAAGCTGCTCCTCTTGGCCCTGACGCAGAGGGCTTCTGATTTCGCCCCGATCGCCGTGATGGACGCGCCGACCGAGCTTGTGGCGCAATTCCTGCCGGTTGAGCTGAAACAATATTCGTCGCCGGAACGGCCGGTCATCGATGTATCGCAGGATATGCAGCGTCTTGATGATGCGGCCGAGTTCAGACAGGGCCTTGGCCAGCGTTGTTGGGCGGTCTTTGACCTGCAGCATTCGCATGACGCCTGCGGCCTTGAGGTGGCCGAGCTTGAGCGATCCGGCCAAGCGGATAAGGTCGGACCAGTTTTCCCGGATCAGATTGATTTTAACCCTGCCCCAGGCGGTCTGATCGAACGGCCCATAGCTCGCCTGGCGGTCGATACGCCAGAGTTTGGCGTCGCCGATGTCCGCCAGACGGGGGCTGAACCGGTAGCCCAAGAGCCAGAACAGACCGAAAATGGCGTCGGAATAGGCGGCGGTGTCGGTCATGATCTCCAGAGGATCGAGCTCGGTTTCCTGCTCCAGCAGGAGAGCCAGGACGACCAGGCTGTCGCGCAACGTGCCGGGGATGACCGCTCCGGTCAGACCGCTGAACTGATTGGAAATCATGTTGTACCAAGTGACGCCGCGCTCCTGGCCGTAATATTTGGGGTTGGGCCCGGCGTGTATGGCGCTCGACGGAGCGACAAAACGCATGCCGTCGGCGCTGGCCACCTCGCCTGCGCCCCAATGTTGGACGATATCCAGACGACTGTGAGCGGAAACGATCGCGGCGTTGGCCGCGGCGATGGTCTCGGGCCGAATGAAATTCTGACCGACCCAAGAAAGACGGTCGCGACGCAGAGCCGCAAATTCCGGGCGCACGATCGGCTCAAGACCGATGTTGCAGGCGCCGCCGACCAGGGTCGCGCACAGGCTTATCTCGAAGTGCTCGACGGTGGCCTGACGCTCGCTCAGATGCGTAAAGGACTTGGCAAATCCGGTTCGCGCCATGACTTCAAGAAAGATGTCGGGCATTCCGGCCTTCGGCATGCGCGTTTGGACGGCGGCGCGAAGTGCTCGAAGGCTCTCGGGTTCATCAAGCTTGTCGAGGGGCGTGACCACAATCCCCATCTTGTCGGCGACCGTCTCAAAACGCAGGTCCGGATTGTCGCCGGCGCGCGCAACGACATGTCGATATGCCTCGTCGAGAAGGCGGGAGAGACCGTCAATCTCAATGTCGGCTTCCAGAGATCGGCCCAGGGCGCGTGCTACCATCAACCTGGAATTGTGCCAGGACTCGCCCTCGAGCATCCCGCGCCGGGGATCCCCGTATCGGATGCCGGGCTTGGCGAACACATCGCGACGCTTGATCGCCAGACGCCACGCATCGATGATCGCGAAGACATAGGCCTTCGGGTCGCGCATCCTGCCATCGTCATCCAGGACATGTTGCCTCCACGCCTTCGAGACCGCAGCGATCGGTGCGCCGCGCATCTTGACGAGAGAGGACCAGTCGTCCACGCCCTTGAGGTAGCTGATCGCGGCCTTGACGTTTTTGCCACCTGGGGCAGCGTCGGTCTCGATGCGGGTAGCGATTTCAAAGAACAATCGCCGGGCGCTCCGCCATTTTGTTCGCAGTTGATCATAGGGCTTGGTCTCCGCGGGCTTGGCGATCGCCTCCACCTTGGACATGGCGGCCTCGATGTCGGGACGGGGCAACCGCTCGAAGAGCACATCTCGCCATTCATTGAGGGGCAGGGCGTCGTCGGTCAAAACCAACAGACCCATTGCGTGGAGCAGCATCGCGGCGCCATCGAGATCGCGCAGACTGCGCAGGCGGGCCTGTTTGTCGGCGGCTTCAGCCCCTTTCACCAAGTCGGCGAGCAGAGCCTCGGCCAGCTCGGCGGCGTCGTCCTGGGCCGCCGCTTCGAGCGTATGGAAGAGCGCGGCTACGGTCGCGGTTCGACGAGGCTCCTGAAGGGCGGCGATGGCCGAGGGCTTGCCGACGCGCGCTACCCGCGCGAGCCGCTCAAGGGTTGTGGCGGGAACGCCCCGCGGTGGCGCCGGCCGCAGATTGAACGCCCGGACCGCATCGAGCCGATCAAGGTGTCGGAAGAGTTCGGTCGGCATGCGCTTGGAGGGAACGGTCCGGAGCGCGTCCAGGGCGGCGAACGTGGATGTGTCGCCATCGTCAAACAGCGCGGCGATGCGCACGCGCTGGTCATCGCTCAAGCTGGCGACCAGATGGCGCCAAAGCCTGGTCCGCGCACGATCGCGGATCCTGCCAACCAGGCGCTCGACGACCGTGACGCCCGCCCCGGCGTCAAGATGAAGGACGCCGACCTGATC
>CAZNAT010000116.1:2631-4509 GCA_964571245.1 uncultured Methylobacterium sp.
CTTGTTGGCGATCAGCCAGGCCGCAGCTCGATCAATCAGGGGGCCGGGCCGATCGTCGCCGCTCCAGCAAAGGGCGTAGAGCCATCGGGTCAGCCGGAAACGTGCCACCGCGTTGTCGCCAAAGTCCGTGAAGCCGCAGTGCGTCCGGATGAGCGCGAGGTGCCGGATGCGTCGGCTTCCCGCAAAATAGGCGTCCACGTCCGTGCCGGGTTCAAGAGCGAGTTGTTCGATCACGGCCGCCAGGACCGACGCTGGGATCTCGGCGGGCGAGACTGGAAATGCGCCCAGAAACCGGGCGCTCGTCAGCATCACGGCAAAGCCGAGCCGATTGTGGTCGCCGCGCAGAGTTCCAATGAGGTCGCGATCAGTTTGGTCCAGATGGAAATATCGCGCGAGTTGATCGGCCGACGGTTCGCCATCAAAGCGGGCAAAGCCCTGACGCTGGGCGTCAGTGAGGTGACGGGTGGGCATACCGTGCGAAACTTTCAACTTTTGCGAAGGGGACGGCCCATGCCGATAAACAAGGCGAATTTCTTCGCAAAACATATGTGCGAAACAAAATTGTTTTGCAGTAACTTTCGCACAATATCTGGAGCAGTCGCATGAAGCTCGGCTACGCGCGCGTTTCCACCGAGGATCAGAACTTGGAAATCCAGCGCGGTCGGCTCTCGGAGGCGGGCTGTGAAATGATGTTCGAAGAGAAAATATCGGGGGCCGCTCGTGGCCGGCCCGAGCTTGAAAAGCTGATGGGTCACCTGCGCAAAGACGATGTTCTCGTCGTCGCCCGCCTCGATCGTTTGGCGCGATCCACCATCGAACTCCTGCACATCGCGGAACGCATCAAGGAAAAGCAGGCAGGATTACAATCGCTTGATGAACCTTGGGCCGATACCACGTCCCCGTCTGGCGTGATGATCATGACCGTATTCGCTGGGATCGCCCAGTTCGAGCGGACTCTCATATTGAGCCGAACCGAGGAGGGGCGAAAGGCGGCGATGGCGCGCGGTGTGAGCTTCGGACGCCCAAAGAAAATGCGCCCAGATCAGGCGGAGCTCGCTCGCCAACTCGTTCTCGAGGGTAAGTCCATTAGCGCCGTCGCAAGGACCTTCAACGTTCACCCGGCCACCATCTATCGCTGTATCGAGCCAAACAGTGCCTTATGACACTTTCCTGTTCCGCTCAGCCGCACGACCCATAGCCTGCTCGACATCGAGCGCGGTTACGCGCCGCACCGCGTCCGCCCGCGTCCGCTCAGCGGTCGCCTGCGCGATGGCGGCCCGGCCATGGTTGAACACCGGGATCGGGATCGAGATCGCGAACACCGCGGCGGTGTCGTTGGTCGCTTCCAGTCGCCGCAGCGCCGGTCCGACGTTGATGTCGGGCACCCGATTGGCCCGAGCAAGCCGGATGCCGGCGTCGGCGATGGCCAGATCGGCATCGGCCGCCGCCAGCGCCAGCGTGCCTTGCGCACTTGGCGGGGCGACCGGCCCGAAGGTCGCGGCAGGGAGGCGATCGAGCAGTGTTACGTCCAGCGCGCCATCTATCGGACGACCGATCCGGCGCGCGAGATTGGTCCTGGCCGCCTCCGCAAGCCGCGTCAGCCGCTCGACGTTGGCATCCGCGTTGATCCGCGCCACGTCGGCGCGCTGCTGTTCGAGCGGCGATGCCCGGCCCGCCTGAACGCGGACCCCGGCGCCGCGCAGGACTTCCGCCGCGATCCGGGCTTGGTCGCGTGCCGTCGCCAAGCGGCGTTCGGCCGCGACCGCCTCGACATAGAGCTGCGTCACCTGCACGCGGATATCGGCCTCTGCGATCGCGGCTTGGAGCTGCGCCCGAGATAGCTGCGCGCCGGCGACGGCGACACGCGCGCTTCGCTTG
>CAZNAT010000116.1:4519-4845 GCA_964571245.1 uncultured Methylobacterium sp.
GCTCTCCGCAGCCCCCGTTAAGGCCCGGAACCCACGACATTCTCGACCTGACCCTGAAAGGTCGGATTGGGGCGGAGGCCCGCGACGGAGCGTCCAGCCTGTGCGGCTTCGATGCCCGCTGCTGCCGCCGCGTTGGCCGGTGCCGACCCACCTGCCGCCAACACGGCCTGATCGAGCGTGAAAGCCGGCATGGGCTGTGCCGATGTTGGCGCAGCCGGGACCGGCGCTTGTTGCGCCTGTGCTTGCGCCTGCGCGATCGATGCGCAGGACGCCGCAGCCAATACGGCCGCGATCAACTTTTTCATTATCTGGTGATCCTGACAAAT
>CAZNAT010000117.1:0-4324 GCA_964571245.1 uncultured Methylobacterium sp.
CACCGGGATCAAGACGCATGATGCCGGGCTTATCCCAGATTTCGCCGTCGAAGTTGACCGGATCGGCCATGCCTGCCCAAGGTTCTATGCACAGATAATGGGCGCCGGGCTTCTGCCACAGGCCAAGCCAGGGCATGCCGGGAAAATCGATCCGCAGGTTCGGGCTGCACGGTGCGCCCCATAGCAGGCTGCGGCTTTCCAGCCGGTCCCATATAGGCCCAGTCGGCCCCAAGCTGCGATTTTGGCCAAGTCGGAGAACGTTTTGGGAACGTGGCATTCGGTATTGACGATGGAAATCATAGAAGAGGACAGTTCGCTCCATCATAGGGAGTGGGTTGATGGATCGGAGTATTCCGGGCGGGGATTTGATCGGACGATGGAGCCTGAGCTTTGCCGATATTGATTTTGTAAATTCGAAGCCGGCCCTGACGCGCCTTGGCCTCGCCGCGCAGCTGAAATTCTTCGCTTCCCTGGGGTTTTTCGCGATCGATCCCGGCTCAATCCCTACCGATGGCCTCTCGTATCTGGCCGAGCAACTCGGTGTCGAGGCTGGCGAGATAGCCGGTTATGACTTTTCCAGTCGGACAGCACGACGGCATTGTGCGGAGATCCTGATCCATCTTGGATATCACCGCATGAAGCGGGTGGATCGCGCGCAATTGACGGAATGGATTGCTGGCGAGCTGTGCCCGGGCGGCCAGTCGATCAATGCCATGCTTGAGCATGTTTTCCTGTGGTGCCGGGACCGGCGTATTTATGGGCCGTCGCGCAAGGAGCTTGAACGTGTCGTTCGCTCACAACGGCAAGATTATCTGGACACCTGGCTGATCGGAACCAGTGATCGGCTTTCGTCAGATGCGGTGGCGTTATTGGAAGCCTCGCTTGCCGATCCGGACAGCTCGACCGGATTCAACAGGATGAAGGGTGACGCCGGACAGGCAACGCTCGACAACATTCTCGACGTGACCGAGAAACTCGCCTTTATCCAGAGACTTGATCTTCCCCATGATCTCCTGACGGCTACGGGCAAGCCATGGGTCGATCAGATTGTTCGCCGCGTTGCCGGTGAAAAGGCCTCGGAGATGCGCCGGCATGCGCCGGCGCGACAGCTCGGCCTTTATGCGATTTATCTAATGTCGCGGGAGGCGCAACTCACTGACGCGATGATCGACCTGCTGATCGAAACCGTTCACAAGATCGGAACGCGCTCGAAACGCAAGGTGGTGGGCGATATCGCGAAAGACATCGAGCGGGTCTATGGAAAGGAGCGCCTGCTGGTCGAGATCGCCAGCGCCTCGATCAATGAACCATCGGGGCGCATCTGCGATGTCATTTTCCCGATCGCCGGTAAGGCCAAGCTGGCGGCGATCGTCAAGGAGAGCCATGCGAAGGGCGCTCTGGACCGGCGCATCTACAAGGTGATGCGTGGTTCCTGGGCCAATCATTACCGGCGCATGCTGCCAAGCCTGCTTTCCGTACTTGAGTTCCGGTCGAACAACGCGGTGTGGCGGCCGGTCCTGGCGGCCCTCGACTGGATCAGGAGCAAGGTGGATGGCGGATGCCGCTTCGTGCCATTGCAGGATGTTCCGATCGATGAGGTGATTCCAGCGCGATGGCGCAGTTCCGTCATTGATGACGATGGGCGGGTAAACCGGATCAGCTATGAGCTTTGCGTCCTGACGCAACTGCGCGACCGCATCCGCTCCAAAGAAATCTGGGTGGTCGGGGCGGATCGCTATCGCAATCCCGATGACGATCTTCCCAAGGACTTCGAGATCAGGCGAGATGCGTACTATTCCGGCCTCAGCCTGACGCCAGATGCGCAGGCGTTTTGCGCCTCGATCCGGGAGGAGCTTGAACGGGAACTGTTGCTCCTCAATGCCAATATTCCACAAAACGACAAGGTCCGGCTCCTGTGGCGCGGCGACAACCGGATATCGATTACACCGTTCAAGCCCTTGCCCGAACCGAAGGGTCTCGCTTCGATCAAAAGCGAGATCGGTCAGCGCTGGCCGATGACCGGACTGCTGGACGTGTTGAAAGAGGCTGCTCTGGACACGGGATTGATGGATGCTTTCGAAACGTCGGCCTCGCGGGTTACCCTGTCGAAAGCAGCCTTGGCTCAGCGTCTTTTGCTGTGTCTCTATGGCTTGGGCACGAACGCCGGGCTCAAGCGGGTCGCTGGCGCAACACCCGATGTCAGTTACGAGGAATTGCTGCATGTCCATCGCCGTTTCATCCACGCGCCAGCGCTGAGGGAGGCGTGCGCGCGGGTAGCAAACGCGACACTGGCAATCCGCAATGCCGCAGTATGGGGAGATGCGGGCACGGCATGCGCGTCCGATTCAACGAAGTTCGGCGCGTGGGACCGCAACCTGATGACGGAATGGCACGCCCGCTATGGCGGCCGTGGCGTCATGATCTACTGGCATGTGGAGAAGCGCGCGACCTGCGTTTATTCCCAGCTCAAGCGGTGCTCTTCCTCGGAGGTCGCCTCCATGATCGAAGGCGTGCTACGCCATTGCACCGACATGGAAATCCAGCGCCAGTACGTCGATAGCCACGGCCAGAGCGCAGTCGGCTTTGCGTTCTGCCGACTCCTTGGATTTGAGCTTGCCCCGCGGCTGAAAGCAGTGGCACGCCAGAAACTGGCCCTTCCCCAAGCCGGCATGCGCACGCGGCTTTCCAATTTACTGCCGATCCTCTCCAGCCCGATCGACTGGGACGAGATCGAGCAACAATATGACGAAATGGTCAAATATGCCGCTGCCATGCAATCGCGCACCGCCGATCCGGAAGCGATCCTGCTCCGGTTTGCCAGAGCCGAAGTGATGCACCCGACCTACAAGGCGCTGAGTGAACTCGGCCGCGCGGTCAAAACAATCTTCCTATGCCGGTATTTGCGTCAGGAGGCATTCCGCCGCGAGATCCACGAAGGGCTGAATGTGGTTGAGAACTGGAACGGCGCTAATGGTTTCGTGTTCTTCGGCAAGGGCGGCGAGATCGCCACCAACCGCATCCATGAGCAGGAAATCTCCGTTCTGGCGCTACACCTCCTGCAAGCGTCGCTGGTGTATGTGAACACCCGCATGCTTCAGACCGTACTGGTTGAGCCGAAGTGGGCGGGGCGGATGACGCCGGAAGATTATCGTGGTCTCACGCCGTTGATCTACAGTCATGTGAACCCTTATGGCCGCTTCGACCTCGACCTGAACGACCGGATTGATTTTGGACGGCTTGCAGCGTGAGGCGGCTGATCGGCCTATAACATTTGGGTACACCCCAGAGTGATAGGGCCGAGTGACACCATTCGTCTGTCACAAAAGGGTGGGTTTGCGCTCAATGTGACGATACACTGCAAGAGCCACCCTAATGTGACGGATTTTGCACTTGGCTCGTATCGGATATGCCCGCGTCAGCACCACGGACCAGGATCTGGATATCCAGATTGGCCGCCTCAAGAATGCAGGTTGCGAAATTATCCGTTCCGAGACCGGATCGGGGGCCTCGCGGAGCGGGCGCACGGAACTGGAAACGATCATGCAGTTTATGCACACCGGCGACGAGCTGGTCGTGCTGCGGCTCGACCGGCTCGGCCGCTCCACGCGCGATGTCCTGAACCTGGTGCATGAGCTTGATGAAAAGGGAGCTTCGCTGCGCATCCTTGAGCCAGAGGTGACGACGGCGGGCGACATGGGGCGAATGGTCATCACCATACTCGGCATGGTCGCCGATATGGAGCTGAAGTTCATCAAGGATCGTCAGCGCGCCGGGATCGAAGCGGCGCGCGCCGAAGGCGTTTACAAAGGCCGGAAGAAGAACGTCGATGACGATGAAATCCGCCGTCGCCTTGCCGCCGGCGCCAGCAAGGCCCGCGTTGCCCGCGACCTGAAGGTCTCACGAATGACCGTCTATCGGGCGCTCGACATTATTCCGTCACAGACCAAACTGCCGGAAAAGCCGCCCACTGCCAGCATCGCCCTGCATCTGATTATCGAGAACTTCAACAAGCGTGGAAGAGGTAGAAAACCCGCTCGGGAGCGGATTGAGGCGATGCTGGAACGCGACTACGCCATGGTAAAAAACGGCAATTGTGATTACAAACTGACCGTCGCCTATGACCCCGATCCGGATGGCATTTCCCTTGATGAGGAAATCCAAAGCCTCCTCTCCGAGATGTTCAACATCGCAGAGAGCTACAATTGCTCCATGGAAGCCGATATCTACGAGGTCGGTGGTCAGCAACGGTCCTGGTAGAATCAATCAAGCGTTCAGTGTTCGTTCTTCAACCTGGCCAAAATCGCAGCTTCGGGCCGACTGGGCC
>CAZNAT010000118.1:0-4297 GCA_964571245.1 uncultured Methylobacterium sp.
AAGTAAGCTATCCGGTTCAAGACCAGGCGCCCCCCCTCTACCGGTCGGCGATCCCCCTTCGTCGACCGGCTTTTTTTGGGTTGCCTATTTTCTTGGCTCACCTGTTCTCAGGCTACCCACCCGGCTCACATGTTCGGATAGGTCGGCCCGCCACTGCCCTCGGGGGCAATCCAGGTGATGTTCTGCGCGGGGTCCTTGATGTCGCAGGTCTTGCAGTGGACGCAGTTCTGCGCGTTGATCTGGAAGCGCGGGTCCTTCTTCGCGGCCTCATCGGCATAGACCACCTCGTAGACCCCCGCCGGGCAATAGAGCCGCGCCGGCTCGCCATAAACCGGCAGGTTCTGGCCGATCGGGATCGATGGGTCGCGCAGGGTCAGGTGAACCGGCTGGTCCTCCTCGTGGTTGGTGCCCGAGAGGAACACCGAGGAGAGCTTGTCGAAGGAAATGACGCCATCGGGCTTGGGATAGGCGATGGGCGCGACCTCGGCGAGCGGCTTCAGCGTCTCGAAATCGCGCTTGCCGTGCTTGAGCGTGCCGAAGAACGAGAAGCCGAAGAGTTCGTTGGTCCACATATCCAATGCGCCAAGCGGAATGCCGATCCAGGTGCCGAACTTCGACCATAGCGGCTTGACGTTGCGCACCTGCCGGAGATCCTTGCCGATCTCGCTTGAACGCCAGGCATCCTCGTAGGCAGCAAGTTCGTCGTGCGCCCGGCCCTCGCCGAGGGCCTCCACGATCTTGTCCGCCGCCAGCATCCCCGAGAGCATCGCGTTGTGGCTGCCCTTGATGCGCGGCACGTTCACGAACCCCGCCGAACAGCCGATCAGCGCCCCGCCCGGAAACGCCAGCTTCGGCACCGACTGGTAGCCGCCCTCGGTGATCGCACGCGCGCCGTAAGAGAGCCGCTTGCCGCCTTCGAGCACCTCGCGGATCATCGGGTGCTGCTTGAAGCGCTGGAACTCGTCGAAGGGCGAGAGCGTCGGGTTCTGGTAGTTGAGGTGCACCACAAAGCCGATCGAGACGAGATTGTCGTCGAAATGATAAAGGAACGAGCCGCCGCCGGTTTTTGAATCGAGCGGCCAGCCGAAGGAATGCTGCACGAGGCCTAGCTGGTGCTTTTTCGGGTCGATCTGCCAGAGTTCCTTGAGGCCAATGCCGAACTTCGGCACATCCGAGTGCTTGTCGAGATGAAACTTGGCGATCAATTGCTTGGAAAGGTGCCCGCGCACGCCCTCGGCGAAAAGCGTGTATTTGCCCAGGAGCGCCATGCCGCGCGTAAACGCATCCTTCGGCTTGCCGTCACGCCCGATGCCCATATCGCCGGTGGCGATGCCGATCACCGCGCCTTTATCGTCGTACAGCACTTCCTGCGCCGCAAAGCCCGGGTAGATCTCGACGCCGAGCGCCTCGGCCCGGACCGCCAGCCAGCGGCAGAGCGAGCCCAGCGAGAGGATGTAGTTGCCGTGATTGTTCAAAAGCTTCGGCATCGCGAAATTCGGCAGCCTGAGCGCGCCGGCGGGCCCGAGAAAATAAAAGCGATCGTCGACGACCGGGGTCTTGATCGGACACTCCGCGTCCTCGCGCCAATCGGGGATCAGCTTGTCGAGGCCCACGGGGTCGATCACCGCACCGGAAAGAATATGCGCGCCGATCTCCGAGCCTTTCTCGACGAGAACGACCGAAATCTCCTCGCCTTTTGCCGCCGCGAGCTGCTTGAGGCGAATGGCCGCAGACAATCCCGCAGGGCCGCCGCCGACGACGACAACATCGTATTCCATCGCATCGCGTTCGGGCAGGTCCATTGGGGGCAGGCTCCTCAATTTTAGTTCACATATAAACCATATAGCAGGTGGTGACGGCACGGCACAAGCCGTTCCGGCGCGGTCCATGCTTGTCATAGGCGGGCGGATGTTCCAAGATGGCGGCTCTCCCGGGAGCCTAAAAAATGCGGTTTTTTGTAATGCTGGCGAGTTTTCTCGGGATTTTTGTGCCCGCGCTGGCTCAACCGGCAGCAAGCCCGAACCTTGACCGGTTTCTGGCCGGTATCGAGCGCTGCGGAATCGGGTCAGCCAACATCGTCTGCGATTTTTCGACTTGACCGCCATGCTGGAGCCATCCCCGCCCTCTCCCCGCCAGATGCTGGAGTTCCTGCTTGCAGCGGGGGTCGATGTCGCGATCGGCGATGAGCCGGTCAACCGGCTGCTGCCGCCCGCCGCGCCGCCGCCTGACAGGCGGGATGCGGCCCCGGCCACACCTGAAACCCCGGGCCGCACGCCGCCTGCGGCAACGCCTGCTCGCCCGGCGCCCGCAGCCCCGGATGACGCGGTGATGGCCGCGCGCGCGCTGGCCAAATCCGCGCCCGATCTCGAAACGCTCGAAAGGCTGCTCGCCGGGTTCGACGGCTGCGCGCTCAAAGCCACCGCCTCGCGCCTCGTTTTCGCCGATGGCAAGCCCGGTGCCCGCGTGATGATCGTCGGCGAGGCGCCGGGGCGTGACGAGGACGAGATCGGCAAGCCGTTCGTCGGCCGCGCCGGACAGTTGCTCGACAAGATGCTCGCCGCCATCGGCCTTAATCGATCGCAGGTCTATATCGCCAACATCGTGCCGTGGCGGCCGCCCGGCAATCGCACGCCGACGCCGCAGGAAATCGCCATCTGCCTGCCGTTCATCCTCCGGCAGATCGAGCTTGCCTCACCCGATATTCTCGTCACCATGGGGGCACCGGCAACCCAGAACCTGCTTTCCCAGAAGGATGGCATCTTGCGCCTGCGCGGGCGCTGGTTCGAGTTCGAAACCGCGGATCCGGGTGGCAACCGCCGGAAGATCCCGGCGCTGGCGACGCTCCACCCGGCGTATCTGCTGCGCCAGCCGGGGCAGAAATCGCTGACCTGGCGCGATCTACGCAGCCTCAAGGCGCGGCTTTCGCAATCCATACCGTGATGCGCAGAAAAACCCGCCCGGCCATCCGCTCCCTTCGGCCTGCCCTTCGTTCAGCCCCTGTATAGCAAGAATACGATTTCGTTCGCCGCCGAGGCTTGGTATCACTCGCCCGGCAAGACCTGTGGAGGCTTTGATGCGGCTCGACGACATTCAGGAATCCGAGAACATCGAGGATCGCCGTGGCGAGAGCGGCAATCGCGGTGGCGGCATGGGGTTCCCGGGCGGACGCGGCGGGCTCGGCTTCGGCACGATTGCCCTGTTGACGGTTGTCGGCTGGGCGCTCGGCATCAATCCGGCGATCCTGATCGGCGGGGCTGAAATCGTCTCGGGGAGCCGCAGCGGCGGACAGGTGGTTTCACGCCAGAGCGCACCGCCAAGATCGTCGAGCGCGGAGGAGGAACAGCTTCGCCTGTTCGTCTCGCGCGTCCTTCGCACCAATGAGGATGTCTGGACCAAGGTTCTGCCGGAGCAGCGCGGGGTGCCGTTTCGCCGGGCGCCGCTGGTGCTCTATCGCGCCGGCACCAGTTCGGGCTGTGGCTCCGCGCAAAGCGCGATGGGGCCATTCTATTGCCCGCCGGATGGCAAGATCTATCTCGACATGAGCTTCTTCGAGGAAATGCGGACCAAAATGCGGGCGGGCGGCGATTTTGCCTATGCCTATGTCATCGCCCATGAAATGGGGCATCACATCGAGAACCTGCTCGGCATCCTGCCCAAGGTCCAGCAAGCCCAGCAGCGGCTGTCGCGCAAGGAGGCCAATGCGCTCTCGGTGCGCGTCGAGCTGATGGCCGATTGCCTCGCCGGGGTCTGGGCGCATCACGCCAATACGCGCTGGCGCGTGCTCGAACAGGGCGATATCGAGGAGGCGCTCGCCGCCGCCGCCGCCATCGGCGATGACAAGCTGCAGAAGCAGGCGCAGGGCTATGTCGTGCCGGACAGCTTCACGCATGGCACCTCCGAACAGCGCTCACGCTGGCTGCAGCAGGGGTTGCGCACCGGGCAGGTCAAGACCTGTGACACCTTCAGCACCCGCGCGCTCTGAGTTGGAGGCACTCATGTCTTCCGCCGCCCTGTCTTCCGCGCCCGCGAGTTCCCGCATTGATGAAACCAGGGCTTTCGTAGCCCTCAATATCGCGGTGCTGACGGTTTCGGATACCCGCACCCTGGCGGATGACAAATCCGGCGACACGCTCGTGCAGCGCCTGGAGACCGCCGGGCATCGTCTCGCCGCGCGCGCCATCGTGCCGGACGATATCGCGGCGCTTCGCGGCACGGTTTCCGGCTGGATCGCCGACAAGGGCATCGATGTCATCATCACCACCGGCGGCACCGGGTTTACCGGCCGCGACGTGACGCC
>CAZNAT010000119.1:0-4111 GCA_964571245.1 uncultured Methylobacterium sp.
GCCCGAGCCATTTCGAGGAGGCAGTGCGAATAGCGGTCAGCATGGCGGTTCAAATGCTCGCAAAAACGGGGTCGATTGGCGCGGGACCATAAGGACAGGCGCGGTGGAAGGCAACAGAGCGCTGCCGCCGCGCCAAATCTTCCCTTCGGGCGTTGCCAACTCTTCCCTCCGGGCGTTCACGTGCGGTTGATCGAAACCCCGCCGTCGACCAGCATCGCCGTGCCGGTCATGAAGCTCGACGCATCCGAGGCAAGATGGAGCACCGCGCGGGCGATCTCCTCCGGCTGCGCAAGGCGCTTGAAGGCGTGCAGCCCTTCCGCGAACGCGCGGTAGGCGGGGTCGGCGGGCGCCATCGCCGTGTCGGTCCCGCCTGGCAGGATCGCGTTCACGCGCACGCCGTGCTGGCCGTATTCGGCCGCGAGAACCTGCACCAGCCCGATCAATCCCGCCTTGCTCGCCGCATAGGCCGACATGCCGGGAAGGCCTGCCGTATACCCCACGAAGGTGGAGGTGAAGATCAGCGAGCCGCCGCCGCGCGCGATCATCGCCGGGATCTGGTGCTTCGCGCCGAGAAAGGCGCTGGTGAGATTGGTGGCGAGGGTGTCGTTCCAGCTGTCCAAGGCGAGGTCGGTGATGGGCCCCATCGCACCGAGCGTTCCGGCGTTGTTGAAGGCGATATCGAGCCCGCCGAAGCGCCTACGCGCCATTTCCACCAGCGCCTCAGCGTGCGCCGCCTCGCGGATATCACCGGCGAGCGCGACGGCTTCGCCCCCCTCCGCCGCGATTTCCGCCACGAGCACGTCGAGTGCTTCCGCCCGCCGGGCGGTCACGACGAGCCTAGCGCCTTCCCTCGCGAACAGTTTTGCGGTGGAGCGACCGATTCCCGAGCTGGCGCCGGTGACGATGGCGATCTTTTCCTGAAGAGCTGGCATTTGTTTTTCCTGCGGTTGACCTTGATGCGCAGGAGATGGCGCAAGCGCTTGCGCGCAGGCCACCCGATTTCAACAACGCCCGCACATTGAAGCCGGTCCTGTGCCGTGTTAGGCGCCTCCTGGTTGGAAAAGACGGGGAGAATCGCGATGCGCAAGCCGCTGGTGGCCGGAAACTGGAAAATGAACGGGCTGCGCGCGAGCCTGCTCGAATTGTCGATGATGGCCAAGGCCTATTCGCCGGCGTTGCGCGCCAGGGTGGAGATGCTGATCTGCCCGCCGGCGGCGCTGCTGTTCCCGGCGGCGGCCTCGGCGCTCGGCTCGGGGATCGCCATCGGCGCGCAGGACTGCCATCCGAAGGCTTCCGGCGCGCATACCGGCGATCTCTCGGCGGAGATGCTGTTCGACGCCGGCGCCAGCGCTGTCATCGTCGGCCATTCCGAGCGCCGCGCCGACCATGGCGAAACCGATCTCGTGGTGCGGGCGAAGGCGGAAGCCGTGATCGGGCAGGGGATGCTCGCGATCCTCTGCGTCGGGGAAACCCGCGCCCAGCGCGAACTCGGCATGGCGCTCGCCGTCGTCGAGGCGCAGGTGGAAGGCTCGCTTCCCCCGGGCGTGAGCGCGGATCAGATCGTCATCGCCTACGAACCGGTCTGGGCAATCGGCACCGGGCTGACCCCGACGCTGACCGATATCGCCGAAATCCACGCCGATATCCGCAAAACGCTGGCGCGGCTTCTCGGCCCGGAAACCGCCGCCAGGACCCGCATTCTCTACGGCGGCTCGGTGAAGCCCAGCAACGCGAAAGAGATTCTTGCGCTCGAGGACGTCGATGGCGCGCTGGTCGGCGGCGCGAGCCTCAAGGCCAGTGATTTCATGGCCATCGTCGAGGCGGCGTAAGGAGAGCGCGGCCTACAGAATTAGAAAGGCCCGCCAGAAGCACTCTGGCGGGCCTTTCGCGCTTTTTAGCTCATAGCTTAATCCGCGCTATAAATGCGCACCTCGGGGGCTGCCTTGAGCAGAGGCTTGAGCCTTGTCACAATATCGGCGGTGAAAAGCTTTGACGTGAGGTAAGCCTCGGCCTCGGCCTTGCCCTTGAAGCCGTGGAGCACCTGCACATCCTCGGTGCGGATCAGCAGATCCTTCGAGGTGGCGCCGGGAACGGTGGTCAAAAACGGCTGCTTGAATTCGGCATAGACCTTGCCTGCCGCCGGGCGATCCGCCGCATCAATCTTCAGGGTGATTTCCAGAAAAGCCTTTTCGGCAAAAGCCAGACCGGGAGCAAGGCTGAGCCCCAGACCAAACGCCACTCCAATCAAACGCATGGGGGAAGCACCAGAGCGGATTTTCATTGCTTATCTCTTTCAATTTTATGCCTTCTTTGATCCTGCGACCCCAAAAGGCAGTGGGGATGCCGAACACTAGGACCGTGGAAGCTGATTGAGAATTTCTCATTTTATATTTGTTTGATAGATAAATATAATTAATGGCTCTCAAAACCAAATAAGGAGAGGCCGAATGAATTTGCGCCAGCTGCGGTATTTTCGAGCCGTTGCCGAAGCAATGTCCTTCGCTCGCGCTGCCGAGGCATTGGCCGTCTCTCAGCCCACGATCTCGACCTCGCTTCTACAGCTTGAGGGTGAGTTGGGCGCTCGCCTTTTCAACCGCACCACGCGCAGCGTCGAGCTGACGGAATTTGGCACGCAAATTCTGCCATCTGTTCTGGATGTCCTCGATGCCCAAAGCGCCCTTGTGGCAAAGGCGCGTGCTTTGCTCGATCCTGAGCGTACGCTGATCCGCATCGGCATTTCGCCCCTTGTAGATATGCGCTTGGTGAACTTGACCTTGGAGCCGATCCTGCGCGGGGACCAGCGCGCAGAGGTCGTCTTTCGCCAGATGAATCTTCTCGAGCTTTATCAGGCGCTGGATAAGGGCAAACTCGATTTCATCATCGGCCCGGAAGATCCTGTGAGCGAGCCAAAACCAGATTGGCACGTCGAACCGCTTTATAGAGAACCCCTTTGGTTTTTGCCGCGCCACGGCTCCAGTCTTGCGCTTTCAGGGGGCAAACGCGTCACCCTCTCCGCCATCGCTCAGGAAACCCTCGTCATGGCCCCGGATATCTGCGGGCTGGCGCGCGTCACCCGCGCGCTCTTTGGCGCGCAAGGTTTGACGCCGCGCGAATACGCCGGGCAGGCGCTTTCTTATGCCATTTTGCAGGAATGGGCTGAACTAGGGATCGGTGCGGCCATTTTGCCAAACTCCAAAATCTCGGTCACAACCAACACTGCCATCCCTCTTGTGGATGATGACGACATGCCGATCAAAATCGGCTTCCGTATTTTATGGCGCAAACGGCAAACGCCCCGCATCGAGGCATTTCGCAAACGCATCCTCCATCACGCCCCTGCGATAGCGAAGGGGCTGAGCGGCTGAGCAGGTATAGCCAGCGCCGCTAAGGCTGAGAGATATTCCCGTTTTTTACTTTCCTATCTCCGGCGATGCGGCTAAGACGCAGATTAATTCCCTTCCGCTGCCGAAAAACCGTAGGCTTCCATGGAAACCGTTCTGATCGTCATTCACCTGCTGATCGTCATCGCGCTTTGCGGTGTCGTGTTGCTGCAACGCTCCGAAGGCGGCGGCCTCGGCATGGGCTCGAGCCCCTCCGGCTTCATGACCGGTCGCGGACAATCGAACCTCCTGACCCGCGCGACCGCGATTCTCGGGACGGCGTTTTTCGTGACCTCCCTGATGCTGGCAATCGTTGCGGCCCGGGGCCGGGCGCCCTCGTCGGCGCTGGATAATGCCGCCCCGCCGCCGCCCGTGCAGAACGCACCGGCCGCGCCGTCGGGCTCGACCGGCGTGCTCGACCAGCTCCGCAACCTGCAGGGCGGCCAGCAGCCCCCCAAGCCCTGAGCTAACCCCGACGGATAACCGTGCAAGGGCGCCATGCCTGTGGATGGCGCCTTTTCTTTTGCGCGAATCGAAACATTAGAGCTAAAGATCAAGTCCCATGACGCGATATGTTTTCATCACAGGCGGCGTGGTTTCTTCCCTTGGAAAAGGCCTCGCTTCGGCGGCTCTGGCAGCCGTTCTCCAGGCGCGCGGATACAAGGTCCGCATGCGCAAACTCGACCCCTACCTCAACGTCGATCCGGGCACGATGAGCCCGTATCAGCACG
>CAZNAT010000120.1:0-4102 GCA_964571245.1 uncultured Methylobacterium sp.
GCCTGGCTAACGGTGTTGTCGTCCAGAGCGGCTCTGCCGCCGCGTTCTTCGTACCCGCAATTTACTTCTCTTTACTGGCCAATGGTATCTGGTGGTACTTTGCCCTTCTCGGCCTGGCCTGCGTCATCTTTGCTTTGATAACACTCCTTACCATCCAGCCGACGGGCGGCATGATCGACGATGGTGCAAATATCCACTAACGCCATCTGAACACATGAACCGCCAGTCGCGGAAATGGTGGGGAGGATTGGAGATGGCTGTGCGGGAATGGGACGGGAGTATGATCGGAAAGGGTAGCGCACCCCTATACGAACCTATCCAACCGCTGGGCGCATGACGTGCTCTCCGGCAATTACTAAAGACGAATGCACATGTGCGTGCGACCGATAGTGCTGGCCGCCGGCCGTTCGAGCCGGATGGGCTTCGACAAGCTCCGGACCAATCTGGGCGGACGGCCAGTGCTGGCGCATATCGTCGATACAATCGAACAGGCGGGTTTACCGCCGCCTCATATCGTAACGGACGCGGATGCCGCTGAACTCAGGGATATCCTTGGGAAGCGCGAACTATGCCAGACCCGAGCTTCCGACGCCCGTCGGGGAATGGCCCATTCATTGATCGCTGGGATCTCCGCGCTGCCGCAAGATACGCGTGCTGCGATCATTTGTCTGGGCGACATGCCATTTGTCCCGGCAAGCCTCTTGCAAAGGATGGCTCAGCAAGCGACCCCATCGACGATTTTGGTTCCTATAAGCGATGGGCGAAGGGGGAATCCGATCACATGGGGTTCTGATTTTTTCCCCGCGCTGCTGAATCTCTCAGGTGATACTGTGGATCGGCGTGCAAAAAGGACCCCGTTAGCGGGGTGATCGGCGTCTAAAAGGGACCCCTCATTTCGATGTTTTAAGCAGCCGGCTGGATAATCAGGCGGCGAGATCGGGATGTTGGTTTTGGAGACAGTGGTTCGGATTCGGCGCGAGTATGCCGGCGGCAAGGCGATCAAGGCGATCGCGCGGGATTTGCATGTGTCGCGGAAGGTGATCCGCAAGGCGATCCGGGCGCCGGAAGGCGCATTCGACTATCAGCGCAAGGTTCAGCCACTGCCTAGGATCGGGCCGTTTCAGGATCGCCTGAACACACTGCTGGAAGAGAACGAGGTGCGCGGCAGGCGCGAGCGACTGCGGATGACGCGGATACATGATCTGCTGGAGCGCGAAGGTTTTGAGGGTTCCTACGATGCCGTTCGGCGCTACGCGGCGCGCTGGAAGGCCGACCGGCGCAAGGATGCCGGCGATGGTGTCACCGCCTTCATCCCGCTGATGTTCAAGCCGGGCGAGGCCTACCAGTTCGACTGGAGCCATGAGGATGTGGAGATCGCCGGCAAGCCGATGCGCGTGAAGGTTGCGCATATGCGGCTGTGTGCATCGCGGGCGGTCTATGTCCGGGCCTATCCGCGCGAGAGTCAGGAGATGCTGTTCGACGCGCATGCGCGCGGCTTTGCTTTCTTCGGCGGCGTGCCGGGCCGCGGCATCTACGATAATATGAAGACGGCGGTGACGAGCGTGTTCACGGGGAAGGAGCGGGTCTTCAACCGGCGGTTCCTGATCATGACCGACCATTATATGGTCGAGCCCACCGCCTGCTCGCCGGCGGCGGGATGGGAGAAGGGCCAGGTCGAGAACCAGGTGCAGACGATCCGGGGCCGCTTCTTCCAACCCCGGTTGCGGTTCGCCAGCCTCGACGAGCTCAATGGCTGGCTGGAGGCCGAGTGCCAGCGCTGGGCGGAACGACAGGCACACCCGGAACAGGGCGAGCTGACCGTGGCGCAGGCGCTGGAGATCGAGCGATCGGCACTGCAGCCGATGCTGGGACCGTTCGACGGCTTTAACGAGAGCGAGCATGCGGTGACGGGCACCTGCCTGATCAGCTTCGATCGCAACCGCTACTCGGTTCTCTCGACGGTGGCGCGGCGGACGGTGCAGGTCCGGGCCTATGCCGACCGCATTGTCGTGCGCTGCGGCGAGGAGGTTGTCGCCGAGCATCCCCGCTACTTCGGGCGCAACCGCACGATCTATGACCCCTGGCATTATCTGCCGGTACTGGCCCGCAAGCCCGGAGCGCTGCGGAACGGCGCGCCCTTCCAGGACTGGGATCTGCCGCCGGCGCTGGCGCGCCTGCGCCGCAAGCTTGGCAATGGCGACGATGCCGACCGCCGGTTCGTCCGTGTGCTGTCGGCCGTGCTGACCGATGGTCTGGAGCCGGTCGAAGCGGCCGTCCGCGAGGCATTGGCGACCGGCACGGCGAGCGACGACCTGATCCTCAACATCCTGGCGCGGCGCCGCGAACCGCCGCGACCGCTCACCATCATCACCTCCGAAGACAGCGCCTTGCGCCATCCGCCGATCGCCGACTGCGCCCGTTACGACCAGCTGAGGACCTTCGATGCAGCGGCATGACATGATCGAGGCGATGCGCGGGCTTGGGCTCAAGGGCATGGCGGGCGCGTTCGACGATGCGGTCACCACCGGCCTTCAGCGCCAGCGCACCACGATGGAGATACTGACCGACCTTCTGCGCGCGGAAGCAACACATCGCCATGCTGCCTCGATCCGATACCGGATGGCGGCCGCCCGGCTGCCGGTCGTGAAGGATATCGATGCGTTCCGGTTCGAGGGCACGCCGATCAACGAGGGGCTGGTGCGTTCGCTGCACAGTGGCGCGTTCCTGCCCGCTCGGCGCAACATCGTCCTGGTCGGCGGCACGGGCACCGGCAAAACCCACCTGGCCATCGCCATCGCCGCCAATGTCGTTCGCTCGGGTGCGCGAGGCCGCTACTTCAACACCGTCGATCTGGTGACCCGCCTCGAAGAGGAGGCCAGGATCGGCAAGAGCGGCGCTCTCGCCGCCCAGCTATCCCGCCTCGACCTGATCGTGCTCGACGAACTGGGATATCTGCCGTTCGCCCGCTCAGGCGGCCAACTGCTGTTCCATCTCGTCAGCAAGCTCTACGAGCAGACCAGCGTCATCATCACCACCAACCTCGCGTTCGGCGAATGGCCCACCGTGTTCGGCGATCCCAAGATGACCACCGCGCTCCTTGATCGCGTCACCCACCATTGCGACATCGTCGAGACCGGCAATGACAGCTGGCGCTTCAAAAACCGCAGCTGATCGCCCCCACCGACCTCCGATTAAAAGATGCTTTGCGCTGCGCGCGCCTCCGGTCGGGCTCCGCCCTCCCTACGCCGCGCGCAGCGCAAAGGCGCGTGTCCGATCAACCTTGCGCCATCGTGAAAGGGGGTCCCTTTTGCGCGCCGATAGGGGGTCCCGTTTGCACGCCGATTGACAGGGAGGCGACGTGAACGTCGCGGAAGCGGCGCTGGATGGTAGAGTTACGGTAGACGGATGAACCGCCCGCGAGCTCGTGCACCAGACCGATCGCAGTGCGTGCGGAATAAACAGCGTGGTTGGTCGCGAGCCGCAGGTTGCGCCGGTCCGTTACGCTGATCGGCCCCATAAGCGCGGACGACCACGCCTCGTCTATTGCCTCGCGAAGAAATGCACGTCCCGAACGCACCGTCGCCTCGGCACGCGCCAACAGCCGCTGCGTCTCGCTCTTCTCAGAGAGCTTCGATCGACTTCCAACGGGCGTCTTCTCGGAGGCAAGGGTGATGAGATCGTCGATCGCACCTCGCGTCGCGCCGAGTGCGACCGAGCCTATCCCGATAGCCAGCATGCCAAAGCTGGGAAACCGGAATATCGGAGCATCATCAGAACGATCGCCGAAACCGGCGACCGTACGATCGATCGGGACGAACAAGTTTTTCACTTCGAAATCGGTAGAGCCGGTCCCCTGTAGACCCATGACCTTCCATGTATCGTGGAAGCGGACATCCTTTGCAGGAAAGACCATCCCAATGTTCTGGGGCTGGCCATCGGATCCTCTGATGAGCTCGCCGCTATCGTCGACCACGAACGCGCCTCCGGTGATCCAGTCGGCGTTTTGGCTTCCCGATCCCCAAGCCCATCGCCCGTTGACGAGATATCCGGGGCTACCGTTTTCCTCGGCCCGTCGAGCGCGGCCATTGGGCGCGAACACCCC
>CAZNAT010000121.1:0-270 GCA_964571245.1 uncultured Methylobacterium sp.
CAGACCGCCATACTCCTTGCGCCAGCGATAATAGGTCTGCTCGGTGACCGCGATCCGCCGACACGCATCCGCTGTCGTCCCGCCCTGCGCCAACACGATCTCAGCCTCACGCAGCTTGCCGATAATCTCTTCCGGCTTGTGCCTCTTGCCCATTCCCAAACTCCTTCATGATCCAAAATAACAGAGATTTTGGACCACTCAGAAGGGGGCAGATCAGGTCGAGCGACTCTTGCATCCAAAAAATCGCTAGCTGTCATCTTATATCATCGG
>CAZNAT010000121.1:280-3386 GCA_964571245.1 uncultured Methylobacterium sp.
GGTCTTGGCAGCATCATATTGGGCAGTCATGTCGTGTCTCCTTCGCATCACGAACGTGCGTGCGCTCGGCCGGTTGCCGATTGACAGGCCGAGCGGGCAGGGCATGATCGCGGCGTGTGCAATCTCTACACCAACAAGAGCACGGTCCAGGAGATGGCGAACCTGTTCGGGACGCCGGTGCTGCGCGACAATCAAGGTGAGAACAGCGCGACAATCTAGATGAGAATGGCGGGGGTGTGTCTGTCGGGACGAGGGGCGAAGCCCCGAGGAGCGACAGACACACCCCCGCAAGCGTCTTTTCTTTTGGAATGGCGCTTTTGGTGATGTGACCTGCCAGGTGGCGCCTCCTTTGGAAGGGGAGATGCGGTGCCCGGGAGACATATCAACGATCATCAGGTGAGATTATATATGAAGATGAGACAGACAGTGTCGCCGCGCTCGGCGGCGGCGTGCGCGGCGTTCAGCACGGCAACGGCGTATCGGCTGGAGCGGGATGCGCAGTTGCCCTCGCAGAAGAAAGAGCCGCGCGGTCGCCGGCGCCCCGATCCGCTGGCGGATATCTTCGATAGCGAAGTTGTACCGCTGCTGGAGGCGGCGCCGGGACTCCGGGCCGTGACGGTGTTCGAAGAAATGCAGCGTCGTCATCCTGAGCTTCCCGATGGGGTGCGGCGGACGATGGAGCGTCGGGTTCGAAGCTGGCGGGCGCTGCAAGGCCCGGATCGCGACGTGATCTTCCGCCAGGTGCACGAGCCGGGTCGGATGGGGCTGTCGGATTTTACCGACATGGCCGATCTGGGCGTACACATCGCCGGGGTCGGGCTCGATCACCGGCTGTACCACTTCCGGCTCGCCTGTTCTGGCTTCGAGCATGCCCATGTGATCCTGGGCGGCGAGAGTTATGTCGCGTTGGCGGAGGGGCTGCAGAATGCCCTGTGGGCGCTGGGCGGCGCGCCGCGCGAGCATCGCAGCGACAGTCTGTCGGCGGCGTTCCGGAATCTGGATGCATCGGCGCGCGAGGATCTGACGCATAGATATGACGCACTTTGTCGCCATTACCGGATGGAGCCGACCCGCAATAACCGCGGTGTTGCGCATGAAAATGGTGCGATCGAGAGCGCGCACGGGCATCTGAAGGCGGCGGTGCGCGACGCGCTGTTGATGCGCGGATCGGCCGACTTCGACGACCTTGCGGAATATCGCTGCTTCGTCGACGAGATCGTCGCGCGCAAGAATGCGCGGTGCGCGAAGCGGATCGACGCCGAACGGGCGGCGCTTCAGTCGCTACCGAGCATGCGCACCAGCGATTATGAAGAGGTGCTTGTCATGGTGACCTCCTCGGGCGGGTTCACGCTGCGCAAGGTGTTCTACACCGTGCCGTCGCGGCTGATCGGCCATCGACTGCGAGTGCGACTTTACGACGATCGGCTTGAGCTGTTCCTCGGCGGCACACCGCTCTTTACGCTTCCGCGCGGCCGCGCCGAACGCAGCGGCAAACATGGCCATGTCGTCGATTATCGCCATGTCATCCATGCGCTTCGGCGCAAACCGATGGCGCTGCTGAATCTTGTCTATCGCCACCAGCTCTTCCCGCGCGAGGCCTACCGGCGCATGTTCGATCGGCTGCTGGAGCGGCTCGCCGAACGGGTCGCGTGCCGGACAATGGTCGAGCTTCTTAGCCTCGCGCATGAGCGGGCCTGCGAGGCCGAACTCGCCGCTGTGTTGGAAACCCTGCTAGCGACGCCGCAGGGTATGCCGGACATGGCAATGCTTAGGGCGCGGTTCGCTCCCGACCCCGCGGCGTTGCCCGAGGTCATCGTCGAGCTCGTCCCGCTGAGCGCCTATGAAGCGCTACTGGCTCCTCGCGCGGAGGAAATGGCATGACCCAGGGTATTGATGTCACAAAGCTCACGCTGATGCTCAACGAGCTGCGACTGCCGACAATCAAACAGCTCTGGCCGACGTTCGCCGAGCGTTCCGACAAGGAGGGCTGGCCGGCGGCGCGGTTCCTCAGCGCGATCACCGAGCATGAGATCGCCGAACGCGGTCGCCGCCGCATGGAGCGGCATCTGGCGGAGGCGAAACTGCTGCCGGGAAAAACGCTCGATACGTTCGACTTCGACGCGGTTCCGATGATATCGAAGGCGCAGGTGATGGCGATCTGTGCCGGAGACAGCTGGCTCGAAAATGGCGCAAACCTGATCCTGTTCGGCCCGCCCGGCGGAGGAAAATCGCATCTGTCGTCGGGCATCGGGCTCGCGCTGATCGAAAAGGGTTGGCGGGTGCTGTTCGTCCGCACCTCCGACCTCGTCCAGAAACTACAGGTCGCGCGCCGCGAGCTCGCGCTCGAGAACGCGATCAATCGGCTTGATCGCTTCGACCTTCTGATCCTCGACGACCTTGCCTATGTCGCCAAGGATCAGGCTGAAACCTCGGTTCTGTTCGAGCTGATCAGCGCGCGATACGAGCGGCGTTCGCTGATGATAACCGCCAACCAGCCGTTCGGCGAATGGAACCGGGTCTTCCCCGATCCCGCAATGACGCTGGCCGCCGTCGACCGCCTCGTGCACCACGCCACCATCTTCGAGATGAATGTCGAAAGCTATCGGCGCCGCACGGCTATCGAGCGAAAACAGCAGGGGGCAGGTCGCCCCGCCAAGGTCGCCACAGCCAAAAATACCGATGTGTCGCTCCCCGACAATCAACCTGAGACATAGGTCTTGCCAGCGGCAATCAAACACACCAAAACGACCTCGTCGCGATCAGCGCTTCTCATCCTGATCGTCGCTAACTTCTCATCCAGATCGTCGCGCTACAATCTGCTGGTGACATAGAGCAGGGGGCTCCGCTGTCCTGACTCCGACCAAGTCTTGCCGCTAAAATGCTGATGCTGTTGCGAAGCTCACATGAGCGAACGGTATTTGGTTGAAGTATCGCACTGATGCCGGACCGGCGGCACTGTCCGCAATCGCGGCCGTTCCAAACCTATCACTCGAGCATCGCCTGCATCGCGCGAAACTGGTCGAGCGGGTGCAGCGCCTCGCGTATGGCATTTTTGGCAAAGCGATCGTCCTCGGCGTGAATGCCCCTCCCGCTGGGCGAACGACGC
>CAZNAT010000121.1:3396-4031 GCA_964571245.1 uncultured Methylobacterium sp.
GCGTATTTTCCGCGAGGATTCCTCGCTCCACCAGCAGTACGAGGGCGCGGAAGCGGCTCCCGCCAGTCGGTATTTCATGCGGCCGCTTTCCTGGCCCTCCGCATCGAGGAGCGGGCGGACGCTGAGGCTCTGGAGCAGTCCGCGCCGGGCAATATCGTCAGCCAGCGTTTTCTCTTCCTCCCGGACGAGCGGGCGGGCGCGCAGCGCCTGCGTCAGCGCAAGGCCTGGGCGAAGGCCGACCGCGAAGCGGTCTGGCCGAGCGATCCCGTCGCCCACTTGTCAAAATGTTCTGTATATGTTCTCATTGGACCATGGATAATATCGATACCGCCCGAGTCGCACAGACCATCCTTTCCGCCCCCGGCTGGGCGCGCGTCGGCATCACCGCGCCGACGAGCCATATCCGGGTCGAGGCCGCGTTCGAGCTGGCGCGCGCGATCATTGAGAGCGTGAAGGCTGGCCCGGAGCCGACGAGCCCCGACCAGCTCGGACTATCCCTGTGACGTGGGCGGCTGGACAAAAGACGGACTGCCCCGCGCGACCCACATCTTCGAGGCGGCGGCCTGGTTCCGGGCGATCAAACCGGTGTGCCGCTGCGGGAATAGCGCGACCTTCAACCCTTATGGCATCTGGTG
>CAZNAT010000122.1:0-4001 GCA_964571245.1 uncultured Methylobacterium sp.
TGGTCGAAACCTCGGCCACCGGCGTGGCCTTCACCCGCAACCCCTCAACCGGCACCAAGGAGCTCTACGGCGAATTCCTGATCAACGCGCAGGGCGAGGATGTCGTCGCCGGCATCCGCACCCCGCAGGATATCACCGAAGCCGCGCGCCTCGCGGCCGGTTCGACCAAGCCCTCGCTCGAAGCTTCCCTGCCCGAGGCCTACAAGGAACTGGTGCGCATCTACGGACTGCTCGAGAAGCACTACCGCGACATGCAGGACCTCGAATTCACGGTCCAGCAGGGCAAGCTGTGGATGCTCCAGACCCGCAACGGCAAGCGTACCGCCAAGGCCGCGTTGCGGATCGCCGTCGATCTCGCCAACGAAGGGCTGATCACGAAGGAAGAGGCGATCCAGCGCATCGACCCGGCCGCGCTCGACCAGCTCCTCCATCCGACCATCGACCCCAAGGCAACGCGTACCGTGATTTCCACCGGCCTTCCCGCCTCGCCGGGCGCGGCCACAGGCCAGATCGTCTTCACCTCCGAGGAGGCCGAACAGGCCGTCAAGGACAAGCGCAAGGTGATCCTGGTGCGCGTCGAGACCAGCCCCGAGGATATCCACGGCATGCACGCCGCCGAGGGCATTCTGACCACGCGCGGCGGCATGACCTCCCACGCGGCGGTGGTCGCGCGCGGCATGGGCAAGCCCTGCGTCTCCGGCGCCGGGCAGATCCGCATCGATATGGTGCTGGGCACGATGAGCGCCGGCGGCAAGGTTTTGAAACGCGGCGATTTCATCACCATCGACGGCTCCAACGGCCAGGTGCTGCTGGGCGAGATCGCCATGCTCCAGCCCGAGCTTTCCGGCGAATTCGGCACGCTCATGGGCTGGGCCGACCAGTTCCGCCGGATGAAAATCCGCACCAACGCCGAAACTCCGCTCGATGCCCGCACGGCGGTGAAGTTCGGCGCGGAAGGCATCGGCCTCTGCCGCACCGAACACATGTTCTTCGATGGCGACCGCATCATCGCCATGCGCGAGATGATCCTCGCCGACGACGAGACGGGCCGCCGCGCCGCGCTCGACAAGCTGCTGCCGATGCAACGCTCGGACTTCATCGAGCTGTTCGAGATCATGAAGGGCATGCCGGTGACGATCCGCCTGCTCGATCCGCCCTTGCACGAATTCCTGCCGCATGAGCCGAAGGAAATCCAGGAGGTCGCGGAAGCCATGGGCGCAAGCCCCGAAAAGCTGCGCCTGCGCGCGCTGGAGCTCAGGGAATCGAACCCCATGCTCGGGTTTCGTGGCTGCCGCCTCGCGGTGGCCTACCCGGAAATCGCGGAGATGCAGGCCCGCGCGATCTTCGAAGCCGCGATTGCCGCCGGCACATCGACCGGCGCGATCGTGACGCCGGAGATCATGGTGCCGCTGGTGATGACCAAGGCCGAGCTCGATCTCGTCAAGGCGAGCATCGACGCCATGGCGAAAAAGGTTGGCAAAGAGCACGGCATGACCCTGCCCTATCAGGTCGGCACGATGATCGAACTGCCGCGCGCGGCGCTTCGTGCCGGCGAGATCGCCAGATCGGCCGAATTCTTCTCTTTCGGCACCAACGACCTCACGCAGACGACGCTCGGCATCAGCCGCGACGACGCCGCCTCGTTCCTCGGTTCCTACAAGGCGCGCGGCATTCTTGCCGAAGACCCCTTCGTCACGCTCGACCAGGAAGGCGTCGGCGAACTCGTGCAACTCGCCGCCGACCGTGGCCGTGCCAGCCGCCCGGAAATCAAGCTCGGGCTCTGCGGCGAGCACGGCGGCGACCCCGCGTCCATCGCCTTCTGTGAAAGCGTCGGGCTCGATTACGTCTCGTGCTCGCCCTTCCGCGTGCCGATCGCCCGGCTTGCCGCCGCACAGGCCGCGCTCGGCAAGGTGACGAAAGCCGAGGGATAATTGGGCCGAGAGCTGAGCGCCCGGGGCCTGATTTCGATAAAATTCTACGGAAAGGATGCCGTTAACCTTTCCGCTTAAGACCCCCTGAACCTCAACCGGCGATCATTCCCGCTCGAACGAGGTTTGGTCTTGCGTGTGATGACGCGGACACGAACCTCCGGTGATTTCACCGGGGATAGCGGGAGGCATCGGTTGCGTCGTCGTGCGCACAGGGTCGGGACTACCGGGTTCAGCCGCGCAAGGCATCGCGTCTGGCGGCTGCGCGGGGTCGCGCGCGCCATTGTCGAGGCTGCCGCCCCCTGGAGCATCGCCCTGGCGATGGTGGTTTCCTTCACCGCCTCGGCCGGGGAAAGCTTCCGCGTTCTCGATCACGAATTTCGTCGCTCGACGATGATCGAGCCGCATCGGCTGACCCTGATGCCGCCGCGGCTCTCGACCTTGAGCTTTCAGCAGCCGCAAGTGATGGAAACAGTGGCCGCCGTCGGCAGCGCCGACTGGCTGCGCGTGGTCCCGCATCTGCGCAAGGTTGATCTTGGCCGCGAATTGCGCACACCGCAGGAGATCGGCACGCCGCTGCTGTTCGTTGTCGATCGTGTCGTTCTGCCCCAGCGCAGGCTCGATCCGGCGGTGACCATGGTTCGGGCTTCGCAGGCGCTGATCGCGCGCCTCAGCCGCTTTGAAGGGCGCACGCTGGCCCCGGGCATGCACGGCGGCGGCTCCGGCGATGTTGTCGCGCAAGGCGCCTCCCCCTCGGCGCTGGCCATGGCACGCCCGGATGGGGCGACGCCGGCCGTCAGCCGCGCCGTGGTTCTGGCTTCGGTGACACCCGCGCCGGTCGAGCCGGAAATCATCGCCGCCGCCGCAATGCGGATTCCCGCCTTTGCGCATGTGCACGCAAGCCCCGCCGGCCGCCCGGTCGAAACCGCGAAACTCAAGCTTGGCTCCGGCTATCTCGATATCATCGACCCCGAGAGCATGAAGCGCGAGCAGAAATGCCTGGCGGAAGCCGTGTATTTCGAGAGCCGTTCGGAGCCGGAAGCCGGCCAAGCCGCTGTGGCACAGGTGGTTCTGAACCGGGTCAAAAGCGGGCTCTACCCAACCAGTGTCTGCGGCGTGGTGTATCAGAACCGCCACAAGTACAAGGCCTGCCAGTTCACCTTCGCCTGCGAGGGCAAAAGCCTCGCGATTACCGATACCGCCTCCTGGAGCACCGCGCAGCGCGTCGCGCGCGACGTCATGGAGGGCGAGCAGTACAACGCCAGTGTCGGCACATCGACCCATTATCACGCCAATTACGTCGCCCCCTACTGGTCGCGAAAGCTCAAACGGACCGACCAGATCGGCCGCCATATTTTCTATCGGCTGCGGCCGGGGCAAACCTGACAATGCAGGCCACCTGAAGGCCGGATCTTCCGGCCATCGACCCCATGTGTTAACGCGTGTTAACCGGCACGGTAAATTTCAGGGGTAAATGCGCCTGAATTTACCGTGCCATTTGAATTTTGGTCGGTACTGCGTGTTTTCATTGCGAAATGCGCGCTTTGGATCAAAGCTCACCTCAAGAATTTCAAATGAGGTGTCCCATGCGCAAATTTCTCGCCGCATCCCTGCTCGCCCTGCTGACCAGCGGTTCCGCTGCGCTCGCGGGCGGCAATTGCGTTGGTCACTGCTACCAGCGCATCGATCATCCCCCGGTTTACGGCACGGTGGCCGAGACCGTTCAGGTCCGCCCGGCCCAGACCTACGCCCGCCATGTTCCGCCCGTGTACGGCGCGGTGCACGAAACAGTGGTCGTGCAGCCCGAGCACCGCGTGCAGCGCGTCATCCCGGCGCAGTATTCGACCGTGGCCGAAACCGTCGAGATCTCCCCGGCCCGCAAGGTCTGGCAGGTGACGCGCGATGGCTGGGGTCGCGAAATCGGTTGCTGGGTAACGGTCCCGCCGCACTACGCGACGCGCCACCGCCATGTGCAGGTGAGTCCGGAGCGGGTGGTTTATGACACGGTGCCCGCCGTCTACGACACCCGCGAACGCACCGTTCTCGTCAAGCCCGGCTACGTGACACACGAGA
>CAZNAT010000123.1:0-3835 GCA_964571245.1 uncultured Methylobacterium sp.
TTAGCCTTGACGCAGGATGGTGACCGCAAAACCGGTGCCCACTTTTGCGCATCCTCATTCAGTTTAGCCTTGACGCAGGATGGTGACCGCAAAACCGGTGCCCACTTTTGCGCATCCTGCGTTAGCCCGGCACATCGATTTTTGACGCGGCGATGACAGCCTGCGTACGGCTTTCGACACGCAGCTTCGTCAGAATTGCCGAAACATGCGCCTTCACGGTCGCTTCGGAGACCGAAAGCTCATAGGCGATCTGCTTGTTGAGCAGCCCCTCGGAAAGCATGGTCAAAACGCGCATCTGCTGCGGCGTGAGGCTGGCGAGGCGGCGGATGAGATCGCCGGTTTCCTTGTCCGCGGCACCACCAAGCGGAATATCGGGCGGAGTCCAGCTGCCGCCGGCAAGCACCGTCCGGATCGCCTGGTTCATGACCTCGACGGGGGTTGTCTTCGGGATATAGCCGGAGGCGCCGAACTCCATGCAGGTGCGGATCGTCGCGGCGTCATCGACGCCGGAAACCACCACGACAGGCACCGCCGGGTACTGCGAACGCAGATACGTGAGGCCGGAGAACCCGCTGACCCCCGGCATCTTCAGGTCGAGCAGAACGAGATCGGCATCCAGCCCCCCCGAAAGCGCCCGGGTGGTCTCCTCCAGCGTTCCGGCCTCAATGACGTGGAGTTCTTCGAAAATCCCGTTCACAGCCTGCCGGAGAGCGCCGCGAAACAACGGATGATCATCCGCGATAACGATCGTCCCCCGGCCCAACCCTGGCATTGTTTGTGTCATGTCTCCGCCCCATTCTCACGCCGCTTTCGCAAACCGATGCATTTTGCAAGGCTTGTCCTTGTCATGGACTGCTTCTGACAATGATGAACGCCAATCATGCCTATTGGCAAGCGAACTTCCTGGTCTATTAGACATCTGGTGGGCCTTGCGGGAAGGTTCGACCGGTTTTTTCAAACCGCTTACCGGTAAAAATGGGGTAGGATCGTGTGATCAGCGCAGCTGTCCTGGCGTTGTCGCTTTCCGGGTTCGGGCTGCTCGTCTTCGGCGAGAGGATGGGGCTCGGACCACAGCTCGCGGCCTTCGGGGTCATCGCGATTTTCGCGATCGCCACGATCGCGCTGGCGCTCGCCAGCATGACCAGCCGCCTGAACCACTACGTGACCGCCTCCGCGCGCGGCGCCGGTTTGCGGCTCGCTGCGCTCGTTACGGTCATGCTGCTTCTCGGCCTCCGGACACGCGCGGCGGATGCCGGCGCTGTCCTGCCAGCTGGTGCGGTCATCCTTGGCTTTCTTGGCGCACGGGTGTTGGTCTGGCGAACCCCCTGGAGGAACTTCTTGCCGCAGGGCACGTCGATGCGCCTCGATGCACCGGACCCGCGCGATCGCGACCCCGGCACCGGAACGCGCGGCACCCTTGCTGTTCTGGCTCTTGCAACCTTGCTGGCGGCGGCGCTGCTGGCAGTTGAGTTCTTCTCCCCCACCCTCGATGTTCTCGCGGCGATCACGGACTGGCCGCGCCCATCCCTCGCGCTGGCAAGCATCATCCGCTCCGGGTGCCTGATCCTGCTCGGCGGCATGCCGGCGCTCGGCCGTGCGGGCGTTTTCCTGACGGCGATGGCGGTTATCACCATCCTGTTCCCGTTTGCGATGTTGGCGTTGAGCGATGGGATCGGCAAGCTGGGTGTTCTCGAAATCCGCGGGATGGCGACCCAGGCCCTGACGAGCGCAATGGCCAATGCCCGCCTGCTGGCGACCGGTGGCCTCGAAACCCTCGGCCTGACACTCAAGGCTGAATGGCCGTCACTGGCGCTCGGGTTTATCCTGGGAGTGATCGCCGTTCAGCCTGCGACGGCCTTGCCGTCCCGTGCCGGTCGGTTTCTGGCGATGACCGCCGGGCTGGCGCTCGCGCTCGCGCTACTGATCATTCTTCGTGCCAACGACCAGATGGTACGGGAGATCATCGCAAGCCAGATCGTGGCTTTACCACCATCGCAATGGCCGCTGTTCGTGTTCGACGAAACCCTGCGCGGCTGGCTTGCCGTGTGCGGAACCTTCCCCGAAGACGCGGTTGCGGCGGCCCGCGCCTGCGGAACCGGGCACCCGAGAACGCTGCTGCCTGCCGGCGCGTTCCGGTTCGATGACGGGCTGGCGGCGCCGGCACTGGCGCTGGCGCAGGGCTGGCCGATCACGCTTGGCTTCATCCGGGGACTGCTGCCCACGCTGCTGATGCTGGCCGCCATCGCGCTGTTTCTCCATGCCGCCGCCTGCGGTTTGGGGGAGCGGGTCCTGTTTCGAACGCTGCATCCGAGGGCTTTGCGTTCCTCGCGGCTGGCCGCGATCCGTCTGACGCAACTGGCGCTGCTGATCGGCCTCTATCTCGCGGATCGCCGCGGCGTGAGGCTTGACCCGCTGATGTTCCGCTGGGCGCTTTTCGGGCTCGCCGGCATCGCGCTGGTGGCGATGATCGCCGATTGGCTGATCGCCGCGATCCGCTTCTTCCGGGCACGACGCAAAGCGCCGGAAAATCCGGCAGCAAGGCCTGCCGCCGCACCGAACGGTGACGCGGCCCTCGAACCCTCAATCCCCAAATGACCACGAAACGCCGCTTTTCGACCCGGACCTCCGGGGATCTCGTCGCGGATCGCCGCTATGCCTATGCCGACGCGGCGCTGGCCGACGGCGATTTCGACGCCGCCTGTGATCTGTTCCGCCAAACCCTTGAGCTCGTCCCGGAATGGCCGCCGGGCTATCTCGCGCTGGCCAAGGCGAGCCTCGGGCGACAGGACACGACGGGGGCGATCGCGGCCTTGGCCAGGATGCTTGCGCTTGACCCGGAAGACCACCTCGGCGCCCGGGTGCTGCTGGCACAGATCCACGGCGGCGAAGCCCCGCAGCATGCGATGCCGGACGCCTATATCGCCGGGTTGTTCGATGACTACGCACCACGCTTCGATACCCATCTGGTCGAGGCGTTGAATTATCGCGCGCCGGAACTGCTGGCGGCGATGCTCGCGGCGGAACGCGGCGATGCCATGCGGTTCGGGCACGCGATCGATCTTGGGTGCGGAACCGGGTTGATGGCGCGCCAGCTGGCGGAAGCCTGCCAGAACTGGACCGGGGTCGATCTTTCCGCCGGCATGGTGCGCGAGGCCGAACGTGGCGGGCGCTATCGCCGGCTGGTGTGCGGCGAGCTCCTTGCGTTCCTCGGGCGCGAACCGGCCGAAAGCGCCGACCTGGTGATCGCCGCCGATGTTTTCTGCTACGTGCCCGATCTCCTGCCGGTTTTTGCGGAAACGTTCCGGGTTCTCGAGCCCTTCGGCGTTTTCGCCTTCTCGATCCAGACGCCGCCGGACGAGAAAAGTCCCGCGCGGCATGGCGTGACGGTCGGCGCCGATGCCCGCGTGCACCATGCCTTGTTCCGCATCCGCGAGTGGATCGCCGCCACGGGGTTCCTGGTGCGGGCGGAACGGCTGGCCTCGACCCGGCAGGACCGCGGCATCCCGGTCCCCGGTGCGCTCTTCCTGCTGGCGAAACCGGCTTGCTAACCTCTCCGCGCTGTCTCAGATTTGCGGGTATGAGTCCCGCGAGCCTGAATTCCGCGAGCCCGAATGCCGCCGAATCCCGTTCCCCCGCACTGCCGCCGGTATTCGCGCGCTGGTTCGCGGAGCGGGGCTGGGATTTGCGTTGGCATCAGGCCCAGATGCTCGCCAAGGCCGAGGCGCATGCCACCGAACGCGGCATCGAAGCCGATGCCCGCCATCATGGTGAACCAGCGGCCATTCGCACGACCGAGCGCGATGCGCCGCGTGACGCCGGCCGCAGCGGCGCGCGC
>CAZNAT010000124.1:0-3665 GCA_964571245.1 uncultured Methylobacterium sp.
TGCGCCGAAACCGCCGCGGCATCCACCACCGGCAGCCGCGTCGTCACCCGCAGCAGGGCAAAACCTATCACCGGGATCAGCGCCGAGAGCACCACGCCGGCCAGCGCCGCACCGAGCATCTGGGCGTTGATCCCCGACTGGTTGACCGCAACCCCGCCCTTGAAGCCGATCGCCAGCATCAGATAAAGCGCCATCCCCTTGGCGATCGCCTCGGGAATGGAGAGATCAGAGCGGGCCAGGGCCGCCAGAAAACCGAGGATAAAAAACAGCACCATCGGCGAGAGCAGATTGGCGAGGGCGAGATCAAGCGCGTTCATGCCCGGCAAACTAGCGCCGGGAACGCCCCTGACAAGGGGGCGCGGCTTCCATTCGCAGGACAAGCCGTCATAATGCGGTTCAGGCTTGATCTGGTCGCCCGAACTGGCGTTGGATGGCACCGCCCCCTCGCTGGTCCGGGAATCGGCAGGCCAGAGAATTGGAAGTCGCCATGCAAGAACGTCCAGAGAATGAACGCCCTGAGCAACAGGATTTCGGTCTGAAACCCGCCCGGCGCAGGTCGGTGCTCTACGTTCCCGCGATCAACGAGCGTGCCCTGGCCAAGGCCGCCACCCTCCCCTGCGATGTCGTGATCCTCGATCTTGAAGACGCCGTCGCGCCGGAAGCCAAGGCCGAAGCCCGCTCACGCGCCCGCGCGGCGCTCGAAAGCGGTATTTTTGCCGGGAAAGAAACCGTGGTTCGCGTCAACGGCTTCCCTGAGGCCGGCGACGCCGCCGACCTTCTGGCGGAGGATCTCGCCGAGATCATCCCGGCCGAGCCGAATGCCATCCTGTTTCCGAAAATCCACGACGCGAGCGACGCGGAACGGGCGGAAACCGCGTTGAACCATCACTTCGCGGACGAAGGCATCCGGCTCTGGCTGATGATCGAGACCCCGCTGGCGATCCTCAATGTCGCGGCCATCGCCGCTCGGGCGCGGGAGGAGGGCTCACGCCTGGCGTGCCTGGTGATGGGCACCAACGATCTCGCCAAGGAGATGCGTATTCCGGCCACCGCTTCGCGTCTGGCGCTCCTGCATGCGCTCTCCGCCAGTGTGATGGCTGCCCGTGCCCATGCCATCGACGTGCTCGACGGCGTCTACGGCGCGATTGCCGACCCGGCAGGGTTCGAGGCTGAGTGCCTCCAGGGCAGGGGTCTCGGTTTTGATGGCAAGACCCTGATCCACCCCGCGCAAATCGAGGCCGCCAATCGCCTGTTCTCGCCCTCGGAGGCCGAATACGCCGAGGCACTGGCGATCATCGCCGCCTTCGAGGCGCCCGAAAACGCTGGCAAGGGGGTGATTACCGTCGCGGGCCGCATGACCGAGAGGCTGCACTACGAGATCGCCAGACGCGTCGTCAGCAGCGTGCCGGCGAGGTCGTAGCCTTCGATGGCGCATTTTTGTGACGAACTGGACACCAGTTCGTCGAAAGAAAATAAATCAAAAAGGAGCGGGGACCCCGTTCAAGTCCGATCGAGGGTCGCTGTTGCGCCGAAGGCCTGCGCCAAAGTCCAAATAGGCGACAGAAAGGCGCCCGGAAGCCGTGACCACGCGAGAGAGCGATCATCGTCCGGCACATTCGGCAGGCCACTGCGCATCCGCCCGTTGTCGCGCGGAGCGGGCCTGATCAGGCTATTTTTGCATCATGCCGCGGACAACACCGACAATCACCAGCATCACGCCGCCGCCGACGCCGCCGGCAGCCACCGAGCTGAGCACGCCGCCAAGACCGGTACCACCCACCAGCAATCCCGGCAGGACCGCCGCGATCGCTTGCGCACCAATTCCGCCGCCGACCACGCCGGCCGCCGAATTCCACAGCGTACCAAGATCAAATTTTGGCAAAAGCTTCCCGGCCAGATTGCCGCCGATAGCTCCGCTAATAAGCTGGATAATAAGATTTTCCATTTTTTCCCTCCCTGCCCATTCTGGATGCAGGCGAGGGCATGCTGCCACACTTTCGTCTATAAGACAAAAAGATGACAGCGGCGGCCTCTGCCGAGCAACGCTCCTGCTTGCGGAGCGGACGGCTGGCCGATCTCCGTCAATCGGATCTATTGGCCTTTGGCGCGCGCGATAGCCTCGAGAATAAGCTTTTGCGCTTCGGCGGCATCGCCCCAGCCGAGCAGCTTGACCCATTTGCCCGGCTCGAGATCCTTGTAATGCAGAAAGAAATGCTCGATCTGCCGCCAGCTGATTTCCGGCAAGTCGGTATAGCTCTCGACATTGGCGTAGCGTTGCGTGAGTTTGGCGGAGGGGACCGCGATGATTTTCTCATCGCCACCGCCGTCGTCTTCCATCCGCAGGACGCCGATCGGCTTCACGTTGATCACGGCGCCCGGAATGATCGGCCGGGTATTGGCGACGAGCACGTCAATCGGGTCGCCGTCATCGGAAAGCGTATGCGGCACGAAGCCGTAGTTCCCGGGATAGCGCATCGGGGTGTAGAGAAAGCGGTCCACAACCAGCGTCCCGGCTTCCTTGTCCATCTCGTATTTGATCGGCTCGCCACCAATCGGCACCTCGATGATGACATTGACGTCATGAGGGGGATTATGGCCGATGGCAATGGCGTCGATGCGCATGGAAACACTCCGAAATGATCCGCAAGACCGCCCCGGTGTGGTTGAGCACTCTCGAACCGGGCCGGCAATCTCGTCCAGAACAGGCTCTAGCGTCGTTTAGTGCACCGCACAATACAGCAGTTCGGCCAAAGCTCCACGCGCCGCACCGACAGGCATGCCCGACCAGCCGGTATTTTGCCATCCCTCGTTGGGGATGCTAAGCGGCTCGCATGGCCACACCTGACCATCCCACCGACTATTACACCGCCCGCCGGGAACAGCGCGAGGCCCGATGGAACCGCCCGATCGACTCGGCGCGGGAGCGGGTGCGCGCCTGGATCGACCTCCTGTTCGTCGATCACGGCGTTCTCCGGCTTGTGCACCTCAACGCCCACCGCGTTTCCGCGCGCCTGTGGCGTTCGGCGCAACCCTCCCCGCGGGACATCGCACGGATGGCAAAGGCCGGGCTCAAGACCATCATCAACCTGCGCGGCGGCCGCAGCCACGGCGCCTGGCAACTCGAACGCGATGCCGCCGAACGCCATGGCGTGACCATCGTCGATTTCGTGCTGCGCTCGCGCGAGGCCCCGGAGCGCGACACCCTCCTCCAGTTGCCGGCGTTCTTTGCCTCGCTCAGCTATCCTGCGCTGGCGCATTGCAAATCCGGCGCGGATCGGGCCGGGCTGTTTGCCGCGCTGTACCTTCTGGTCATGGAGCGCGCGGATGCCAAGACCGCGCTGCGGGAGCTCACCCTGCTCAAGGGTCACTTCCGCTATGCGCAAACCGGCATTCTCGATGCCTTCCTTGAGGCCTACCGGGATGAGGGCGAGGCCCATGGCAAGGCCTTCATCGACTGGGTGCGCGAAGACTATGACGCCGCCGCCCTTCAAGCCCGGTTCATGCCGCGTGCCGTCGCCAGCCTGATCGCGGATCGCCTTCTGCGGCGGGAGTAATCGCGAACAATGGCCACCGGAGCGCGCGCCGAGAGCTTTTTTCAATCAGGTCGGATACCGCTCTAGAGCATTTTCCGATCAAGTGGATACCGGTTGATCGTAAGAAAATGC
>CAZNAT010000125.1:0-3601 GCA_964571245.1 uncultured Methylobacterium sp.
CGTATTGCGCCTTCATCACGGGGTTGACGAAGCGCCAGCCGATGGTGGTGTCGTAGATTTCCGCGTTGCGCGAGAAGGCCGAATCCGCCTTCGGCAGCACGAAGGGCGCGCGCGACATCGATTCGACGCCGCCCGCGAGGATCAGGCTCTGCTCGCCGGCCTTGATCGCCCGCGCGGCGGCGATCACCGCGTCCATGCCCGAACCGCACAGCCGGTTCATCGTCGTGCCGGGCACCTCGATCGGCAATCCCGCCAGCAGCGACGACATCCGGGCGACGTTGCGGTTGTCCTCGCCGGCCTGATTGGCGCAACCGAAGATCACCTCGTCGACCCCGGCCCAATCGACCCCTCCATGGCGCGCGATCAGCGCCTTGAGCGGCACCGCGCCGAGATCGTCGGGGCGGACGGAGGACAACACACCGCCGAAGCGCCCGATGGGGGTGCGGACGTAGTCGCAGATAAACGCATCCATTTTTCAAAAATCCCTGTAGTGGCGTAACCGGGTGGGGGGGTCAGAGCGGCAGGCCGATGTAGTTTTCGGCGATGGTGGCCTGGGCGGCGGGTGAGTTCTCGAGATAGCGAAATTCGGCCTCCTGCATCCGCTGCTCGAACGGGCTCATCGTGTCGAAGCGGTGCAGCAGCATCGTCAACGCCCAGGAGAAGCGTTCAGATTTCCAGATGCGGTCGAGCGCGCGCGCCGAATAGGCTTGGATGCCCGCCTCGGATTTTTCGAGGTAGAATTCCCTCAGGCCTTCGGCGAGATAATAGACATCGCTGGCGGCGAGGTTGAGGCCCTTCGCGCCGGTCGGCGGTACGATATGCGCGGCGTCGCCCGCCAGGAACAGCCGGCCAAAGCGCAAGGGTTCGGCGACGAAGCTGCGCAACGGGGCGATCGATTTTTCGATCGACGGCCCGGTGACCACCGCGGCGGCGGCCTCGGGGTCAAGCCGGAGGCGAAGCTCGTCCCAGAACCGGGTGTCGGACCAGGCGGCGACATCCTCGTCGGCGGGAACCTGCACATAATACCGGCTGCGGGTCGGCGAGCGCATCGAGCATAGCGCAAACCCGCGCGGATGGTTGGCGTAGATCAGCTCGTGCGCGCAGGGCGGCACATCGGCGAGCACACCGAGCCAGCCGAACGGATAGACCTTCTCGAACAGCGAGATCGCCCCCGACGGCACGCTGGCGCGGCTGACGCCGTGAAACCCGTCGCAGCCGGCGATGAAATCGCAGGCGATTTCCTGCGTGACGCCATCCTTCCGGTAGCTGACGCGCGGGCGCGGCCCGTCAAACCCGTGCAGGCTCACGTCTTCCGCATCGTAGATCGTTGTCAGGCCGGCGGCGCGGCGGGCGTCCATCAGGTCGCGGGTCACCTCGGTCTGGCCGTAGACTGTGACATGCTTGCCACCGGTCAGGCCGGAAAGATCGATCCGCAGGCGGCGGTTGGCAAACCCGATCGCAAAACCATCGTGGACAAGCCCCTCGGCCTTGAGCCGGGCATCGACGCCGACACTGGCGAGAAGATCGACCGTGCCCTGTTCGAGCACTCCGGCACGGATGCGGCCGAGGACGTAGTCGCGATCCTTGCGCTCGAGGATGACGGCCTCGATCCCCGCCTGATGCAGCAGCGCGCCGAGCAGTTGGCCCGCCGGACCAGAGCCGATGATCGCGACCTGCGTTCGCATCGATTTCCCCGTCGTTCCCCCGACACCGTCGGTCGGATGCCGATCCATGGCTGAGGTCTCGCGGTTGCTCGTCGTGCCGGGCGCCACCAGACGCGACGAGGGTTGCGCGAGCGGGCTGGGCAGGTCAATAGAATGTTCGCAAAACAGGGAGTTTGTTCGTAAAACGAACAGCGGGATTTTTCAGCGGCGGGTTGGTTCATGCCTCGAGACGAAACGGTAGGATCCTTTCGCAAGGGACTGGAGGTGATCCGGACCTTCGAGGGGCGAAAGTCCCAGACCATTACCGATGTCGCAGCCCATGCCGGCCTGACGCGGGCGGCGGCGCGGCGCTTCCTGCTGACGCTCTGCGAGATGGGATTTGCCCGCACCGACGGAAAATTCTTCCAGCTCACTCCGGCTGTTCTCGGGATCGGTCAGGCGTTTCTTTCCGGGCTTTCCGAACTCGATGTCGTCCGCGACGCCTTGGTGGAAGTGACGCGGCAGACGGGCGAATCGGCTTCCGCCGCGATGCTGGACGGCACCGAGGTCGTTTATGTCGCCCGTTCGCCGGCCTTGCACCGCATCATGGCGATCGGGCTTTCGATCGGAACACGGCTCCCCGCGCATGCGACCTCGATGGGGCAGGTGCTGCTGGCCGGGTTGCATCCGCGCGAACTGGAGCGGTTTTTCGCGCGCGCCGGCCTAGAGCGTTTCACGTCGAACACGCTGACAACCGAGGCCGCGCTTCGCGCCCGGCTGGCCCAGATCCGCAGCAACGGCGCGGTGATCGTCTCCGAGGAGCTGGAGATGGGCCTGCGCTCGATCGCCGTTCCCATTCCTGAAACCGGCCGCTCGACGCGCCTCGCGATCAATCTGAGCGCGCAGGCGGCGCGGATCTCGGCGAGGGACATGCAGGAGACGATGTTGCCGATTTTACGCGAAGCGGCGCGCAGCATCGCCGAGGCGATCGAGCGGCGCTGACCCGGCACGCGGCGTTGACGTTCAGCATCATCCGTAAAAAGCCTCCGCCAACGGGGCTTGCGGCCCCGCGCCATTTTCACGGTAGCCGAAGCACGCGTTCCCCGGCTACGATGCCACTTTACGCTCATGCCCAGACAAGGACGAAATCTCCGATGGCCGATCTGATTGTCACTGCCGGTCCCTATCGCTTCGAAGCCCGCCTGGAGCGCGAGGCCGCGCCGAAAACCTGCGCCGCCTTCCTCCGGCATCTGCCGTTCATCTCAAAGATCATCCATGTGCGCTGGAGCGGCGAGGGGGTCTGGGTGCCGCTGGGCGATCTCGATTACGGCGTCGGCTACGAGAACAACACCTGCTATCCCTCGCCTGGGCAGATCATTCTCTATCCCGGCGGGGTGAGCGAGACCGAGATTCTGCTGGCCTATGGCAATGTCAATTTCGCTTCGAAAGCGGGCCAGCTCTCCGGCAACCATTTTCTGACGCTGACCTCCGGGCTCGAAAACCTCTACACCCTCGGCCGCAAGGTGTTGTGGGAAGGCGCGCAGGATATCCGCTTCGATCTGCCGCGCTGAAGGGCACGCCGGGCATCCTGCCCGGCTGTGCTACCCCCCGCGCATGTGTTCTGGCGCTATTTCGTGCCGTAGATCCGGTCGCCGGCATCGCCGAGGCCGGGCACGATATAGCCCTTGTCGTTGAGCGCGCGGTCGATCGCCGCGGTCCAGATCGGCACATCCGGATGCGCGGCGCGCAGGCGCTCGATCCCCTCCGGCGCGGCGAGCAGACAGACGTAGCGCAGATCCTTCGCGCCGCGCGCCTTCTCGATGATCGTGTCCGCCGCTTCTATGAGCGCGCCGCCGCCCCACACCATCGAGCGCGATCCGCCGGTGCCGCGCCCAACCTCCAGCCGCGCCGTGTCGCCCTGCACGATGCGCACCTGCTCCATCGGCACGCCGAGCCTT
>CAZNAT010000126.1:0-3546 GCA_964571245.1 uncultured Methylobacterium sp.
CGAAACGCCGCTCTCTACGGCGGCCCACAAGCTTGCGACGATCATCCTTGATGGGATCGCCTGGAAGGACGGTTACAATGGGCTCGAGCGCGGGACGGCCGCCTTCACGCTGGCGAACCTTGCCGAGAAAATGGGTGTGTCGCGGCAGCATCTGACGGCGTTGCTGGTCGAGCTCGCAGCGTCCGGTCTTGCACTGGTCCGATGGAAACCGAATGGCAAGTTCGCGCCTTGGCTGTTTCGCTTCGGAGAGCACAGTGGAATGGGTGCAATGCCAGATGTCGTGTCAGCCGCAGGTGACACATCACTATCTAGAGAGTCTAAGAACAAAACTATCTTTGCAGGGAGGATTGAGATCGGCACGGGAACCAACGTCTATCACACACCTTGGGCGGAGCTGATCAAAGCCGCGAAGGCGTCGCTCGCTTGCTGGAACGTCGACACTCAGGTCATCTGGGAGCGCTTCCTTGGGTTCAACAGGGTGCGTGGGCACGCCGCTGTGCCAGCGGGGTTTCTTCTGGGTTTCATGCGCAAGTGGCGAACATCACCGGATGCCCCGGTGAAACAAACGGCGAATGCCACGCCGATGTGCGCGCTACTGCCAGACGAGTTGGAGCTGCGCCGGCTGATTGCAGCCGCACCGAGTGCAAACCGCCAGTTTCATGCTTCAGACCTGTGTCGCCTCATCGGGCAAGCCGCCTACGACGCGCGCGTCTCGGATGTTGTTCGGCACTTCGGATGCCAACGGTTCGCGGCGACGCTCGCGGTCCATGGCAGAGCTGTGCTAGCGGGGGAGATCTCGCGATGATGGTAGAGTCGGCCATTCTCGATGCTGCGAATGGTCCAAGTTCGGCCGGGCGACGCCGGCAATAAGGATCGGCAAGTCACATCGGCAGAACCTTGGAATTCGTGGCAAAAACTGATAACAATCGCTATAACTTCCTCAGACACAAGATCGGCAAGAAATGTTTGAGACGCCCGGCAGGATCGAGCCTTGCTTCTTCGAGGAGCACATACCTGCCAGCCTGGCGGACCTGTCGGTCGAGATCCAGCGCGAAGCGGCGACCCTTGGTCAGGGTCTTCACCCGGATAGTGCGGCCGAGTTGGCGGATTTGGTCAGGGTGATGAACTGCTACTATTCGAACCTGATCGAGGGGCACAACACGCGCCCGCGCGACATCGAACGCGCCCTCGCCGGTGCCGAGCTGGAGGCCGAGACGCGCCCGCTTGCGCTGGAAGCCCGCGCCCATGTCATCGTCCAGCGGTCGATCGACAAGATGCACCGGGAGGGCACGCTGCCCCGGCCAACTTCCGTCGCCTTCCTCACCTGGGTGCACAAGGCATTCTACGACGAGATGCCCGACGAGTTCCGGCGGATCGAACACCCGGATGGAACTTCGGAGCCGATCATTCCGGGCCGTATGCGGCAGGAGGGCGACAGCGAAGTTGCCGTCGGTCGCCATCTGCCCCCTTCCTCAGGTCGGGTCGCGGCCTTCATGGATCATTTCGACAAGCGGTTTCAGATCGCAGCCCGCTCGGCGAGCGGACGGATCATCGCCATCGCCTCGGCGCACCACCGGCTCAACTACATCCATCCGTTTCCCGACGGCAACGGGCGGGTCAGCCGTCTGATGTCACATGCGATGGCGCTCGAGGCCGGTATCGGCGGCCAAGGGTTGTGGTCTGTATCGCGCGGGCTGGCGCGCGGCTTGGCGGACCGGGGCGAATACAAGCGCATGATGGACATGGCCGACACCCCCCGTCGCGGGGATCGTGACGGTCGAGGCAATCTGTCCGAGGCCGCTCTGAAGACCTATTGCGAATGGTTCCTGAAAGTGACGCTGGATCAAATCACCTTCTCTGCGAAACTCTTCGACCTTACGGGTCTGGAAAAACGCTACCGGCGGCTAGTCGAAGACACGATCGACGACAAACGTGCGCCCGACCTCATATCGGCGGTCCTTCGCTATGGCATGCTGGAACGCGGAGAGGCACAGATCGTGCTCAAGACTTCCGAGCGCACGGCGCGCAACACGCTGAGCAAGCTGACTTCAGCCGGCTACCTTTCATCCGCCTCGCCGAAGACGCCCGTGCGACTGGCGTTCCCTCTCGACTACCGGGAGCGCCTCTTCCCAAATCTCTTTGCGGACGGAGACCTGCCCGAGTAGCAAAGCGGTTAACCAAAAGGCCACGCGGGTCGCTGCGGACTTCAGTTCACCGCGCGCCACATCCGATACCGCCCCTGCCCGGTCACCTCACGGATCAGACTACGTGCTTCCATCCAGGCAAGGTTGCGTTGAACGGCCGCGCGACTGGAGCCGGTCAAGGCCTCAGCCATTGGGGCGGACACGAGCGGCCATTCGGTCATTACGGCACGCAAGGCCGGCGGCGTGCGGCCCGAAAGTAGAGTCATCTCAGCCTCAGCCCGCGCAGCCCACGCTTCAACGTCGTCGAGATGCCGCATCGCGGTCAGGCAGGCCGTTTCCATCCCGTCGAGCCAACGCGCCAGACGATCAGCGGGTGGACCACTGCTTCGAAGGCCCCCTGCACCACCCATTGCTACTGGCGCAAAGACGGCTCCTCTCCCGTCACTGGCCGCAATCCGTGCCGCCGTGACCGCCGCCTCCATCCGGTCGCCATGTTGCCCAAGCCCCGCCAAGCTCCAGAGGTGAAAGCCCACGCACGCGCGGGTGATAGGGTGCAGATCGCAAGCTTGCGCCATGAGATCGAGCCAACCGCCTACACGATCCGAAAAAGGTTCCGCCTCATCCGCCAAGTTCTCTGGATCCCGGCGGTCAAGGAATGCAGGCAGGTCCTGCTCCGGCCCCGGCCCGCCTGTCAGTCGCCGCACCGCCCATCCGACACGCGCCAGGGCGGCAGTGTCGTCCTGTACGCCGGACAGGCGAAGGGAAATCCAAAGCGCCAGCCGATCGTGCCCGATGCGGTCACCGACAAGCCAACTCAGATCGGCCGCCTCGATCAGGGCCAGCCTGTTGCGCCAACCCTCCGGCCCGCGCCGTAACCGGTCATCAAGCGCGCCAAGCCGACCTGCGACTCTTCCGAGGCGCGCGGCGTGGCCCGCCTCGGCCTTTCGCCATTCGCCATGGATCGTAGTTTCGCGGCGTTCCGCACGTGGCCCGGGCGGCGGACCATCGCTCTCCTCTTCGATCGGACCGGGTAGGAACCAAAGATCGCCTTCGGATCTCTCTTCGGCCTCTTCCAAATCGGTTGGAGGATCGTCAAAATCATCATTTATCGCTGATGCTTGAGGCTTCATGTGAGCAAAATATGACCATTTTGCATTTTACCCAAGGGTTTTCTCGGAGCGCGCCGGCATGCCTTATATCGCACGCGCACGCGACGGTCTGCGAGAAATCTCCGATCGCGCTCAGCTCGTGCAAACCAAGGGATTTCTTGTGAACAGCACCACAGAAGGCGCCCTTGCTTCCGTTTACAAACGGTCGTTTACTCCTGACATCCGCAATTGCAAAAAGGCCCCCTGCCCCGTGCCACTCATCGGATACGCGCGTATTTCCACCGAAGATCAAA
>CAZNAT010000127.1:0-3519 GCA_964571245.1 uncultured Methylobacterium sp.
GCCGCAACTCCGCGATGGTGTCGGCGGAAACACGGCCCTCGACCACGATGACGCCCGGCCGCGAGGTCCGCGGCCAGAACGAGATCGGGAAATGCTCGGTATGCCAGGCTGGTGCGTCGATCGCTTCCTGAAGGTTCATGCCGGCATGGACGTGGCGTAGGAACATCTGCGGGATCCACTGATCCTGCTGGTCGCCGCCCGGGGAACCCCAGGCGAGATAGGGCTTGCCATCACGCAGCGCCATCGTCGGCGAGAGCGTGGTGCGCGGCCGCCGCCCGGGGGCCAATGCGGAGGGGTGCGTCTCGTCGAGCACGAACATCTGCGCGCGCGAACCCAGGCAGAACCCGAGAGCGGGAATAATCGGCGAGGACTGCAGCCAGCCGCCCGACGGCGTCGCGGCGATCATGTTGCCGTGCCGGTCGATGATGTCGAAATGCACGGTATCCCCGCGCGTGACGCCATTGGGAAGAACGACCTCGTCCGCGCCATGCCCCGTATGGACATCCCCCACGGTGGGTTCCCCCGCGCCCCCGGCGGTCACCGCCTGACGCGGCCCCTTCGCCGCACGCGCATCGATCGCACCGCCAAACCCGGCGATCGAGCCGGGACGCAGCTCGTGCGAGGCGGCCTCGGTGATCAGCTTGCGCCGCACGGCGTTGTAGGCGTCGGACAGCAGGATATCGAGGGGAACATCGACGAAATCCGGGTCGCCGAGGAAGGCGTCCCGGTCCGCGAAGGCAAGCTTGGCCGCCTCGACCTGAAGATGGATGAACTCCGGCCCGGCGGGATCGAGCCCATCGAGCGCAAACCCCTTGAGCAGCGCGAGCTGTTGCAGGGTCGCGATGCCCTGGCACCAGGCCCCCGGCTTCTGGACGGTGTAGCGGCCATAGTCATAGCTCGCGGGGGCTTCGACGCTCGCCTGCCAGCGCGCCATGTCCTCGCCCGTCAGCACGCCGCGATTGCGACGGCCGGAAACATCCATGATTTCCTCGGTGCGGCAAAAACGATCGACCGCCTCGGCAACGAAGCCCTGCGACCAGATGCGCCGCGCCCGCTCGATCACCACCTCGCGCGCCCCGCCACCCGCCTCGGCCTCGTCGAGAATCCGCTGGTAGGTCGCCGCCATCGCCGGGTTGCGGAAGCGGCTGCCGACCGCCGGCAGGCTTCCCCCCGGCAGATAGAGCGCGGCGGAGGTCGGCCAGTGCTCGCGGAACTGCCCCTCGACCGACCGAATGGTCGCCACCACGCGCTCGACCAGCGGGTAGCCGTCGCAGGCATAGAAAATAGCCGGCTCCAGAACATCGCGCAGCGCCAGCGTGCCGTAGTCGCGCAGCAGCAGCATGTAGGCGTCAAAGGTGCCGGGAACGCAGGGCGCAAGCAACCCGGTTCCCGGAACAAGATCGAGCCCGAGCGCGCGGCAATGCGCGATGGTGAGCCCGGCCGGCGCAACGCCCTGCCCGCAGATCACTTCGGTCTTCCCCTTCGCCGCGGCATGGACCATGATCGGCACATCGCCGCCAGGGCCATTGAGATGCGGCTCGACAACCTGGAGCGTGAAGGCCGTGGCGACGCCAGCATCAAAGGCATTGCCGCCGCGCTCAAGAACGCCCATGCCGACCGCGGTTGCGATCCAGTGGGTGGAGGCGATGACGCCGAAGGTGCCGGTGATTTCGGGGCGAGTCGTAAAACGGGCGGGGTTCACAAAGCTCATGCTCGATAGTCTAGGCCGCGTTCACATTTTCGATCAAGGGCTTTCTGAATAAATTATTCATTCCTTTGTTGCGCTGCCAATACCCTGCATGCGCAAAGGCCCGGGGTATAAAACACAGCCGTCATGTGCGAGAAATATGCCACGTCGACCGAGCCCGACTTCGCGGCGGCGACCGAGCCCAGCCGGAGTTTCCCGTCATGTCAATGCAAGCCGTGCCAACGCAAGCGCCCCGCCAGTTCCGTTTCATCGCGGTCTTCTGCGGTTCCAACACCGGGCAGGGTGAGGCCTACCGCGAAGCGGCCATCGCACTGGGAACCGCGATCGGGCAGCGGGGGATCACTCTGGTCTTTGGCGGAACCGACAAGGGCCTGATGGGAGTTCTGGCCGATGCGGCCAAGGCCGCCGGCGGCCGGGTGCACGGGGTTATCACGCGCCGCCTCGCCGACAAGGGACAGCTTCACCCCGGCCTTGATGTCTGTGAAGTCGCCGAAACCATGCAGAGCCGCAAGGCCCGAATGGCGGCGCTGGCCGATGCCTTCATCGCCCTCCCCGGCGGGATTGGCACGCTGGAGGAGTTTATGGAGGTCTGGACGCTCAACCAGCTCGGCGATCTCGACAAACCGGCGGGCCTGCTCGATGTCTCCGGGTATTTTCAGCCGCTGATGGGCTTCATCGACCACATGATCGCCGAGGGGTTTCTTCCCGCCGCCCATCGGGGCGGGGTCGTCCTCGATCCCTCCCCGGAAGCGCTGATCGACAAGCTCCACGTGTTCGAGCGCGTGAGCGTCCCCAAGTGGATGTAGCCCTCTCGATGGCGCGCCTCGCCGGATGATATCATTCCGGGGTCCGGACCCTAATCCCCGCCGGGCTCGAACCCCAACCGGATCAGCGCCGCGCGCGAAGCGGCCAGCGCCTGCTCGAACGCCGCCATGGCTGCGGGGTTGCGCGGGCTGCGATCCACCGCAAAATCGTAGTGCTCTCCGGCGACAGGGATGAACCCGAGGTCGAGTGCTTCGGCAACCGGGCGAATGGCGATGCCCCAATCCGCCCGCCCCTGCGCGATGCTCGCCGCCACGCCATTGTGAGAACGCGGCTGGTTCCAGTATCCGCGCGGCCTCGCCCCTTTCAGTAGCCCCTCGATCAACGTGCGCGTCCCCGCGCCCTGGTTGCGGTTGACCATGATGCAAGCTTCATCACGAAGCGCATTCGCCACGGCCTCATCGAGCGATTTGCCAGCAAATCTCTCGTCATCGATGCGAAAAACAAACCCCTGCATCCGCCGCCAACCGGGAATCAGCCGCATCGTCGGTGCCAGAAACGGCGAATTGTAAACGCCGCTTGTGGGGTCGAGCAGGTGGATCGGGGCGATATCGCATTCCCCACGCTTGAGCGCGCCAAGCCCGCCCAGACTGCCAATCGCCAGCACGCGCGCCGAAACCCGGGTATCGGCCAGATGCTCGATGACCGCATCGAGCCCGGTGCAATGGCTGCCGATGATCGTCAGATCCGGCACGCGCACGTGCGGGGTGAACAGCCGAACCTCGACCTCGGAGCCCGCCGGCAGGGTATCCGCCAGGGCGTCGATGCGCACAAAGCCATCCGCCTGACTGAAGGCCGTTACCGCGCCCGATCCCTTGCCGACCGGATGCGCCACCATGCCCGCAGCACCCCGCGAAAGCGCGACCATGACGAATTCCGTCCGCCCGAGTTCCGAGGCCACGGCGAACGGCACCTCGGCCCGGATGTCGCGCGCCTCGCGCTCGGGCAGCCCGGCAAGCACGCGGAATACTGGCGCGACGATGTCGTGG
>CAZNAT010000128.1:0-3204 GCA_964571245.1 uncultured Methylobacterium sp.
ATACCGCTGGCGACCTCGCCGATGCCGAGCAGCGCATTCGCGATCACCGCGCCATGCAGCAGAACCTGCATGCTGGCGCGGGTGTCCTCGTCGAGCCGGCGGAAAATCAGCAGCAGCAACACCGGCAGCAGAAAGGTATCGACGAGCGCCGCCGCCGGAAGCTCCTGGTTCCCCGCGCCATGCCAGAGCAGCACCGACCAGACCAGCAGAAACAGCGCGACCCGCATATCGGAGAGGACAGCGCCGATCACGCTCGCCAGCGGGTTGCCATCCCGCAGGGCCACCAGCACAAAAAGCACCAGCGTGAGATAGGTCGCTGGATGAAAGCGCATCGGCGGCGAGCCACCAATACCATCGTAGTTCCAGCCGAGCGCGCCGAGCGCCATCGGCGACAGCATCAGCAACAGCCCCAGAATGACGATGGCCAGGACGTGGATGACCGCGTCGGTTCCCGGGGTTCTGGAAGCGGCCTCGGGCGTCATGCCGCCTGCCCGACAATTCCCATCAGGGCGCTCCCGAAGCGCGCTTCGAGCTTGGCCGCAACCGCAGCGCCCTCTGGATCGATGCTTGCGGGGGCCAGCGCGATCACCCCGTCGATATGGCGCGCGATGTCAATCCGGTCGAGTTCGGGCGAGCCGAAGGCCGGGCCGTCGATCAGGACAATCGGGCAACGCATGCGCTGGCGCGCGGTGCGCCCGGCGGCGGCACCACCGAGCGGCAGGAACAGGAGATCGGAGGTGCGCGAGGTTCGAACCGCGACAACCCGCTGACCGGAAAGCTCGACCTCGACCGGTTCGCCGGCGTTCCCGATCCGCGCGGTAAGGCTTTGCGGCCCGCCGATCCCGTCGATCAGCAACACCGCCCGCCCGGAGGCCGCCAGCGCATGCCCGAGGTTGGCCGAAAGAACGGCGCTCTCCCCACCCCCACCCAACGAGGACACGAGAATGGTGACGCTCTCGGCGTCGTCCACCATCGCGGTAAGCCGATCGGCCAACGCCATGATCTGGCGCGCGTAATCGGAGCCCGGCGCCTGGCGCGGCGCATCGAGCAGAACCGGCTGGGCTGCGGGGGGGGCACCCCGGCCTTTGAGCCAGCGCGTCGCCGGGCCCGCGACCGGTCGCGGCAAAATCGCCAGCGGCCGAAGACCGGGCTGGGCATCTGGCGCGACATCGGGCTGGAAGGCCTTCCGGGCCTCGATCTCCGCGCCCTCGCCCGGCTGGCCGCTGCGCGGACGAAAACGGCGGGCAAGCCTTTCCCGCAAGGGCGCCAGCCCCGACCTTCCCGGAAAGCGCCAGGGCTGCTGCCCGGGCGCCAGCGTTTCAACCACGAGAGCCAGCCCCACCCCGGCAAAGATCCCCGCCACCGCCGCCATCAGGCCGATCAGCTTCGGGCTGGGAAAGGCCGCTGCGGTCGGAAGGCTCGCCGGCGCGATGATCCGCCCGGCGGGCGTATCGACCGAGAGCCGCGCGATCTGCTCCTTGTCGCGCAGGAATTTCTCGAACACCGCCTTCTGGGCATCCACCGCGCGCTCGAGTTCGCGCAGCCGCAGCAGGCGCTGGTTGGTGCCGGTGGTGTCGCGTTTGAGGAAATCAAGCTGCTTTTCGAGCGCTGTCAGATTGCTGCGTGCCAGGGCATAGCTGGAGCGCGCGCCCTCCGCGATGCGTGTCAGCTCCTCGTTGATCTGGCGGCGGGTCTCGACGATCTGCTCGCGAACCTCCGCGGCGGCGGGATGACGAGGGCCGAGGGTCGAACGGGCATTGGCCTCAAGCCGCAACACCTCCGAGAGTTGACCGCGCAGCCGCTCGATCACGCCGGATTTGAGCGCCTCGTTCGTCGTGTCCGGCAGACGGCCGCTTTTCCTGAGTTCTTCCACCTGATCGAGCAGCGATTTGGCTTCGGACGCTTTGCGCTGGGCCTCGACCAGGCTGCGATTGATCTCGGTGAGCTGCTGCTCGCCGATCAGCCGTCCCTCAACCCCGATAATTTTATTGTCGGTCTTGTAGGCATCGACCCGGGCTTCGGCCTCCTTGAGGCGGTTCTGCAGGTTGAGCAAATGCGTATCGAGCCAGCTGCCCTCGCGCTGCGCGGTTTCGGACTTCGAGTCGAAGGCGTCGGTGATATAGGCCCGCGCGATCGCATTGGCGACGCGGGCCGAAACCTCGGCGCTCTTCGTCCTGACCTGGACCTCGACCACATAGGTGCGATCCGGGCGCTTGACCTTGACGGCTTCCTTGAGATTGGCGAGCACATTGGCCGCCGCCGTGCCGTTGCCCCGGGTAAATTCCGGGTTCTCGGTGAGTTTTTCCGCCGCGATTGCCCGCGAAAGCACGGTATCCGACTGGATCACCTGGATCTGGCTATCGACGATATTGACGTCATAGGCCGCGCCTTGCGCCGTGCCTTCGATCTGAAAACTCGGACGGTTGCGCGGATCGACCAGGATCGAGGTCGAGGCAATATAATTGGGCTTGCTGACGAGGGCATAGGCCATGCCGAGGCCGGTAAACAGCGCGGTGGTGGCGGCGATGATTTTCCAGCGCCGGCGCAGGATGACACCGAATTCAGCCAGCCCAACCGTCTGCAGATCATCCGCTGCCCTGGCCTCGGTGAAGCCTGCCCCCCGGGTCGTCGGGATTTGGGTCGTCGGGATCTGGACGAGGCCCGCTTCCGGGGCGGGATAGACAAGCGTGGACGATGACGATGCCGCAGACATCGATCGGGACGAAGGCGTCCAGCCTCCCCGCGAAACGGGTTTTTTCAACCCGGAGCGCCCCAACACGCGGACCATCAAGTATTCTTTCCAGACATCCTGCCTTGCCGCAGAGGCCAGACGCAGAACGCGCCCGACCCCGACAATCCCGATGGCGCTCAAGGTGACAGGATAATCTTTATGAACCGTTTACCATACCCGCCGACCGCCCCCGGAACCAATCGCGCATGAGGCGCCCGGCCAGAAAGGTCGTACGATCATCCTATCCATCGATGAGCAGGAAACTGGCTGGGGCGCCAGGATTCGAACCTGGGAATGGCGGAATCAAAATCCACTGCCTTACCACTTGGCTACGCCCCAAAGCTCCGCGAACGGAGGTCCGTCGGTTTAACGATTCCGGGTCGATGCATCAACCGGCCATTTGACGTTTTTTGCTTTTAGAGCGCGTATGACGCTTCCCCCTGCAAGAAACCGGTCTTCCGGATTTTCCGTCC
>CAZNAT010000129.1:0-2800 GCA_964571245.1 uncultured Methylobacterium sp.
ATCGGCATGCGCGACTGGGCACACATCGGTCAGTCGTGAGGGCCGTTGGTATAAGGTATCCACAATCGCGCGTTTGCCCGTATCGACTGACAGAGACTACTTTATCTACTTCTTGGATTATGGTTGGGATGAACCCCTAACTCGCGCCATGTACAATAATTTTGACCAGTTGGCGGAGTTTGCTGCAAATAACCGGTCTCTTGTGATTGTTGGCCTGAATCGGACAGAATTTGCAAATGAAGTTCTGAGTTGGCATCGTGTCAATGGGGAGAGTGCGGAGGACCTTCTGCCTGCCATTATGATTACTGACTGTGATCCGCGTCTCTTGGCCGAATCTAACGAGCAAAGATTCGGCGACCGCCATCGAGATAAAGCCAAACCCGAGCGCTTCTTGCTGATTCCGCTGGCCGAGCATTGCAAGACTGAGACTGATGTGGCTCAGATGTTCGAGCGCATTAAGCGATCGATCGAAAGCAAGACCCCCTTGAGTGATTTCGAGGTTGTGCGTGAAGTTAGAAGGGCCGATTCTGGTTTATCGGATGTCCTCGTCCTTAAACCGAACGTGTTTGGCATCGGACTTGACCTGAATCGCATATGGGAAATTGGCAGGGAACGGCTCTGGCCTACGAAGAAGTAGATCGATTTCTCACGCCACTTTCTTCGCCAGCCACTCCTTTAATGCTTCATCGATGCGTGTCTGCCAGCCGGCGCCTTCCGCCTTGAAGGCATCGACGACCTCGGGAGACAGTCGGATGGACACCGGCACCTTGGGCCGGGGTTTGCGCGGCCGGCCGCGGCGGATCAGGGTCTCGCCTTGGTAGAGGTCAGCATGGACGAAGAAATCCTCGTCCAGTTCCGGTGCGTCATCCGGATCGACCCAAGGCTCCTTGTCAGGTGCCGGTGTCGCCGATATGGCCGGCATACCAAGCTTGCTCCCGCTCATTCGCCTTCCTCATGGAGATGATGCGGCGGGCTTCCCCGCGCGGTGTCCAGACGATGACTACCATCCGCTCGGCCAGATGGCCGACGGTGATGTAACGTGGTTCGCCGTAGTCGAATCGCGCGTCGAGCCCCGTATAGTTCGGACCGGCAAACACGCGGTGCGCATCGGCGAAATCAAGGCCTCGCTCGACGAGCGTGAGGTTTCGCTTGAAAGGATCGAACGTGATCTCGACCACTTTTTTAATGTATACACAAAAAATGGTTTTGTCGAGCGCGCGGTCATGACCGATCCCAACCGCATCCTCTCCGCCGAGCGCCGCGACGACGATGCCGACACGCATCTGAGGCCGCAGCGGCTCGCCGAGTTCATCGGCCAGGCGCAGGCGCGCTCGAACCTTGAGGTCTTCATCTCGGCGGCGCGCACGCGCGGCGAGGCGCTGGACCATGTTCTCTTCGTCGGCCCTCCCGGCCTCGGCAAGACGACGCTGGCGCAGATTCTCGCCAAGGAGCTGGGCGTCGGCTTCCGCGCCACCTCCGGCCCGGTGATCGCCAAGGCCGGCGACCTCGCGGCGCAGCTTACCAATCTCGAGGAGCGCGACGTGCTCTTCATCGATGAGATCCACCGGCTCAATCCGGCGGTGGAGGAGATCCTCTATCCCGCGATGGAGGATTTCCAGCTCGACCTCATCATCGGCGAGGGACCGGCGGCGCGTTCGGTGAAGATCGACCTCGCCAAGTTCACGCTGGTCGGCGCGACGACCCGCGCGGGCCTCCTCACCACGCCGCTGCGCGACCGTTTCGGCATCCCCATTCGCCTCGCCTGTTACACGGTGCAGGAACTGGAGCTGATCGTCACGCGCGGCGCGCGGGTGCTCGGCGTCGGCATGACGGCGGACGGGGCCAACGAGATCGCCCGTCGCGCGCGCGGGACCCCGCGCATCGCCGGCCGCCTGCTCAGGCGCGTGCGCGACTTCGCGATCTACCGGATTTCCGACACGATCACCCGCACCATCGCCGACGAGGCGCTGACGCGGCTGGAGGTGGACGATGCCGGGCTCGACGCCATGGACCGGCGCTATCTCAAGGCCATCGCGCTGAACTATGGCGGCGGCCCGGTCGGCATCGAGACCATGGCGGCGGCGCTGTCCGAGCCGCGCGACGCCATCGAGGAGATCATCGAGCCCTTCCTGATCCAGCAGGGCTTCCTGCAGCGCACGCCGCGCGGGCGGCTGCTGACCTCCGGCGCCTTCCGCCATCTCGGCCTCGCCGAGCCAAGCCGCGAGGGCGCCCAGTTCGCCCTGTTCAAGGGCGACGAGGAGGACTGAGGGGACCCACATGAGCGGCTCCGCACTCGGAAATCTACTTGAACAGTACGGGCTCGATGACATCGACTGGAGTGATTTTTTTAGTTACGACCTCGAACAGAATGGATATCAAGAGAATCCGCCGGACATTTTGTACAAGTATCTTTCGCCCGGGAATTTTGCCAAGTTCTGCACCACACGGACGCTTCGGGTATCTCAGAAATCTGTCCTCAACGACGTATTCGAATTTCGGGGTCGCGCGAAGAGCGTAATTGATGAACGATTCAAGTCCGGAATATCTAGAGCTCTTCGACTAATATTTCGTAGGCTAATCGATAGGCCTGACTTCCTTTTTGCGATGCTGAAGCAGACGGCCATTCAGAACCGGATATTTATTACACCTGATCAGTCAGCACTTCTGGGTCATATGGTTTTAAACCCAAGGCTGAAGGCCCAGATCCAAGATTTTATCAATTCGAAGATCTCGGATATAGAAGTTCTTATACCAACGGCCCTCACGACTGACCGATGTGTGCCCAGTCGCGCATGCCGAT
>CAZNAT010000130.1:0-2532 GCA_964571245.1 uncultured Methylobacterium sp.
TCCAGTTTCACGGCGGCTTCGGCTTTGCCTGCGAATACGATGTCGAGCGCAAGTTCCGGGAGACCCGGCTTTATCAGGTGGCGCCGATCTCGACCAACCTGATCCTGTCCTATATCGCCGAGCATGTCCTCGGCCTGCCGCGTTCATTCTAGGATGGGAACGTCCCAGGTGAGCAAGCCGCACACCTTCGTCCTGGTCCATGGCGCCTGGCACGGCGGCTGGTGCTGGCGCGAGGTCCGGGCGATCCTGGAGGCGGTGGGGCACCGCGTGTTCACGCCGACCCAGACCGGACTTGGCGAGCGTTCGCACCTGATGAGCCGGCACATCACCCTCGAAACCTTCATCGAGGATATCGCACAGGTGATCCGTTTCGAACAGCTCGAGGATGTTGTCCTCGTTGGCCACAGCTTCGGCGGGCACGCCGTCAGCGGCATCGCCGATCGCATGCCGGAGCGTTTGCGCCACCTGATCTATCTTGATTCCATGCTGCTGGAGAACGGCCAATCCGCCTTCGATACGCTCCCTGCCGATGTGGTGGCGGGGCGCGCGAAGGCGGCGGAGGAAACCAGCGGCGGGCTCAGCCTGCCACCCTCGTCGCTCAAGGGGCTCGGGATTTTCAAGGAAGAAGACGCGGCGAAAGTGGCAGGCCGCCTCACGCCGCACCCACTCTCGACCTACGCGTCAAAACTGACGCTTGCCAACCCGATCGGCAATGGCATCGCCCGGACCTACATCACCTGCACCGATCCGGTCTATGCGCCGCTGGCGGCGAGCCGGGAGCTGGCCCGCAGGCTTGGCTGGCCGATGATGGAACTTCAGACCGGCCACGACGCGATGATTACCGCACCGGAGGCCACGGCCAATCTCCTCATGCAGATCGCAGGATGACGCGATGAACAGCGCTGCCCCGAACCCCGCCCCCCGCCCGCTCGATGGCATCACGGTAGTCACGCTCGAACACGCGATCGCCGCGCCGTTCTGCACGCGCCAGCTCGCGGATATGGGGGCACGCGTCATCAAGATCGAACGCCCCGGGGTTGGCGACTTCGCCCGCGCCTATGATACGCGCGTCAATGGCCTGGCCTCGCATTTCGTCTGGACCAACCGCTCGAAGGAAAGCCTGACGCTTGATGTGAAGGCCGAGGCCGCCAACGCTATTCTTGCCAAGCTGCTCGAAACGGCGGATGTGCTCGTGCAAAACCTCGCGCCGGGAGCGGCGGCGCGGCTGGGGCTTTCCTATGACGCCCTGAAGGCAAGCCACCCCCGCCTCATCGTCTGCAATATCTCCGGCTACGGGCCGGATGGCCCCTACCGCGACAAGAAGGCCTACGATCTGCTGATCCAGTCCGAGAGCGGGTTTCTTTCCATCACCGGCTCGCCGGAAGAGCCGGCGAAGGCGGGTTGTTCGATCGCCGATATCTCGGCGGGGATGTACGCCTATTCATCGATCCTGGCGGCGCTGATCCAGCGCGGCAAGACCGGCCTTGGCGCGAACATCGAGGTCTCCATGCTCGAAAGCATGGCGGAATGGATGAGTTATCCGCTCTATTACGCCTACGAGGGCGCGCCGCCCCCGCCCCGCGCCGGGGCCGCCCATGCAACGATCTACCCCTATGGTCCGTTTCCGACCGGCGATGGCAAGACCATCATGCTCGGGCTGCAAAACGAACGCGAATGGGGTATTTTCTGCGAGAAAGTGCTGGACACGCCGCAGCTTGCCGAAGATCCCAGGTTTGTTTCCAATGCCAGCCGCAACGCCAACCGGCAGGCGCTGCGCGAGATCATCGTCACGAAGTTTGCCGCGCACGCGGTCGAGACGATCGCCGAAAAACTCGAAAGCGCCGGCATCGCCAACGCCCGCGTCAACGATATGCGGGATCTCTGGGCGCATCCGCAGCTCAAGGCGCGGGGACGCTGGCGCGAAATTGAAACCCCGGCTGGCCCGATCCCGGCCCTGCTGCCCCCCGGCGATTGCAGCGCCTTTTCGCCGCGCATGGATGCCGTCCCTGCGCTCGGGGAGCACACGGAGGCGATCCTCGCCGAACTCGGCTGGAATGAAGCCGAAATCCGACAGCTTCGGGCAAGAAAAGCGATTTAGAGGCTCTCCGGGATAGCCGGCACAACAAAGATAGCCAGAACAAGAAAAATGCCGGATCATGCCGCCAAGCACGGACAACGCGACCGGCCGTACCGGAAAAATAAGAATAGGCTTTCACGCCCGACGCAGAACCCAAGCCTGATGCAAAACCAAGCCTGATGCAAAACCAAGGGAGAGCCATCATGAAATCGACCCGCCGCTACCTGATGCAGGCCGCAGCCCTCGCGGCCTTCACGCTCACATCCGGCGCCGCGCTGGCGCAGGCCCCGATCGTCATCAAGTTCAGCCATGTCGTCGCGCCGGATACGCCGAAGGGCAAGGGCGCGACGAAGTTTCAGGAACTCGCCGAGAAATACACCGCCGGCAAAGTGAAGGTGGAGGTCTATCCCCACTCGCAGCTGTTCAAGGACAAGGAAGAACTCGAAGCGCTCCAG
>CAZNAT010000131.1:0-2450 GCA_964571245.1 uncultured Methylobacterium sp.
CGACGATCTGCACGCTGCTTGGCGGCGCCCCCGCCTCGAACCATACCTCGGACACGCGGGCGAGACGCTTGAGGACATCGCCCGCCGCTTCCGCGCGCGCGCGGGCGGCACCGTCGAGCCCGACGAACACCAGCGGCGCGGTGGTGGCCACCGGCACGTTCATCTCGGCGCGCGCCGAGCGGATTTCGGTGATGAGATCGACAATGAACCCGATCTCGGCTTCGGCAGCGGCGGAATCAACGCCGACCGGACGCGGCCAGGCCTCGATGCAGAGGAGGTTGGCGTTCGGCTTGCCCGCGCCTTCCGCATAGGCTCCCCAAAGCTCCTCCGTGATATAGGGCATGAACGGGTGCAGCATCGTCACGATGCGGTCGAGCAAGAAGGCGGTTGTTGCCTGCGTTTCCGCGCGTGCCGGGTGCGCCTCGTTTTGCAACGCCGGTTTGGCCAGTTCGACGTACCAGTCGCAGAACGTGTTCCAGGTGAAACGATACGCCGCCAGCGCGGCCTCATTGAAGCGGTAGTTCTCGATCCCCGCCTCGATTTCGGCCAGCGCCTTGTCGGCCTCGCCGATCGCCCAGAGGTTGAGCGGCTCCTTCACCGCTTTCGGATCGAAGCCCGCGAGGCGTCGGCATTCGTTCATCTCGGCGAAACGCGAGGCGTTCCACAGCTTGGTGCAGAAGTTGCGGTAGCTCTCGGCGGTTTTCAGCCCCAGCTTCGGGTCGCGCCCCTGCGCGGCGTAGCTGGCGATGGTGAAGCGCAGCGCATCGGCCCCCAGCGCCTCGATCACCTCGAGCGGGTCGAGAACATTGCCGACGCTCTTGGACATCTTGCGGCCCTTCTCGTCGCGCACGAGGCCGTGGAGATAGACCGTTTCGAACGGCGCCTCGAGATCGAGCGCGGCCGAGGCCATCATCATCCGCGCGACCCAGAAGAACAGGATATCCGCTCCGGTCACCAGCACCGAGGTCGGGTAATAGCGCGCGAGTTCCGGCGTCTTTTCCGGCCAGCCGAGCGTGGAGAACGGCCAGAGCGCGGAGGAAAACCAGGTGTCGAGGACGTCGGGATCGCGGGCAATCGCCGAACCTGTTCCCCATTTGACATCGGCCTTGGCGCGCGCGGCGGCTTCATTCTCGGCGACAACGTAACCGCCGTCCGGCCCATACCACGCCGGGATCTGATGCCCCCACCAGAGCTGGCGCGAGACACACCAGGGTTCGATGTTTTCCATCCAGCGGAAGAACTCGTTCTCGCGGTTGGCGGGCAGGATTTTCACCGAACCGTCGCGCACCCAGGCCATCGCCTTCTCGGCCAGCGGCTTGACATCGACATACCATTGATCGGTCAGCCAGGGCTCGATCGGCACGCCGGAACGGTCGCCATGCGGCACCTGCTGGAGATGCGGCTCGATCTTGCTGAGGCGATTCGCGGCTTCCATCATCGCGACGACGCGCTTCCTCGCCTCGAAGCGCGGCAGGCCATCGAGCGCCCGTGTCTCGGCCGGAATGCCGGCGAAAGCGGCGTCGGAAAGGTCAATCACGCCCTCCTTGCCCATCATGTTGGTGACGGCCAGGTTATGGCGCTTGCCCAACTCAAAATCATTGAAATCATGCGCCGGGGTGATTTTCACCGCGCCGGTGCCCTTTTCGGGGTCGGCGTAGTCATCCGCCACGATCGGGATTTCGCGCCCGACCAGCGGCAGCACGGCCTTCTTGCCGATCAGGCCCTTGAGCGTCTCGTTCTCGGGATGGATCGCCACCGCGGTATCACCGATCATCGTCTCCGGCAGCGTCGTCGCTACCGTGACAAAGTTCGCCGGGTTTTCGGGGTCGTAGCTCTCGCCGGCGATGGGGTAGTCGAAATAGTAGAGGTGCCCGCCGGGCTCGCGATCGAGCACCTTGCTGAGCGCCGCCGCATCAAAAGGCTTCGGATTGCCTTCCTTGTCTTTTTCTCCCCGCGCCCACGCGAAGGAGCCCTTGACCTCGCGCTGCTCGACCTCGAGGTCGGAAATCGCGGTCAAGAGCTTGGGGTCCCAATTGACGAGGCGCTTGGCCTTGTAGAGCAAATCCTTGTCGTTGAGCGCGTTGAAGAAGGCGATCACGGCCCTCTGCATCTGACCCTTTTCGCCATCCTCGCGATTGCCCATGGTGAAGCGCTCGCGGCTCCAGTCGCAGGAGGCGCCAAGACGCTTCAACTGGTTGACGATGGTGCCGCCGCTCTCCTCTTTCCAGGTCCAGACCTCGTCGAGGAATTTCTCGCGGCCCATCGTGCGGCGATCGGGCTTCTGCTCGGCGGCGAGCTTGCGCTCCACCACCATTTGCGTCGCGATGCCGGCGTGGTCGGTGCCCGGCTGCCAGAGCACGTCCCTGCCCTGCATGCGCCAGTAGCGGCAGAGAACATCCTGCAGCGTGTTGTTGAGCGCATGGCCCATATGCAGCGAGCCCGTGACATTC
>CAZNAT010000132.1:0-2432 GCA_964571245.1 uncultured Methylobacterium sp.
AGCGGAAGACTTCCACTTCCTCGCACTCGTTGCCCTGGCGCAGGATGCGCCCCTCGCGCTGCTCGACGTCGCAGGGACGCCAAGGCGCATCGAGGTGATGCAGGGCCGTGAGCCGCGTCTGCACATTGGTCCCCACCCCCATCTTGGCAGTGGAGCCCAGCAACACCCGAACCCGGCCCTCGCGCACCGCCTTGAACAGCGTCGCCGCTTCCTCGACCGTTAGATCGAGCACATCGGCGATGGAATGGTCGCGGAATTTCACCTCCAGCGTCTCGCGGTTGTAGCGCTTGCCCTTGCAGACATCGCAGGTGACGTAGACATCGGGCAGAAAATGCATCTCGATCTTGATGACGCCGTCGCCCTGGCAGGCCTCGCAGCGCCCGCCCTTGACGTTGAAGGAGAAGCGCCCGGGCCCGTAGCCGCGCGCTTTCGCCTCGGGAAGGTTGGTGAACCACTCGCGGATCGGCGTGAAGGCGCCGGTATAGGTCGCGGGGTTGGAGCGCGGCGTGCGCCCGATCGGGGATTGGTCGATGTCGATCACCTTGTCGAGATGCTCCAGCCCCTCGATGCGATCGAAGGGCGCGGGGTGCTCCATCGCGCCATTGAGCCGCCGCGCGACCGCCTTGTAGAGTGTCTCGATCACCAGCGTCGATTTGCCGCCGCCGGAAACCCCGGTGACGCAGGTGAAAAGCCCGAGCGGGATTTCGGCATCGACGTTCTTGAGGTTGTTGCCCCTGGCGCCGAACAGCCGGAGGCTGCGGGCCTTTTGCGCCTGCCGGCGCTTTTTCGGGATCGGCACCGAGCGCCGCCCGGTGAGATAATCGGCCGTCAGCGAGGCCGGATTGGCCATCACCTCGGCCGGGGTACCCTGGGCCACGATCTCGCCGCCATGGATGCCGGCGCCCGGACCGATGTCGACGACGTAATCCGCCTCGCGGATCGCATCCTCGTCGTGCTCGACGACGATCACCGAATTGCCGAGATCCCTCAGCCTTCTGAGCGTGCCGAGCAGGCGCTCGTAGTCGCGCTGGTGGAGGCCGATCGAGAGTTCATCGAGCACATAGAGCACGCCGGTCAGCCCGGACCCAATCTGCGATGCCAGTCGGATGCGCTGGCTCTCCCCGCCCGAGAGCGTGCCGGAGCCCCGGCTGAGGGTGAGGTATTCGAGCCCGACATCGTTGAGAAAGCGCAGGCGATCGCGGATTTCCTTGAGCACCCGGCCAGCGATCTCGTTCTGTTTCGGCGTCAGCCGGGCCGGCAGCGCCTCGTACCAGGCGGCGGCATCGCTCACCGAAAGCTTCGCCACCTCGCCGATGTGGCAGCCGCCGATCTTGACCGCGAGCGCCTCGGGCTTGAGGCGGTTGCCCGCGCAGGCCGAACAGGGCGTCTCCGACATGAAGCGCGAGATATCCTCGCGGCTCCAGTCGCTCTCGGTCTCCTTGTAGCGGCGCTCGAGGTTGGTGATGATGCCCTCGAACGGCTTCTTGACCTCATAGGCGCGCAGGCCGTCGTTATAGGCAAAGCGGATCGGCTCCTGGCCGGAGCCATAGAGCATGACGAGCTTGGCGCTATCCGGCAGCTCGGCCCAGGGCTTTGTCATCGAGAACCCGTAGTGCGCCGCGAGCGCCTCCAGGGTCTGGCCGTAGTAGGGCGAGGCGGATTTCGACCACGGCGCGATCGCGCCCTTCTTGAGGCTGAGGCCCTCGTCGGGGACGATCAACATCGGATCGATCGTCATCTCGTGGCCGATGCCGCCGCAGGTCGGGCAGGCGCCGAAGGGGTTGTTGAAGGAGAAGAGGCGCGGCTCGATCTCGGAAATCGTGAACCCCGAGACCGGGCAGGCGAATTTCGATGAGAAGGTCATCCGGCGCGGCTGGCCGGCCTCGTCCTTTTCATCCGCCCATTCGAGCACGGCGATGCCATCCGCCATCTCAAGCGCGGCCTCGAAGCCCTCGGCAAGCCGCGAGGCGATATCGGAACGCACCACGATCCGGTCGATCACGACGTCGATATCGTGCTTGAGTTTCTTGTCGAGGACAGGGGCCTCGGCGATCTCGTAATACTGGCCGTCGATCTTGACGCGCTGGTAGCCGCGCTTCAGGAAGTCGGCGAGTTCCTTGCGGTATTCACCCTTGCGGCCGCGAATGACCGGGGCCAGCAGATAGGCGCGGGTTTTCTCGGGCAGGGCAACCACGCGGTCGACCATCTGCGAAATCGTCTGACTCTCGATCGGCAGGCCGGTCGCCGGTGAATACGGCACGCCAACACGCGCCCACAACAGCCGCATGTAGTCGTAGATCTCGGTGACGGTGCCAACCGTCGAGCGCGGATTGCGCGAGGTCGTCTTCTGCTCGATCGAAATCGCCGGCGAGAGCCCGTCGATCTGATCGACATCGGGCTTCTGCATCATTTCGAGGAACTGGCGCGCATAG
>CAZNAT010000133.1:0-1860 GCA_964571245.1 uncultured Methylobacterium sp.
ACAGGTTGAGCCGGTCAGTCACGCAGGCATCGCACACCGCCGCGCCGTCCAGCCGCACGATCAGCCGTTCGATCTGCCCCGCAATCGTCGTTCCTTCGTTCATCGCCGTGAGGCTATAGCCGCGGCCTCGTGGCCGCGAAAGCAATCATGGCTTCCCGGAAAGACGCCGGACTGGGCTTCCTGTCCGCGCGCGCATCTCGTCCTTTCGTGTCTCACCACCCCGTCGCCGGCTCCTTGGGCGCATGACCTGGGACGGCCGCGCGCCCCGCGAAACCATCGCGCGGAACTGATTTCCCCGCGCCGCTTTGGCGGCGCTCCTCGCGGCCGCTTCGCTCCAAATCAGCCCCGCGCTTCCGGTCCTCCGCTTCGCTTCGGCCTGCGGTTCGCAGCGCGCTCAAGGGCCGTCCCTTCGGTCCGCCCATCGCCCGGCATCGGGTCGGGCGAATGTGCAAGGAGACGAGAAATGCCCTCAATCGGTCATGTCCAGCGCCAGAACGACGGTTCGTTCCGGGGCGCCTTGAAGACGCTTTCGGTCAATGCCGAGATCGCCATCATCCCCAATCGCGGTAAGACCGGGGACCAGCCCGACTACCGCGTGCTGTCGAACGGCGTCGAACTGGGCGGCGGCTGGATCCGCACCGGCGAGGTGAGCCAGCGCGAATATGTCCGCCTCGCCATGTCGGCCCCCGAACTTGGCGGCCGCACCCTCTACGCCAATCTCGGCCGCGCCGCCGGGCAGGACGACGACGACGCGTTCGCTGTCATCTGGAACCCCGGCGACTGAGCCGGATCGCTCCCGCGCCGGTCACCCGGCGCGGGGCTTTCCTCATGCCTTGAGGGCTCGGCGTGGGCCTTTTCCTGCACCGGAACGCGCTTGCGGGCCTGCAGAGAGGAAGAAATCCGCTCAGCAAGCACCGAGTATCCGGCGGCGAACGGACCGCCTCAACCATCGACGGTTCCCCCAATTTTCACGCCACCTGCGTTCCGCTTCGCTCCACTCCGGCGACGAGAAAATCGGCTCCCCCGTCGCCCGCTTCGCGGCCGCTGCGCGGTGGTTGACCCGACCCGCTCCCCGCCGGGCGATGGCTCATCTTTCGCTTGTATCAGGAGGATGAGATGTCGGTTGAACAACAGATCGAGGAGCTTCGCGCGGAGCTTTCATGGTGCGATGACGCGGCAGAACGGCGGCAGATCGAAGCCGAATTAAGGGCCGCTGAGAAGAGGCTGAAGCGGTGCAATCGGGCGCTGCGTCAGGCCGAACAGGCAGGCTGGCAATAAGGCGATGCGCTGTTGAAGGGGCAGGTTCGCGGGAGTGGTGCCGCATGGCGCCGCTCCCCTTTTTTGATCGGGAAGGCGGGAAGGCAAAGCGGGCGTCTGGGGCGGCAGGTGGCAGTCGGGCTTGACGGCAAGATAGAGGCAAAATCTCGCGATTTTGTAAGTGTTTGTCTGCACATCGTTTTTTGAAGGCTTTTGCGAGACTCGCCCTTTGAGTGCGAGACAGGGTTGCCAGGAATGGCGGTTTTCTGGGCTTTTCCGATCCCAATCGCGAGACTCCTTGCGCTCTGGCGAGGACGCGCCATTCTTATCGGCGGGGAGCGTCATTCCGGTATGGAAGGACGCCGCTATGCGCGATGATGAGTTCGAACCGCACCTGGGCCGGATGCGCTGCCGGGGCAAGGAGCAGCGCTACCTGAGCCGCGTCGTGAAAGCGGCAAAGCGCGCAGGGCTAAAAACCGGCAGGCGTGGCCGCTTCGACGGCAGCCGGATCGGACGTGGCGCGAGCGTTGCACGGGTGCTCAGATCGCGCGACCGATTGGGCGCGTTCCGGTCGCGCCGCGTGATCGTCAAGATACGGCCTGT
>CAZNAT010000134.1:0-1794 GCA_964571245.1 uncultured Methylobacterium sp.
CGTAACGAGGGGGTCGCAGGTTCAAATCCTGCCACTCCGACCATGCGAGCCACCCGATCGAGCTTTCCGGGCTCCGGGTATCCTTTGCTCCGGGTATCCTTTTGCTGGCACATTGGGCGGTTATCGGCCTGTTTTCGTTCTGCGCACATCCGGCGCGGCCCGCCCGATGCCGCCGCAAGGCAGGCGGGGTGCACCGGCAACGCCCCCTAGGGGCCAAGCACCCGATCCGCTTCCGCCGCCGCCAGAAACACGTGGTAGAGCGTGCTGGCCGGAACCGTATCGGTCGAAATCCCGCCCTGCCCGTCGTATTTGTCATACCAGCCGCCCGCGAAGGGGCCGGAAAGATAGGTTGCCATCAGCGCCTCGATGAGGTGCTCGGCGGCTTCGTCGGCGCGCTCGACGCCGGCTTCAGCCTGCGCCAGCCACGCCTTGATCAGCTCGGTCTGCGGCCACATCCGGCGCGAGGCCAGCCGGACCTTCTGGAGCGAATCGATTTCATCGAGCAGAAAGCCGTATTGCGGTTCGGCGGCCCGCAAGGCGGCGCCGAGCAAATGCGTGCCGAGCGGGGAGGCGCTCTGCCCGAGCAGACGCTCGTACTTCCGGATCAGCCACACCCATTCCGCCATATGCCCGGGCTCGACGACCGAGGCCCCCTCCTCGACGATCGGCCGCCACTCCTCATCGAAGAATTCGAGCAGGAGCCCGCTGGCTTTGTCGAGAAAGACGTGTTCCAGCATGCGCCGGTAGCGCGTGGCCCGGATGGCCGCCTCGGGATGGCTGACGGTTTCCACCGCAGCCAGCATCGCTTCGAGCATATGCATATGCGTGTTCTGCCGCCGTGGCAGCTCCTCGGGCAGCGCCTCCCGGAGGGTGCCCGCGTCGTCGGTCAACGCCTTCTCGCAGAAGCCGAGCACGAGATCGAGCAAGGCCCGCACCTGGGCGTCGCCAGTGGCCCTGGCCAGCCAGGAGAGCGCGAGAATGGCAAAGGCGTGATCATAGGCATCACGCTTGCTCTCGGCCACCAAGCCATCGGGCGCGAGAATATGGACAAACCCGGGCGCACCATCCGGCGCCCAGGCCTTTTCGACGAGGCGCTCCAGCCCCTTGAAGGCGAGCTTGAGGCCATCGCACCAGCCAAGCTCGCTGGCATGGGCGAGAACATAGATCTGCCGCCATTGCACCCGCGTGCGACGGAGAACGAGATCATCCGCCGAACCATCGAAGAAAAACCGCTCGTGGAAGCCGCCACGACGGGCATCCCACCCCTTGGTGCTCCAGAACGGCAGCGCGTCGCGCTTCATCCAGCTGACGAAGCGTTGGGTCGCAACGCTTGCCCCCCGCGCCCGGCGTGCGGCCCCGCTCCGTGCCTGACCGGCAGCGGCATTGTGCACGGAATTCGAGTCGAGCGCCATCAAACCCACCTTGCCTAAAATTCACCCAACCGAAAGCCCGCGCGGCCGCAGCCGGCACCGCCCTCGCGAACGGCCATGGTGGCAGAGTGCCCGCAAACTTTCCAGTTTTGGTTACCAATCCGGCCTCGACGCTGAAATACGGTGTCTTTTTAACAGCCTCCTGCGTTGTCGGATGCGCAGCGAAACGCTATGGAGCGCAAGACTTCCTTTGGAGGGCAATACTTCCTTTGGAGCATAAGACCTCTTCTCCCGCTTTTCCGGCCCTTCACGCTCCCTCGTGTCCAAGAGTGCATCGCTTGGTGTCTTTTTATCCCTTCACCTCCCCTGCCCCGGCGCCGCTGGCGCGGCCATGGCCCGAGGCACCCGAGCCGCGCGCGCTCAT
>CAZNAT010000135.1:0-1397 GCA_964571245.1 uncultured Methylobacterium sp.
GATCTTGATCAGCACACGTTCCCGGCCAATCCCGCGCGCCTGATAATCGGCGATGATCGCCCGTGCCTTGGCAACCGATTTCGCCGTATCGAACGAGAGATCCGCATCGACCTCGGTTGAAACCCGCCCCGGGACGCGCTTGGTCAGTTCGGCACCGAAGGTCACCGCCAGCCGGTCGCAGGCCGCATCGATCCGACCGGCGGGCGTGCCGCCTTGCTTGCCGGCCCAGCTCACCGCCTCGTCGACGAAGCCCTGATAGGCCGGCATTTCCGCTGCCTTGAGGATCAGCGTCGGGTTGGTCGTGCAATCCTGGGGCTTGAACGCCTCGATCGCCCCCATGTCACCGGTATCGGCGACGACAACGGTCATGGTCTTGAGCTGATCGAGCTTGGACGACATCTTCACTCCCCTGGATAGACTGAACCCGTTTTTAACCTGCGAAAATCTCATCTCGCAATCGAATAGGTGGAAAGCCCGCGCTTGTTCTCGTCGATGACGAGGCGCTGGGCGAGCGCCGGCATCGCCCGATCCGAGCAATCATTGCGCGGGCAGGTGCGGCAGGAAACCCCGATCGGTGTCACGATCTGCGGGTCTTCAAGGTTGAGCCCGTCGCCGTAGACGATGTCGCGCGCGTGGGCGAGCGCGGTCCCGAGCCCGATCGCCAGCGTGCCGGCGCGCTGGGAAAGCCCGCCCCGCATCACCTCGCGCCCCGCCGGGGTCAACGTCCGGGCAATGCAGAAGAACGAGGCGCCATCGGGCATGCGCGAGACCTGCACGCGCAACATGCCGGGGGTCGCGAAGGCATCGTAGACATTCCAGCGCGGGCACGCCGCGCCGAACCGCGCGATATGGATGCCGGAGAGCGAAAACCGCTTCGAGATATTGCCGGCGATATCCACCCGGATGAGATGGAACGGAATACCCTCGTTGCCGGGGCGCTGAAGCGTCGTCAGCCGATGGCAGACCTGCTCGAAGGAAAGCCCGAAACGATGCTGGAGCGTATTGACTTCGTAGCGGGTGGATTTCGCCGCTTCGAGAAAACGGTCGTAGGGCGCCATCACGGCGGCGGCGAAATAATTGGCCAGCGCTGAGGCTGCCAGTGCATCTGCCTCGGGGCTTGAGGATTTGCCGCCCGAAACCGCCTGGTCGATCTCCTTGCGGTAGCCGAGAAACGCGATCTGATGCGCGAGCTGAAACGTGCGGCTCGCCAGCGGCAGCAACTCGGAGAGCTGGAGGCGGCGCGTGAGCGGGTTGTAGAAGCGCAAGAGCCCCGGGATCGCCTCGGCGGGAACAATCTCGACGTCCACGGCAAAGCGCGCATTGAGCACCTTGACGAGATCCTGCTGCAGCGTGAACAATGCCAGACCGTTCTCGAGCCAGAGTTGCTCGGCGGCGGC
>CAZNAT010000135.1:1407-1760 GCA_964571245.1 uncultured Methylobacterium sp.
AAAATGGTTGCGCCGCTTCTGGAGAAATTCGGTCACCTCCTCGGAAGGGATGGCGGTGGGAAGGCTTTCGGCATCCGGATCGTCCCCCAACCCGGCATCCCCCGCCCCGCCGCGCCGATAGGCCTGATAGAGCGTCACGAATGCCCGCCCCATCGCCGGCAGTTGCGCAACGAGTTCGCGCACATCGCTCGCCTTGACATCCGCCGCCTCGAAAATCGGATCGGAGAGCGTCTCCATCAGGTCGGCCTGCAGGCGCTCGTCGCCCTCCCCGCCCAAGGCGGCGAGATCGACCTGAAACCGCTCCGCCAGCTTGAGCAGCACCGTGACCGTCACCGGCCGCTGGTTGCTCTCGA
>CAZNAT010000136.1:0-1657 GCA_964571245.1 uncultured Methylobacterium sp.
GAGCAGGTAAGAAACAATCAACTTCTCGTAATGGGTCCAATGCATTTCGTTGGTATTCAGCGAGAGCGTATTGAACCGCGACCCCTTGCAAAATTCGGCTCTTCGTCGTTTTCATACGGTGGACATCCGGGTTGCTGAAGCAGGCGCCGGGACATTGGCATAGAGGAACGATGGCGTATCCGGGGTGTTGAGTTGGTAGATCTTGAGCTTGAGGTAAGCGGTGTCACGAAACCCCCGCGCCCGACGCCGCAGTAGGCCAATGGACACGTTGCCGGCCTCCAGCCGGGCCGTGGTGATCTGATGATCGGCGTAGGCACAAATGCCGGAGCGATGCGACTGCAAAGTCTTCACGAATTTCGCCAAGCCAGTGATCCTGGCGGCGGTGGCCAAGCCGCACCAGTCATCAAGGCGGGCGGCCATGTCAGCGGACGAAGTGGGTTGATGCCACAAGCGCTGCAACTGCTCCTTGAGGGTGTAGAGCGTCGCGAGCGGCTGGTTCTGCGCCAGCAGCTGGTCAAGCCGGCTCTGGTCGGAGTCCTTGAGTGTGCTGCGATTGGAGAGCAGCAGCCACAGGCTCCCCTTGATGGTCTGCTGACCGGTCAGATCGTCGAGTTTCTTCGCTTCTTTGAATTGCGCCCGCCGGCAATCGCGGATCACCTTGCTGAACATCTGCATGACGTGGAAGCGATCGAAGACGATGGCGGCAGACGGCAAGCCCTTCTGCACGGCAGCGATATAGGCCAGTCCCATGTCGATGGCCACCGCCTCGATGCCGTCCGCGCATTCTCGCGAGAGCGCATCAAGGAACTCCAGCAGGGTAGCGGCGTCACGCCCCTCTTTCACCCACAGAATGCGGCCACAGCGCTCTCCGGGCGTCAGGTCATAAACCAAGGTCACGTAGTCATGCCCCTTGGCGCGCGCCACCTCGTCGACGCCCAGATAGCGGATGCCCGTGAGCAACTCAGGACGCGGCGGTACCACTGTCTCGGCCAGCGAGGCCGCATCGAGCGCCTTCACCGAGTGCCAGGACAACCCCGTGTGCCGCGCCACGGCGTCAATCGGCATGTGTCGGCACAGCCCGGACACCAGGCGGGCAAAGCGCCGCGTCGCCCGGGTGCCGGGCGCCACAAACGGCAGGGCTTCAACGCGCACGCACGACGGCGACAGGAAGACCTGCGCGTACTCGATCTCGACCTCGCAGGGTCGGCCACCCAAGGGAATATCCCGCACCGTTCGCCGCAACCAGCGATTGATCGGACCGGCACGTCCGTTCTTCGAGTCCACGGGGCGATGGCGCCGGTCACGCCGGCACACCACCGTCACCTTGCCTGTCGCTTCGTCCTGTCGAACTTCCTTGATCACTTGACCCTCGTACCCCAAAATCCCCACCGGGATGACTGCTCCCATATCGTTTGCCTATCTGCGTCCTCAGAGAACCCAGGTAGATACTCGATCTCAGGGATGTCAGTCATCCCTTTTTACCGTCGTCAAACGACGAAGAGCCGATTTTCTTCATGATCGAGGGTCGTTGGTTCGTGAGTATTCTGGAGGGAGGGGACGGGGCGCCGGAACGCACCCCGCATACGGGAAATATTTTATAATGAATTCTTTCACTTAACGAGCCTCGCAGATCGTGGCCATCCAGACCAGCATCATC